>JAKOGP010000002.1:220861-465413 GCA_022239325.1 Flavobacteriaceae bacterium LSUCC0859 | reverse complement strand
TCTAAAGCAGAATAACCTACAGCTACATTTCTGCTACCCGTTTCATTATCGTCCATTGAATGAGCACCTATAGAAACATTTTCTTCACCTGTTGTATTTTCTTCTAAAGCATCTTTACCTATAGCAGTATTATGATCTCCTTCAGTATTATTCTCTAACGCACTTTCTCCAATAGCTGTATTAAAATCTCCATTTGTGTTATAAAATAATGCATTTGCGCCTGCCGCAACGTTATCATCTCCATCTATATTTTCTTGTAAGGCATTTGCGCCTATAGCAACGTTATCATCTCCATCTACATTGTATTCTAAAGCAGAATAACCTACAGCTACATTTCTGCTACCCGTTTCATTATCGTCCATTGAATGAGCACCTATAGAAACATTTTCTTCACCTGTTGTATTTTCTTCTAAAGCATCTTCACCTATAGCAGTATTATGATCTCCTTCCGTATTATTCTCTAACGCATTTTCTCCAATAGCTGTATTATAATCTCCATCAGTATTGTATCGTAAGGCATCTATGCCTATAGCGACATTATCATCTCCAGTAGTATTGTTTTCTAAAGCATCTTCACCAATAGCAATATTATCATCTCCAGAAGTATTGTTTCTTAAGGCATCTTCACCAATAGCAATATTATCATCTCCGGTAGTGTTAGAATATAATGCTCTTTGCCCTAAAGCTACATTTTCATTACCTCTAGTGTTCATAACTAAAGTACTATCACCAATAGCTATATTTGCATATCCTTCGTAATAGGTATAAGTTCCATATTCATCTGTTTCTGTGGTCTTGGATGAAGTTAAGCTTTTCATCTCTGTTCCTACCGTAATGTTTAAATAACTGTCTTTAAAAGTAGATGAAGACGTGCCAATGTTTGTCAATCCGGAGCCATCGCCCACAAAGGCTGTAGCGGAAATGGTACCGCTAAAGGGAATAGATGTTATATTATCTGTGTTCAGTAGTCTTTCCCATTTGCTCCCAGTATAAAAATAGAAGCCTGGACTTATTGCTGAAGCCCCACTACCAGCAGTAGATGTGTTATAAATTAAAAGCCCAGTTGCAGGAGTTGCTATAGTACTCGTGTCTAACGTTCCGGTAAGAGATATTCTAGGAGCCAACAGCCCTTTGTCTGTACTAGTAACATCTAACATAGCAGAGGTATTGGGTGCAGAAGTACCAATTCCAACTTGAGCTATCACAATCTGGCTGAATATTAGACTTAATATAAAGTAGTACTTTTTCATATTTTTAGATTTGATTTAAAAAGTCAATATACCAAAATTTATAAAATCATTATTAAAGGAGTTTAATTTAAAAGTGACTAAATGATTTCTCTGATCTTTTTAACAAGTTTTAAGTATTATCCATATAATTAAACTCATTATTTTTAAATAGCTATGATTGCAGCCCTATTAAATATATGGAGTAATTAAAAATTAGATCTCATAAACAAAAAACCCTCAGCCTGAGCTGAAGGTTTTTTTATATTGAAATCTCTGGAACCACTGGGGGAATAATGAGCTGGCCTTCGGTGGCGGCCTGAATGTTTTGGACAGAGACCCCTGGGGCGCGTTCCAAGAGTTTAAAACCCTCTGGGGTTACCTCGAGCACCGCCAAGTTGGTGACTATTTTTTTTACGCAGCCTACGCCTGTAAGTGGTAAAGTACAGCGTTTTAGGAGCTTGGAATCTCCCTTTTTGTTGGTGTGCATCATGGCTACAATAATATTATCTGCAGAAGCCACAAGATCCATAGCGCCGCCCATACCTTTCACCATAACACCCGGGATTTTCCAGTTGGCAATGTCCCCGTTTTGGGCTACTTCCATGGCCCCTAAAATGGTGAGGTTTACCTTTTGAGCACGGATCATGCCAAAACTCATGGCAGAGTCAAAAAATGCAGCCCCTGGAAGGGTTGTAATGGTCTGTTTACCCGCATTGATTAGATCTGCGTCTTCATCGCCCTCTAGTGGGAAGGGTCCCATACCCAAAATACCGTTTTCAGACTGAAATTCTACCCCAATATCTTCTCTAACAAAGTTGGCCACCAAAGTGGGAATCCCTATCCCTAAATTTACGTAATAGCCGTCTTGGACTTCTTGTGCAATGCGTTTGGCAATCCCGTTTTTATCTAGCATACTACAGTCTTTTAAGGGTTTGGTCTGGTGGTACGTTGTTCTATTCTCTTTTCATAATTCGCCCCCTGGAAAATACGCTGTACCATAATACCTGGGATGTGAATTTCATTGGGGTCTAGTTGGCCAGCTGGGACCAATTCTTCTACCTCTGCTACTGTAATGGTGGCGGCCCCAGCCATGCAGGCGTTAAAATTGCGAGCCGTCCCTTTGAAAATTAAATTCCCCGCTGTGTCTCCTTTCCAGGCTTTTACAAAGGCAAAGTCTGCTTTATACGCCAGTTCTAGCAGGTGCATTTTACCATTAAATTCTTTGGTTTCCTTGCCCTGGGCTACTTCTGTACCGTAACCTGCTGGCGTATAAAAGGCGGGGATGCCCGCCTGGGCCGCCCGGCACTTTTCTGCCAAAGTGCCCTGAGGGGTGAGAATGACCTCTAAATCTCCAGAGAGCATTTGCTGTTCAAAAACGTCGTTCTCCCCTACATAGGAGGCAATCATAGTTTTTACCTGATGCTTTACAAGCATGAGGCCAATACCAAAATCGGAGACCCCGGCATTGTTAGAAATGCAGCTGAGGTCCTTTACCCCAGAAGCCACCAGGGCAGAGATAGCGTTTTCTGGAATACCACAGAGGCCAAAGCCTCCCAGCATTAAAGTCTGGCCATCTTGCACCCCTTCAATGGCTGCAGCGGCGCCGGAAACTACTTTGTTAATCATGCTAAAATCTTTCTATTAAGATAGAAAAAAAACATGGGCCTGCAAAGACCAAAAAAATATTTGAAAGATGTTTAGAGGGTCTTAAAAACTGCAGCTCAGATTGAAAAACAACCAGCTAAGCTGCAAAAAAACAAGCAAGGGAGAAAAAGTCAATTGTTGTAAAGAATAGTGAAACAGAAAAGTCTAAAAATCCAAGCCCTCTATGTCGTCTTCTGCCAAATCTATGCCAGGGTCTCCTTCTTCTGTGGGGACCGGCACACAGTCTACTTCTATACTCAAGTTTTCTGGCCGCTCAAAGGGCTCCATAGAAATACCTAGGTCAGGGATGGCGTAATTGTCTCGCATAAAATTGGCCCAGATTGGCAGGGCCATGGTGGCGCCTTGCCCATAAGTAATGTCTTCAAAATGAGTGGCCCGCTCTTCGCCTCCTACCCAAACTACAGAAACCAGATTGGGCACCATCCCCATAAACCAACCATCCGACTGATTTTGGGTAGTTCCTGTTTTCCCAGCAATGGGGTGTTCAAAGGCCCAGGGATATCCGGTAACTACTTTCTTATACTCTGGCCTAAATTCCTCTGCGCCAGTGGTTCTGAGTCTTATTCCAGAGCCATCTTTGGTCACTCCCTCCAATAGGTTAAGCACGGTATAGGCCACGTCTTTACTCATGACGTCTCGGGTCTCTGGAGTGTACTGATAAAGCACCGTCCCTGCCTTATCTGTAATACTGGTTACCATAACGGGTTTTACATAGACCCCTTTGTTGGCAAAGGTACCATAGGCACCCACCATTTCATAGACATTTATATCTGCCGTCCCCAAAGCTATAGAAGGTACTGGAAGGATCTCACTTTGTATACCCAAGTTTTTTATGAGTTGGACCACCGGATTGGGACCTACCTTATCTATGACCTGCGCCGTTACAGAGTTTACAGACTTGGCCAAAGCGCGTTTGTAGGTGAGCATTTCTCCTGTATAGGTGCCTCCAGAATTCTTAGGACACCAGCGTTCCATATTGCCGTGCTTGCCAGCGGCAATACAAAACTGGGAGTCTGGCAAGGTCTCACAGGGTGACAACCTGAGCTGGTCTATGGCCGTGGCGTACACAAAGGGCTTAAATATGGAACCGGCTTGTCTGGCTCCTTGTATGACGTTGTCGTATTGGAAGTGTCTGTAATTTATACCGCCTACCCATGCTTTTACGTGGCCCGTTTGCGGCTCCATAGACATCATGGCAGCCCTGAGAAAGGATTTGTAATAGCGAATGGAGTCTAGGGGAGTCATTAGGGTGTCTTTCTGCTGGTTGGGCGCATTCCAGTCAAAGACCGTCATGTTTCTTTTGATATAAAAACTCGCTAGAATTTTTTCTTCAGAATGTCCCTTTTCCTTCATTTGTCGGCGGCGCTCAGAACCCCTGATAGCTCGGTCTATAATGCCCTGCTCCTGCTCGGGTTCTAAATCTAAGAATGGTGCTGTGGGGTTTTTCTCAGGGGTGTTCTGATGAAAAAACTCCCGCTGGAGGTTTTTCATATGCCCCTGCACCGCCGCCTCTGCGTTGGCTTGCATGCGAGAGTCTATGGTGGTGTACACTTTTAAACCGTCTAGATATAAATTGTATTTGCTACCGTCTTCCTTGGGGTTTTCTGCAATCCACTTTTTGAGAAAACCCTGGAGGTACATCCTAAAATAGGTGGCCTTTCCGTCTCGGTGGGTCTGTGGGGTAAAATTGAGGTCTAAAGGGGTTTGCTGGAGGGAATCGGCCTGCGAAGCGGCCAAAAAATCGTACTTCTCCATCTGCGCCAAAACCGCATTTCTTCTGTTTCTGGTCCCTTCTGGGTTGCGAGAGGGAATGGGGTTGTAAAGGCTTGAATTCTTAAGCATACCTACCAACATGGCAGACTCCTTGGGCTCCAATTCTATGGGTTCCTTACCAAAATATATGTTGGCCGCAGAGCGTATACCGTCTGCGTTGTTCCCAAAATCATAGATGTTTAAATACATGGCCATGATCTCGTTTTTGGTGTATTGACGCTCCAAGCGGGTTGCAATCACCCACTCTTTTACCTTTTGCATGAGCCTAGAAAAGGTGTTGGTAGAAGCCCTTTTGGTAAACAAGAGCTTGGAGAGTTGCTGGCTAATGGTACTGGCACCACCACGGGTTCCTAAATAGGCTATCGCCCTAAGCGTACCTATGGCGTCTATCCCAGAATGCTCGTAAAAACGAATGTCTTCTGTGGCCAGCAAAGCCTGTACTAGGTTATCTGGAAGCTCTTCAAAACTTATGGGATTTCTATTTTCTTCTAAATAAAAAGTACCCAATACTTTGCCGTCTACACTCATAATTTGAGTGGCCTGATTGGTCTGTGGGTTTTCCAAGCGATCAAAGGTGGGCATGTCTCCAAAAACCCCAATAGAGGCTAAGTAAAACAGGGCTGCAAAACTGAGAATTCCAGAACTAAAAAGAACCCAAAAAATCAGAATATAGCGCTTAAATATCGCAGGCTGTTTTTTGGTTTTGGAACGCTTGTTTTGTGGGTTTTTTGCCAAAATATCTCAGAATTAAAAGTTGTGTTATGGAGCAGGAGCCAATCTGTAGCCCACAGATTTTACGCCAGGTAATATGGCCATGCCCTCTGCTTCTCCTAACTGTCTTACCCTATGATATACGGATAAAACATAGGGTTTGGATGTTTCAAATCGCACTTTCTTTTTAAAGGGGAGCTCCTGGCTAATGAGTCCGTTTCCAGATCCCAGCCAGCGGCCGTCCGGAGCTGCCAAATCATAAGAAAGGGTGTCTGTGATTACCTCTCCATTTGGGTGTTGCAGGCTGGTAATCAGGTAGATATTACTAAAGGGATATTCGTTGGTATGCCTAAGTCTAAGCCATATAGACTGGGGCTGCAAGGTGTCGGAAACGCTCAGTTCAAAGCGTACTGGGGTGCGCAATGGCCAGCCAGACTCTGGTAATTTTTGAAAGTCCATCTGGGTACCAGAAGGCGTACAGGAAAACAGCAAACCCAAAAGCAATAGCCCCCAAAAAAAGGAAGATATTCCAAGCAGGCTACTGCTCCGGTTTGTGAACACTAGAGTGGTGGGCCTAGCATTAAGCCTTATTATCTGGTCCTGTATTCCCATCCTTAGGGCGATTATTTCGGTTTCTATTGTTTCTGTTTCTATTGGATCTTTTTTGAGGATTTTGGGTTCCCTCTTTTGGCGTTCCTCCTTCTTTTGGCCCTCCCAGATTATTTTGAGGTTTTTTAGCCCTTGGGGGTCGCTTGGATTTATTGTCCGTAGCCTGGTCCGATCTGCCCTTTGGGGCGTTTTTGCCTGCGGCTTTGTTTCTGTTATTTCGCTTGTTTTTACGCTTGGTTTTGGGGGCGTCAAAACGGGTAAGGCTATCCTGACCCACTACATTTTCAAAGACCACCTCTGGAGCCGCTGCGGTTTCAAAAATAGCATAGGCCTCCAAACTTTGTACTGGCTCCTTGGCCTTGTTCATCCTTAGAATCTCATTGGTTTGCTCTTTAGAGAGCAGATGCCAATTGGCAGGGTCGTCTCGGTAAGAAAACCAAAGTTTTTCTTGAAAAATATCTACCTTCTGGCAGAAAGCCAATCCCTTTTCTGTAAAGAGTTTGGTGTCTGCCGCAGGAAAATCTTTAAGGGCGTCTACATAGACGTCCAGCTCGTAATTTAAACAGCATTTGAGCTTGCCGCATTGGCCTGCTAATTTTTGAGGATTTAAAGACAACTGCTGATACCGCGCTGCTGCGGTACCCACAGACCTAAAATCTGTAAGCCAGGTAGAACAACACAGTTCCCGGCCACAGGAACCAATACCGCCCAAACGTTGGGCCTCTTGCCTGTAGCCAATCTGGCGCATTTCTATGCGAATCCCAAAAGCCTTAGCCATGTCTTTTATGAGCTGCCTAAAGTCTACCCGGTCTTCTGCGGTGTAGAAAAAAGTTGCCTTAGAACCGTCTCCTTGAAACTCCACATCTGAAAGCTTCATCTGTAATTTTAAAGCAATGGCAATCTCTCTAGATCGCTTTTTTATCTCCTCTTCTCGGTCTCTGCAACGCTGCCAAATGGCAATGTCTTTCTCCGTCGCTTTTCTGTATATTTTAGGCAGATCGTCTGCCGTATAAGACACCTTTTTCTTTTTCATCTGCACCTTCACCAAAGAACCGGTGAGGGTCACCATTCCCAAATCGTGCCCAGAGGTGGCCTGAGTGGCCACCAAATCTCCAATTTGGAGAGAAAGATTTTCTGTGTTTCTAAAAAACTCTTTCCTAGAATTTTTAAAACGCACCTCTACGCAGTCAAAAGGAGCCTCTCCTGCCGGGAGACTTACATTTGAAAGCCAGTCAAAAACCGTTAATTTATTACAACTATCCGTACCGCAAGTGCCATTGCTCTTACAGCCGCGGGGTTGTCCGTCAGTGCCCGTGGCACAACTACTACAGCCCATATATGATCTTATTCTTATGGCCTTTTTTGCGCCGCAGCGAAGTCTAGGCCTTAGATTCTTAAAAATTTTCTCAGGGGGTTTGGCCTGCGGCCGATGCTTTTTGTGCATCTCCCCATGAAGTGAGGTAAAGATACTATAAAAAACAAGCCCAAAAAAAGCCCCCACTGTTAAATGTGGAGGCATGGTTTTAAGGGCTTTCTTGTGGGGTGAATTTCCCCAACAAAGTCTTCCAAGCTTTAATTTTTCTAAGGCTAGGGGGACTCCCAGATCTGGCTCATTGGCCCTAAAAGGCGGTCTCGCGCTTAATTTTTATACTTCAGGACCTCAGAGCGGCCTTTTTTGAAAATCTTATTGCTCACCGTCTTCCCTTTTCTGAGGGCCTTTTGCTCCTCATAAGGGAGGTTGTGCACCCTTTTACATTCTTCTGAACAACAGTCGTCCATAGCATTGGCACAAGTAGGGCACTGAATAAACAATAAATGACAGGCTTCATTGGCACAGTTTACATGGGTGTCACAGGCGCTACCACATTGGTGACAATGCGCGATAACGTCATCAGAAATACGCTCTGCACGGCGGTGGTCAAAGACAAAGTTCTTTCCAATAAATTTATTTTCTAAGCCTTTGTTTTGCACCTGGCGGGTATACTCTATAATACCACCCTCCAACTGAAACACCTTTTTAAAACCTTTGTGTTTGTAGTAGGCACTGGCCTTTTCACAGCGAATGCCCCCGGTGCAATACATTACCAGATTCTTGTCTTCTTTGTGCTCCTTCAGGTCTTCTTCTATAAGATCTAAAGAGTCTCTAAAGGTGTCTACGTCTGGGGTAATCGCATTTTTAAAATGCCCAATCTCACTTTCGTAATGGTTTCTCATGTCTACCAAGACGGTATTGGGGTCTTCTAAAATGGCGTTAAACTTTTCTGCGTCTAAGTGCACGCCTTTGTTGGTGACGTCAAAACTGCTATCGTTTAAGCCATCGGCCACAATTTTATGTCGCACTTTCACTTTGAGTTTCAGAAAGGAAAAATTGTCTTGTTCAATGGCAATATTGAGTCGGACATTTTCCAAGAACACAATGCTATCTAAATGCTCCTTAAAGGCCCTAAAATTTTCTGCAGGTACGGAAAGCTGTGCATTAATGCCCTCATGAGCCACATAAATACGTCCCAAGACAGAAAGTTGGTTCCAATGAATAAATAAGTAGTCTCTAAACAAGGAGGGATTGCCAATTTGATGGTAGGCGTAAAAAGAGATGGTAAGCCTATCTTGGCCTGCCTGGGCAATCAGTTCTTTTCTCTCTTCCGCGCTTAAAGTATTGTACAGTTGCATGCTATACTAATGTTTTAAGGTTTCAGTGTAGCAAAGATACCCAAATTATATGATTGTGCGGGAATTATCCATACGCTCCTATAAAAGTTGGAAAATTTCCAAAAAAATTTATGAAAAAATTGGTAGTACTAAAAAGAAAGTATACATTAGCAGTCCTAAAACAAAAGATTATGAGCACAGAACAGCAATCCAAGTTAAAAGCCCTACAACTTACCCTAGACAAACTAGATAAGACTTATGGAAAAGGGGCGGTCATGAAAATGGGAGACAGTGTGGCCCAAGATGTAGAAGTCATTTCTTCTGGCTCTCTTGGCTTGGACTTGGCGCTCGGTGTTGGAGGATATCCAAAAGGGAGGGTGATAGAAATATACGGACCAGAGTCTTCAGGAAAGACTACGCTCACCCTACACGCCATGGCAGAAGCACAAAAAGCGGGTGGAATTGCGGCTTTTATAGACGCAGAACATGCCTTTGACCGTTTCTATGCTAAAAAATTAGGGGTAGACATAGACAACCTTATTATCTCACAGCCAGACAATGGAGAGCAGGCGTTAGAAATTGCAGACAACCTCATCCGTTCTGGTGCTATTGACATAGTAGTGATTGACTCTGTAGCGGCACTCACCCCTAAAAGTGAAATTGAAGGGGAGATGGGAGACTCTAAAATGGGGCTTCATGCCAGACTAATGTCTCAAGCCCTAAGAAAACTCACAGGATCTATAAGCAAAACCAACTGTACCGTTATTTTCATTAACCAATTAAGAGAGAAGATTGGAGTGATGTTTGGCAACCCAGAAACTACAACAGGTGGTAACGCCCTTAAATTTTATGCCTCCGTCCGTTTAGATATTAGACGTTCTACCCAAATTAAGGACACCGATGGGGAGGTTCAAGGAAATAAAACCAGAGTAAAGGTGGTTAAAAACAAGGTGGCGCCTCCATTTAAGACCACAGAGTTTGACATCATGTACGGAGAAGGGGTTTCTAAAATAGGAGAGATCATAGACCTAGGCGTAAACTTTGAAATTATCAAAAAATCCGGTTCGTGGTTTAGCTATGGAGAGACCAAATTGGGGCAGGGAAGAGACGCGGTGAAGACTTTACTGCTAGACAATCCAGACCTGATGGAAGAACTAGAAAATAAAATTAAAGAGGCACTTAACGCTGTAAAAGAATAAGGAGTCATCGTTTAATTTGTTAGGGGCTTTGTTTAAAACGTACAAACCCTTATTTACGACCCATAATAAAGCCTAAACAAGGCGCGTAAACTATACCATTACGCGCCTTGTTTTTTTAATGCCTGCCCCATAGACAGACAGGCAAGGGATGGGCACACGCGTCAAGCGAATAAGCTAGAACTTTTTGTGATGGGGTCCCTTCTCTAAATCTGCTATCATTTGCTGGCGAACCCGATCTCTAAGGGCCTTTGTTTCTGGAATCTCCATACCTTTTGTCTCAATAAATTCACAAACCTTCACTCGAGAAACCCCAGGGCGTCCGTGAAAAAATTCAAAAGGAAACAAACTTTTGTGGTCAAAGAAAACGATAGGTACTAGTGGAATCTGATGGCTGATGGCCATTTTAAAAGCCCCATCCTTAAAAGCGTCCAAAACCACAGCCGGGGGCGGCACCCCGCCTTCAGGGAAAATACAAACGTTAAGCCCGCCGGCCAGTCTTTTTTGCGCCTTTCTATATACGTCTGTCCGGCTACTCGAGTTAGATCGGTCTACCAAAATACACACCCGTTTATAAAAAAATCCAAAAATGGGAAACTGTGTAAGCTCTTTTTTACCCACAAAGACAAAGGGATGTGGGCTCAGAGCCAGCATGCCCATAATATCTAACATAGAGGTGTGATTAGGCGCTAACATATAACTCTGCTTGGGGTCAAAACGATCTTCCCATGTAATCTGTAAAGGAATACCCATAGCAAAGAGAATGGGCTTGGCCCAAAGGTTTCTAGCCATCCAATAAAAATAGGGGTACCAGGCGTGTTTTAGAGTAAGGACAAACAAAATTGGAGAAAACAAAATGATGAGCAGCACAGCAATTCCGTAAAACCAAAGCCTGTAAAAGGGTATAAATAAATAATGAAGTAGTCTTCCCATGCTTTCAAATATAAAAAATGCTAGGCTCAAAAAGCAGTGGCACAAAAGTATATTTCTGTTACCTTTGTGAATTCGCAAACAGAACACACATCATGGCAAGAATATTAACAGGCGTTCAGAGTACAGGGGTCCCACATTTGGGTAATATATTAGGGGCCATAGTGCCAGCTATAGAAATGGCTAAAGAGCCCTCTAATGAGTCTTTTTTATTTATTGCAGACATGCACTCCCTCACTCAGATTAAAGACGGAGATCTGCTTAGGCAAAATACCTATGCCACAGCAGCCACCTGGCTGGCCTTTGGATTGGACATAGAAAAAACCGTTTTCTATAGACAGAGCGACGTGCCACAGGTTACCGAACTTTCTTGGTACCTGAGCTGCTTTTTTCCCTACCAAAGACTAACGCTTGCCCATTCTTTTAAAGATAAAGCAGACCGCCTAGAAGATGTAAACGCAGGCTTGTTTACCTACCCCATGCTTATGGCGGCAGACATCTTGGCCTATGACGCAGACTTTGTTCCCGTAGGTAAAGACCAGTTACAGCACATAGAAATGACCCGAGATGTAGCAGCGCGTTTCCATGCCAAATTGGGAGACACCTTTGTGTTACCAGAGGCTAAAATACAAGAAGAAAGCATGTACATTCCTGGGACAGACGGTGCTAAAATGAGTAAGAGCAAGGGGAATCTCATTAATATTTTTCAATCTGACAAAGCGCTCAGAAAACAAATCATGGGTATAGAAACCGATTCTACCCCCATGGAAGCCCCAAAAAACCCAGATACGGACCATGTGTTTGCCCTCTATAAAATTTTAGCAAACCCAGAACAAATAGCCCAAATGCGAGCCAATTATGAAGGGGGTAACTATGGGTTTGGACACGCCAAACAGGCTTTGTTTGAGCTCTTAGTAGATCGTTTTAAAACTGCTAGAGAACGTTTTGATTACTATATGGCCAACACCCAAGAGATAGACCACGCCTTATCGCTTGGAGCAGCAAAAGCACAAAAAGTAGCCAACGAAGTATTGGAACGGGTGAGGGTGAAAATTGGCTACTAAAATAGCAGACTTTAGCTGAAAACTGCGGCTGCAAAAAGACAAAGCACTTTAAAAAAGGAGGGGTAGAGAAAAAACAGATTCTATATGGCCTCGTATTTTTTGCCGGGTAAAGCGCGTACCATTCCTTTTAACTCCATTTTCATTAAACTAGGTAGTAATTGATTTATCTTCCATGATAAAGCCCTAGCTATGGCGTCTACATGCATTTCCCCACGGGTAAATAAGAATTCGTATAACTGCTTTTCTTCTGGGCTCTGAGTAGCTTCTATCCTTGGAGCATTTGAGGTTTGCTGTACCGCGCCTTGCAGACCTTCGTGGCCAATAGGCCCTCCAAGATGTAGACTTAAATTGGGATGATTCCCCCAATTCATAGACAGGATTAAATCTCTCGCAGAGGTAAGCATCTGAGCCTTTAAATGTTTAATGAGATCATTACACCCCTCGCTAACCCTGTCGGTAGACCTTCCTGGAACCGCAAAAACACTTCTGTTGTAACTATTGGCCAATTGAGCCGTATGCAAAGAACCGCCTTGTTTAGCAGACTCTATCACAATAGTGGCCTGGCTCAGGCCTGCAATAACCCTATTGCGACTCACAAAATGCCCTTGCAAGGCAGGTACTCCAGAGAAAAATTCGGTAAAAAACCCTCCTTTTTGCATGACGGGTTTAATGTCTCCCCTATGCGCCTTAGGATATACGTGTTTAAATCCATGGGCCAAACAGCCAATGGTTTGCAAGCCCACTTCTACGGCAGCCCGCTGCGCACAAATATCTACTCCTAGGGCAAAACCACTGACAATAACAGGGTCTAAAGGGGCTAGTTCCTCCATGAGATTCTTACAAAACTGAGTGCCGTATGCAGAGATTTTTCTAGTGCCAACAATGGCTACTATTTTTTTGTGCTCTAGATCTAGCTGGCCCTTGCCAAAGAGTAATATAGGAGCGTCTGCAGCCTGTTTTAAATAAAAGGGGTAGCTGTCAGACTGATAATAGTACATTTGGATCTTCTGACTCTCTATAAACTCATACTCTCTTTGAGCCAAGTCTTTATATGTGGGACTCCAGTAATCTACAGGGTCTCCCAGGCCAGTTTTGGGGTTCATGCGCCCCAATGGTCGCTGTTCTAGTGAAGGTAAAAAGGATCTGGCGTAATCTTTAGAAGATTGAAAAAAATCGGTGGCTGTGCCAAATTCTTGTAAAATCTTTCTAGCCCGCATAGCGCCAACACCTGGTAAGGCATGGAGCCTGAGTAGAGATTTCTTTTCTGTAGGGCTGATTTTCAAGAAGATGTATTTCTCTTAAGATACGAAAAATTGAAATGTTAATAAAAAATGTGCGTGAAGATTTTATATAGACCTAAAAAATACCATATTTGTTTTGTGCAATTAGAACAACATATCTCTACGCTTTTATTCCGCTACCACTGTGTAGTTGTTCCAGGATTTGGAGCCTTTTTAACTCATGAAAAAGGAGCCAGACTAGACGCAAAAGCGAGCACGCTTTACCCTCCTTTTAAGCAGCTTTCATTTAACGCGCAACTCACAGTGGGCGACGGGGTCTTGGTGTCTCACATAGCAGCAAGTCTTTTTAAAACCTATGAAGAGACCCTCCCTCTGGTAAATTATGAAGTAAAAAAGTGGCAGCAGCAATTGGTAAAAGGAGCCTCCCTAGAACTGGAAGGCCTCGGGCTTATAACAAAATCCACAGATGGAAAAATAAGTTTTAGCCCCTCTCAGACATCTAACTATCTCCCCTCTTCCTTTGGACTTAGTGCGGTAAAAGCCAATCCTGTAGTTTTAAACGAATCTGAAAAAACGCTACAACAAAAGGCCAATGCACAATTAAAAAAAGAGGGAGTACGCTTTCAATTAGAACCACAAAACAAAACAGAAAAAACTGGCCTGCGCAAACTAGCATGGAAATATGCCGCTGCTGGACTCCTTGGAGTAAGCGGGCTATTGAGCACCTATACCTCCTATGAAAACCACTTAGAAAACAAATCAGTGGCCCAGCAAGAGGCGCAGCAAATTGTAAATAAAACCATTCAAGAGGCTACTTTTTTTTCTGCTAAACCGCTTTCCTTATCCCCTATAGAGATTAGCTTGACAAAAAAAGAAGTTCTTCGCCCTTCTTTCTTTATTATTGCTGGAGCCTTTAGGGCGCCAGAAAATGCCTCTAAAAAAATTGCAGAACTCAAATCTAAAGGATTTAAACAGGCAAGTTATTTAGGCCCTAACCGCTGGGGACTACACCAAGTGAGTTATGCTGCCTTTACGGAGGAGCAAGAAGCTCGTGTGTTTTTAAAAAACACCCAAAAACAGCATGCCAAAGATGCCTGGCTTTTAATCCAGAAAAGATAAGCCAACGCAAAAAAACACCTTATCTTTGCGCAAAATTAAAGCTATGCGCGCAAAAACACCATCAGCCTCAAGAACTGTAATGACAGATATGGTCTTGCCTAGTGAGACCAACCCGCTTAACAATCTTTTTGGTGGAGAACTCTTAGCCAGAATGGACAGAGCTGCGAGTATTGCAGCTAGAAGACATTCCAGACGTATTACCGTAACCGCTTCTGTAAATCATGTAGCCTTTAACAGGTCTGTGCCAGTGGGTAGTGTGGTCACTGTAGAAGCAGCTGTTTCTAGAGCCTTTAACACCTCTATGGAAGTCTTTATAGACGTGTGGATGGAAGACCGCTTTAGCGGTGAAAAAACCAAAGCTAATGAGGCTATATATACTTTTGTTGCAGTAGACGACACAGGAAAACCCACAGAGGTACCCCCTCTAAAACCCGAAACCGACTTGGAACAACAAAGATTTGAAGCTGCCTTAAGAAGAAAGCAACTCTCTTTAGTTTTGGCAGGAAAAATGAAACCTACAGACGCCACAGAACTCAAGGCTTTATTTATGGGGACTGGGGTCTAAGTCTGCCTTTTTAAAAAAAATACCCCCTGAGGTTCGTTTGCACTAGGCTACCATTCCATTTCTTAGCCACAAAATGCAGCTCTTATGAAGCGCTTAATCTATACTCCTATCGCAGCCTTCATTTGAAATGGCCGCTTGCTGTGCTTTTAAGTAAGAGATAAGGTAGTCTGCAGTGGTAAGCTCGTAGCGGTCTATAAGATCTACAAAAACGCCCTCATTTAAATTACTTATGTAGTCGTTAACGGCTATTTTAATATGGGTACTATCTGCTAACACAGGGCCACCAGGACTTTGTCTAATGCGCAGCTCGCCGTTCTCCTTTGAAATATCCAGGCCACTGTATGCCATGCTAAAGCTGTTACTGAAAAATTCTTTGAGCACCCCAACGCTTACAGAGTAGGTTTCCAAACCATTCCCAAAAGGATCTATAGTATACACATCATAGGGCCTTATGGGTCCCTCTTTAATGGTAGCTCTTATACCTCCATAATTCTGAATGGCCAATTGAGACTGAGTGCTTTGTTTGATAGCTGTCGTATAAAAACAACCCGTTTCTGAACCGCTATGGTCGTGTGCTGCTGAAGCTAAGGTGGTGTAAAATTCTGGCCTATTATTGTAGTCTGCAATCTGAGCTGCTATGTTAGGGTCTTCCTCCAGGTCTGTGCTTAGATCTATTAACTCGTAATCATAGGATTGCACCACTCCTGAGGCCACCGATAAAGTGAGCTTGGCCAAATACTTCATATGTGCCCCCGTTTGTATCATAGGTACCTTTCTGTAGGTCTCATTGTAAAGCATATGGTTGTGGCCGCCTACTACAAGATCTACAAATGAGGTTCCCGAATTGGAGGCCCTATCTATTAGAGCAATATCTCCCTCCTTGCCGTAATGGGTGAGGGCCACTACTAAATCTGCAGTCTGAATATCTGGGTGGGACTCAAAAGAGGCAACCGCTTGCGCACCGGACTCAAAGGAGAGTCCATCCATATTCTTAGGATGAGACAGGGGCAGGTTACCCTTGGAACTGTTCTCTAAAGCACCAATAAAAGCTATTTTAAAACCTTCTTTTTCAATAACCACATAAGGCGCCGGAGAATTTAAAACGCCCTGACTTGTATTGACATTGGCACAAATAAATGGAAATGAGGCCTGTGACATTCTCTGATTTAATACCTCTTGCCCATAATCAAATTCATGGTTTCCCAATACAGACACATCCAAGCCTACTGCATTCATTAAGGAAATCATGGGGCTTCCTTTTTGAGGGTGAAAATCTACAATGGGATTACCAGAAAAAATATCCCCTGCACTCACAAAAAAAACCTTATCTGCACTTGCCTTTGCAGCATCTATGATAGGCTTTACCTTAGAGAATCTGTCTATTTTCCCATGCATGTCATTCATAGCAAATAAGACTACCTCTACTCCTTTAGTTTCTGGTGTGTCGGCGGGTATTCCATTAGAATTGGGCTCGGATCCACAGCTAACCGCTAATAATAGATACAGGTAAAGGGTGTATTTTTTCATCATTGTATTTTTAATACCCCAAAGGTAAGACAAAAAAAACCTCCAAAAGCAGGATGGCTCTTGGAGGGTAAAGCATATTGTAGGTAAGTTGTTTGGGTATTATGTCTTGCTTTAATTACCAATTCAATACGGTAAAACTAAAGCAAAATAACTGGTTAAAAAAAGGTCTCAATGCAATGAGACTATTTTTTTACTTCATATTATATACCCATTCTTGGGGGTTTAGCCGTGTAGCGTTCTGGTAAAGGTAAAATTTTAGCAGTGTTTGGCCTGTTATTCCATTGGTTGCTATTTGGCCCAATGGATCCTTCTCTTTTACCAGATCTCCTTTCTGAACGGAAACTTTAGACAGATTGTAGTAGGTACTAATATAATTGCCGTGTTTCACCTGAACTCCTAAGTTGCCTCCAGGTACTGCCATAATAGCTATAACTTCCCCTTCAAAAATGGCTCTGGCAAAAGCGCCGGACTCTGTAGCCAAACTCACCCCGTTGTTCTGATGTTTAATCCCTGGGTATACAGGATCTGTATACACCCCATAGCCTCTTTTTAAAAGCCCCTTTTCCAAAGGCCAAACCAGTTTGCCTTTATTGGCTGTAAAGTTTGTAGCTACTCGCTTTGCCTCTGGCGTGAGCACAAAGCTGGCACCTTCTTTTTTCAGACCAGACTTCTTATTTGCAGCGGCTATTGCCTCTTTAATGAGTTTTTCTATTCTACGCTCTAAGGCCTGGGCCTCTTTTTGTTTCTTTTTTATACTTGCGGCATACTGCCTTTCGTTGCGCTTAATGTTAGCTAATAGTTGGTCTTTAGCCTGCTTTTCTTTTAACAGCAAATCCTTCTCTACTCTATTGGAAGACACCAGTTTTTGTTTGGCCTTTCGCTGGGAAGACAAAACTCTGGTTTTCTCCTCCAGCTCTTTGGTTTTCTCGCCAATCTCTAATCCCTGTTTTTTCCGGTACTGTCTGTATTGCTTTAAATACTGAAGCCTTTTATAGCCCATATAAAAACTCTTGGAAGACAGTAAAAACAACAATCTATTTTCCTGTGAACTGTGTAAAAATGATTTTTGGATCATTTGTGCGTAATCTGCCTTCAGCCTAGCTAATGTTTTTTTCTGTCGGTTTATTTCTCTTTCATTGCTAGAAATCTGAGCGCTTAGCAAATTGGCTTGCTGGT
This sequence comes from Flavobacteriaceae bacterium LSUCC0859, assembly GCA_022239325.1. Classification (GTDB taxonomy): domain Bacteria; phylum Bacteroidota; class Bacteroidia; order Flavobacteriales; family Flavobacteriaceae; genus MAG-120531. The sequence continues at coordinate 447,959 of JAKOGP010000002.1, read as the reverse complement.
TATTTACTCGTATGAGCTGTTCTCTAATTTTAATCTTCTTTAAACTGTTCTCGAGAGACTCCACTACCGTGCCTCTTTCCTTCTTCTTTACCAAAAGCAGGCGATTCATGTCTTTGATTTCCTGCTCTAAATTATTTTTTTTGTCTTCTAGTGCTTTTTGTGCTTTAGTTTGAGCCAAAGTAGGTGACAAGCCCATAAAAACTAAGGCCACAAGGGGGAAAAGCTTATATAAAAACTGCTTACTTAGCATGTTTAGGAAGGCTTAATACCTGTAGGCCGTTTGGGATTTTAAAAGGAAAATCTAAGTCTCTATTCACTGTCAAACTTTTATAGCTAATAGACATCTTAGCCTCCGTAGTTCCTAACTGTGCCCTAACGTCTATACTGCTGGGCAGTAATACGCCGGAAACAGCGGTATACGAGGGGTAGCTAATGAGTAAGGCGCTCTCTGAAGAAGATTGACTTATTTGCGATTGTACCACCTTAAAGGTAGATGGATCTAGGTCTATAAATAGCTTAAAAAATGCCAAAGCCCGCTGTGGTTTTAACCGATACACCCCAGGGCTTTGGTCCAATTTAAATTTAGTAGATTTTAAATCTACAGCAGACTCTCCCAACAGCACTGCCTGAATGGTATTAAAATCTAGAGGGGTGCCCACATAAGCGCTTAGGGCCTCAAAGTCTCCGTCAAAGTATAGGTTGTTTACACTGGAATAAAAAGCCACTCTTTGTGGCGTAATTAGAGCCTTTCCCATACCAAAAAAAACAGACAGCCAAATGGCTTTGTCCTTTTCCATTCTAAAAGTAGCAGGAATGCCCTGGCTGTTTTTTCCACTGCTGTAGTCAATCTTCATACGCCCGCTTAGGGTCTTAAACTGCGCCGCTGCTCCATAATGGTTTTTAATCACTGCCTTGGCGCCCAAATTCGTATTCACAGACATATCTCCCTTCTCCCCTATGGATTTCTTTGCACCACAGGAAGTTAGAGCCAATGAAATGAGCAGCAAAAACAGGGAACCAAAAGCGCTTTTAAATAGAGACTTCATCCAATATATTTTAAAAGCAAAGATATCAATTTTAATGCCAAGCCGCAGCCCTACTTCTCTATTTAAGACCTGTGCTTCCAAAGCCTCCACTACCACGCTGGGTGTCTTCCAAAACTTCGCTTGGCTCCCAAACCACGCGTTCATACCGCGCCAAAACCATTTGAGCAATGCGATCTCCGTTTTCAATTACAAAGTCTTCCTCAGAGAGGTTTACCAAAATAACCCCTATATCTCCTCTGTAGTCGGCGTCAATGGTACCTGGTGCGTTAAGCACACTAACACCGTACTTTGCAGCCAAACCGCTTCTTGGTCTTATTTGGGCTTCCATTCCAGGAGGTAAGGCTATATGCAAGCCTGTTGGAATTACTTTGCGCTGCATGGGAGCCAAAGTTATGGGCGCTGTAATAAAGGCTCTCAGATCCATCCCAGCAGCAGAAAGGCTTTCATAGGCTGGCAATTCATGTGGGCTCTTATTAATAATTTGAACGGTCATATCAGTAATTTTTTAAGGTTGCGATATTCAAAATAAACTAGGGCTAAGACATAGACTACAAGAAGGATTATTCCCCAAAGCAAGTGGTCTGGAAAGAAGTAAAAACTAACAAATCCCAAACTCATGCCAGAAACTATATAGGCGGCAATGGGTCCCAGGGCATAAGGAATGGGGTATTTTTTGCGGCCTATAATAAAAGAGGCGCACATCATGCCGCCGTAGGCCACCAAAGTGGCCACGGCGGCAGCGTAATACCCAAAAAGAGGAATGCCCCAAAAGTTAATCCCAAGGGTTAATAATGCCCCGCCCATAGAAATATAGGCCCCGTAATGGGTCTGATCTGTTACCTTATACCAGACGGATAGGCTGTGGTAGATTCCCAAAAAGAAACTGGCCAACAAAATAAGAGGGACCACTTCCATGGCCTCCCAATACTCTGGGTTTCTAATAAGGAGTTCTTTCAAGAGGTCTGCAAATACCAATACCCCCACAAAAACAACAGACCCAAAAAGCACAAAATATCGGGTGACCATAGCGTAGGCTTTTTGGGGAGCGGCAGATTTGGCATGACTAAAAAAGAAAGGCTCAATACCCAGCCTAAAAGCCGTAGCAAAGAGAGTCATAAAGAGGGCTAGTTTATAACAGGCGGCGTATTTACCTAGTTCGCTGGCAGCCATATGGGCAGGCAACAATTTGGCTAACAAAATTTTGTCAAAGACCTCGTTCACACTAAAGGCCACACCAGCCAACATCACGGGAAATCCATAGCCTAGCATTTTCTTAAAAAGAGAGAAATCAAAGCCAAGCCAAAGCGTTTTATAGGTTCCTATGAGGAAGAGTAAACTACTGGCAGAGGCCAGCAGGTTGGAGATAAAAATATAGGAGATTTCAAAATTGGGGCGGTACAAGCTCTGCAGAAAACCCAAAGCCTCATAAGACTCCGGCCTGGAGGCTAGCCAGGGCAAGCCCAATAAAAAGAATAGATTCGCTGCTAAATTGAGACCTACATTGGCCGTTTTTAACAAGGCGTAGCGCATGGGCCTACCCTGAGCACGAAGTTTAGCAAAGGGAATAACCAACAGGGCGTCTAAGGTCATAATACCAATGGCATAGTGTAAATAAGCGGGGTCTATCTCTGTAAGGCTAGCCAAAAAAGGGAGGCTGTTACTGGCCAGAAAATAAAACAGTACCGAGCTGCCTAAAAGGGCAGCTAAGGACGTAGAAACTACTTTTTTGGGCTGGGCAGCCCCACTGTAAAACCTAAAAAATGCCGTCTCCATCCCATAGGCCAAAACCACATTAAAAAGCACAAACCAGGAAAAAATAACAGTAACTTCTCCAAAGCCTGCCGTAGCCAATACCCCGGTGTAAAGGGGCAGCAGCAAGAAAGACAGCATTCTTGGCAGTACGGTCGCAAGGCCGTAAACAAAGGTTTGGGCAAAGAGTTTTTTGAGCAAGCGTCTCAGAATTAAGTGCTTAAAAATACAAAAACCCCAGCAAGCTGGGGTTTAAAAATAGATTATTTCACAGCGGCATTATCTGCGATATAGCCTGATAAAATTTAATTGTTTAGGGCTTCTGCTCCCCCCACAATTTCAAGTATTTCATTAGTAATAGCTGCCTGTCTGGCCTTGTTATAGGTTAATTTAAGCTGATCCCTTAGCTCTGTGGCGTTGTCAGTAGCCTTGTGCATGGCAGTCATTCTAGCGCCGTGCTCTGAGGCAAAAGAATCTCTAATACTTTTAAAAAGTTGTGTTTTTAGGGCTTTAGGTACTAATTCGCTTACAATTTCTGCTTTGCTGGGTTCAAAAATATAATCAGACTCTGCCGCAGCGCCCACAACAGGAACAATAGGCAAAAAGGTCTCTTTTTTAACCACCTGAGTAGCAGCGTTCTTAAAGGAATTGTACACCAAAACAATTTTGTCATAGGTCTCGGCTGCAAAATCTGCCATGAGTCTATCAGAAATCTCACTCACATTGGCAAAGTTAAGCTGGTCAAAGACACCGCTTTCATTAGCCACTAAAGGATAGCTTTTTCCTAAAATATCAGCAGCTTTTTTTCCAATGGCCATCACAGATACCTGTTTGCCGGCATAAGTATTTTGCGCCAGGTCTTGAGCGGCTTTAATCACATTGGTATTAAAGGCCCCGCACAAGCCTCTGTTAGAGGTAATGGCTACTAATAAAACCTTTTCCTCTGGCCTCACTACCGCATATTTACTTGCGTCAGAACTCTCAATACTCCCACTTAGAGACTGTAATAAATCTGTGAGCGTATCTGAGTAAGGGCGCATGGCAGTTATAGCGTCTTGAGCCTTTTTTAGCTTAGCAGCAGACACCATCTTCATAGCAGAAGTAATCTGCATGGTAGAGGAGACTGAAGCTATTCTATTGCGTATTTCTTTTAAATTTGCCATGTGGGGTTTTCCTTAGGTTACAGCTTAGGGCTTTAGTATTTAGCAGACAATTCTTCACAAACAGCAGCTAGTGTGTCTGTAACCTCATCTGTTAATTTCCCTGCCTTTAATTGGTCTAAAACACCTCTGTGCTTGGCATTTAAAAACTCAATAAAGTCTGTTTCAAAAGCTTTTATCTGGTCTACTGGAACGTTTTTTAATAGGTTTTTAGAACCTGCGTAAATGATAGCCACCTGGTCTTCTACCGTAAATGGGTCATTTTGAGCCTGCTTTAAAATCTCTACGTTTCTACGTCCTTTTTCAATCACATTTAAAGTAGCCGCGTCCAAATCAGAACCAAACTTAGCAAAAGCTTCAAGCTCTCTAAACTGCGCCTGATCTAATTTTAAGGTTCCTGCCACTTTTTTCATAGATTTAATCTGAGCGTTACCCCCTACCCTAGATACAGAAATACCTACGTTAATAGCTGGGCGAACCCCCTGGTTAAATAAATCCTGCTCTAAGAAAATCTGACCGTCCGTAATAGAAATTACGTTGGTAGGAATATAAGCAGAAACGTCTCCCGCCTGAGTTTCAATAATTGGTAAAGCGGTGAGGGAACCTCCACCTTTAACAATAGGTTTTAATGCGTCTGGCAAATCGTTCATGTCTTTGGCAATAGCGTCGTCTGCAATGACTTTAGCCGCGCGCTCTAACAATCTAGAGTGTAAGAAGAATACATCTCCAGGGTAGGCCTCACGTCCTGGTGGACGTCTTAATAACAAAGATACCTCACGGTAGGCCACCGCCTGCTTAGAAAGATCATCATAGATAATCAAAGCTGGACGGCCAGTGTCTCTAAAATACTCTCCAATAGCAGCACCTGCAAATGGTGCATATACCTGCATAGGAGCTGGATCAGAGGCGTTAGCTGCCACAATGGTAGTGTAGGCCAAAGCACCTTTGTCTTCTAAGGTCTGCGCAATCGCTGCTACAGTAGACGCTTTTTGCCCAATGGCTACGTAAATACAGTACACAGGCTCACCGGCGTCATAAAATTCTTTCTGATTTAAGATGGTGTCTATACAAACGGTTGTCTTACCGGTCTGACGGTCTCCAATTACCAATTCACGCTGGCCTCTACCTACAGGGATCATGGCGTCAATAGCCTTAATTCCGGTTTGTAAGGGCTCTGTTACTGGCTGACGAAAAATAACCCCTGGTGCCTTGCGCTCTAAAGGCATTTCGTATACTTTTCCTTCTATAGGACCTTTACCATCTATGGGTTTTCCCAAGGTGTCTACCACACGTCCTACAATACCTTCTCCTACATTAATAGAAGCAATACGCTCGGTGCGCTTTACTGTAGTACCTTCGGTAATTTCTCTAGAAGGGCTTAATAATACCACCCCTACATGGTCTTCTTCTAGGTTCAGTACAATCCCTTGTACCCCACCATCAAATTCTACCAATTCTCCGTATTGCACATTAGACAAACCGTATACACGGGCAATTCCATCCCCTACTTGTAATACCGTTCCTACCTCGTCTAAAGAGGCCTGTGCGTTAAAACCTGCTAACTGATCTTTTAAAATTGCAGATACTTCTGCTGCTTTTACTCCTGCCATGTTCTAGATATTTGTAAATTCTCTTTCCAACTGCTGCAACTGAGCGGCAACAGATGCGTTGTATTGTAAATCTCCTACTCTTAAAATAAACCCACCCATTAGACTTGGGTCTACGATATTAGTAATGGTCACCTGCTTTTGAATTAAACTGGCTACCTTTTCTTGTATTTGTTTTTGTAGGCTTTCGCTTAGCGCTTTAGCCGATGTTACTACTGCTGTAGCTATACCCTGCTCTTCTTTATAAAGCCTTGTAAAGCTATGAACCACAGCCCCTAATAAAGCGGCGCGTTTGTTGGCCAATAAAGTTTTAAAAGTCAAGCTCACCAAGGGCTCCAAAGATGGAAATACCGCCTCAAAACCGGCTAATTTCTGCTCAGAAGTGAGGGTAGGGTTGCCTAAAAAGTTCCCAAGGTCTGAATTCCCCTTAAGTAGGTCTTGAATGTCTTGAATATTTGCAGCTACAGCCTCTAGTGCTTGAGACTCTCTGGCTTGTGCTAGCAAAGCTTTAGCGTACCTGTGGGCGGCTCTGGACTCGTTCATTGTCTTAGTTTAAAGTCATGTCTCCAAGGGCGTCTGCAACCATCTTTTGCTGCTTCTCGTCGCTGGATAATTCACTTTTAATCACTTTTTCTGCAATAGCTAGAGAAAGACTAGCCACCTGCTTTTTAATATCTGCTACCGCAGCTTTCTTTTCGCTCTCAATGGCTTCCTGAGCCTGCTGTAACATTTTATCTCCCTCTGCCTGGGCAGCTGCCTTAGCGTCAGAGATCATTTTGTCTTTTAACTCACGCGCCTCTTTTAATAGAGCTTCGCGCTCTGCACGCGCCTCTTTTAATAAGGCGTCGTTGTTAGCCGTAAGACTCTCCATATCTTTTTTGGCCTGATCTGCAGCGTCTAAAGCATTCTGAATACCTGTTTCGCGTTCTTCAAGCGCTGTTAAGATAGGTTTCCATGCAAATTTTACCATCAGTAAAATAAGGGCTATCAATAATATTGAAGACACTAAGAATAGACCTGGAGAAAAATCGTTTAATAAGGTTTCCATAGTATGGGTGTTGTTTTTTTAATTTAATAAACACTCCCTGCAGCCAATCGCTGCAGGAAATGCTATCTTTTTTCTAAGGTTCTTATTTTCCTAAGAACAAAGCACCAAAGGCCAAACCTTCTAAAAGTGCTGCAATAATAATCATGTTTGTAGAAATCTTTCCGGCTGCCTCTGGCTGACGCGCAATACCTTCCATGGCACGTCCTCCAATTTGTCCTAGTCCAATTCCAGCTCCAATTACGATTAATCCTGCTCCAATTAAGTTGTACATAGTAAATTGATTTATATTAAATTAAAAAAATTAATGGTGTTCGTGTTCTGCTACCGCCATTCCAATAAATAGGGCAGAGAGCATCGTAAAAATATAAGCCTGTAAGAAGGCCACTAGCACCTCTATTAAGGTGATAAAAAACGAAAGCACAAAAGACAGGGAAGTAGCTCCTACAACGCCTAAGGTCTCCCTAAGGGTAAACATAATGGCTATGAGGCTCATCACTACAATATGTCCGGCAGAGATATTGGCAAACAAACGCACTAATAAAGAAAATGGTTTAATCAGAAGGGCTCCTGCCAATTCTATAACAGCCAGTACCGGTCTGAGTAAGTAGGGTACGCCTGGCATCCACAGGATGTGTAACCAATAATCCTTATTACCGCTTGCCGTATAAATAACTAAAGTAAGTACCGCCAAGGCTGCCGTTACCGCCAATTGTCCCGTTACATTAAAGCCTAATGGGGTAAGCCCAACCAAATTTAAACTCCATATAAAGAAGAATACGGTGAGCAAATAACCGGTAAATTTTCTGTATTTTTTTTCTCCAATATTGGGTTTGGCAATCTCGTCTCTTACATACAATACCAAAGGCTCCAACAACCTTCCAAAACCGGTAGGAACCTGCTTGGTTCTGTACTGCTTGGCCAGTGAAGAAAAGGCTAGGATTAAAAATATTCCTATCATTAAAATACCCATCACAGACTTGGTAATAGATAAATCTAGGGTCTGAGTGGCATTGGTGGGGTGGTGCTCCTGGTCAAAGGCAACAGATGCTGCACCAGCATCTAATTCGTAAATTTTACCGTGAATTTTAGTAAAACGCATGCCGTTGTGGTCTACCACTACCTGGCCGGCGTCGTCGTGATGGAACTCGGAAGACATAAAAGACACAATACCTTTAGAACTCTTAACAATCACAGGCAGCGCAAAGCCAAAATGATGTCTTTCTCCCTCACTATCTGTGTAAGAAAAAAGGCTAAAATCATGAGCGTCTTTAATGTGGTGAAGGATATAAGCTTCTACCTCTTCTTTAGTGTCTACGATCCCGCCCTCTTGTGGGTCCGAAGCCGCATGGGCATTAAAAGAAGCGAAAACCAAGGTGAAAACGGCTAAGATATGGAAGTATTTTGTAGCTATATTCTTCATGAAATAATAAAAATAGGCGCTTAAAAATTTGTGCAAATGTAAGCATTAAATACAAAAAACAAACTTTGTTTTGTGAATTAATCTATGCTTCAGTGTTCTGTTTCAATAATCTAGACAGGCCAAAGACCTCAAAGACTAAAAAAAATCCCAAAGGGAGCAATATATTTCGAGTTTCTTGGAAGCTCAGTGCGCTGGTTTCTGAGAATAGCTCAGGAAAAAAATAATAATAGAAAAAGAGCTTAGCGGGTAGGCTAAACAGGTACAAAAAACCTATGGATTCTTTTAATTTTGACTGTCTGCTGGCCACAAAACACAGCAGCAAGACCAAAGCGGTAGCTGCGGCCTGAAACTGTATTTGCTGTATTAAAAATGGGTCGTTCACAGCTGCTTGGCTTGTTTGATCATTCCGTAGATAGCCAATGCTATGGCCAAAAGGGTACATAATATCTCAAGAAATGACTGCTGCCATTGGCGGTCTAAATAAGATCCTAATTGGTGGCCTGCATAGATAATAAGCCCCATTTGAAGGCCCATACCAGAGACTTTAGCCAGGGCTTTTAGAGGGTGGTCAGAGGGGGAATTTTTTTTGGATTTAGCCATGTGAAGCAGCAGAAGAAGTTTCGCCGGCTTCTGTGGCGCCTTGCGGCTTTGGACTCCCCTGCGGGTGTAAGGTAGAGACTCCTTTGGGTTTCATACTACATTGGGCGTTAAAAACAGCCCCAGGACTAATGGCGATCTTCTGGGTGTAAATGGTACCCTCTACCTTAGCAGTCTCTTGCAAACTCAGTATTTCTGTAACTTCTAATTCTCCTGAAAAAGTGCCAGCAATGTCTGCCTGCAAACAACAAATATGGCCTTCAATTTTTCCAGTAGCCCCAATCACCACTTTTCCAGTAGTTTTGAGATTCCCTTGGAGCTGGCCGTCTATTCTAAAGTCTGCCTCTGAACTAATGTCGCCTGTTATATGGGTGTTGGCTTCTATTCTATTGGGTTGGCTACCGCCCTCTATTTGCTTTTTGTGGTCTGAAAACATGAGATCTACTTTTTTATAGCTTTTTTCTGCTCTAACTGCCATGCTGTGTAGGCTGGTAGATTCTTAAAAAGCTGCAGGGTTTTGTAATGGGATCCTAAAATAACAAAAAAGGATGGATCCTGAAGCAGATTTTGCTCAAAATATGCCCCTTTTGAAAATTCTAGCGCAGCCGCCTCGCTCTCAAAACCAGAGATGATATAAAAAGTTTTGCCAGGCACATACACCTCTCTCCGTATGGAATAGTTGGGGTGTTGCTGCTTAAATGCTTCCCGGTAGGCCAAGTCCTGTTCTGGGTGGTAGGTCTCAGAAAACAAAAGGGCGAGGTACACCCGATCTCCAGGGGCTGCAGGCCCAAAGCTCGCTTTAGGAGGCTGGTTTTCGTAAGCTTTTAAACGAGAAGTAGCTAGAGTAGCCACAGCGGTATTGGGGTAGTCTGTTTGCAGTTTTTTTAGGGCGCTTTTGTAGGCGGCAAAGCCGTACCATCTGCCAATGGTATTGGCTTGCAATAGGGCTATAGGTGCTGCTTTAGGGTCTTTTAGTAACGTAGAAAGCAAGCTTGTAGTACCTGTCATGACCCGGCCGTAGTCCTGCTGCAAATAGGCAGCATATAGACTGTCATAGCGACTTTCTGCCAGAGCTAAGCGTTCTGAAAAACCCTTTGGGTCTCGGAGTATTTGCGCCTGGTCGCTATTGGGAAAACGATCTAGCAATTCTGAGCGCAGCGCCTCAGACTCGAAAGAGCCCGCAGATCTATACAACTCATATAGTGCATAGATTGTGGGGGGCATAAGATCTGGAGACGCAGGTTTTTTGTAGAGTTTTAACAGCCGGTCTATAGCCAAATCTGGCCGATTAAAATGTTGTGCATAGAGCCTTCCCAGCTGGAAATAGGCCTGTTCATTTTGAGTGTGCAGCGAGTCTATCTCCTGGCTTGTTTTGGGTATTCCAGCTAAAAAACGAGCTGCTACATCTGCCCAATCTGTGGCTAAAGTGGGCTTTAGAGGCTTTATACTTGGGTCAGATGCCTTTGGCTTGTCGCTTGCTGCGGGAAGGTTTTGGTCATTTTGGGGAGCCGCAGGCGTCTTGGGGGCTTTGGGACTTTTGGTCCAGCGCCAATTATCTACCAAGGCCCTGTCTCCCCACTGGGCCTGAAAAGCCAGTGCCCCATTGGACACCGCCTGTGCATTGTAAAAATAAAAAGAGGAGGGCCTTTCTGCAACCGCAAGCCCTGGGTCTGTGGGAGTCTCTCCTTTGGGGGAACCCCCCTGCAGCTCGGGGTTTAGAGGGAGGGCGTCTGTTTTAGCTAGCTTGGCCATGGCCAAGGAGTCTTGCAACTGAAGCTGTTTTATTTTCTGGCTTACAAAAGCTTTCTGGGCCACTGGAGCCATGGCTGCCAATGCCAATAGGCTGTCTGAAACACTAGCCTGATTTTCAAAAAAAACCACTTCTTTTAAGCCATTTATTTTTCTTTGGGTGCGCAAAAAAGCCAAACCATTTGGGTCTAATTGCTGCAAAAGACTGTCGTAATACTTTGCAGCAGGCTCCATTTGGGCCTGGTCAAAATAAATTTCTGCTATTAAGCGGTAGTTTTCTTCATTTCTTCTGGGGTCTAACTTAGACGCTTTTAAAGACTTTTGGGCATAGACAATGGCCAGGGAGTCCTGATCTCTAGCTGCTAGTAACTGCGCCTTTTCATAATAAATGCGATCTAAAAATGGGGCATTCTCCCAATCGTTTTCAAGCTTGCTTAGTGCCCCAATGGCCTCTTGGTCTGTGTTGCCAGACTTAGCCTTCAAAAACAAGGCTTGTAAACTAGACTGAATGAGGAAAATTCTTGGAATTTTACGGTTTAGGGCCATAACCTGCTCATAGGCCCAAAGGGCAGAATCTGACTGCTGTTGGGCCTGGTAAAGCTGTCCTAAAATATAGGCATATCTGGCTTTTTCTAGGGGTTTTTTGCTGTGCTTTAAGGCCCTTTTAAGGTCCCAGGCACTAGAGTCTATAGCTCCCAATTCTCGATAAGCCTGTGCCCTTACGGCGTAGGCAGAGGACAAAAGCTGCCCTTTGAGCTTTCTGAATTTTAATAGCCTTTTTATGTTTTCTAATGCCACCTCCTCATTCCCCAGCCGGAGATTGGTTTTCTCTTTCCAAATACGGGTCTCATTGAGCTTGTTGCTGGCGGGATAACGCCTAATAATGTAATTAAAAGCTTCTAAGGCAGGCACAAAACGCTGGTCGTAATATCTGGCCCGGCCCAAAAGGGAATATGCAGCAACCATTTGAGGGTTCTTTTCCTCCCCAGATAAGGTCATGCCATGTTTTTTTATGGCTTTAACCGCCTTTTCTTCTGCTAGGGAAAAGGGACTCTCCACGCCCAATGCAGCAGACCCTTCTCGCTCGTTAGGGACAAAGCGTTCTATGGGTAGCGGTTCCCAAAAATTTTCTTCAAAGCCGTTTTGGAGTTGGTTCCAGGCCTGATCAAAAGCCATTTCTCCGTTAAAAAGCACATTGTACTTGCTGTTTAAGGCATGCCAATTTCTATTGAGAAAACGGTCTTTTTGGGTAGAGCAGCTGGCTACTACCAGCAATAGCAAAAAGAAGGTGCCAAATCTCAGGACCACTCTTGGCCTTACAAGGGGGCTACTTTGGGGGAATTTATGTATGCTAGGTTTGCTTTTCATAAAAGGGTACTACAAACCTAAAACTAATATTGATGCCCTTTGGTATGTGGGGATGAAAAAAAAATTATGGAGCAGTAGGTGGTGCGTCGGTATTTTGCAAGCCATCTGCTAGATCTGCCGCGTCTGAAGAAGTGTCATGCGAAGCAGTGCCGTCTGCTACCCCAGAAAAATAAGCTTCCAATTCTTTTAGGGTGGCGGGAGCTGTTTTTATGTCTTTCACTAGCTGTCCTTTTTCTAAGACTACAATGCGCTCGCAAACCTCTGTAACATGTTGCAAATCATGACTAGACACTAGTACTGTTACGCCAGAGGTGGCCGCTAAATCTTTAATAATACCCTTTAGGCGAATCTGGGTGGTGGGGTCTAGGTTGGCAAAAGGCTCATCTAAGATCACCACCTCTGGCTTTCCTATAAAGCTGGCCACAATACCTACTTTTTTCTGATTTCCCTTAGAGAGGTCTCTGAGGTATTTTTTCTGATCTAAAATTTCTCCGTGAAAGAAATCTTCAAAACCAGAGAGCAGTTCCATAACGTCTGCCTTGGACACTCCCCTGAGTTCCCCAATAAAATAAAAATACTCTTCTGGAGTCAGGTATCCAATTAGGAAGCTTTCGTCTATAAATGCCGCCGTAAAAGGCTTCCATTTTTCGGACTGGTGAATGACAACCTCATTAGAAACTATCTGACCGCTACTGGGCTCTATTAGGTCTAAAAGCAAACTAAAGAAGGTGGTTTTACCAGCTCCATTGTTGCCCACCAAACCAAAACTTTGGCCCTTGGGGATTTCTAAATGGTCTATGTTCAATACGGTTTTATCTCCGTAAGTCTTTGAAAGTTGGCTCGCTGTAATCATAAAAGCTATATTAATTAATGACCCCCTAAAAAGGAGTGTTTACGCCTGCTTGTAAGCGGCTAATGTTTTGTATTTCTCGGTCTTGTATATTTTTTCTATCAGGGCAAACACCTTGTTTTTAAATAGGTATCCTAAAACTCCCGCTACGGCTACAGAGGCAAAGGCCACCTCATCTGAGGCCACCAAAGAAACGCCCCAGTAAATAGCCAGAGGTAGGAGAATTTTTGGAACGGTAAGCAGTAGGGTTTTAGCGTTAAAGGACTGTTTGTCTCCAAAGGCCTTCTTGCCAGAAGCCAAATCTATAGGGGTTTTAATGTAGGCGCCGCCCCACAACACCAAATATGCGTTAATTCCAATATTGTAAACCCCACCTACCAAAACAGCCAAATAGGCATTCAGGCCAAAATATAAATATGGGAGTGCTAGTAAGGTACTCACTGCAGTGGCTATGGCAATGAGATACCATTTAGATTTTATATAATCCTGATAGGTGATGTTCTGGCTCATCATTAAGGGGTAATAAGCAGAGTCCCAACTGGGTACAAACTGTCCAAAATTAAAGAGAAAGCCTCCTGAGATAAAAATACCCGCAAAAATCTTCCACACAGGACCGTCGTAAACTTCTATGGCGCCTGTGAAAAACAAAAGCCCATAAAAAAGGAAGAAAAAACCGCCGTACAAAGCCATTTTTGCACGCTTATTTCTCAATATGAGACGGATGTCGTTCTTTAAAAAGGTACCCAGGTTACCAAAGCGGTTTAAGAAGGCGTATTCTTGGGTGCTGGCTACCTCCTGCTTACTAGCCAAGCCTGCGTCTAAATACATATACTTTTTAAAATAAGCAAAGGCCCAGCGGCTCAAAATGAGCAAGAGGGCAATGGGTAGTAAAGCTGCTACTGGGCTGCTCCCCAACCAATTAAAGAAAGGCGCTGTGTAGAGGGTCATGTCAAAATAACCAAAGTACTGTCCGGCTCCCAATCCCAATACCAGGGCTACAAAAACATAAAATACCCCAGATTTATTATTGATAAGTAGGTTTATGAAATTGTTGCAGTAAATGAGTGCTGCCATACCTATATGCCAACCCAATACAGATATTGGATCGTAATCTTTGGTGATCAATACCACACTAAAAGGCAAAAAGAAAAAGGCATGAGACCAATTAAAAAAAGATACCACCGTTTTGCCCATAGAAAATCGTACCACCTGGTTTTTAGTCATAGGTAAGTACAAAAAAGGCTTAATATTAGTCACTGGCATTTTTTGGAGAGAATACCTAAAAAACAGATCAAAGGCCAGGTAATAAATCATATAGCGGTTTACCACCTCAAAAGGATCTCCCAGTTCTGCCTTTTCAATGATAAAAAAGCTTCCAAATCCCAAGCCCAAAAAGACCGCTATAAAGTACAAGGCTCCAAAACCCATGAGGATTTTCATAGCCAAATTAGTTTGAAAAGAAGCGGCCCTAATAAAGGATTTCCACTCCAGCGAAATAAATTTTTGTATCATAGGATGCTTAGTTCTTTGTAATATAGTGTGCACAGGCTTTCTCAAAAATACCCTTTTAGAAGCAGGTGACAAAAGATGAGACGTCAGGAATCTCTTTTTGTTACAAAGGAATCTATAAGAGGCCTTTTTTTAGAACCCCATATTCTGTAATTTTGCGCAAAAATATGTCTATGACCTCATTTTACCCTCTATCTGTTTCTAAGGTTCAAAATTTAAGCCCTGCTGCTGTGGCCATAAGTTTTGAGATTCCGGACCACTTAGCTGCAAACTTTGCCTTTGAGGCCGGTCAATATATTACTCTCAAACACACCATACATGGTAAAGAAGTACGTAGAGCATACTCTATTTCTTCTGCGCCCGCTGCTTCAGGCCCCCAAAAAGAATTTACGGTAGGGATTAAAGAAGTAAAAGACGGCGCTTTTTCTTCTTACGCCAACCGCTACATTCAGGTGGGCGACACTCTAGAAGTTATGCCCCCACAGGGCCGCTTTGTATACAAAACACAAGACAGTCCCACCCACCTATTGGGCGTGGCCGCCGGGAGTGGGATTACACCTATTCTCTCTATTGCAGAGACCGTACTCAGAAATGGTCCCCAACACCGTTTTACACTCATCTACGGCAATAAAACCCCCGAAGATAGTATGTTTTCAGAGGAAATAGCGGCGCTACAAGAAAAGTACCCTTCCCAATTTAAGTTACAGTGGGTCTTTAGCCAGACCACAGAGTCCCATGCTATTTTTGGCCGCATAGACACCGCTGCCATTGGGTATGTGCTAAAAAATGTAGACACCGATCCCTTTGACGGGGTGTATCTCTGTGGCCCAGAACCCATGATTCACGCCGCCAAGGAGACTCTTTTGGCTCAAAATATCTCAGAAGAAAACATTCACTTTGAGTTGTTTACTGCGGCGGCATCGGCCGAAGGCCAAGAAAATAATGAAGCTACAGCTACTGGCCAAACTAAGGAAGGTCAGATTTCCGTTCAGGTAACCGTAGACGGGGAAACCAGCCAGCTGGAGATGGACACTAAAACCATCCTTTTAGACGCCCTGATTAAGGCAGACATAGACGCGCCGTATTCCTGCCAAGGTGGGGTGTGTAGCTCCTGTATTTGCAAGGTGACAGAAGGGTCGGCTAGCATGCTTAAAAATCAGATTCTCACAGACTCAGAGATTGAAGAAGGATTGGTGCTGTCCTGCCAAGCTATGGTGACCAGCTCGAGTATTGCTGTGGATTTTGACGATGTGTAGCACTGTTGTTTCATAAATTAAGCCTCATTTGTCTTAATTTTTGAACAAATTTTATATCTTCTTGCTTTAATACACCATAAATGAACGCTAACAAATACTCAGAAATCATGTCTAGCGTGCGTAAAATTGTACGTGCCATAAACCTAGAATCTAAACGGGTAGAAAAAAACTTTGGCATCAGCATTCCGCAGCTGCTCACCCTGAAGTTTCTCAATGAAACCGAAGGCTACAAAAGCACCATGAAAGGCATTAAAGAAATGCTTTCTCTCAATGCCAGCACCGTAACTGGGATTGTAGCACGCCTGGAGCAGAAGGGATTTGTGGCCAGGCTTCCAGACCCTAAGGACAAAAGATCTACCCCTATTGTGCTAACCTCAAAAGGCGCAGAACTTTTGAAAAACACCCAAGAATCTCTACACGAAAAAATATCTAAAAACTTAGACCTCATCTCTGACCAAGAGTATCAGAAAATTTTAGTTTCATTTGAAACTATCATAGACTTTTTGAACATAGAAGACCTAGACGCAAGCCCTATAATTACAGGGCCTACAGATTTAAACGTCTAAAATATTTTCTATAGAAACTAATTTTCGTAGTTTTGCACAAAATTATTTTTGTATGAAACTATTTTCTTATTTTAAAAAACAATTTATAACCTGCTTGGCGTTCTGCTCTATGGCCGTCGTTACAGCGCAAACAAAACAAGTTCAGGGAACTGTACTGGATGAATATGAGGTGCCACTTTTGGGAGCCTCTGTAGTGGTCCAGGGAACAGACCAGGGAACTGTCACAGATTTTGACGGATTATTTTCTATAGAAATAGAAACAACCGTTACTATACAAGTGTCTTATGTGGGCTATAGCACCCAAGACATACAGGTGCGTCCTGGAGACGACATTGTGGTAAACCTCAAACCTTCAAACGCCCTACAAGAAGTAGTGCTTACAGCCTTAGGGCTTAAAAGAGCAGAAAAGGCCTTAGGATACTCTGTTCAGGGGATTAAAGCCTCTGAGCTGGCCCAGGTAAAAAACCCAAATGTGGTAAACTCACTGGCGGGTAAAGTAGCTGGGGTAAATGTTACAGGTTCTGCCGCAGGGCCTGCTGCCTCCTCTAATATTACCATTAGGGGGGCTTCTTCTCTTATGGGAAACAACCAACCTTTGTTTATTGTGAACGGCATGCCTATTACCAATGACCTGTACACCTTTGACAACGGTTTAAATGGCTCTTCCTCTATTGATTTTGGAAACGCAGCACAGCTCATTAATGCAGACGATATTGAAAACATCTCGGTGCTAAAAGGACCTGCTGCTGCAGCCTTATACGGTTCTAGAGCGGCTAATGGGGTTATCTTAATAGAAACCAAAACAGGGAGCTCTGACAACCAAGGTTTTGGCGTGAGTTTAAATACCTCGCTTACCTTAGGTAGCCCTTTAAAGCTTCCAGACTACCAAAATGAATACGGTTCTGGTGGGGGCGGAAAATACTCCTACCTGAATGGGTCTACCTATATAGGTGCCCAACAAAACTACGACGCCTACGGAGAAAACTGGGGGCCTAGGATGAATGGGCAGCTCATTAAGCAATTTAACTCTAACGGAGTGGCTGTGCCTTTTACACCAGCTCCTAATAATGTGCGAGACTTTTACAACACCGCCGTAACCAGTATTACCAATATTGCGGTAAACCAGGAAAACTCCAAAGGCCAAAGCCGTTTTTCTTACACCCATATGAATAATACAGGTCTCATTCCCAATACAGACCTCAAAAGAAATACCTTCCAAACCAGTCTCACCAGAAAGTTCTTTAATGACAAGGCTAGGCTGCGCTTTAACAATATGTTTGTGCGTTCTACCTCTGGAAACATACCAAACTCTGGTTATGACGAGTCTTCTTCTGTGATGTACGGCTGGTTGTGGCTACCCAGACAGGTAGAGATTAATGACCTAAAAGACTACTGGCAACCTGGCCTAGAAGGTGTAGAGCAGCGTTATGCAGAAAATCTTTGGGTAAACAACCCTTGGTTTATTGCCAATGAAAACACCAATGCTTTTCAGAGCAATAGGATTATTAGTAACGTGCAACTAGACTATGAGATAAACCCCATGCTAGACTTTAGAATGCGCTACGGGGTAGATTACGTAGACGAGCAGCGTCAGTACAAAAGAGCGCCCTCTACCAAAGGAGTGCTAAACGGTAGCTACCGGGAAGACGAGATTTCTTTTATGGAGAGCAATGCAGAGGCCTTGTTCCAGTTTAATCCTACTCCAAAAGAAGCCAACCTCATAGACATAAATGTAAAAGCGGGGATGAATTTTATGCAACAGCAGGCCAATTTCTTAGTAGCCAACAACCCAGAGCTGCAAATTTTTGGTACAGACCCCTCTGTGTACACCCTTTCTAATGCTAGATCTGGAGTGCTTTTAGAATCTCAAAAAACCAATACCAAAATCTATTCCGGATTTGCCTTGGCTAGTTTTGACTTTAACAATCTGGTCTATGTAGATCTATCTTATAGAAATGACTGGACCTCTACCCTGGTAAACCCAGCGGTAGGTAGAGAAAATTCAGATTACAGCATTGGATACCCTTCTGCAGCTACTTCTGTCTTGTTAAGTGATATTTTTAGCTTGCCAGCATCTGTAGATTTATTAAAATTCCGAGCCTCTTACGCAGAGGTGGGTAATGGAGCGCCTGCCTATTCTTTTGGAAACAGCTATACGCCCCAGGCCCCTTACGGAAACAATCCTGTGTTTACCACTACAGCAGCCATATCTGACCCCAACTTAAAAAACGAGCGCACTACCGCTACAGAATTTGGAATAGATCTTAGATTGTTTGACAACCGCGCAAAATTTGACATTACCTATTACTCCATGCGTTCTTTTGACCAGATTATCTCCCTGCCTGTAGCCAAGTCTAGTGGGTATGATTTTACCCTGACCAACGGGGGAGAAATTACCAACAAAGGTTTGGAATTGGCCTTGGACTTTGAGGTTCTACGCGGCGAAGGCCTTCAATGGCGCTCTCGTGTAAACTTCGGAAGAAACCGTGCTAGAGTGGCCAAATTACCAGAGGTGATTGGCAGTGGCCGCTACGCCATTGTGGCCGATGTTTTCCCTGGAGACGAGGGAGGTTCCGACCTAGAACTGGTAGCAGAAGAAGGAGAATTGCTGGGTCAGTTATACGGACTTGGTTTCCAAAGAGACTCCCAAGGAAACATCATCCATGAAAATGGTTTGCCTTTGCACACCCAGGAAAAAGTAAGTGCAGGAACCTATCAGCCAGACTTTAGAGTGGGTTGGTACAACAGCTTTAACTACAAAAACCTAAGCTTGAGTTTCTTATTTGACGGCCAAGTGGGCGGTAAAATATACTCTAGATCTCACGCCCTTTACGCCACAGCGGGAACCATTACTAACAATGACGACCCCAACTTAGATATGAGCACCCTAGACGGAAGAACGGTTTACGGAGTAGACTACGACAGCAGCGGGAACCCCGTGTACACCCTAGAACAACAAGGGGGTGTGGTTGGCCCTGGTGTTATGTATGACGGCAGCGGAAACCTAGTGCCCAACACCGTAGAGGTCCCTGCAGGAGGTGCTGGCTATACCGGATACTTTTATAACTATTACGGAAACGGTTTTAACAGAGACAATATAGAGGCAGCTACTTATGACGCTACCTACTTTAAGCTAAGAACCCTGAGCCTTGGATTTAATATGCCTAAAAGCTTGGCGCAATCTTGGGGCTTTCAGGCCGCTAGCTTGTCTCTTATTGGAAACAACTTATTGTTATTTACCCAGGTGCCCAGCGTAGACCCTGAAACTTTCTCTATTAGAAACGGTGTCTTTGTAAACGGTTTTGAGAGTACCGCCATTCCAAGCCAAAGAAGTATTGGGTTAAACCTTAATTTAAAATTCTAAGAAAACATGAAAAAAATACTATACCTATTCCTCGCACTAACGGTGCTTCTAGGAGCCTGTTCAGATTTTGACAGCCTGAATGAAAACCCAAACGAACCTACTGCAGTAGCAACAGGAGTGCTTTTTACTTCTGCGCTTAGAAATGCAGTAAAAACTACTTCTAATGAGTCTTTCCTCTTGGGGAATAATATTGCCCAGCTTACGGCCAAAACGCTTAGAGCAGAGGTAGATTTTTACAAATGGAATGCCTTTCCTACCCTATGGGAGGGCTTGTACGAGAGTCTTACAGACCTAAATCAGGTGATTCTCATTGCAGAGGAAACCGGAAACGACCAAGCCAAAGGGGCCGCTATGGTGTCTAGAGCCTGGGTGTTTTCTGTGCTCACACAGGCCTACGGAGACATTCCTTATTCAGAAGCTATAGATGGGGCCAATGCCAACTTTACCCCAGTATATGACGCCCAAGAAGACATTATTAAAGATATTATTTCTCAATTGGAGCAGGCAGCTGTCCTGTTGGGTGGCAGCGGAAGCATTCCTGGAGACCTCATCTATGATGGAGACGCTATGGGATGGCAAAAATTTGCCAACAGCTTACAGCTGCGTTTGTTGCTCAGAGCCGGTGACTCCTGGCCTGCAGCCAGCGGAAAATTTGCCAGTGTAGCCTCTAGCGGGAAGCTCTTTGAAAGCAATGCAGACCAAGCCGCTTTGGCCTTCTTAAATTCATTCCCCAACCAATTTCCCACCCAGCCTTTAAAGCAGGGAGATTTTGACGCTGTGGCCATAGGCCAATCTGCAGTAAACGTCTTGGAAGACCTTTCAGATCCCAGACTGGCACGCTATGCCAGACCAGACAATGAAGACTTTGACAACGGCACTTACACCGGTGTTTTAAACGGTGTAGGTGGGCAAACAGGTTCTAGACTAGGCGTAGCCTATTTTGACTATCCAGGCCTAAAAACCGCAGCTGAGCTAGGAATTCAAGGCGCCCAAGGGCTTATCATGACCTATGCAGAATTACATTTTATATTGGCAGAAGCAGCGGCTAAAGGTTGGATAAACAACGCCATTGAGCCCTTATACAAAGGCGGAATTAAAGCCTCTCACGATTTTTATCAGGTAGACTACGCCGCTTTTGGATGGTCCAACTTTGAAGATTTCTACGCCAATTCTGGTGTGGCCTACAGCCAAACCGAAGACCTTTGGAAGCAGCGCTGGTTGTCTATTTTCTTTACTGGTATGGAGCCTTATTTTGCAGTAAGAGATTGGTACCTCAGTTCCGGTGGCTTTGACGGGATTTCTTTCCTAAGCGCACCCATTGGAGAAAACTTTAACAACTATGCCCTACCCATGCGTTTTCAATATCCTGGGCAAGAGCAGAGTTTAAATGCCCAGAATTATCAGGCCGCCAGCGGCCGATACAACGGCGATGACATTAACGCAAAAATGTGGTTGCTACAATAAATAGCATACCCGAAGTTTAGTTTTTGCTCAAGGGGCCTTTTTAGGGCCCCTTTTGGGGTAAAAACAGTCTGCATTTTGAATTGCATAAGGGATTGTTTAACTTGAAAAATCTGATAAAAACACCACTATATTCGGTGATTCCCCCATAATATGAAAAAATACTTTGACATTTATCCCAACGTTTTTGTTCCCTCCATCCTTCTAATATTAGCCTTTGTGATCACCGCTATTTTTGGGGGGGAACCAGTACTAGCCTTTTTTGATAAGGCAGCTACTGCCATTACCACCTCTACGGCTTGGCTCTTTATCATTGGGGTGAACTTCTTTGTGGTAGTCTGTATTTGGTTGGCTTTTAGTAAATATGGAAAAATTAGATTGGGAGGCAAGGGCGCCAAACCAGACTTTAAACTGTTTTCCTGGTTTTCCATGTTATTCTCTGCGGGAATGGGTATTGGCCTTCTGTATTTTAGTGTGTCTGAGCCCATCACACACTTTAGCACCCACCCCCTACCCACAGCTACCGTAGCAGACCAAGCCATACAGGCCCTAAACTTTACCTACCTTCATTACGGGCTGCACGCCTGGGGTATTTACTGTATTGTAGGTTTGGCTCTGGCCTACTTTTCCTTTAACAAGAAACTACCCTTTTCTCTGCGGTCTGTGTTCTTCCCTGTTATGGGGAGAAAGATTTTTGGCCTTCGAGGAGACCTTATAGACATCATAGCGGTAGTAGCTACCTTATTTGGACTAGCCACCTCGCTTGGCTTTGGGGCCAAACAGATTGCCGCTGGTTTGTTTTACCTATTTGACATTCCCTCCGGCTTACCCACACAGATAGCCATCATTACCATCATCACGCTTATTGCCACCGTGTCTGTAGTAACAGGGCTTAAAAAAGGGGTGCGTTTTCTAAGCCGTTTAAACCTCATTGTGGCGCTTATCTTTTTAGTAGGAGCCTTTTTGCTTTCCGACTCTATTAAAATCTTAAACATCTTTGTAGAGAGCACCGGGAACTACTTCTCTACTTTCTTAGATGTAGGCACCTGGTCTTCTGCTTTTTTAGACCAAGGCTGGCAAAGTGATTGGAGTATTTTCTATTGGGCCTGGTGGATTGCCTGGTCTCCTTTTGTAGGAATGTTTATTGCAAGGGTCTCTAGGGGTCGTACCATTAAAGAGTTTGTACTCGGGGTACTGCTGGTACCCACCGCCATGACCTTCCTTTGGATTTCTGTATTTGGAGGGGGTGCCTTACTGTTAGAAGTAGCTACACCAGGGCTGCTAAGCGAGCCTATTGCGGCAGACGCCGCCTCTTCGCTATTTGTGTTTTTAAAAGAATTCCCTTTAAGCTCGGCAACCTCTGTACTGGGCATTTTTATGGTTTCTGTGTTCTTTGTTACCTCATCAGATTCCGGCTCACTGGTTATAGACTCCATTACCTCTGGAGGTAAATTAGACGCCCCAGTTGGCCAGCGCATTATGTGGGCTCTTTTAGAGGGGATAGTAGCCATAGCGCTTTTAGTGGGTGGAGGCCTCAAAGCCATGCAAACCGCTTCTGTAAGTTCTGGGATCTTATTTATTATTATTTTGTTTATTATGTGTTACTCTTTAATCAAATCTCTTAAACGAAAAAAAGCAAAAAGAGACAAGAAATTAAAAACACCACCTCCTAGCTGGGATTAATCCTTATTTTTTAAATCCTTTTTAGTAGCTTTAAACAAAAAAAACAATGAAAGCATTTCTTTTCACCCTTTGCCTGGGCTTTTCTTTAATGCTTAGTGCACAAAACAACCCTACTGCTATGAATTTATACGATATTGCCCTTCAGGACATAGACGGAAACGCTATGGACCTCTCTGCCTACAAAGGCAAAAAAATCCTTTTTGTAAACGTGGCTTCTAAGTGCGGGTTTACCCCACAGTACGAAGATTTAGAAAAAATGAGTGCCCTTTACAAAGACAAACTAGTAGTGATAGGCTTGCCCTGCAACCAGTTCATGTCTCAAGAGCCAGGCAGTAATGAGCAAATTAAAGAATTCTGTTCTGCCACCTACGGAGTTACTTTCCCTATGACAGACAAAATAGAGGTCAAAGGCCCTGGCCAACACCCACTCTACAAATGGCTCACCAACAAAGCCCTAAACGGCAAAGTGAGCTCCTCTGTAAAGTGGAACTTCCAAAAATACCTGGTAGATGAAAACGGCCAACTCATAGACTTCTTTTACTCTACCACCAAACCCATGAGCAGCAAGATTACCAAGTATTTGTAAAATTGTTTAGTACCTTTAAGTACAAATTAATTTAACTTAAATGGACAACAATTACTACGACCCAGCAGACCTTAGAAAATTTGGTAAAATCTCTGACTGGAGCCCAGAATTGGGTGAGAAATTTTTTGATTATTACAATTCCGTTTTTAAAGAAGGAGCCCTTTCTGCCAGGGAGAAATCGCTTATTGCACTGGCTGTGGCCCATGTGGTAAAATGCCCATATTGTATAGACGCCTACACCAAAGACGGTCTACAAAAAGGCATTACCAAAGAAGAGATGATGGAAGCCGTTCACGCAGGAGCTGCCATTGAAAGCGGAGCCACCTTGGTACACGGAGTACAGATGATGAACAAGTACAACAAACTCTCTATGTAAGCCCATGGCCACTAAATCTTTAAAGGCGGTTGGGCACGACTTGGCCCAGACCAACAAACAATTAGAATTGCTGGCTAGTGGGCCTTTTGCCCAGGGAGATTTGCCTTTGTTTAAAGACAAAATAACCCAGTCTGGGCAGTTTCCGCTACGGCCAAAATCCTTAGAAATTCTCCAAATTAATGTGGGCTATATGTGCAATCAGGTTTGTGCACACTGCCATGTAGACGCCGGACCAGA
This sequence comes from Flavobacteriaceae bacterium LSUCC0859, assembly GCA_022239325.1. GTDB lineage: Bacteria > Bacteroidota > Bacteroidia > Flavobacteriales > Flavobacteriaceae > MAG-120531. The sequence continues at coordinate 424,327 of JAKOGP010000002.1, read as the reverse complement.
CCGTAAGGAGATCATGACTAGGGAAACCATGCAACAGTGTTTGGACGTGATTAAAACCACAGGGGCACATACTTTGGACCTCACTGGAGGGGCGCCGGAGATGAATCCAGATTTTAGGTGGTTTGTAGAAAAGGCATCGGCCGCAGGCATAAAAGACTTTATCGTACGCTCTAACCTCACCATTATCAGAGCCAATAAAAAATACCACGACCTGCCCGAATTTTTTGCCAAACACGGGGTGCATGTGGTCTCTTCCCTACCCCACTACACTCAGGGAAAAACAGACAAACAACGCGGAGACGGGGTGTTTAACAGCTCCATTGAAGCCTTAAAATCCCTTAACCGAGTAGGCTACGGAAAACCAGACTCTCCACTAAAATTAGACCTGGTGTACAACCCTTCCGGGGCCTTTTTACCCGGAGATCAAAAGGCCATGGAGCAGGACTTTAAAAAGGCACTTTGGGAAGATTTTGGCATTGAATTTCATACTCTTTTTACCATAACCAACCTGCCTATTGCTCGTTTCTTAGACTATTTGGTGGCCTCTGGAAATTTTGAAGATTATATGTACGCCCTGGTAGACGCCTACAACCCCGCTGCAGTTTCTGGGGTCATGTGCACCAATACCTTGTCTGTGAGCTGGGACGGCTATTTATACGACTGTGATTTTAACCAAATGCTGGGGCTTAAAGTGGCCTCAAAAGCCAAACATATTTCCCAATACCAAGAAGATCTTTTAGCGGAGAGAGACATTGTTATTTCTCAGCATTGTTATGGATGCACGGCTGGGGCTGGAAGCAGCTGCCAGGGAACTGTAGCCTAAACTTTGGGCTATCTTTGCTGGGCTTGGGGCTTATTTTTGGCCGCTGGCCGATGGTTTTTCTAGTATCGCTGCCATTTTTTCTGCTACAGCTACAGGAGCTATGGTATCCATGACTTTTTCATAACCCTTAGGTACTTTATTCCCAAATACAGAGGTAGGCAGGCCAGGGTATAGGTTTCTGTCTGCCAATAGGGCGTTATTGGGGTCTTGTAAGAAGGGATAAAAACCGGCATAGGGGTGGGTGTTGCCCCAAAGGGTGAGTGTGGGTACCCCATACATGGCCGCTAGGTGGGCATTGCCAGAGTCCATGGCCAACATGAGGTCTAGATGGGCAATTAGGGAAAGCTCTTGTTCAAAAGAGAGATCTAAGGCATGGGTACTCTTCGGAAAATCCTGACAAAGCTGCTTTATTAATGGTTGTTCTACAGGGCCTCCTCCAAAAAATACCAATTGGTATTTATTTTTTTGCTCTGCCATAAAAATACGGAGGGCTTCTTTCATTTTTTGCAGCGGGTACTGCTTGCCTATATGGGCGGCAAATGGGGCCACACCTATGCATTTGGTCTTGGGGTCTGGCTGGAATGTTGTTAGCTGGGGTGTTGTTAGCTGGGGTGTTGCAGGCTTTGGTAATAAGGCTTCTTCAGCCAGTAGCAGCGGATAGCCTAGAGACTCGAAAACAGCCGCGTACCGCAATGTGGTGTGTGTTAGTGGTCTAAAAGTTTTGTTGGGAAATGCCGTGAGTGCTTTTTTCTCTGCCCTACCCTTATCTAAAACAGCAGTTGGCAACTGCAGTGGTTTTAAAAAAAATCTTATAATCTTGGAGCGCAGCACATGGTGAAGATCGGCAATGGCTGAGGGCCTTAAAGCTGCTATTTCTCTGGAAAGTTTCCACAGACCTCCTAAGCCTCTATGGGTGGTTTTAGGATGTGCAAAATGAAGTTTTAAGCCTGGAATATGAGCAAAAATAGGAGTCCATTTCTCTAGGGTAAGTAAGGTGACGGAAACTTGCGGGTACTGCTGTACCAAAGCGTTTAATACGGGTGCCATAAGAGCCACGTCTCCCATGGCAGTAAGCCTAATGACCAATAGATGCTTTGGCTTTGTTTTGTTGGCTTTCTTTAGAGTAAACATGGTGTTTTTTATAGTTATTTGGGATAGGCTGTGTCCTGTTTGCGACACAAACAGCAGCGCCAATAGGAAAGCTTACTTTTTAGCCCGAAGCACTGGATTGAGCTCAAGGTCATTGTACATTTTCATCTGCTTGTACACCTTCATATACTTATTACCCTGCTCAAAGTCTAGTAGTAATTGATCTATGGCCGTGCAGAGGTCTTGTTTTTGAGTGAGCAATACACTTAGCTTCTCTTGGCAGGCGTCTATATGAGCAGGAGTGGCGTCTTCTCTGAGCACCTCTTCTCTCATATGATATACTTTTAAGGCTAAAATAGAGAGTCTGTCTATGGCCCAAGCTGGGCTTTCCGTATTTATGCTGGCAGTGGCTTTGGGAGATACTTCACGGTATTTTTCGTAAAAATACGCGTCTATATACTCTACCAAGTCTGTGCGTTCTTGGTTGCTAGCGTCTATTTTTCTTTTGAGGGCTAAGGCGCTAATGGGGTCTATTTCCGGGTCTCTAATGAGGTCTTCATAGTGCCATTGAACGGTGTCTATCCAATTTTTTTTGTAGAGAAGGTGTTCTATTTCTTGCTCTGGGTGGGGGTTTATAAGGGGCTGATCTACCTGGTCTTTGAGGTGGTATTTTTCTATGCTGTCATTAAAGACGCTCCAAGATTTAGATGCAAACATATGGGTTTCTTTTGGGCAAAGGTACCCATTAATTTTGAATCAGATAGGCCAGCAAGCCCCATAGTGGGACACTTAGGGCGCTCCACAACAGCAATTCTTTTTGCCAGGTTTTTGTGAGTTCTTCCGTAAGCCTGCTCCAGAGAAAGGCTATTGGAAAAAAACTAAATATAAGCGGAGAAAATCCGGAATCTGGCGAAAGAAAATACAAGCCCAGCCCAACAAGGGCGCTTAAAAAAAGAAGCCTTAGGCTGTTTTGCCTACCTAAGCTAGGGTTGCTGTTGTTCCTGCTTTTAGTCACAAGCCAAATCAAAAGAAGGAGGCTGCTTCCAAAAAATAAGCTGAGTTCTAGCCCTATTTTTTCTTTTAAGGGAGCTGTGGAGGTCAAAAAAATATAGTGGGTTTGAAAAAACTCGCTGCCCTGGGTGCCTATTACAAAAGCCTGCAGTAGCAGGGCGTACACCCCGGCAGCCCAAACCATAAGCCCCAAATGCTGTATTGCGTTTTTATTGTGCAAAAAAACAGCCAAAAAGAGTACAACAAAATACAACAGCGCCCAGTCGTAAAAAAAACTAGCCACTAGAAACCACAGACTGGCCTCAAAAACTTTTTTCTTGCTGCGTCCCTTGTTTTTTAAACTAATAATCCGACGCAGCCCCATGAGAACAAAAAAATGAGACAACAACAGGGAGGTACTTTTAAATACTGCAGTAAATATTCCAGTAAATATCACAAAAAACAGCAGCGTATAGGCCTGTGTGAGCACCAGTTTATTGCGCTTTAAAACAAAGTCCATCAGAAAAATACTAGGCACCAATAGGCCAATGGCTTTGGCAAAAAAACCGAGGTTTTGGACGGAATTTTGTAAAAAGGGAGCGCTGCTATTGTTTTCAATGCCCACAAAACCCTCATATAAAACAATATAGATGGCCAGCAAAAAGATGAGCAGCAAAAAATTAATGGGCTTTGTTTTGCTAAAAATATGGCTTATCATGGGAAGTTTTTATACTTTTGTAGGGTGTTATTTCCATCACATATTGGAAAACACAGATAAAGTTACATTAAAATTAACCATATTTGGTGCGAAAGCCCAAGCCCTATACAGATATTTGCTATGATGACCTCTTTTTTTAAAGCCATTGAAATCCTTTTTGTAGACTATTTGTTCATGCCCTTTGACGTATTGCGCGCCATGGAAAACTGGTGGGCTGCCAACGCTCTAAACTGGGGCTTCATGCTCATTGGAGCTGCTGCTATGGTCTACTGGATGTTAGAACTAAAGAAATACAACGAGAGCGGAGAAGAAAACAAAGACGTTAGTGCTCATTCTTATATTTAATTTACTGGCCTTTAGGCCATGCGCATAAAAAAACCCGCTATTCTTTTAGCGGGTTTTTTATTTTCAAAAGCATAAGGCGCTGTACTTAGTTCAAGTCAAAGCCCAAGTCTTTTCTGTAATAGATGTCTTTAAAAGAAATACCTTCTAATGTTTTGTAGGAGGTGGCTAAGGCAGCTCTATAATCTGCTCCAAAGGAAGTAACAGCCAGTACCCTTCCTCCGTTGGTACACACCTTTCCCTCTTTAAGCGTGGTGCCTGCGTGGAATAATAAGGAGTCTGTGTCATGGTCTAAGCCCTGAATTTCATGGCCTTTTTCATAGGCCTCAGGATAGCCGCCAGCCACACTCATGACGGTGGTGGCAGTTCTGGGGTCTATCTCCAAAGAGACACTGTCTAATTGCTCTTCTGCTACGGCTTTAAAGAGGGCCACTAAATCGGTTTGCAGCCTGGGAAGTACCACCTCTGTTTCTGGGTCTCCTAGGCGCACATTATACTCTATGACGTAAGGCTCCTCGCCTACTTTAATGAGCCCAATAAATATAAAGCCTTTGTACGGCAGTCCGTCCTTAGCCAATCCTTTTATGGTGGGTTCAATCACACGGCTGTGAATTTTCTCCATAAAAGTAGCGTCTGCAAAAGGCACCGGAGAAATAGCTCCCATACCTCCAGTGTTAAGTCCTGTGTCTCCAGCGCCAATTCTTTTGTAATCTTTTGCGGTGGGTAATACCTTGTAATTTTTTCCGTCGGTAAGTACAAAACAAGAGAGTTCTATGCCATCTAAAAACTCCTCAATAACTACCCTGGAAGAAGCTGCGCCAAACTTAGCCCCTAAGAGCATATTCTTGAGTTCTGTTTTGGCCTGGTCTAAATCTTCTAAGATAAGTACTCCTTTCCCTGCTGCCAATCCGTCTGCTTTTAATACGTAAGGCGCCTTTAGACTGTCTAAAAAAGCATAGCCTGCCTCTACATTTTCTGCGGTAAAAGCTTGGTAGGCTGCTGTTGGAATCTGATGTCTTGTAAGAAACTGCTTGGCAAAATCCTTGCTGCCTTCAAGGGCGGCGGCCGCTTTTTGAGGGCCTATCACAGGGATGTCTTTCAGGGCTGGGTCTGCCAAGAAAAAATCGTGTATGCCATGCACTAAAGGGTCTTCAGGGCCTACCACCAACATCTGAATCTCGTGGGCAATAGCCGCCTGCTTTATGGCTCTAAAATCTGTGACGCTCAAGGCTAGGTTGGTAGCCAGGGCAGCAGTACCTGCATTTCCTGGTGCCACAAAAAGCTGGGTTGGAGTTTTAGATTGTTTGAGTTTCCAAGCAATGGTGTGCTCTCGCCCGCCGGCGCCGAGAATTAAGATGTTCATGAGTTAAAAATTTTTGTAAAAATACGGTTTGCCTTATAAACCTAAAGCGTTCTTAGTAAAAACTAACGAATAAATATCCGTTTTAAGACGTATTGCTACTTAAAATCCCGATGGGCTTTGGCGGCCAATTCAGCCGGAGGCAGAGATTTAAAATAATCGTAAACAGCAGCCAAACCTACTGCTCTAGAAATTTTGGGTTCCCAACCTAATACCGCCTTTGCTTTTCCAATGTCTGGTTTGCGCTGCAGAGGGTCGTCCTGAGGCAGTGGCTTAAATACTATCTTTTGTTGGGTTCCAGTGAGGGCAATAATTTCTTGAGCAAATTCCAAAATAGTAGTTTCATGGGGGTTGCCAATATTTACAGGCGCTACACAGTCTGAAAGGAGTAGTTTGTAAATGCCCTCTATTTGGTCTGTGATGTAACAAAAAGAACGGGTTTGGCTGCCGTCTCCAAAAACGGTGAGGTCTTCTCCCCTTAGGGCTTGTCCCATAAAAGCAGGCACCACCCGGCCGTCGTTAAGCCGCATTCTAGACCCGTAGGTGTTAAAAATTCTCACAATGCGAGTTTCTAGCCCATGAAAACGGTGGTATGCCATGGTCATAGACTCCATAAAACGCTTGGCCTCATCGTAAACCCCTCTGGGACCCACGGGGCTTACATTGCCGTTGTAATCTTCTGTCTGTGGGTGCAGCAAAGGGTCTCCGTACACCTCAGAGGTAGAGGCCACTAAAATTCTAGCGCCTTTTTCTTTGGCCAGTCCCAGTAAGTTGTGGGTACCCAAGGCACCTACTTTAAGGGTTTCTATGGGAATTTTAAGGTAGTCTATAGGGCTAGCTGGAGAGGCAAAATGCAATACATAATCTAAGGTTCCAGCCACATGCACAAAGGTGGTGACGTCGTGCCTATGAAATTCAAAATTAGCCAAGGGAAATAAATGGGCAATGTTGTTGAGGTCTCCAGTAATGAGATTGTCCATGCCAATGACATAGGCGCCTTTTTCTATGAAAAAATCACATAAATGGGAGCCTAAAAATCCGGCCGCTCCGGTAATTAAAACTCGCTTGTTTGTCATTTCTTTGTCTGTGGTCTTCATATGGGTAGCCTAAGGCTTATTTTTGTTTATTTATATGTTCTAACACCTCTGAGAGGGCTGCTTTCCAATCTCTTTGATGAAAAGGCAGGCTGTTTTCTAACACGCTGTAAGTGGGTCTTGGTGCTGGGGCTCCAAAGCTAGCCGTGTCTATCTCCTGCACCTGGGTTTTAAGCCGCTGCTGATTAAAAATTTCTCTGGCAAATCCGGCCCAGCTAGTGGCGCCACGATTGGAAAAATGATGCCGCCCAAATGGCAGCTGTGCCTGAAAGAGCAAAGTGCGTAGCGCTACCGCCAAATCTAAGGCAGAGGTGGGGCTACCTATTTGGTCTGAAACCACCTTTACCTCTGCATGTGCCTTTGCCAATCGCAGCATGGTCTTTACAAAATTATGACCAAAGGGGCTGTACAACCAAGACGTACGAACGGTGTAATGTGTTGGGCAATGGGCCGCCACCGCTGCCTCTCCAGCTGCCTTAGATCGTGCATAGACTCCCTGGGGGGCTATGGGATCTGAAAGGCGCCAAGGGGTGTTTCTAGGGCCAGAAAACACAAAATCTGTAGAGAGATATACCAAACAGATCCCATGAGCGGCACAGGCCTTAGCAATAAGTTCTGTAGCCTTTTCATTTACGGTAAAGGCCAAATTTTCTTGGGTCTCTGCTGCGTCTACCCCAGTGAAAGCAGCCGCGTGAATGAGGTGGGTATAAGCGCCTAAGGGGCTCTGAGGGGCCTGGCTTAAAAGGCCCTCTAATTGGGAGGCCAGGCTGGCTGTTAGAGAAAGGTCTAGATCCTTGCGATCTAAAAAAGTCCAAGACACCCCAGGCTGGGGATGCGTCTGGCTCAAAAAGGCCAAACTCTGACCCAATTGGCCACTGCCTCCTGTAACTAACACCCGGCTCATAGAAGCGCGTCTTTTAAAAGAGGAAGGGCCACGTCTTTTTCTGAAAGCACTGGTCTTTGTGGGCCCACCTTCCAATCTATGCCTAAGGCTGGGTCTGCGTAATATATACCGCCCTCTGCCGCTTTGTTATAAGGGGCGTCGCAGGCATACACAATAGTAGCGCTCTCGCTTAGTACGGAAAAGCCATGGGCAAAACCCTTAGGAATATAGAGTTGCTTGAGATTTCCAGAGCTCAGCACCAAACTATGGGTTTGGCCAAAAGTGGCCGATGCCGGTCTAATGTCTACCACCACATCTAAAATTTCTCCAGACAAGACCCGGACCAATTTGGCCTGCGCAGCATCGCCGCGCTGAAAGTGCAGGGCCCTAATAGTGCCCTTTACAGACTTAGACTGGTTTTCCTGAACCACCTCAAAATCAATTCCTGTGGCGGCTAAAAAAGAAGCTTTATTAAAGGCCTCAAAAAAATAGCCCCGGGCGTCTGTATGGAGCTTTGGTATAATTTCATAGCAGTCTGCTAAGGGGGTTGGTATGCAATTCATTAATAGTATCGTTGTTTTAAAAAGTCCTAAACTCTGCCAAAAGACCAGCAAATTTGCTTGGCTTAAGAAGGAATATTTCTGAGTAAATTTTTACCGTATCCGCTTTTTAAAAGCGGTGCTGCAAGGGCTTTAAAAGCAGCGAGATCTATATAGCCCATCTCAAAAGCCGCCAATTCAATGGCGCCAATGGAGAGTCCTTGTCTGGCTTCTAAAACCTCTACAAATTGTCCTGCAGCCATAAGCGATTCAAAGGTACCGGTGTCTAACCAAGCGGTACCCTTGTCTAGGATTTCTACCTTCAGTTGGCCGCGATTTAAATAAGCCATATTTACGTCTGTGATCTCCAGCTCTCCCCTGGCACTAGGGCTAATGGATTTGGCTATGGACACCACGCTGTGGTCATAAAAATAAATCCCTGGAACTGCGTAATTAGAGCTAGGGTGCAATGGCTTTTCCTCTATAGAAACGGCCTGCTGCTGCTCGTTAAAACGCACCACACCGTACCGCTGAGGGTCCTGTACCTGGTAGGCAAAAATAGTGCCCCCCACCGGATTTCTTGACTGTTGTAAGAGGGCGGGAAGGCCGCTGCCGTAGAAAATATTGTCTCCTAAAATAAGGGCAACAGGGCTGTTGCCTATAAAATCTTCTCCAATAATAAAGGCCTCTGCCAGGCCTCTGGGCGCGTCTTGCACAGCATAAGAAAAAGTACAACCCAAAGCGCTGCCGTCTCCCAGTAGATTTTTAAAAAGAGGGGCGTCTTGGGGGGTGCTAATAATGAGAATCTCTCTAATCCCAGCATACATTAGGGTAGAAAGGGGGTAATAGATCATGGGTTTGTCATAGACAGGCATGAGCTGCTTGCTCACCGCCAAAGTAATGGGGTGTAGTCTGGTGCCGCTGCCTCCTGCTAAAATAATTCCTTTCATTCGTTTGTTTTTTTTCCTGCTACTTACAGGTTTATATCTGTTCTGTCTTCTGACAGCAATATAAAACAGGCCCTGATCAAAAACACCCCAACGGATGCTAAATTAGGTGCCGTATTGCTTGTCGTAATACGACTGATAGGCGCCTGAGGTCACGTGGGCCAACCATTCTTCGTGTTCTAAATACCAGTCTATGGTAGCGGCCAAGCCCTGCTCAAAGGTATGGGCTGGGCTCCAACCCAATTCCCTTTCAATTTTACTAGCGTCTATGGCGTAGCGTTTGTCGTGCCCTGGGCGGTCTTTTACAAAAGTAATACTTTTTTGAGCGGTCCCTGGGGCCCTGCCCAAGCGGGCGTCCATCTGCTCGCAGAGCAGCCTAATGAGGTCTATATTGGTGAACTCGTTATGGCCTCCAATCAGATAGGTTTCCCCGTTCTTCCCTTGGTGATACACCTGGTCAATGGCCTGGGCATGGTCTGTAACATAGAGCCAATCTCTAGTGTACAAACCGTCTCCGTAAATAGGCAATTCTTTGCCTTTTAAAATATTGTGAATACAAAGGGGAATCAGTTTTTCTGGAAAGTGATTGGGGCCGTAATTGTTGGAACAATTAGAAATCACATAGGGTAGGTCGTAGGTTTCTCCGTAGGCCCGCACCAAATGGTCTGCGCTGGCCTTAGAAGCAGAGTAGGGGGAATTGGGGGCATAGGGACTGTCCTCGGTGAATAAGCCGCTGTCTCCTAATGCGCCAAAAACCTCATCTGTACTTATTTGATAAAAACGGCGGCCCTCAAAAGTGCTCCAATGGGTCTTACAAGCATTTAATAGGGCCGCCGTTCCTTTTACGTTGGTCTCTATAAAAGCCATGGGATGGGCAATAGAGCGGTCTACATGAGACTCTGCCGCCAAATGAATAACCCCCTTAAAATCGTACTGGGTAAACAGTTGGTCCAATAGGGCACTGTCTGTAATAGAGCCTTTTACAAACTGATAATTAGCTGCGCCTTCTATGTCTGTGAGATTCTCTAAGTTTCCCGCATAAGTGAGGGCGTCCAAATTAACGATTTGGTAATGGGTGTAGCGGTTCACAAAATGGCGTACCACATGAGAACCAATAAATCCTGCACCGCCTGTAATGAGTAAAGCCATATTTATGGGTGTAATATTTTGGATAGTATTTTTTCTGTAATCAGATAGGTGGGCTTCACCCCTGTGGTACCAAGCCCGCCAGAAGCCAGAGTGCTTCCTGTTTCCAAGGGGTTGTCAGAGGCGTAGTATGCGTACAAGACCTTAACGTCTTCCCGAATACTTTTTCTAAGCTTGGAAGCGGCCTGAATGGCCTTCTGGTAGTGTACCCCCTCCATTTCTAGCCCTATAACATTCCAGGTAGACTCGTGAAAGTAGGTGAGAATGTCTTTGTTTTGCAAAGAGGTTCCCAACACAGAAATCATGGCGCCTTCTAGGACGCCTAAATCGTGACCTGTAAAGTCTGCGGCGCAAAGCTCATTTTCAAAGGGGTAGTTGTCTGCAGAGCCCTCAAAAATATGGGCGTTAGGGATCATTAGATCTCCCTTACCCCCCTCCAAAATACCTGCCTTTCCCATAATGGACACCGAGTGTACGTCTAAGAAAATAGGAGTACTGCCTTTAGCTTTATAGGGTTTGAGCAGCTCGTCCATGGTTTCAAAAGCCTGTTCTCCAAAGGCATAGTCCATCACAAAAAGCACAGGGGCCTGGGAGGCCTTGGCGTAGGCGGGCACAAAGTTGGCCACCGCTGACGCCTGGGCCAGGTCAAAAATTTGAATGTCTATATTGGTGCCAGACTGGTCTGCGATAAAAGTCATGCCGTGTTTCTTGGCATAGGCAGTTACCTGGTCCCGGAGGGCCCCGTTTTCCTGGGCACTCAAGGCCTCATAAATATTCAGGTCTGATTTGTTTTCATAGGCTTTACCCAGTGCCTTTCTCGCAAATAGGGCGTTCATCACAGAGTGCATATTGGCACTGATAATATGAATGGGACGGCCTATGAGCTGCTGGCTTATTAGGCTTTCTTTTATGGCGTTGGCCCAGCGCTCCCCGTGAATGTGGTGCCCCAAACGCTCTCTAAGTAGCGGGCTAAAGGTAATGGTGCGCTTTTCTCCGGTAGTTTCCTCTTCAATGGCCAGGCGACCCAACCAATATATAATTTTTAAAAAGCGCTCTGGATTGGCTTTGGTGGCCAGTTTTTTATGTATCTCTGAAACCTCTAAAAAAGAACGTCCCAAAAAATTAGACATATGAATGAGTGCTGTTTCTCTCTCGGGTACGCTCAGTTTGGGCTTTTGAGCAGCCTCTGAAAACTTTACCCAATCTCGGGTGGTTTTCTGGCTGTCTTCTAAATACACCTTGTTGAGAATCTTATGAGACTCAATAAAGAGAAAGGTAAGGTGGGTGAGAATGTCATAAATGTCAGAGCGCCCCCGGGTGATCTCCACATTCATTTGCTCCGGGTCTATGCGAAAGCAATTCCTACGCCTTTTTGGAGGCACAATGGCTTTAAAGTGGGCAGCCCCATAGCCTTCATCGGAGGTGAGATTTATAAACCTACACTCCTCTATGCCTTCTGGTAGCCGCTCTAACACATAAAGCAAACCACTGAGTTCTGCCTTTTCCTCAGCAATACTGCCGTAAATTTCTGGGCGAAGCTGTAAAAGCGCATTGCGAAGGGTTTCCCCAGACACGCCCATAGGTTTGTAAAAACCCCTATTAAACAGGTGGCGCATGGTAATATAAATACGCTCAATGGCGTTTGTAGACTCTCTGGCCCTGGTGTTATTATGAGGCATCTGCTTTAATTTTTAGAAGGGCGTCTGCAATTTGGCGGTCATTAGCCAGGCGTTGTACCTTGTTTTGGCCGCCTAATTTCCCCTTGGTTTTCATATAATCTGTAAAGGCATGGGCAGGCAATGTGGTGAGTTTTAAAGCCCGTAAAACCTTCCCCACTATGAGGTCTTTGTAGTAAGAGTTTTGTTCTTGTAGCTGCTGGTCCAATACGGAGGTAAAAACATCCATATCGGTAGGCTCCTTTTCAAAGGCCACCAACCACTCGTGATAGGGTAGCCCGCTCGCGGGCGATGCCTGCGGCGCAACAGTAAATTCCAACACCCTAGCGTCTGTCTGGACTATGGCCTGCTGCATGGCATATTCTACTTCCTTGGCAATGACGTGTTCTCCAAAGGCAGAAATAAAGTGTTTAATGCGGCCAGAGACAATAATGCGATAGGGCGCCAAAGAGGTAAACTGCACCGTGTCTCCAATATTGTAGCCCCAAAGCCCTGCGTTGGAAGAAAGGGTGAGCACATAATTTACTCCCAAGGATACCTCTCCAATAGTGAGCCTGGGTGGCTGCTCCTCAAAAAACTGATCTGCTGGGATAAATTCGTAGAAAATGCCACTGTCTAAGAGCAATAGCATGCCTTTCTCTTCCTGTAGGTCTTGGTAGGCAAAAAACCCCTCACTGGCAGGGAACAATTCAATACTGTCTACCTTTCTTCCTATGAGGTTTTCAAAATTGGCACGGTAGGGCTCATAATTAACGCCACCGTATATAAAAAGATTAAAATTCTTAAACAGCTCCCCGATAGGTTTGCCGCTCTGGGCCCGCAGCTTCTCAAAATACATTTGTACCCACGAGGGTATGCCTGCTATGACGCTCATATCTTGATCTATGGTTTCTTCTACCACCTTAGAAACCTTAGTTTCCCAATCTTCTATACAGTTGGTCTCCCAGCTGGGCAGTCTGTTTTTTTGTAAATAAGAGGGAACGTAATGGGCAGAAATTCCAGAGAGCCTACCTGTTGGTATATGAGAACTATGGTCTAAGACCGGACTGCCCTGTAAGAAAATCATCTTTTTAGTGACAAAATTTGTATTTCCAGTCTGGTATATATAATGTAAAATAGCGTCTCTAGAAGCCTTTACCTGTTGGGCTATAGAGGCTTTAGTTATGGGGATGTATTTGGCTCCAGAAGTGGTGCCTGAGGTCTTGGCAAAATAGGCAGGTTTTCCAGGCCATAGCACATGAGCCTCTCCTTCTACTACCTTTTTTACATAGTCCTTCAGGCCCTCGTAATCCCTTATGGGTACTCGGGCCACAAAATCTTCATGGGTGTGTATGTGTTTAAAACCGTGGTCTTTCCCAAAATGGGTGTCCTTGGCTGTTTGAATGAGATGTTTAAAAACCCTTTGTTGTGTGGCCACAGGGTCCTGAACCCATTTTTGGGTCTTCTTATATATGCGTTTGGCAAAAATTTTTGCCGCCATTTGTTTTAGGCCCATAGGCTAATTAAAATCTATATAGTTTAGTGGGTTTACCGGCCGGTCATTTTCCCAGAGTTCAAAGTGTAAGTGGGGGCCGGTAGAAAATTCTCCAGTATCCCCAACTGCAGCTATGACCTCTCCTGCCAAGACTGCGTCTCCTTGGTTTTTTAGTAGGGAGCCATTGTGTTTGTACACAGAAAGCATGCCGTTTTTATGCTGCACCATAATAACATAGCCAGTGTCTGAAGTCCATTCTGAAAAGACTACGGTTCCAGCTGCAATAGACTTTACTGGAGCGTCTTGGACGGCAGTAATATCTATGGCGTAGTGTTTTATCTCAGGGTCAAAGGCCTGTGTGATCATCCCGCTAAGCGGGGAGAACAAAGCGGTATCAAATGCGGCCTTGTTGTTTTCAAAAAGGTTGTAACGATCTTCTAAGGCCACTTGAGCTCTGAGTAAAGAGTCTTCCCTAATGGGGCTCAGTTCTATGGTAGTAGTGTCTAACACAAAGGGCAGGTCTATAGAATCTATCTCTATTTCTGAGGGAGCGTACTGGCCGCTTAGCACCCCTCTAATACGCTCCACATAGCGGTCGTTATAATCTATAACCCTAGAGAGGGAGTCTGTTAATTCTAACAACTCCACGGCTTGCCTTCTCAAATCTGTAGAGGCGTAACCAGGTATGTATTCTCTGAGAGATGTAAAAGCTACCAATAAAATAGTAAGTGCAATGAGGGCCATGGCAGAGAGCGTGCCCACCACAAACACATTCATTCTGGACAGCTTAAAGGACACCTTTTCTTCAAAGGTGTCTTCATTTAAAACCACCAGGCGGTATTTGTAGCGCCATTTGTTGCCTGAGCCCTTCTTTTTGTCTGCCTTCTTAGCCATACCACACAAAGATACATTTAGTCTGATGATTTGCGTCTTAAAATTACAATCTTAGAAGTTTTTTAGTACTTTTGTGAGACACAAATTTTTCAATTATGAATAGTTTAATGACGTTTTTAGCCTTTGGCCCCATGCAAATAGCTTTGGTTGTCATTGTAGTTTTATTGCTCTTTGGAGGAAAAAAGATTCCAGAACTCATGAGAGGTCTAGGAAGTGGGATTAAAGAATTTAAAGACGCTTCTAAGGAAGACAATAAAGACGTAGATCCTAAAATCGAAGACAAAAAATAAAGTTTTCTGCCTTTATACATATACTAAAGCCCTCTTCTGAGGGCTTTTTTTATGGTAATCCCCCTTGAAATGAAAGTCACTCCAAAAAATGAATAAGTAGGAGTGGGGAATACACTTTTAACATATGATCCCTAAAAGGTAGGGGCGCATAGAGCATGGGGGTGTCTCAGGGCTTTTTTATTGCTTATGTCTGCTTTATAGAATGAGCATACATCTAATCAGTTGTTTCTACGGCATGAATGGTTTTTATAATGGCTTCCAATTCAAACAGATAATCTCGTTTAGGTTTGTTGGGGGCAAAGACAAAGCCTTCTATTACTATTTTTCTGTTTTGGGCAGGGTCGTTTAGAATATAACTCACAAAAGGGCCGGCCATGGGATAACCAGAAATATCCCATATTCCACGGACTTCTACCCCTTTATAGCCTGCAAATTCTACGGCTTTTACATAGGGCATAAAAACAGTTTCTGTTCGCATATAAGTAGTTTTCCCAGGCACATCTGGGCCGGGAATTTGCGCCTTTACTACAGAGTCTCTTTTGGCTACAATGTCTGCTACAAAGGTCTCTGGTTGGCTAAAACTATCTGCAGGCAAGGCGTAGGCAATAATATTGCTGCTGCCTGCTGGGATGGCTCTGTCTAACCAGACAAAATCTGAAGTAACTTTTCCAAGTCTGTAAGCAGAGGGAATGTCTAAGGCTACCCCTAAAAGGGTTTCTATCCCTTTTTCTTTGTTGGTAGAGCGTCTAAATCGCTCTTGCATTTGAGCTAGTTCTAAATTTTTAAAGGTGGCTTTAAAAGCGCTAATGCCCACAGATAATTGCTCGAGAATTTCTGCCTCACTGCGGCCTTTAACTACCGCTACCCGCTGGGGCCTGGCGTAAACGTCTCTTTTAATATGGGCTATGGCCAAGCTGTCTATGTCTACCGCCAAAACCGTTCTGTTTTGCTTTACCGTGCCTTTGAATACAGAAGGGGGTATGTGCTGAATTTCGTGTGCTGGCTCCGGCACAGAGAGTCCTTTAATAGGGCTTAAAAAAGCCTTTCGGATACTGTCCCCAACTACTCCTTCCCATAGCTGGTCTTCCATGACTACCAAAATAGATTGTACCTGCCCTATAGATTGTGGTAGATATTTATACGAAGATTTGTCCTTACATCCCTGAAAAATAAAGGCCAGTAAGACACATAATGAGGTTAATTTTTTCATGTTTATTTTTTAGGGGGAACAGCTACACAATTTAATGCGGGTCCCGGGTTGTAATTGGTTGTTCCAAATATTGTTCCATTTTTTCAAATCAGACACACTCACCCCTTCTATGCGCTGGGCAATGCTCCAAAGCGAGTCTCCCGCGGCTACTACATAAGTTTTCGCAGCCGGGTCTAAGGGGGCTGTGCTTTTAGCTGGGCTCTTTTGCACGCTATTAGCGGGCGCTGTCGTGTTGGAAGCAGAAGCTGGAAAACGTCTGGGGTAAAGCGTAAGCCTTTGACCCACTCTGAGGTTGTTAGTGCTAAGCCTGTTCCATTTTTTAATATCGGAAACCCGAACCCCATAACGCTGGGCAATACGCCCTAAATAATCTCCAGAAACTACCCTGTACCTCAGCGGTGCACCAACAGTTTGTAGTTTTGGAAAGGGCTTTTTAGCGGCGGCCATTTCTGCAGCTACTAAGCTGTATATGCTGTCTTCTTGACTCAAAAACAAGTCTATGCTAGAGGTGGGTAATTTAATGGGGTATCGTTTGCCTCTCTGCTGTGGCACAATCCCTAATTTATAAACCGGGTTAAGCTGGCTAATGGTTGTTTCTGGTAGGTCTAAAGCCTTAGATAACTGGGCAAAGCTAATGGCTTTACTCAGGTGAATGGTGTCTGTAGCAAAAGCTGGCCAAGTAGCGATAGGGGTTCTCAGGCCGTGCTCTTGAGCGTATTCAAAAAGATACATGGTGGTGAGTAAGGCGGGAACATATCCGGCTGTTTCTCTGGGGAGAAAACTGCGAATGGCCCAAAAGTTTTTGTTGCCACCAGCGCGTCTTATGGCTTTTCTCACATTGCCAGGGCCTGAATTGTACGCGGCTAAAGCCAAATTCCAGTCTCCAAACATACCGTGTAACTGCTTTAAATAAGCCACCGCAGCCTTGGTAGCTTTAAGCGGGTCTTGGCGCTCATCTATATAATTGTTTACCTCCAAGCCCATCATCTTGCCCGTGCCATACATAAACTGCCAAAGCCCTGTTGCGCCCACTCTAGACTTGGCTTTGGGGTCTAAGGCAGACTCAATAATGGCTAGGTATTTAATTTCTAAGGGCATGCCCTGGGCGTCTAATTCCCGCTCAAAAAGAGGAAAGTAAAACTGACTCCTGAGTAGCATTTTCTCTATAAGTTCGCGCTTAGAACTTAAAAAAAGTTTGATCACGCTTTCCAAAGAAGGGTTGTAACGGCTGTCTAAGAGAGTTTTCTGGTCTAGGCGAGCCAGACGAGCCTTTAGGGTATCGGCCGGAGGCCTAAAAAAAGCCAGGCTATCTGCCGCTGTATAAACTGGAACCAAACTGTCCTGGTCTAAGTGTTGGGCCAAAATAATACTGTCCAACACGGCTGCTATTTCTGGGCCGTCCATGCGGCTTGGGCTAGTAGGCTGCTGGGCCTGCACCAAGCTTAGACCTGCTAAAAAAACTAAGACGTATAAAAACCGCTGCATAAGGAACTTAAGCCATTGCTTCTATAGCGGCAATTCCAGGTAGGGTCTTGCCTTCTAAACTTTCCAACATAGCGCCGCCGCCGGTAGAGACATAACTCACTTTATGTTCAAAACCAAACTCTTTAACGGCTGCTACGGAGTCTCCACCACCCACTAATGAGAAGGCGCCAGCAGCGGTGGCTTTGGCAATAGCTTCTCCAATGGCTATGGTGCCCCCCGCAAAAGTGGCTATCTCAAAAACGCCTACAGGACCATTCCACAAAATGGTTTTAGAGCTGGCAATCACCTGGGCAAAATTTTCTAGGGTTTTGGGGCCGGCGTCTAAACCTTCCCAACCATCAGGAATTTGAGACACTGGAGCCACCTGGGTATTGGCGTCTTTGTTAAAATCATCTGCAGCCAATACGTCTACTGGTAAGTGCAGCTGTACGCCTTTGGCTTTGGCTTTTTCTATAATATCTAAGGCTAGTTCCATTTTGTCGTCTTCACAAATAGAGTTACCAATACTACCGCCCAGGGCTTTTATAAAGGTAAAGGTCATACCGCCTCCTATAATAAGGTGGTCTACCTTGTCTAATATGTTTTCTATAATGGTAATTTTAGAAGAGACCTTAGAGCCCCCTAAAATAGCGGTCACTGGTTTTTCTCCGCTACGCATGACCTTGTCTATGGCCAAAATCTCCTTAGCTAAAAGAGCACCAAAACAGCAATTCCCCTTAAAAAATTGAGCGATTACCGTGGTAGAGGCGTGGGGTCTGTGGGCCGTTCCAAAGGCGTCATTAACGTATAGATCTCCTAAACTGGCTAACTGCTCTGCAAATGTGAGGTCTCCAGCTTCTTCTTGGGCATAAAACCTGAGGTTTTCCAATAACAAAACCCCGCCAATAGGAAGGGCGTCTACAGCTGCCTTAGCAGCAGGACCTACGCAGTCTTCGCTAAAGGCCACCGGCACTCCCAATACCTCAGAAACCGTGTCTACAATTAAAGACAGGGACATACTTGGATTGCGCGTTCCTTTGGGGCGGCCAAAATGACTCATCAGAACCGCCTTACCGCCTGCAGCCAAGACGGCGTCTATCGTAGGCTTAGCAGCAGAAATCCTATTGGTGTCTGTCACCTGTTGGGCCTCATTCATGGGCACGTTAAAATCTACGCGAATAAGGGTGGTTTTGTCTTTGAAATTAAGATCTGAAAGGGTTTTCATGGGATATTGTGATATCTGGTTATTGTTATGGTTCATACCTCTCTATAGGTACAAAGACAAATATACCTAAAATAAGACCAATGCCACTTTCAAAAAAATCAAAAAAAACACGACATCGTTGTCGTCGCAAATGTAGAGATAAGTAGCGCTCTACTTGGAAGTGTTTGACCAGCTATCAAAATTATTGAATGGGTCTATATCGCTTTTAAACAATTTTAAACTGCAAATTTAGTTAAAAAACTATTAAATTCGTTTTGTAACTATTTTTTTAGTTATACATTTGAAAAAGATGTAATATACACTAACACAATGAAAGCACTGACCAACAAAGAAGAAGAAGTCATGAAAATTCTCTGGCAAATAGGCGGAGGATTTGTCAAAGACATTTTGGCGGCTTACACAGACAATACAGAGCCGCCGCACTACAACACCCTCTCTACTATGGTGCGCAACTTAGAAGAGAAGGGCTATGTGGGCCACAAAGCCTATGGAAAAACCCATGAATACTTTCCTGTTATTTCAAAAGACACCTACAGGGCAGAGCTTATGGAAAAGGCCGTATCCGATTTTTTTAGCAATTCTTATACTGGATTGGTGTCTCAATTTGCTGCTGAAGAGAAAATATCTGTGGCAGAACTCAAGAAAATTATTGAATTAATAGAAAATAAGCCAGATGGAAAGCTTCCTTGAAATAGCCCTAAAACAGATGCTGTTATTAGCGGCCTTTTTAGGCGTATACCAGTTTTGGCTACTTCCTAGAAGGCAGTTTGTGTACAATCGTTTTTTTCTAGGCTTTGGTTTGCTCAGTAGTCTGGTTCTTCCTTTTGTTTCTTTAGAAAAAATAGAGGTGATTCCTTTTAGGCCTCCAGCCAGTGCGCTTTCCATGGATGTCTTAGCCTTGGAACCTCCTCAAAGTGAATTCTCCTGGGAATTTTATGGATTCCTTCTCATTGGAGCCATGAGTGTTGTTATGGCATTGTGGCTACTGTGGCGTTTGTTTAAGGTGCTCCAAATCTTAAAGCAGAGTGAGGTGGTACATAGCAAACGGCCCAAATTACTGCTTTCCAGTATGGCCAAGGCCCCTTTTTCTTTTTTTCAATCTATTGTATTTCCTAAAAAAATGTATCTAGGGCCTCATTATGAAGTTGTTTTAGCTCATGAGAAAGTACACCTAAAACAATGGCATTCTATAGATGTGCTTGCCATTCAGTTGGTGTTGGTCTTCGCCTGGTGGAACCCACTGCTCTGGATATACAAAAAGAAGATGTTAGAAAATCTTGAATTCTTAGCAGATGAAGGAACGGTTTCACAAACCCAACAATTAAAAAACTATCAATACATCTTACTCAACCAAAGCGTGCCACTAGAACAGCTTAGCTTAGTACAACCTT
The DNA here is from genome assembly GCA_022239325.1 of Flavobacteriaceae bacterium LSUCC0859. Lineage (GTDB taxonomy): Bacteria > Bacteroidota > Bacteroidia > Flavobacteriales > Flavobacteriaceae > MAG-120531. Next base: position 404,772 of record JAKOGP010000002.1, on the reverse strand, counting down.
TTTATGAATCCTTTTTAAAAAAACGAATTATGATGCTCAACAACACCCAAGCTAAAAAAAGTCCCTGGGGCAGTGCCCTCTTAGTCCCCTTATTGGTGGCCTTTGTCTTTGCTTTTAACACTAAAACTGTGGCCCAAATGGCCCCGCCACCACCGCCAATAATCACAACAATTGTAGACACTATTCCGCCGCCACCGCCAACGGTGTTGGGCAAAGCAAACGCTAAGAAGAGTGAAAAAAGATCCTACTCTGTGCCGCCACCGCCACCGCCTGTAGCAGGAAAACGCGCTTACTCCGTTCCGCCTCCGCCTCCGCCAGCAAAGCAGCGTAACATTAAGTTTTCAAAAACAACTCTTTCTGTGCTCATAGAGCCTATTACGAGCGACGAAGAACTCAAAAAAGGCTATTTAAAGGTCTTTGATACATATGGGGTATCGCTAGATTTTAAAAAAGTAAAGCGAAATGCTCAGGGGCTCATCACTGGTATAAAATCCAGTTTTAAAACCAATAATGGCAAGTCTGGGAACTATGCTGTGAGCGGCACAGACCCCCTTACTCCTTTTGAATTTTACATTCAAATGAATGAGCAAAACCTCATTCTAAAGGCAGGTTTTAGAAGCACTTCCGGCAAAGTCAAAAAAGACAGACTTGTAGTTAGGGCGGGTAATTTAGATAAAGATTCTGTTATCGTTAGCCTCATGACAGATTTAGATGAAAATGAGGTAGTAGACTCTAAAGAAAAGATAGAAAAAATCGTGGAGAGAGCCCAAAGGATGAAGCGAAAGGCCATGGAAATAAAAGTGATGGGGAAAGAGGTTGCTGAGAAAGCAGAAAAAGCTGCTATGAAAGCGGAAAAAGCTGCTGAAAAGGCCTCAAATAAGGTCATGAAAATGACTATAGATAAACTCTCTTTTACCGACAAAGACGCTAATGAGTTTGTTTTCTTTGGTTCGGACAGTTTACTACTGGGCCATCAGAAAAAAGCAGCTGTTTTTATCAATGGCAGTTCTTTTTCTGGAGACACCATCCAAATAGAGTATGAAGACATTAAAGATATCGATTTTGATCTGGTCTTGCCAGACTCCACAGCTAGCTCTTTGGGCGGCATAAAAGCACGTAAAAATGGGATTTTTATTATAAAATCGCTTCAGGATACAGATGCTTCTGAAAAAAAGATTACAATTAAAAATAAAGGCTCTTGGAACAGCAATTCCAAAACCCCACTTATTGTGATAGATGGAAAAGAGCAGCCCAAAGACAAGCAAATAAATGACATAGATCCAGACCATATTGAAAGTGTCTCTGTGCTCAAAGGAAAGTCTGCACTAAAAAAATATGGAGACAAAGGTGCTCATGGGGTGGTAGAAATTATACTTAAAAAGAAAGAATAAAATGATGTCCTACCTCTTAAAAATAGTCCTAAGGATTGTAAATCATATGCTGTCTTTGCTCTAAGAGTAACAGCCTTAGTCTTAATAGCATAGTCCTGCATTTTAAAGCGGCCCGTACGGGCCGCTTTTTGTATCTTTGAGTCATGCGTTTTGAAGAAGTTTTAGGGCAGCAGTACATTAAGAACCGCTTACAGACCGCCATAGGCGTGAACCGTTTGGCGCATGCACAGCTATTTGTGGGGCCGGAAGGGAGTGGTACCCTGCCTATGGCCTTGGCGCTGGCTAGGGCAGTGCTTTGTGAATATGGAGACCTAACACCCGCTCAAAAAGAGTCTGGCCATCTAAAGATGGACCACCTAAACCATCCAGACCTCCATTTTGCCTTTCCCGTAGCCGCTTCTGAAGCTGCAAAAAGTAAGCCCATTAGCGACCATTATATTGCAGAATGGCGCTCTTTTATTCAAGAACAGCCTTACGGCAATTTATTTGACTGGTACCAACTCATAGGAACAGAGAAAAAACAAGGCAACATAAGTGTAGAAGAAGCCAAAGAAATTTCTCAAAAACTAGCCCTAAAATCTTACGAAGGCGGCTATAAGGTAATGGTTATTTGGGGGGTAGAAAAAATGAATACGGCTGCCGCAAACAAACTCTTAAAGCTCTTAGAAGAGCCACCAGAAAAAACGCTGTTTATTCTTATTGCTCAAGATGAAGAGCAACTATTAGCCACCATACAATCTCGCTGTCAAATATCTCATTTTAGAAAAATTTCTGAGGAAGCTATTACAGAAGGATTGGTACAAGCCGGAGCCACAGCTCAGGAAGCCAAACAAATATCTGTTGCGGCGGAAGGAAACTTTAACAAAGCGCTGGATCTTTTTAGAAAAGACTCTGAAGAACTGCGTTTTGGAGATTGGTTTGTGTTTTGGGTACGCACCGCCTTTAGCGCCAAAGGCAATAAGGGTGCTATAAATGAACTCATCAATTGGAGTGGAGAAGTGGCAAAGTCTGGAAGAGAAGTCCAAAAGAATTTTTTGCTGTATTGCCTGTCTCTATTTAGAGAAGCGCTGCTTTCTCACTATGGGCTGTCGGAATTCCAGCACACTCAGGTTCATGTAGATGGATTTGATTTTAAAAAATTAGTGCCTTTTGTGCACGAATCTAATATTACAGGAATTCAGGAATCGCTTGAAAAAGCACTCTACGAAATTGAGCGTAACGGAAATGCAAAGATGATCTTTACAGATCTTGCGATTGTCCTAACCCGTTATATACACACGCCCTCCGCGGCCAAAGCCACTAAATAAAAAAATTATGGAATTTATTCAATACCACCTCACTGAAACTGTATTGCTATTGTTTGTTTTAATCACCTTTCTTCAAAGTGGGATAGACAAAATCACAGACTGGAATGGCAACCTGTCTTGGTTAAAAAATCATTTTGCCAATAGTCCTTTAAAAAATATGGTTCCCATGCTTTTAGCCATAGTGATACTAATGGAACTGGCCACCGCTTTTTGCTCTGTGTGGGGGCTCTATGATGTCTTGGCAAATAATGAGCGTACTATGGCTTTATATGCAGCTACCCTTTCTTGTGTTACACTTCTCATGCTGCTGTTTGGTCAAAGAATGGCTAAAGATTACGACGGTGCAAGAACCATTGTAATTTATTTGGTGCCAGCCGTCTTATTGCTGTTCTTTTTAGAAATGGAGATGATATAGGATATTCTAATGGTTTTACTTTTTAACAATAGGTTTTTCTTATAAAACTTAGTTTATTTTAAGGAGGTTTAAGGAGGTTTTTTAGAAAAAACACTCCCTATGGAGCTGGTAGATGTTTTCCGCGCTTATAACTCTTCTAAATCGTTAATTTGCTTTCTGAAGCACATATATCATGGAAGAATAGTTGCCGCTGCGCAGGGCATGAAAATTAGAAAAGGCACCTTTTAAAAATCCAACAGGAAGTGCCATGGGGTTTTTCTTAAACCGCTCAGAAACCAAAGACACATAAAATGCGTCTAGAGGCATGGGATAGGTTTTTACCAATTGAAGGTTTTTTTCTTCTGCCAAGTTACAAATGGCTTTTGGAGAAAAATGCCACAGATGTCTGGGCACATCGTAAGCGGCCCAAAAAGATTTATAATGCTGTGCGTCCCAAGATGTAAAGTTAGGAAGGGCCAAAACCAAATGACCGCCCGGAGCAAGAACTGCCAGTAACTCCTCTACAGTTTGCTTGTAATCTTCCACATGCTCTAAAACATGCCAAAGGGTAATTAACTGAAATTGTTGTTTGGGAATAGCAGCTAATGAAGGGTGCAAGACACAGTTGTTTTCTAAGGCTACTGCCCTTGCATTAGGGTTTGGTTCAACGCCCAAAACGTGCCACTGTCTTTGCTTTAAAAAAGTCACAAAGTTGCCGCTGCCCGCTCCAAAATCTAATATTTTTTTGGGCCCATTTAGATGCTTTAACAACAAACGCTCTTTTCTTTTTAGCTGAAATTTATGTGCCCACTTATACAATTTATCAGAAAAGGAGTTGAAGTTTTTTTGATGAGAAATATAAGAATCTACAGAATAGTAAGAATCTAAATTGGAGGGCAGGGGGGTGGTATGCAGCAGCGTACCCTCCTGGTTTGCCTGGAGAAAAAACAACTCTTGGCTATAGGCGTGGTCTTTTACCTCTAAATAATTTTCTGCGACTGGATGAGATTTCATGGACTAAAAAAAGTAAATGTTCCACGTGGAACAATTAAAAAAATAGAAAATTATCTACCAAGGAAGACGAGTAAAACAGAGATGTCAGAGGGAGAGACACCAGAAATTCTAGAAGCTTGCGCAATATTTACAGGCTGTATGTTTTTAAGTTTTTCCCTAGCTTCATAAGAAAGTGATTTAAGCTTGCTATAATCAAAATTTGCAGGGATTTTTACATGCTCTAAACGCTGTAATTTATCTGCATTGTTTTTTTCCTTTTCAATATAACCTGCATACTTCACTTGAATTTCTGCTTGTTCTAAAACCTCTCTAGGAAGTGATTCTTGAGCCACATAAGAAGACACAGCGTCCAAAGAGAGCATATGATCCATCGTAACATTTGGCCTTGAAAAGATCTTAAATAATTTGCCAGGCTGAGAAATAGGAGCAGAGTCTACACTACTTAATTGCTCATTAATTTGTTCCGGCCTTACAGAAGTATCTCTAAAAAAGTTCACAAAAGCTTCCGATTGTGCCGCCTTCTTCTGCATGGTTTTTAGTCTTTCATCAGATGCCAAACCTAAGGCATGGCCTCTAGGGGTAAGTCTAAAGTCTGCATTGTCTTGCCTTAACAAGGTTCTGTATTCTGCCCTAGAAGTAAACATTCTATAAGGCTCTTCTGTGCCCTTAGTAATTAAATCATCTATTAGAACACCTATATAAGCCTCGTCTCTTTGGAGAACAAAAGAATCTTTCTCTTGTACTTGTAAAGAGGCATTTATACCCGCCATTAAACCTTGGGAAGCAGCCTCTTCATAGCCAGTAGTTCCATTTATTTGTCCTGCAAAGAAAAGGCCTTTCACTAGTTTAGTCTCTAAAGTATGTGTGAGTTGAGTTGGAGGGAAATAATCATATTCTATAGCGTAACCTGGTCTAAAAAACTTTACATTCTCAAAGCCTTTAACAGACCGCAACGCTTTGAACTGAACCTCTTCTGGTAGAGAAGTAGAAAAACCATTGACGTATACCTCTACGGTATTCCATCCCTCTGGCTCTACAAAAAGCTGGTGGCTGTCTTTGTCTGCAAAACGATTAATTTTATCTTCTATGGAAGGACAATACCTAGGGCCTAGGCTTTGAATGGCACCATTAAACATAGGAGACCTGTCAAAACCTTCTCTCAGTAAATCATGCACCTGAGCAGAGGTGTGCGTCATATGACAATCACGCTGTTTCGCAAGGGGCTGTGTTTGTGTATAAGAGAATTTTTCGGGAATAGGGTCTCCTGGCTGCGGAATCATTACGGAGTAATCTAAAGACCTGCCGTCTACCCTAGGAGGGGTACCTGTTTTCATTCTTCCTGACTCAAAACCTAGAGAAACCAATTGTTCTGTGATGCCGGTTGCCGCCTTTTCTCCTGCTCGGCCTCCCCCCAATTGTTTTTCACCTATGTGGATTAACCCATTGAGAAATGTACCATTGGTAAGCACAACTGTCTTGGCTTTGATAGTCATACCCAAAGAAGTCTTTACCCCCATAATACGATCTCCCTTCACATGAAGACCTGTAGCCATATCTTGGTAGAAATCTACTAGAGGTGTTTTTTCTAAAGCCAGCCTCCAATGCTCTGCAAAGAGCATGCGGTCATTCTGTGTCCTTGGGCTCCACATGGCAGGGCCCTTAGATTTATTGAGCATCTTAAACTGTATGGCAGACAAGTCTGAAACTATACCGCTGTATCCGCCTAAGGCGTCTATCTCGCGAACAATCTGTCCTTTTGCAATACCTCCCATAGCAGGATTACAAGACATTTGTCCAATATTTTGAAGGTTCATGGTTACCAAGAGGGTAGTAGACCCCATATTGGCAGCAGCAGCAGCAGCTTCTGCCCCTGCATGACCCCCTCCAACAACAATAACGTCGTATTCTTCTAGAAACATATCCTATTGTTCCACGTGGAACATTTTAATTTTTTCATTTTCTTTTTTGGTCATAAGAGTCTGATCCTCAATGGTTTTGTCTTTATAACCGCATAGGTGTAACAGGCCGTGAGCCATTACTCTTAATAGTTCTTCAGGCTCACTTACCCCAAATTCTTTAGCGTTATCTGCTACGCGCTCCAAGGAAATATATACGTCGCCAGAAATGAGATTCCCAGAAACATAATCAAATGTAATAATATCTGTGAGGGTGTCGTGCTTTAGATAGTCCTGATTGAGCTTAAGAAGGTAATTGTCAGAGCAGAAAATATACGCCAACTCCCCCAGCTCATAACCTTCTGAGTCTGCAATAGCCAGCAACCAATCACTGTATTTTTCAGTGTTTGGAATTTCGGGAACGTCCTCAAAATGATAGCTTAGCATTTACCAATTTTTGGCAAAGGTACACATAAGTGAGTAGATTACTAAAAATGTGTATCTTAGAAATAAAAAATGAAAGGCTTAAAATATCTAGCGGCACATAGTATTCCCTTGGCTACGGCAATAGCTATTTATCTAAAAGGCGTGTTTTCTTATGCAGCAATTTTCTATGCCTTTGTGCTTATTCCTATTCTAGAAATGCTTTTAAAGCAGGACAGCAGCAATGACTCCAAAGAAGTGGCTGCTAAGAAAAAAATATCGGTTCTTTATGACTGGCTTTTATACATAAACCTTCCTATAGTATACGGACTACTTCTGTGGGGCTTGGCGGTGGTTAGCCAGCAAGACCTTGCTCTATATGAAATTATTGGGTTGGGGCTTTCCCTTGGTGTTTGCCTGGGAACCAACGGTATAAACGTAGCGCACGAACTAGGACATAGAAAAAAAAGAGCAGAGAAATTTATGGCTAAGGCTTTGCTGTTGCCCTCCTTGTATATGCATTTTTTTATAGAACACAACTGGGGGCATCACCGCTATGCGGCAACCAAAGAAGACCCTGCTACGGCAGCTTATAAGCAGTCTGTTTTTAGCTTTTGGATAAGTAGTGTAACAGGGCAATACATTAATGCTTGGAAACTACAAACCCAATTAAACAAAGAGGAAGAGAGGCCCTTTTACAGTCTTAAAAATGATATGTTTTGGTATCTATGTATACAATTCACTTATCTAGTGGGTATTTGGCTGTTATTTGGCGTTAAAGTATTGGTTTTTGCCATTTGTGCCGCTTTGGTTGGTTTCTTGCTTTTGGAAACCGTAAACTACATAGAACACTACGGCCTGCTTAGAGCAAAAAATAAGGCCGGTCGCTATGAGGCAGTACGAGCCAAGCACTCTTGGAACTCCAATCATATTATAGGGAGGTTGGTCCTTTATGAGCTTACCCGCCACAGTGACCACCACTACAAAGCCGCTAAAAAATACCAGACCTTAGCCTGTCATGAAGACGCACCACAAATGCCTTTTGGATACCCGACCTCCATGGTTATTTCTTTTTTCCCTCCATTGTGGTTTAGACTCATGAACAAACGCGTTCCAAAGGAAATGAAGGAGTTGGCTACTGGGAATTAATACAGTGAGAAAAGCGACATTTCACACACAAAAAGTATCTTTGCCTCTTAAAACTAAAACATGAATAAGAGAGTACGGGTTCGATTTGCACCCAGCCCAACCGGGGGGCTTCATATTGGTGGTTTGAGAACTGCCTTATTTAATTATTTATTTGCTAAGAAACACGGTGGTGACTTTATTTTGAGAATAGAAGACACAGACCAGACGCGTTTTGTAGAAGGTGCAGAGGCATATATAGAAGAAGCCTTAGAATGGTCTGGAATTCCTTATGACGAAGGGCCTAACAAAGACGGGGGCTATGGGCCATACAGGCAAAGCGAACGCAAAGACTTATATAAGGATTACGCCCTTGAACTCATAGAAAAAGGACATGCCTATTACGCCTTTGACACGCCAGAAGCCTTGCAACAACACAGATTAGATCATGAAGCTAAAGGGAAAACCTTTATATACAATGGGCATAACAGGTTAAAATTAGACAATAGTCTGTCTTTGAGCGCCCAAGAGGTGGCCAATAAATTGGCCGATGCAAAGCCTTATGTCATTCGTTTTAAAACCCCAGAAGACTCAGAAATTCATGTAAAAGATATAGTGAGAGGCTCTGTGTCTTTTAAAACAGAAGTCTTAGATGACAAGGTGCTTTTTAAAAGCGACGGCATGCCCACCTATCACCTGGCCAATATTGTAGACGACCACCTCATGAAAATTAGCCATGTAATTCGCGGGGAAGAGTGGTTACCTTCTTTGCCTTTGCACCTGCAACTCTATGAGGCTTTTGGATGGGAGGGACCGGAGTTTGCTCACCTACCTCTTATTATGAAACCTACAGGAAAAGGAAAGCTCTCTAAAAGAGATGGAGAGAAAGGAGGGTTTCCGGTATTCCCTCTAGCCTGGAAAGAAAGTATGGGCTACAGAGAAGCGGGATATATGCCTGGCGCTGTTATTAACTTTTTAGCCCTTTTAGGATGGAACCCTGGCACGGAGGAAGAGCTTTTTGAGCTGGAAGATCTAGTGGCGCTTTTTGAGTTGGAAAGGGTACAAAAATCTGGGGCCCGTTTTGACCCAGAAAAAACAAAATGGTTTAACCAACAATACCTACAAAAGGCAGATAACAGCAGCTTATTAGAGGGGTTTAAATCACAAATCCTTTTGAGTTATCCAGATGTAGAAGCCGCATTGGTCTCAGACATATCGCTTCTTAAAATTATAGATATGGTAAAAGAAAGAGCTGTTTTTGCTGCAGACTTAGTTTCTCTTTCTAGCTTTCTGTTTCAGGCGCCAGATAGCTACGAGGAAAAGGCCGTAAAAAAACAGTGGAAAGAACAAAGCCCAAACATTTTAAAAGATGTTTTAAAGCTTATTTCTAATGAAAAAGTCTTTAAAGGCCCTTCTTTAGAGGCCGCAGTAAAGGGGTATATTTCAGACCAGGAATTGTCTTTTGGCGCCGTCATGCCGCCGCTTCGCTTGGCATTGGTAGGCGCCCTTTCTGGTCCAAATATTTTTGATATTATGGAAGTGATTGGGGCTCCAGAAAGTCAAAAAAGACTCAAAAAGATTATAGAAACACTAGCATAGAGCCAAAAATCTATAAAAGCCCGGTTTTTTACTATGAATGACACTTATTAGGTAAAAGCTGGGTTTTTTTGTACCTTTTAATACACCTTAAACTAAAAAAAATGGAACAAGTATTATTGTATGTTTTTATTGCCGTTTTAATCCTAGGGTTCCTGGGATCCTTCTTTACGGTAAAGCAACAAACCGCTGCTATTATTGAACGTTTTGGTAAGTTCCAATCTATAAGGAATTCAGGGCTCCAGCTCAAAATACCTTTTGTAGACAGAATTGTTGCCCGCGTAGGATTAAAAATTCAGCAATTAGACGTGATTGTAGAAACCAAAACCAAAGACGACGTTTTTGTTAAACTCAAGGTCTCTGTTCAGTATGTGGTTATTAAAACTAAGGTCTATGAGGCCTTTTATCAATTAGAGTATCCGCATGATCAGATTACCTCTTATGTGTTTGACGTAGTACGTGCAGAGGTGCCAAAAATGAAACTAGATGACGTTTTTGTAAAAAAAGATGACATTGCCATTGCGGTAAAAACGGAACTTCAGGACGCTATGTTAGACTATGGCTACGACATTATTAAAACCTTAGTTACAGACATAGACCCAGACGCTCAAGTGAAAGAAGCCATGAACAGGATTAACGCCTCTGAAAGAGAAAAAATTGCAGCCCAATTTGAAGGAGACGCTGCCAGAATTCTCATTGTAGAGAAGGCTAAGGCAGAGGCGGAGAGTAAACGTCTTCAAGGGCAGGGTATCGCAGACCAAAGAAGAGAAATTGCAAGAGGTTTAGAAGAATCTGTAGAAGTGTTAAACAAGGTGGGTATAAATTCCCAAGAAGCCTCTGCGCTTATTGTAGTGACCCAGCATTACGACACCCTTCAGTCGCTTGGAGAAGAGACCAACAGCAACCTCATTTTACTGCCTAACGCGCCACAAGCTGGCTCTGACATGCTCAACAATATGGTAGCTTCTTTTACTGCTAGTAATCAAATTGGAGAAGCTATGAAGGAGCAAAAAGCTTTGGCGGCAAAAAAAGCAGAAGCTAAGAAAAAAGCAAATCCTGAAAAGTAGCGCGCTTATTTTTCATTTATTGAAAAGGGGCTTTAAAGCCCCTTTTTTTCTTGAATTCTACACTACTACATAGAGTGTAACAATACAAAAAATATGTTCTACACAGAGCATAAATGCGCAAATCTTAACTGTACAGAGAATATAGCTTTTAGTCTTGATTTTCTAATTTAGCCCAGGCATCTCTAAGGCCTGTTGTTTTGTTAAAAATAAGCGCCTGCGGTTGGCTTTCCTTATCTACAACAAAATACCCCATACGTTGGAATTGAAAGTGATCGCCTTCTTTGGCAGATGCCAAACTGGGCTCTACATAAGCAGTAATTTCTTCCAATGAGTTTGGGTTCACAAAATCCATAAAATCTGCTTCTTTATGGGCGTCTGGTGTAGGGTCTGTGAAAAGCCTGTCATACAACCGCACCTTCACTTCTAAAGCTTCTTGTTGTGACACCCAATGCAGTGTGCCTTTTACCTTTCTCAGGCTTTCTTCCGTACCACTACCACTTTTACTAAGAGGGTCATAGGTACATTGGACTGCAATCACATTTCCCTCAGTGTCTTTGGTACAACTCTCTGCTTTTATAATGTAACCGTTTTTTAAGCGCACTTCTCCGCCTAATTTTAGTCTGAAAAACTTTCTGTTGGCTTCCTCTTTAAAATCTTCTTGTTCTATAAACAAATGTCTAGAAAAGGGCATTTCTCTAAAGCCTGCAGCCGGGTCTTCGGGATTGTTCTCCGCACTTAAAAGCTCTGATTGGTCTTCTGGATAATTGGTAATTTCTACTTTAAGTGGGCGTAAAACCCCCATCACTCTTGGGGCTACTTTATTTAAATGCTCCCTGAGTGTAAAATCTAATAGGGAGACATCTACCACATTTTCTCTTTTAGCAATCCCAATGGTATTGGCAAAATTCACTAAAGATTCTGGAGTATATCCTCGCCTTCTTAAGCCAGATATAGTAGGCATGCGAGGGTCATCCCATCCATTTACCACCCCTTCTTGCACCAATTGTAGTAATTTTCTTTTACTCACTACGGTATGGCTAAAGTTTCTTCTCGCAAATTCTCTTTGCTTGGGTCTCACTTTGTTTGGCTCTACTACTTGGTCTAAAAACCAATCGTATAACTCTCGGTGCATGGCAAATTCTAAGGTGCAAAAGGAATGAGACACCTGCTCTAAATAATCACTCTCCCCGTGGGTCCAATCATACATAGGGTAAATACACCATTCGTTTCCGGTACGGTGGTGAGATTTATGTAAAATTCTATATATAATTGGGTCTCTCATGAGCATATTAGAAGCACCCATAGATATTTTTGCACGTAATACATGGGCTCCAGACTCGTGTACACCGGCTTTCATTTCACGAAAAAGCTGTAGATTTTCAGAAACAGACCTGTCTCTAAAAGGGCTGTTACTTCCCTTTTGGGTAGGTGTCCCTTTTTGTTCTGCTATGGTAGCTGCGTCTTGGCTGTCTACATATGCCTTACCTTGCTCAATAAGCTGTATAGCCCAATCGTATAATTGTTGAAAATAGTCTGAAGCATAACATTCTTTATCCCACTCAAAACCAAGCCAGGAGACATCTTTTTTTATAGCGTCTACATACTCCTGCTCTTCTTTTGCAGGATTGGTGTCGTCAAATCTAAGGTTAACAGGCGCTCCATAGCGATCACCAAGACCAAAATTTAAACAAATAGAGCTAGCGTGTCCAATATGTAAATACCCATTAGGCTCTGGAGGAAACCTAAATCTAAGGGACTCTTTAGAAAAACCATTTTTAAGGTCTTCTTCTATAATATGCTCTATGAAATTGAGAGATCTTTCTGTTGTATTCATATCTATTAATAAGCTACAAAAGTAGCAAATTAGATGTGATTAATGGGTGGTTTTTCAAAGCCTGTGTCCTACCTTTGAAACTATGGGAAAAGTAACATTAAAAAACATTCGCGTATATGCCTACCACGGTTGTTTGGCAGAAGAGACCCTAATTGGTAGTGACTACAGAGTAGACCTGAGCGTATGGGCAAATCTAGAAAAGTCTACCCAGACAGACGCTCTGGAAGACACTGTAGACTATGTACTGTTAAATCGTATTGTAAAAGAAGAAATGGCTGTGGCTTCTAAATTATTAGAGCAGGTAGCGAAAAGAATTATTACAAAAATTTTAGAACAAGAGAGTAAGGTAGAAAAGATTAAAGTATCTGTGGCTAAGATTAACCCTCCTATTGGTGGAGATGTTCAGGAAGTTGCCGTGGTACTAAAAGAAAAAAGAGCGTAGTATGGGTTTCTTAAACTCAGAAAAAACACTACATTTGCAAGCTCAATAAGGCATCGTGGCCGAGTGGCTAGGCAGAGCTCTGCAAAAGCTTGTACAGCAGTTCGAATCTGCTCGATGCCTCTAGTAAAAACCCATCTGTAACAGATGGGTTTTTTTATTATAAAATCTCCATCCCTTTTTCAATATTTAAAGTGTCTTTTGGTAAAAAGCCTTTGGTAATTAACACCAAACCAGAAATAATAAGAATGCATCCTATTATTTTTTTTATTAAGTACACGCGCTCAGAAGTGAGTTTGTTTTTTAATTGTTTAGCTAAAACCATTTTAATAAGATCTGTTACAAAATAGGCACCCAACATAGTGGCTATAAATGTTAACATTCTATTGGGGTCATTATTTAAATTGGGACCTACTATAATAATAACACCCAACCAAAAAACCAACACACCTATATTGATAAAGTTCAGTAGAAAACCTTTGACAAATAGGCCTATGTAATCTCCAGGTGTAACTTTAACACTAGGATCGTGGGTTTGTGTATCTTTTTTGAACGCAATAGTAGCACCGTAAATAAACAGAACAAGCCCGCCAAAAATATAAATACCAGGTTGTTGGCTAAGGTTCTCTAAAAGTTGAATACTACTAACATAGGCTGCAGTAATAAAAATAATATCGGCTAAAAGAACTCCTAAATCAAATACTAAAGCCGCTTTAAAACCCTTTAATGCTGCAGTTTCTAAGAGTACAAAAAAAACAGGACCAATCATGAAACTCAGAAAAAAACCCAATGGAATGGCGGCCTGTATATCTGAAAACATAGATTAATTTTTTACGCGTTCGATAGTTCCTCCAAAGAATTTTTTTTCATCCATTTTTTTTGGATCTCCAAATACTTTAATTAAACCACCAGCCTTCACGGTGGCACCTACGTAATCAGAAGCAAAAATATCTGCGGTTCCCCCGGCATTAACAGAGATGGTAGTAAAAGAAGTTTTTAAATTTTGGGCTTTATAAACACCTCCAGTATTTATACTTATATCCTGCATTTGTGAACGGCCTTGTAGGCTTATAACACCCCCACTAACCGTTTTAACAATAAGTTGGTCGGTTTGTATTTGGGCTTTTATTTGGGCTCCTTCTTGTGCTCTTAACTCTAAAGCCTCTTGTATAATAGAGTTTGAAACTTCTATATTGGATTCTTCGTTGGCGTCTAAAATATTAAAATTTTTAGTGTGCGTGAGGGTCACAAAAGTCTTAAAACCACTAAACATTTTTTTAAACTTCATTTTTATTTTAAGTACCCCATCATTTAATGTGAAAGTGACGTTTTCGGCAGCTTCTCCGCTAATATCTAATTTATTTTCAGACCCTTTAACCAGGCGCACAGATAAGCCATCATATACTTTTAACTCTTTATATAGATCAGAGTCTAACTCCATAGTTTGTGTTTGTGCTACACAAACACTTGAAAAAAATAAAAAATAAAATAAATACCTCATTTCTATGATTTCACTTAAGGAAGTTACTAAAAATCTAAAAGTTGTTCTAATGGATAGGAACCTAAAAGAGAAAAATCTAAATGTCTCTTTTCTAAATCTGTGTTTTTAACCATAACAACTACCTGGTCCCCTAAGGTATAGACCTTCTTTTTTCTTTCCCCAACAATAGCGTAATTTTTAGCGTCAAAGGCATAATAATCTCCTTTAATATCTCTAATACGAACCATTCCTTCACATTTATTATCTATAATTTCTACATACATTCCCCATTCTGTAACTCCTGAAATAACACCTACAAATTCTTGATCTCCGTGGTCTTCCATGAATTTTATTTGCATGTATTTTATAGACTCTCTCTCTGCGTTGGCAGCTAAAGCTTCCATGTCTGAACTGTGTTTACACTGTTTTTCTATTCGGTCTTTATCTGCAGGTTTTCCTCCATCTAAATAATGTTGTAATAATCTGTGGACCATTACATCTGGATACCTTCTTATGGGGGAGGTAAAATGGCTGTAATAATCAAAAGCTAAACCGTAATGACCTATATTATTAGTAGTATAAATAGCCTTACTCATGGAGCGAATAGCTAGGGTGTCTACTAAATTTTGTTCTTTTTTACCTTTTACATTTGCGAGTAAGCTATTAAGAGACTCACTAATAGATTTACGTGATTTAAAATCTAATGAATATCCAAATCTAGAGACCACACCTTGTAAAGAAAGTAATTTTTCCTCGTCAGGTTCGTCGTGAACCCTATATACAAATGGTTTTTCTGGGGTTTGTTTTCCAATAAAAGCAGCCACTTGTTTATTGGCTAATAACATAAATTCTTCTATGAGTTTATTAGCGTCTTTAGATTCTTTAAAAAACACTGACGTAGGGTTAAAGGTAGTATCTAATTCAAATCTAACCTCTACCTTATCAAAGCTAATAGCACCAGATTTCATGCGTCTTTCTCGCATAATTTTAGCTAATCTATCTAAGGTAAGCGTGGCGTTTTTAATATCTTCAGAAACCCTGTAAGCTTTATCTCTAATAGAAATATCTTCCGGAATAAAAGCCTCTTTAGTTTCTATAATACACTGTGCTTCTTCATAAGCAAAACGTTCATCAGAAAGAATGACAGTCCTGCCGAACCATTCGTTAACAATCCCAGCTTGTTCATTCATTTCAAAAATAGCAGAAAACGTATATTTCTCCTCATGGGGTCTTAAAGAACAAGCCTCATTAGATAATACCTCAGGTAACATTGGAACCACCCTATCTACCAAATACACAGAAGTAGCTCTTTCAAAAGCCTCGTCATCTAAAATAGTCCCTTCTTTAAGATAATAAGAAACGTCTGCTATATGAATACCTATTTCATAATTACCGTTTTCTAAGACTTGAAAAGAAAGGGCGTCGTCAAAATCTTTAGCGTCTTTAGGGTCAATAGTAAAAGTTAAGACTTCTCTCATATCCCTTCGCTTTGCAATTTCTTCTGGATGTATACTGGTGTCTAACTGATTTGCAAATTGTGAAACCTCGTATGGAAATTCATAAGGTAGGCCATAAGCAGCTAAAATGGAATGTATTTCTGTATGGTGCTCCCCTGGTTTTCCAAGTACTTGGGTTATTTTTCCCTCAGGCGATCCCTTTCCTGGTTCCCAAGAAATAAAAGAAACCACTACTTTATCTCCATTCTGAGCTTTATGAATAGATTGCTGTGGTATAAAAAAATCGGTATAGACTCTAAAGTCTGCAATTTTTACAAATGCAAAACTTTCTTGTATTTCTATCACTCCTACAAAGGTTTCTTTAAAGCGTTTTACAACAGCTTTGATTTCACCTTCTAATTTTTTCCCTTTTCTTCTAGGATACACATATACTTGAACCGTGTCTTTATGAAAAGCCGTGTTGAGTTTATTAAATGGGATAAAAACATCATCTTCAAAACCCTCTACAATTATATAAGCATTTCCATTACTAGTAATATCTACTACACCTTCATGATAGGATTTAGAAAGCTCCTTTTTCACAGCTTGATAAAACCCTTTTTTGGGTTCTAAAATTCTTTTTTGCTCTTTTAAAGAAACTAATTTTTTTATTAAAGTATTTCGAGAAGTAGCGTCTGTAATTTGTAATTTTTCTGCTATTTGTTTGTAGGTAAATGAGCTATCTACATTTTGCTCCAACACGGTAAAAAGACTTTTGACTATATTGTTTTTTTCGTGCTTTTGAGCTCTTTTTTTCTTTCTTGACATTCTGTATTTTAAATATTGTTAAAATTACGAATTATAATCCAAGGAGATTTTTTTAGAGAATACATTCCATGAAACTTTTACACTTATTCACAATTATATAAATATCATTTTTTTCTTTTTAAAATTTAAATAAAATATGTTGTCTATTATAGTCTGTTCATAGCTGGTATAAGTTTTTAACTTCATAGTTGTAATATATATTAAAATCACTTTATTCACATCTTATTAGAATATTAAACAAATCATTATAAAGTATTTAAGAGTTTTATTCACTTGTGTTTATAAGTACTATTAACAAGTATATTTTAATATTTTTTTATTTAATTATAGTGGATAAGTAGGGAATTAAACCCTATAAGTTTCTCATAATAAAAAATAAATTTTTAAGCCTTGTTAGCTTCTTTTTTATACCTGAATAATTAATCTATTTATCAAAATTTTTAAGTTGTTTTTTCTCCGTCAGTTCTTAACAATCTCTCTATTTTTTAAAGTATTACATATGAAATAGTTAGTAAATACTTAAAAAAGCCTTGTTTATAAGTCTAAAAACTATAGCATCCTTTTATACCTTTACCTTTAAATCATTAAAACACACACTATGGTTATTGCAATAGGAAACGATCACGCTGGAACAGCATATAAATTTGCTATTATAAAACAATTAGAGGCGGCGGGTCATGAGCTTTTAAATTTTGGTACCGACACGGATGACAGTGTAGATTATCCAGATCACATACATCCAGTAGCCGCCGCTGTTAGCTCTCAGAAAGCAAGTCTAGGAATTATTATTTGTGGGAGTGGAAACGGTGCTGCTATGACCGCTAACAAATACCAAGATATAAGGGCTGCCCTTTGTTGGAATAAAGAAATTGTGGCCTTAGCTAAACAACACAATAACGCTAATATTTTATCTCTACCTGCCAGATATATCTCTTTAGCGCAGGCATTAGAAATGGTAGAGGTTTATTTAAACACCCCTTTTGAGGGAGGGAGACACGCCAACAGAGTTCATAAAATAGCCTGCAGCTAGATTGTGGGTCACCACCACTCACATACCCATCACTCTGTGGAGCAGCAAGGTACAAAGCTGCTTATATCTATATTTTTAAATATAGTAATTACCGCCTCTCAGGTAGTGGGTGGTCTTATTTCTGGTAGCTTAGCGCTCTTGTCAGACGCCCTACACAACTTTTCAGATGTGCTGTCTTTGGTAGTGAGTTATGTGGCGGTAAAACTCTCTAAAAACAAAGCTACTTACGCCAGAACATTTGGTTACAAACGCGCAGAAATTTTAGCTGCTTTTATCAATGCAGCCTCTTTGATTATAGTGGCTATTTTTTTAATTATTGAGGCTTATAAACGCTTTTTACAGCCAGAGGAAATACAAGCTAATTTGGTTATTTGGTTTGCTTTATTAGGAATTGTAGCGAACGGTTTTTCAGTACTTTTATTAAAAAAAGATGCTCACAATAATATGAATATGCGTTCTGCATATATTCATTTATTTACAGATATGTTGGCTTCCCTAGCGGTACTAATAGGTGGTTTACTCATGCGCTATTTTGGTTTGTATTTGATAGATCCCTTACTTACCTTTTTTATTGCTATGTATTTGATTTATATGGGATACGACCTCCTATTGGCTTCTACCCGTGTGTTAATGTTGTTTACCCCTAAAAATATAAATCTTAAGGCCTTGCAGGCCGATGTTTCTTCTGTTTCCTGTGTCAAAAATATTCATCATCTCCATGTTTGGCAGCTTAATGAAGCAGAGGTACACCTAGAAGCTCATATAGAGTTAAATACTAATTTAAGTGTCAAGGAATTTGATGTTGTACTTTTAGAAATTCAATACATGCTCCACGAAAAATACGGTATAAATCATCTCACTCTCCAACCAGAATTTGAGAAAGAAGATCCAAAAACCCCCATCATACAAGATTAAATCTTAGATTTTACTCACATAAATACTTGGAAATATGGACATTCAGATACGCACTTTTTCAGAATTAAATACCTCTCAACTATATGAGATATTACAAATTCGTGCTGCTGTTTTTATTGTAGAACAAGATTGTGTGTATCAGGATATAGATGGAAAAGATCCAATAGCACTTCACGTTTTGGCTTATGAACAAAACCAGTTAGTAGCTTATACCAGAATATTTAAGGCTGGAGATTATGCCCAGAACGCTTCTATTGGCAGGGTGTTGGTTTCTATAGATCACAGAAAAAGAGCATATGGAAAGGCTATAATGAAAGCATCTATAGCAGCTATTGAAACACATTTTAATAGCACACTAATAGAAATTTCTGCCCAGACTTATTTATTAGATTTTTATGAGTCCTTAGGGTTTCGCCCAGAGGGTGAAAGTTATTTAGAAGACGGTATCCCTCACATTAAAATGCTTAGAACATCTTCCATTTAATATTTTCCATCTAATTACATTGAATATTTTCCACCTAATCTCATTATATGGAATAAGGACTTAGGCTTAAACCCAAAGACATTCAGAAGACTCCTTTTTTCTATTACTTATCAAAGGGAGCAGTAGCTACAGCAATTTTAGAATCTCCTGTTCCGTAGTACAAGAACCACTTAGATTTAAAATACACCAATCCCTCTACAAAACACACCTCATTTACCTCTCCTATTTTTTCATAATCCTTGTCTGGATAGATAAAATAACCTTCTGTTCTATCTAAGATTTTGTAAGGAAGCTGAGCGTCAAATAAAGCTTGCCCTGCAGCATAGGTAAATTTAGGGAGGGCTGGATCATTGTTATTAGCTGCATTGGAGGCATTATAAATGAGGTTAATACCCTCTGGGGTCCAAAGCGCATAAGGTCCTGGTTCTACCAGACGGCTGTCAAAATAACCTGCTCTTGGGTGGAGTACGGAAACCATTTTTTGGTTTTCTTCATTTTCTAATACTTCCCATTGTATAAGGTCTTCTGAATGGGCCATAAAAAGATGGGTATCTCCAAAATACATCCAGTATTTTCCATTAATTTTCTTTGCCCTCATCTCGCTGCTCTGCTGTTCTACTACAATGGCACCAGACTTAGACCAAAGGTCTATATACTTTGGGTTTTGCAATACAGGACCGTGTTTCTCCCAGTTTCTTAGATCTGTGGAACTAGCCAAACAAAGCCGGGCTGTTTTTCCATCATAGGCGGTATAAGTAAGAATGTACCTCCCATTTTCTCCTTGTACCACCCTTGGGTCTTCTACACCACCAAAGGCTTCGTATACCAACATATGGTCATTCTCTGGATAAAAAATAGGCGCAGCTTCTTTGGTAAAATGTAGGCCGTCTTCGCTTATAGCCAAACCAATTCTAGAAGTCATATTCTCATCTTGTGCCCTGTATATAAGGTGTACTTTTCCGTCTTTTACTACTGCAGAAGGATTGAGCACATTTCTGCCCTCCCAAGCCGTTTCCTCTCCACTTACCGGGTCTGTGAAAAGTATAGAGGGGTCTGGTCTTAAAATGGGATTAATGGAGTCTTGTTTTTCAAAGGGTCCTATTTCCCAATTTTTATTTAGAGAATAATCGGGCTTCATTTCCCTTTTACAGCCAACCAAGGCCAATAAAATAAATAAGGTAGATATGCGTAGTTTCATAAAAAGCATTTTTATAAATCTACTAAAAGACAGGGAGAATTTAAGCTTTCTCTTATTTTAGTTCTCTATTTTTTTGGTAAATGTCCTGTAGAGAAGACTCCTAGTCTATTATATTTAATTTATCAAGGGCCCTCTTGTCTTTTATACTGAAACTCCAGCGGCCATCTTTTGTTCAATGCTGTCCCACAAACCTATTCGCACTTGGAGCGCACGAACAGCTATTTCCTGAGCTTCTTTCCATTTCTGAGCACTATTGCCACAGAGTTCAGAAACCATCTGCAGGGAAAGTGGCCCGTGTTCCCCTCCATCTATTTCAATATGTCTATGGAGATAGTACATAAATTTTGGGTAGGTGGTTTCATTTTTTTTAGCGGCCTTTCCAACAATTTCAATAAACATATCTGGAATAAGATCTTCCCTGCCAAAGGTAAAAGCTGCAGCTACCTTATGTGGTGCTCCAGAGGCTATGGTTTCAAAGGTAAATGATAAAAATTCTTTGGTTGCCGCTTCTAAAGGGGTTTCTAAAAGAAGGACGTCTATCTTTTTACCTGAAGCTATTTTTTCTAAGAAATCTTGGATGGGTTTGGTGTTGGCACCTACTTCTTTCATGGCTTCTAAGTACATGTCGTAGTGGCTTATAGCACGTCCATTTACGTCTATATCAGACTCTTCTCCCAAGACAATTTCATTGATAAATCTAGACAAGCTTGGGTGTGCTGGTGGGGTCCAAGGCACTTGGACACAAGAGAGTTGTTGTTGTAAAGACTTTAGCAAGGACATAAAATCCCAAACAGCGTATACATGCTGTTCCATAAAGGTTTTCACGTCTCCTAAACTGCCCAGGCTTTGGTACAGTGAATGTTCTCTGAGCTGTTGTCTATATGGGGCTATAGCAGCTTCTAAAGTTGTGATCTCTTTCATAAGTTTTTTTATAGCACTACAAAGATACGCGCTTTACCCATTTTTTAAGAAGTTGTTCCATATTTTTATCTAACTGCTCTTGGGTGGGTATTTTTTTTCCATTGAAGAGAATCATTCCATGGTAAGGTTTCTGAAGTTTGTTGTAGAGCGCAGGTTTTTGACGCCTATAAGACTCTCTGAGCAACCTTTTTATTTTATTTCTATCCGTTGCTTTTTTAAATTGCCGTTTTGAAACACTAAAAGCACATTGCATAGGTGTTTTAGCCACAGGAACTTCCAGATAGACCAAACGCAGTGGGAATACACTAAATCCTTCCCCTGAAGTAAAGAGTTGTTCAATGATTTTTTTGCTTTTTAAGCGTTCCATAGCGCCCAAAGTAAAGCGCCCGCTATTTTTAGGTAGCGGGGCTTTTGTTGGTTCTAGGTATTTAGCTGGCTTTTGTCCCAAATTAAAGTATAGTCTTGTTTATTCCTGAGCAGCTTGTAGGGAGTTGTTTTCTAAGTCTACGTCTGCCATGAGGCCAGAAGGATCTATTTGAACTGCCGCTATGCTTTCGTAAGGCTTGTCAATTACAAAATCATAGGTTGGATAGGCCCAAGCCCATGACGGGAGAACGGTTCTTGGGATGCTTGGATAGGGATTGTCTTTTCCGCCACGCGCCATTCTCAGAGGGATATAAAATGTTTCTTGTGAGCCGTCTTTATAGACCACTAAAATATCTAAAGGCATAGGCATGAGTCCTTTTCTTTCTAAACGAACCGAAGTACTTTCTAGGTTTTTAGCCCCTACCTCTTTTAAAGCGTAGTCTATGGTGTTGGTAGTTTGTGTCCAATCCATAAGGTACCACTCTAATTGCATTCCAGAGACTTTTTCTGCAGTTCTTTTAATGTCGTTAGGCGTAGGGTGCTTGAATTTAAAATCCTGAAAGTATTTTTGAAGGGTTTCCATGAGCTTGTCTTGACCAATTACATAACCTAATTGGGCAAGAAAAATAGCCCCCTTGGAATAGGCAGCTATGCTGTAAGGCATATTTTCTGCATAGCGGTCAGAGTGTGTGGTCTGTGGCTGCTCCTTACCAGATTTTACAAGATATTGATAGCCTCTATAGCTGCCAGCAAATGGGTTGCCCTCCTTTTTTTCAGAGAGCTCCTGCATGCATAGCGCAGAGATAAAAGAGGTAAAGCCCTCGTCCATCCAGGAGTGTTTGGCTTCATTGGTAGCTAAAATGTGCTGGAACCAAGAATGTGCCATTTCATGAACCATTACCCCTATAAGGGAATTAAGTTTGCGCTCTCCGGTAATGAGTGTACTCATGGCGTACTCCATACCCCCGTCTCCTCCTTGGATAACAGAGTATTGCTCGTAAGGGTAGGTTCCAATATTCTTACTAAAAAACTCCATAGCAGCTACTGTTTTTGGCTGTAAGGCCTTCCAGTTTTCCACCAATTCTTCCTTGTTCTTATAGAGAAAGTGAAGGGTAGGACCGTTTTCCATTTCTATCACATCATGGGTGTACTCCGGGTCTGCCGCCCACATAAAGTCATGTACCATGGGCGCTTTAAAATGCCAAGTAAGATTAGACCCTTTTTGCTTTTTAAGCTTGCTTCCTGGGGCCTCATATCCGTGTCCAATTTCCTGGGGATTTTGAAGGTAGCCCGTTCCTCCAAGGGTGTAGTTTTTGTCTATGGTTATTTTTACATCATAGTCTCCCCATACCCCGTGAAACTCCCTTGCTATATAAGGGTCTGCATGCCAGCCTTCAAAGTCGTATTCTGCCATTTTAGGGTACCACTGAGACATAGAAAGGGCTACGCCTTCAGAAGAATTTCTTCCCGAACGTCTAATTTGTAAGGGCACCTGACCTTTAAAATCTAGAGTAAAAACACTAGAAGCACCGGGTGCAATAGGGGTGGGAAGTATGGCCTGCAAGACTGTTCCCTCTACATTAAATGTCACTGGTTTTCCGTCTTGCAATAAGTTGCTTACTCCTAAATATCCCATTTCGCTTTCGCTCAATATGGCAATACGGCTTTGTTTGTTTTCCATCATCCTTCCGTCTGGGTCTGCAATACTGCTCAGTCTGGCATCCATTTCGGACCCCGGTTGGAAGGCATTAAAATACAGATGATAAAAAACTTGATCCAAGAAGTCCGGCGAATTATTGGTGTATACAATGGTTTGTGTGCCTTGATATTGAAAGCTTTCTACGTCCATCTCTAGGTCCATGGTGTAGTTGGCCTGCTGCTGCCAGTAAGCGCTGTTTTGTGCTGTAGACACTACAGATAGGACCAATGTAAATAGGCCTATAAGGCGTTTAGCGAGTAAAGTCATATGTTTTGAGTTTTAGTTTTTTTTCGGTGATTTGTTTGGCTAAAATTAAGGCATTATATGCATTTACCATTCTTCCAGAGACAGAAAGCGTGTGAAAAGGCACTTTTTTATCGGGATCTGAGGGCAATACCACTTCCATTTCACTGCGTATCCCGGAGAGCATCAGTATTTTTTTAACTTCCTGGGCCTTCAGGTTTGGGTAGTAAGACCAAACTAAGGCGGCTACTCCGGCTACGCCGGGCGCCGCCATAGATGTCCCTTGTTGGAAGGCGTACTCACTACCAGGCATACAAGAGTAAATGTCTGCGCCCGGGGCAAAAACATCTACATTAATTGCGCCGTAATTTGAAAAATCTGCCACTAAATTTTCTCCATACTCTGGCCCCAATGCCCCTACAGTAATTACATTATTGGCTATTTCTGGACCGTTATTTATTTGGTCATTGGGATAATTTGGGTGGGAGGGGTCGTCTAAATTTTCTCCCTCATTCCCTGCCGCATGCACAATAAGTACATTGTGTTGGGCGGCGTATTGTATGGCCTCATATACCCACTCTGCATTTGGCGAATAAGATTTTCCAAAACTAGCATTAATAATTCTAGCCCCGTTGTCTACCGCATATCGGATACCCAGCGCAATGTCTTTGTCGTATTCATCTCCATTAGGAACCGCTCTAAGAGCCATGATTTTTACATTTTGAGCCACTCCATCCATGCCCATGTCATTATCTCTTTTAGCTGCCACGATACCAGCTACATGGCTCCCGTGACTTTCCTCTTTAACAAGGTTTTGAGGGTTGCCATTTCCGTATGGAACGTCTGTTATGTCATAGGGATTGTCTCCCACAATAGCCCTTCCATCAAAGTCTTTGTTGAGGTTGTAATTGGCCTTTTCACCAAAGTGTTGTACCCCTGCTTTAATTTCTTTGATAGCCTCTGGAATACTGTCTACAAAGGTGTACATCTGAGCCAGCACTCCTATTTGCTGTTTAAGCATAATACTGTTGGTCTCAAAGTTTTCATAGTCTGCTTTGCTGTAGCTGTCTTTTCCTATGGCTTTTTTAAAGGCCTCGTGAGCTGTTTCTACCGCCATGAGAATTTGTTCGTATTGGACCTTGTCTCCTAAGGCTTTGGGGTAGGCTTTCTCTAACTCTGCTGTGGCCTTGGCTTGCAGGGCCGCATCGCCCAGTTTCTGGGCTACAATTCTGGTGACTTCTACCTGCTCATGGTATGAGTCTCCAAGAAAATTATAGCCGTGGAGGTCGTCTACATAGCCATTGCCGTCGTCATCTATTTGGTTGTTAGCTATTTCTGCCGGGTTGGTCCAAAGCTGCTCCGATAAATCTTCGTGTTTTAGGTCTATACCGGAGTCTAATATAGCTACCACTACAGGGGCTCCAGCACCCATATTTTGTGCTTTTAAATAGGCGTAGGCTTTGTGAACACTCATGCCGGGTATGCTGTCTGTGTAGGGGTCCATATGGCCCCACTGTTTTTTTTCTTCCTGGTTAAGCGCTTGTTTTTTTCCAAAAAGTACCGGGGTTTCCGTAACAAAAGCAGGTGGTAAGGCCTTACAACCTATCGCGGTTAGGGCAAGAAGAACAAGACTTCTTTTAAGTAGGTAGTGGTGCTTCATAGTAGTAAATGAGGTGATTTTATGAGTTAAAAAGTTCATTAAAGCTAAAGACTTGGTCTAAGCGTGGCCCTTTTTCTGTGTGTTTTAGGGTGATTACTTCATGGTGGGCGTCATGCTCTAAAAACAGATAGTATCCTCGGGTGGCAGCCAAGTCTAAAAAAAGGGCTTTTTCCCTAAGGGTTTGCAATGGTCTAGTGTCATAACCCATTACATATGGAAGGGGGATGTGCCCTGTAGTGGGAAGTAAATCTGCCATAAATACCAGGGTTTTTCCCTGATACTCGATCATGGGAAGCATTTGCTTTTCTGTGTGGCCGTCTGCGTAGAAAATGTCAAAATTAAAGTCTCCAGCCTTTTCTATTACTTTTTTATTTTCCTTTAAAAAGCGCAGCTGTCCTGAAGCTTGCATGGGTTTTAGGTTTTCTTCTAAAAAGGAAGCTTTTTCTCTGGCATTAGGTTCTATAGCCCATTTCCAATGTTTTTCATTGGTCCAAAATTGAGCATTTTTAAAGGCGGGTTCATAACCAGTTCTATCTTTGTTCCACTGCATAGCGCCTCCTACATGGTCAAAGTGTAGGTGGCTCAAAAACACATCTGTAACCTCTTCCATAGAAAAGCCAGCCTCATGTAGGGAGCTTTTTAGGTCATAAGACCCCCAAGGACTGTAGTAGCTGTAAAATTTATCGGACTGTTTGTGGCCCATTCCGGTGTCTATAAGGCATAGTCTGTTGCCGTCTTCTATAAGCAAACAGCGGGCGGCAATATCTATGAGGTTGTTGGCGTCTGCGGGATTGGTTCGCTGCCAAATACTTTTAGGAACCACTCCAAACATACCCCCTCCGTCTAATTTAAAATTTCCTGCTTCTATAGGGTGTAGTGTCATGGCTGGTGGTTTTAGTATCTTTGAAAGATAAAAATAACTAAATCGAGCGCTTAAGAACGCTAAAAAAATCCTAAATTCAACTTTCAGACGCATGATATGCCTTTATTATAGCAAACTATGATTGAACTTGCAGGAATTATTATTTTAGGAATTGTGGCTCAGTGGATGGCATGGAGGTTAAAGCTCCCCGCTATTTTACCGCTCATTCTCATTGGCTTGCTCGTTGGACCTATAGCCACTCTTTACACCGAAGACGGCGCTAAAATTATAGAGCCTATTTGGAATGGCACTAAAGGACTTTTCCCTGGAGATGGCTTGTATTATTTTGTGTCTCTCGCTATTAGTATTATTCTCTTTGAGGGTGGGCTTACTTTAAAGCGCTCAGAAATTGCCACTACTGGCCCGGTGATTTCTAAGCTCATTACCTTAGGCTCTACGGTAACCTTCTTTGGAGCGGGAATGGCAACGCATTTTATTTTTGAACTTTCTTGGCCGCTTTCATTTTTGTTTGCCGCACTCATTATTGTAACGGGACCCACCGTGATTACCCCCATTTTGAGAAATATACCCCTTAAAAAAGAAGTCTCTGCTATTTTAAAATGGGAAGGTATTCTCATAGACCCTATAGGTGCTTTAGTTGCTGTATTGGTCTATGAGTTTATTAGTGTAGAGGGTGGCCAGGCCTTTACCCAAACTGCTCTTATTGCATTTGGAAAGATTCTTTTATTTGGCTTTAGTTTTGGATTCACCTTTGCCCACGCCCTGGTTTTTGTGATCAAGAAAAAATTTATTCCACACTATTTACTCAATGTGGCTTCTTTGTCCATGGTTTTGCTGGTTTTTGTAACCTCAGATCTGTTTGCCCACGAGTCTGGCCTGCTGGCTGTAGTGGTAATGGGAATGGTGATGGGGAATATTAATCTTCCCAACTTAAAAGAGTTGCTTTACTTTAAAGAGTCTTTGAGCGTATTGCTCATCTCTATATTATTTATACTCTTGGCAGCCAATATAACCATAGACCAACTTATGCTTTTATACGATTGGCGAACCGCCATGTTATTTGGGGCCATCATTCTAATTGTTAGGCCTTTAGGTGTATTTTTAAGTAGTGCTGGCGCCACATTGAGTCTCAAAGAAAAATTCTTTATTGGTTGGGTTGGTCCCAGGGGAATTGTCGCTGCAGGGATTGCTTCTTTATTTGGATCAAAATTGGTAGCAAACGGCACCGCAGGCGCAGAATACATTACTCCTTTGGTGTTTATGGTGGTACTGGGAACCGTTCTTTTAAACGCCACCACAGCACGTTTGGTGGCCAAATGGTTAGGCGTATTTCTAAAAAAATCTGAGGGCATACTTATTGTTGGTGCTGCTCCCGCTTCTAGGCTTATTGCCAAATACCTTCAAGACCACAAAAGACATGTGGTGCTCATAGATAGTAATGAAACCAATATTGCCAAAGCCAAGGCCTTAGGATTGGAGGCGTTTACGGCTAATATATACGCAGACAATTTAGCAGACAATCTAGAACTTAACGACGTGGGCTACCTCATGGCCCTCACTGGAAATGCAGACATTAACGCCTTTGCGTTGGAGCGTTTTGGAGATCAATTTGGAGAAAATGGTGCTTTTAGACTCATTCACGCCTCTGAAAAAGGCAATAGCAGCCTTAAGAACAAACAAAGTCTCTTTTCTAGTGAAGACGATTTTATAGCCTTAGAAGAAACCGCCAGACTTTTCCCTCAGGTTTTAGAGCTTGCTATTGAAGACCAAGCCCATTACAAGAAGATTATTGCTGCAGCTACCAAGGCAGCAGATAGTGTGCCTCTTTTCTTAAAAAGTAAAGATGGGGATTTAAAAATCATTCCGTCTTACGATCCAAACAAGGAAGAGGAAAAATCTGGTCTGCGCCTTGTTTATTTAGGAAAACCCTTAGTCGTTGAGCTTTAGAACCGCCATAAAAGCCTCCTGTGGGATTTCTACATTCCCCACTTGGCGCATGCGTTTTTTCCCTTTTTTCTGCTTTTCTAAAAGCTTTCTCTTTCTGGAGATATCTCCTCCGTAACATTTAGCTGTCACGTCTTTTCTAAGCGCCTTAATGGTTTCTCTAGAGATAATTTTAGCACCAATGGCGGCTTGCACTGGAATGTCAAACTGTTGTCTCGGAATAAGGGTTCGCAGTTTTTCACACATCTTTTTACCAATGGTCACCGCTGCGTCTGCGTGAATAAGCGCAGAAAGGGCGTCTACTGCTTGGCCATTTAAAAGGACGTCTACCCGCACCAGCTTAGAGACCTTCATCCCAATAGGGCTGTAGTCAAAAGAAGCATAACCCTTGGAGACCGTCTTTAATCTGTCATAGAAATCAAATACAATTTCTGCAAGCGGCATGTCAAAACTAAGCTCCACTCGGTCTGTAGTTAAATAGGTCTGATTGGTAATAATCCCACGCTTATCTATACATAAAGACATGACATTACCTACAAAGTCGGATTTGGTAATGATGGTGGCTTTAATATACGGCTCCTCTACGCGGTCTAGTGTAGAGGGGTCTGGTAGGTCTGATGGATTGTTTACTATGACAACTTCCTCTGTGTTTTTGCGGGTAAAGGCGTGGTAGCTTACGTTAGGCACCGTAGTGATTACCGTCATTTCAAACTCACGTTCTAAGCGCTCTTGAATAATTTCCATATGGAGCATACCCAAGAAACCACAGCGAAATCCAAAGCCTAGTGCAGCAGAGCTTTCTGGTACAAAAACCAAGGAGGCGTCATTGAGCTGCAATTTTTCCATAGAGGCCCTAAGTTCTTCATAGTCTTCCGTGTCTACTGGGTAAATTCCTGCAAATACCATAGGCTTCACGTCTTCAAATCCCCCAATGGGCTTGGTCGTAGGGTTGGCTGCGTCTGTAATGGTGTCTCCCACCTTTACCTCTTTGGCTTCTTTTATTCCGGTAATGAGATAACCAACGTCTCCTGCCTTAACACTTTGCTTCACTTGTTGGGTGAGTTTTAGGGTTCCCACCTCGTCTGCAAAATAGTGTTTTCCTGTGGCGACAAACTTTATCTTTTGGCCTTTTTTAATTTCTCCATTGATGACTCTAAAATAGGTTTCTACCCCTCTAAAAGGGTTGTAAACAGAGTCAAATATCAGGGCCTGTAAGGGCTCATTTAGCTCTCCAACCGGCGCAGGAATTCTATCTATAATGGCGTCTAAAATAGCCTCTATACCAAGGCCTGTTTTAGCAGAGGCTGGAATAACTTCTTCTGCCTTACAGCCCAATAGATCTACAATGTCATCTGTTACTTCTTCTGGGTTGGCAGAGGGAAGGTCTACTTTATTAAGAACTGGAATGATTTCTAAATCGTTTTCCAGGGCCAAGTATAAATTAGAAATAGTTTGTGCTTGAATGCTTTGTGCGGCGTCTACAATAAGTAGCGCTCCTTCACAGGCGGCTATAGATCTGGAAACTTCGTAGGAAAAATCTACGTGACCCGGCGTGTCTATTAGGTTTAAAACATAAGTCTCTCCCCCTCTGGTATATTCCATTTGAATGGCGTGGCTCTTAATGGTAATGCCGCGCTCTCTTTCCAAATCCATGCTATCTAGAAGCTGGTTTTGTTTTTCGCGCTCGGTCACCGCCCCAGTAAAGTCTAACAAACGGTCTGCTAGGGTGCTTTTTCCGTGGTCTATGTGAGCAATAATACAGAAGTTTCGGATGTTTTTCATGCGTATAGGGCCTATTGTGCTGCAAATATAGTCTAAAAATAACACCAAACCATTGTGTTCCCTTGCGTCTTAGCTATCTTTGCATCTAGAAATTTAATTGTGTGCCTATGCCGCGTATTGGAGATATTGAATTACCAGACTTTCCTTTGCTGCTCGCTCCTATGGAGGACGTGAGCGACCCGCCTTTTAGAGCCCTGTGCAAGGAGCAGGGGGCAGACGTGGTATATACAGAATTTATTTCTTCTGAGGGCCTCATCAGAGACGCCGCCAAGAGCACCATGAAGCTGGATATTTATGAAAAAGAGCGCCCAGTTGGCATTCAGATTTTTGGAGCAGAATTAGATTCTATGTTACAAGCCATAGAAATTGTGGAGGCCTCCAAACCAGACATTATAGACATTAACTTTGGTTGCCCGGTTAAAAAAGTAGTTTGTAAAAATGCTGGGGCAGGAATTCTCAGAGATATTCCGCTCATGGTCTCTCTTACAGAAGCCATGGTAAAGCACACCAAACTTCCTGTAACCGTTAAAACCAGATTGGGGTGGGACTCAGACAGCATTAAAATTGTTGAGGTGGCAGAGCGTTTGCAAGACGTGGGAATTGCCGCTATTTCTATTCACGGACGTACCCGCGTTCAGATGTATAAAGGCCAGGCAGACTGGGGTCCCATTGCCCAAGTAAAAAACAACCCTCGCATGCACATTCCTGTTTTTGGGAATGGAGATGTAGATAGTCCAGAAATGGCTGTTAAAATGAGAGATGAGTACGGTTTAGATGGCGCAATGATTGGCCGCGCCAGTATAGGAAATCCTTGGTTTTTTAATGAGGTAAAACACTTTTTTAAAACCGGAACCCATGCCGCACCCCCTACTATGGAGGCCCGCGTAGAAGCCGCCAGAAGACACCTTCAAATGGCCATTGATTGGAAGGGAGAAAAATTAGGAGTCTTTGAAACCAGACGCCACTACACCAACTATTTTAAAGGGATTCCCAATTTTAAAGAATTGCGAATGAAGATGGTAACCTCTGACCATTCTAAGGACGTCTTTGCAGCCTTTGAAGAAGCTTTAGAAGTTTTTGGAGACCATCAATTTGTATAAAACCAAGAGCTGTTAATTAGCTACCCCACAATTAAAAGCCCCCTGTTATTTTAGTAAATTTTTATTTACCCTAAGGCTTGCTATCCAAGAGGCTAAAATACCCAGGACACTAATGGTGCCCATCACTACAAAAAAATTAAAGGCTTCAAAGCTCACCGGATAAGGCAAAGAGGGTGAAATTTTAAGCCAGCCAAAAAGGATTTGAGATCCAATAAGCGCACTGGCCACCCCAATACCAATGGCGCCCCCCAACAGGGTAACCACCACCCCTTGTAAGAAATAAATCTGCCTTATTTGTTTCATGTGTAATCCCATGCTAAATAGCGTTTTGCTATTCTCTTTTTTATCTATAATCATCATGATTATGGCCCCCACTAAATTAAAAAGCGCAATAATGAGTACCAGGGTAAAAATGAGGTAGGTGGCGAGGTTTTCTGTTTGGAGCATTTTATACAGGCTGCTGTTTTGCTGGGCCCTAGTTTTTACGATCACCTCTTCCTTTAAAATTTGATGGAGCTGCAAAGCCAAGAGGTCCTCATTGGCGCCTTTGGCTAGCTTCACATTTACCCCACTCACACTTAGGGGGTCCTTTTCTAATAATTGCTGCGCAAATTCCAGGCTTACAAAAAGGTATTTCTCGTCTAAGTCTGCTTCTATGGCGTAAACTCCACTAAGAGAAATGGCGGCTTCCGAATAAGGTTTGCTCCCAAAACCAAGGGCAGCACTTTTTTTTAAGGGTCTTGGGAGTAAAATTTTTATTGGGCTGTAATAGTCCTGAATACTGGCACTTAAAATATTGGCCAAACCAATACCCATAACACCATGTTGGTCCAGATCCCACATTCCTGAATAGATAATGGAGTCTACGCCAACAACTTTATCATAAGAAGAGTCTACTCCCTTTAAAAAGGCAATTTGGCTTTTGTCTCTGTGAGAGAGGTACACCTTTTCCTCTATCTCCTTAGCGTAAAATGCCAGCCCATCTAGGCGCTTAATGGCTTGTTCTTGTGCAGGTCCAATATTAAAAAATTTACCACTTTTAGGCTGTATTTTTAAATCTGGGTCAAAGGCATTGCTAAAAGAAAGACTAAACTCTTTCAGACCAGAAAAACCAGAAAGCACTATAAAAAGAGAAGCAGCGCCAACCACTACCACAAAAAAGGTCATATAGTTAATGAGATTGACCGCATTTTGAGAGCTTTTGGCCAGCAGGTATCTCTTCGCTATGTAAAAGGGGACCAGCACCCTAGGCTTTTTTTCTTTTTTCTAGAAGGTCCGGGTCCTTAATGGGGTTGTTCTCTCCTTTTAAGGATTTTTCAATACCGTCTATATAAGCCAAAGAGTCGTCTATATAAAACAAAAGTTGTGGCATTCTTCTGAGCTGATTTCTAGTGCGCTGTGCCAGCTCATGCCTAATTAGGGACTGGTTAGACTGTATGCCCTCAAGCATTTCCTTGCCACGGTCTTCAGGAAAAATACTCAGGTAGATTTTTGCAATAGAGAGGTCTGTAGTAACACTCACCTTACTCACAGAAATGAGCAAACCCTTTAAGCCGCCATCTGTGGCTGCGCGTTGCAAGACGTCTGCCATATCTTTTTGAATGACCCCTGCTATTTTTTTCTGTCTTTGCGTTTCTTCCATGGGACAAAAATACGCACAATATTGTGTACTTTAGTAGTTCAAGTGTTTTTTGCTATAAAATGGATTCCAATTTACCTTTTGGCTTAGAAAAAATAGAACATATTGGTATTGCTGTCTCAGAATTAGAGCCAGCCATAGCTACCTACACCACTTTGTTTGGCGCCCCACCCTACAAACAGGAAACAGTAGCCTCCCAAGGCGTTCACACGGTGTTTTTTAAGATGGGAGAAAGCAAAATAGAACTCTTAGCAGCCACGGACGCCCAAAGCCCTATTGCTAAATTTATTGCAAAAAGAGGTCCGGGTATACACCATATAGCCTACGCAGTAAAGGATATAGAAGCTTGCATGTCTCATTTTAAAGAAAAAGGATTTACCCTTTTATCTTCTGCCCCCGTTCCGGGCGCCGATGCAAAAAAAATTGTCTTCCTCCACCCCAAAGACACCCACGGTACTTTGGTGGAGCTATGTGAAGACGTATAGATTGATTTTTCTCTTGTAACACCCAAAAATAAGTAGTAATATTGCACCCGCCTTTCACTGAAAGGTTCGCAGTAATGCGGGTCCTATAGCTCAGTTGGTTAGAGCACCTGACTCATAATCAGGTGGTCCCTGGTTCGAGCCCAGGTGGGACCACAACCGAGAAAGTCATTCAAAAGGCTTTAAAATTAAACCTTCACACCTAGTGAGGGTTTTTTTATGCACTACATTACGCTTAGCACTTCTTAAATGCTCCTCTTAAACATTTGGCTAAAGAGTGAAAAAAACACATTGACGTTCAATAAGTTAAATTTTGTTTAAAGTTTTTGAGAAGTAGTTAAACAAATCAATTAATACATACCTTTAGACAAATCAAAAAAAATTATTATGAAAAAGTTATGTGTATTAAGTGTATTGTTATTTAGTGCTGTTTTTTCCTTTCAGGTTAAAGCGCAGGGATCTATTGTAGACGTTGCAGTGGGAAATGAAGATTTTTCTACCTTAGTTACGGCATTATCTGCTGCAGATCTTGTTTCTGCATTACAGGGAGATGGACCATTTACGGTTTTTGCCCCAAATAACGCAGCCTTTGGCAAATTGGACAGTGCCACTTTAAATTCTTTGTTAGAGGAAGAAAATAAAGCTGCTTTAGCGGGTATTTTAACCTATCATGTAGTGTCTGGAAAATTAGCCGCTACAGATGTAGTTGCTGCGCTTGAAAAAGGGAACGGGAAAGTAACCCTACCTACTCTAAATGGCCAAAACATTACTGTTTTGCAAAAGGATGGTAAAATTTGGATTCAAGACGCTAAAGGGAATTACAGTGAAATTATTGCCACAGATGTTATGGGTTCCAATGGCGTAATTCATGTGATTAACACAGTAATTATGCCCAACTAATTTTTTAGACCTTGCTAGATATTTTTTTCATGAGTCAGGTGGAACCATGAAATTCAAGACACTTTACTTGGTATTTTGCAAGTATCTTTACCCAAATTAAAAATGTATAAGCCCCTTTATAAAGGGGCTTTTTTTATGAGATGATTGTTTTTTGCCTATTGTGTATGAGTTTTAAACGAATTACTTTTAAAATAAAAAATGCTAGAACATTATTTTGAGTGCCCGCACTGTTGGGAGGAGCAACTAAAGCTCATAGACCCTTCTATTTCCAAGCAAGATTTTATTGAAGACTGCGAAGTGTGTTGCAACCCTATTGAGTTTTTTATTGAACTTTCTTACTCTGAACTCACTTCTTTTAGTGCGCAGCCTATTGGGCAATAATTGGTATGGCATGGGCCGGAGGCCAAAAATAAAAATCTATAAACGCTCTAAATAGACTCCCTCTTTAAGCTCGTTGCCTTCCAAAACAACTAATTTATTGCCCCTTAGCACCCAAACTCCGTCATTGCTCACTTTTATGTTTTCATTTTCTAGATCGTCTATTTCTAGCTGGCCTTGGTCGTTTATAAACCAGTGTAGGGTTTCTTGTTTGGTCTCGTTTAATTCTTTGTTGTGGATAGTTAAAATGACTTTTTGCCCCTTTTTAAAGTTAAACTGTATGTCTATTTGTTCCATGGCAGTGTCTACAATTCCACTAACCGCTCCAGCCACCATTTTTTCAAAGAAATTGAGATCAGAGGAGGCTTTGTTAATTTCTTTGGAAAGTTCTAAGTGAAATTTCCATGGGCCTAGGACTTCCTTTTCTTTTATGCTGCTTTGAGCGTTGGCGGTACTCCCGAGTAGTAAAAATAAGAACAGAATGCTTAATAAATTTTTCATAGGTGTTTGCTTTAATGCGTTTTTTAGATAACGAAGCAAGCTTAAAAATGTTACAATTTTATAGGTTTAGAGTGCGCTAAAGTAAAATAGGTAGTTCACTTGGATGGTTTCTTCCATTTTTTTAAGCATGAAAGAGGGGAGTTTAATGTTAAAATCTTTTAGGTTTAATACAAAGCTTCCAGAAAGCGTGCTGGTATTGGCCTCTTCTTTAAGATTTGCACTTATGGTTTTTGGAACTTCTACCCCGTGGAAGTTTAGGGAGCCTTTAATTTGAAGGGTATTGTTTTCTTTGATGATTTCTGATGCTGTAAAGGTGATTTTTGGAAAGTTCAGGACCTCCAAAACTTCAGAAGCGTTGGCGTCTCTACTGCTGTTTTTACTGTTAAAGTCTGTTACGTTCATCACCAAGGCCATTTGGTCAAAACTTTCACCTTGTTTGGTTAAGAGCCCTTTTATATTATTATTGGTGCCTTCCCAGGCGTGCAAAAAATGTTTGGCCTCATAAGTCACAAAGGAGTTGCTGCTGTCTAGGGCGTATTTTTCTTGCGACCAAAGGCTTTGAGCTCCACAAATAAGAAGGAATAGTATAAATTTTTTCATAGTTAAAATTTAAAGACCACTACAGCTAAGGCATAGGCCGTAAAGGTGGTGTATGCAGCTGCTTTGTGGAGTTCTTTGTTTTCGGTTGCCATGAGATTGGTAGCGACCATCCCTGAAAAATGAACCGTTGCTAAAATTTTGTGGGCTTTTATGGAGCTTAGACCGCGTTGTTTTATGTTAATGAGCGGTGGTGGTGCAAACAAAGAGAGACCTGCTCCTGTAAAATAGGAAATGGTTACCGCTTTGCCCAGGGTCTTGTGGGTTTGGTATAGACTGTTGTCTCCATTGTAGAGTTTGCCCCCTATAATACCCTGTGCTAGCATACCTCCCAAGGTGAGATAGCCCACAATTTGATGGGCTTTTAGCATGCTGTTTCTAAGCTTAATTTCTTTCATACGTTGTTCTGGTCTCAGCGGAGAAATACCCGTAGCCCTGAAAAGTCCTTTTTCTCCCCAAAGCAAAGATTGGGTGAAAATCATTCTATCTGGCAGCAGCGGTGGCAGACTGTCTTTCTCCTGCTCTTGGAGCAGTTGCAATAGGTTTTCTGAGCTTTGAGAAAGCGCTCCTAAAGGTAGTAAGAAGAATGCGAAAAGGGTGAGATATTTTTTCATCAGGATGAGTTACAGGTGCATGCGGTCTACCAACTTGCCTTTATACATGAAATAGGTTGTAAGTATGGCAAAACCCATATAAAAGTAGCCAATGGGGTTGTAGTAAGACTCAAAGACTCTTATGGCCCCATTAACAAAGAAGAATAGGGCGTAGGCATACCAGAACAAAGCCCTGGCTTTTTTCTTTTTCTCTGGAGCCATCTTTGAAGCTCTCAAGATAAAAAACCCTAAGGCCAATGAGCCTAGGAAAACGACTAGCGTTAAAAAGATTCCCTGTTCCATAATTTTTATATGTGTGGGATTTTGTACTTTTCTAAAGTTAAAGATTTCAAATGAGATTTGTTGTTTTCTTAGGGTTAATTTTTAGTTTGGTTAGTCAGGGTCTTTTGGCCCAAGAGCGCTATCTAGATCCTATTTTTGAAGAGATAACTAAAGATACTTATGAATATTCCAAGGGACTTTCCTTAGATGTGTACCAGGGAGAAAAGGACACAGAAACCATGCGTCCCGTTCTGCTCTTAGTACACGGTGGCGGTTTTGCTGGCGGCCAGAGAAACGGAAGCCTAGAGGCAAATTTCATGAAAAACATGGCCCAAAGGGGTTATGTGGGTGTTTCTATGTCTTATAGACTTCTTAGAAAAGGGAAGGGGTTTGGTTGTGATTGCCCCGCAGAAGACAAGCAAACTACTTTTTTAGAGGCCGCTAAAGATGTATATGCCGCAAGTTATTTTCTTCAAATGCAGTCAGAAAACATAGGGATAGACCCCAGTAAAATTATTCTCATAGGCAGTAGTGCAGGGGCAGAGGCGGTATTGAATGCGGCTTTTATGCGGGAGACTGCCACCTATAAAACTGCTGCAGCACAGGCTGCTCCCTTTGCAGGATTGGTTTCTTTTGCTGGCGCTGTGTTGGACGCCCAGCAAATCCATTCCAACAACGCCATACCCACTATGTTGTTCCATGGAAAAAAAGACAAATTGGTTCCCTATGGAACAGCACCACACCACTATTGCAAGCCTTCACAGGCTGGCTACCTAGTTTTAAACGGTTCTAAAACCATTGCTAAAAAAATTAGAAAGCAGCAAAAGCCTAGTCAATTGGTAAAAGACCCAAAAGGGAATCACGATTGGGCTAATATTCCCTACAAGAAACCCCAGCTCATTGCCTCATTTATATCTCGAGCTGTTTTGAATGGGCAAAGGGTTAAAAAACGAATACGAATTAAACCTTAATTCTATAATAAACGAATGAGGTAATTTTTTAAACAGATAGGGGCTGGTCTGACAAATGATATATGTAAGAGAAGTCTTTTAAAACACCCATGGAATAAAAAAGGACGGCCTTTTGATTGGTCTCATAAAAAAACCCGCTCTAAGGCGGGTTTTTCTGTTTAAGCGTACTTCATAGGGTTAATGTATTCCCTGTCCCATAATATAGGGGGCTCCAGCAGTCTTAAGGGCTGCTTCTATCTGAGAAGCTTGCTGGGCAAAGGCTTTAATGTCTCCTTTCATTTGGTCTAACATGCTTTTTGCAATGGTAAGACTTTGTTTGTGAAGCGCTGTGGGCCCATAAGTAGTTCCCATCCCACGCATGGCTACCCCTAAGTGGTCTTGCCAGCTGGCAGGGTTTTTCTCTCCAACCTCATTTTTAGCTGGGCTCCCCTCTAGTTGCTTGCGCAGTGCTCTGGCAGCATCTTTGGCAGCTGCTATTTGAGACAAAATATCGCTTGGGTCTACATTGGTTCTGTACAGTGCAGTTTCAAATGAAGCTAATTTTTTCTCATTCATGTCTAAGGCGTCTTCATAGGCTGCTCCTTC
Source organism: Flavobacteriaceae bacterium LSUCC0859 (assembly GCA_022239325.1). Lineage (GTDB taxonomy): Bacteria > Bacteroidota > Bacteroidia > Flavobacteriales > Flavobacteriaceae > MAG-120531. The sequence continues at coordinate 367,390 of JAKOGP010000002.1, read as the reverse complement.
TTGTAAAAGTGCTTTCACTTCTTCAAAGTAGGAGTTAAAGCTAGCGTAGTCCATCCCTTTAAGCACCCCTTCTCTAATAGGTTTTACTTCAAAAGAAACAGGACCATCTAGGGGGGTAATCACACCCTCTTTTTCAAGGGCAATGCTAGCCATATATGTACCTGGAGTGGCCATTGGCCCTCCAGATCTCCAGCCTCCATTTCCATTGCTTACTGGGTAAGGATTGGCGTGTCTGAGGTCCCAGGCAATACGTTGGCTCCCTTTTTTAGGCTTGGCTGTGACGGTTCTGATGAGGTTTCCTTTGGAGTCTTTTATCATCAGTAAAAGTTTAGCAGGATTTTCTGCAAGCTCTTCGTCTAAGGCGTCCCAACCTGGGAAAGGTACATTGGCTTTGGCGGCTAGTTTTTTCTCAGCGGCTTGTCTTTTTGCTTTTATGCTTTTAAAGTCTCCGTTCATATGCACCGTAAAAACAGCTCCAAAGGTGGGGTTTTTGGCAAAGTAATAGTCTGCGCCAGTATTTCCCACATTGCTTCTAGGTACAAACCATTTGGCAGGTCTGGGTGCAAATAGTGTGGCTGGGGCAGCTAATTTTTCTGTAGTAAAATCTCGTAGTGGGCTGTAGTCGTCCAAAACAAAAAAGCCACGTCCAAAAGAGGCCGCTACCAGGTCATTTTCTTCTCTTTGTATGGTAATGTCTCTAAAAGAAATGGTGGGTGTTCCCGCCATTTTTTGCCAAGAGGCTCCAGCGTTCATAGAGGCAAAAATTCCGTTTTCTGTGGCAGCAAATAGCAGCTCTTTTTTCACGTAATCCTGAACCATTCTCCACACGAGATTTCTCTTACCAAGACCCTCTCCTAAAGACCTCCAGCTTTTACCCTGGTCATTAGACACATATAGATAAGGAGCGTAATCTCCCTCTTTGTGGTTGTCTAAAGATACATAAACGGTGTTGGGATCAAATAGGTCTGCCTTAATGTCATTTACAAAGGCCCTTTCTGGAAGCCCTAATTGAGTCACTGGAATTTTAGTCCAGCTTTCTCCGCCATTGGTGGTAAACTGAATAATACCGTCATCGGTACCTGCCCAGATAAGACCTTCTTGAGCCTCAGACTCTGAGAGAGAGGTAATGGTATTGTAATTAGACATGGCAAATACATCCCAAGGGTTGTCCCAGGATTGCTGCTTGCCCAGTATAGGCAATTCAATACGCTCTTCGTTTCGGGTTAAATCTCCAGAGATAGGCGTCCAAGAGTCTCCTCTATCTTCAGATTTCCACACCCTATAAGAAGCAAAATACAAGCGAGAAGCCTTGTGTGGGCTTACCAAAATAGGAGCGTCCCAGTTATAGCGTTCATGAGGTTCTCCTTCTCTAGCCTGTGGTTGTATAAGTACTGGCTCACCTGTAGTGAGGTCTACCCTGTGTAGCCCACCCTGCTGGGTTTCTGCATAGATAATATTTGGATTTTCAGGGTCTGTAGCAGACTGATGCCCGTCTGCAAATAAGGTTTTATACCAGTGCTTGTTGGCAATACCTTCACGCTCGTCCGTAGCAGAGGGCCCACCAGAAGAACCGTTGTCTTGGGTCCCTCCAAAGACGTGATAGAAAGGTTTGGCATTGTTAACGGCCACCTTATAGTACTGTGTAAGCGGTAAGTTTTTATGGTATTTCCAAGTTTCTGCAAGGTCAAAACTCTCATAAATACCCGCATCTGTACCAAGCATAAGATAGTTAGGGTCGTCTTCTTTAAATACCATTGCATGGTTGTCTGAGTGTTTGTCAGATTCCTTGAGCGTTGTAAAAGTAGCCCCACCATCTTCTGAGGTAAGCACCCTAACATTCATCAGATACAAGCGGTCAAATTTATGTGGGCTGGCGTATAATTCTTGATAATAATGAGGTCCTGTTCCGCCAGAGACGGTATTAGACATTTTTTTCCAAGAGCTTCCACGATCGGTAGATCTAAATACGCCTCCAGTTCTTCGGTCTAATTCAATAGCGGCATAGACAACGTCCGGCTTCATGGGAGAAATGGCCAAACCAATCTTACCTAGGTTAGAATTGGGAATGCCAGAAGTTAGTTTTTTCCAGGTTTCTCCACCATCTGTAGATCGGTGAATACCAGATCCTGGACCACCGCCCATATAAGCAGCAACTGTTCTGTGACGGTCCCAGGTTGCAGCGTAAAGTACCTCTGGGTTTCTAGGATCTATCACTAGATCTGTAGCTCCGGTCCAAGGACCCTCCCCTAATACCTTTCTCCAGCTGTCCCCGCCGTCTGTAGTTTTATACAGCCCACGATCTCCGCCTTCACTCCATAGGGGTCCCTGCACGGCTACCCAAACAATGTCTGAGTTAGTAGGATGTACAATAATAGTAGAGATGTGCTCAGAATTGGGCAAGCCCATATTTTTCCAGCTCGCTCCATTGTCTTCGCTTTTATATACTCCGTCTCCAAAGGCAATATGACGGCCCCCTACATTTTCTCCAGTTCCTACCCAAACGGTACTTGGGTTGCTAGGATCTATGGTCACTGAACCTGCAGCAAAGGTGCTTTGGCCGTCAAAAATAGACTGCCAGGTAGTTCCTGCATTTTCTGTTTTCCACACCCCACCAGAGGCTACGGCTACATACCATACATTGTCGTTTTCTGGATGCACGGCAATGTCTGATATTCTTCCAGACAAGAAGGCAGGACCAATGTTTCTAAATTCAAAAGCGTCTAAGGACACTTCTTTGGCCGTTCCGGCCGATGCTTTTTTTCTTCTCTGCCCCCATAGATCTGCTACACTAAAGAGCATGCTGCAGGCTAGAAAAGAGACTAAAAATTTTTTCATGAGTGGTTTGTTTTGGTAGAACGCTCCAAAGCGATCACGGTTAAGTTTTAAAGATAAGGAATAAAGAGCAACCATAAAACATCGGCCAACGGCCAAAAAAATCGGATAAACTACTAAAAAATACGAGGAGACTCGGGATGTCTTATCTTTAATAAAGACCCTTTAAATAATGAAAATGGAAGCAAAACCTCTTTTGACCAATTTGAGTAAACACCTTAGAGAGCAAGGGTACGATTTAATAAACGGACCGCTCAGAAATTACAAACTTTTACAGTTGTGGTTAAAAAAACCAGGCAATCCTGCAGAGTTATATTATCATACCCTCTCTCATGCCTTTAGTTCTGAGCAAGTTTTAACATCACAGATCAATAGTGCCCTCAAGGTTTCTGCTCGCTATAAAAATGAGTATCAGTTTAATATGGGAATGTCTGTCTTAGATGTGCTACTTCACTCTTTTGGCTTGAATTTAATGGAGTTACAAAGCGTGTTCTCCTCAGGTGAAAAGGTAAGTATTGCTTATGAGGGATCAGAAACCCAAGAGGTGCCCCTGGCCCATATTGAAAACTATATGCATACGGCAGATTATTTGCACCCCAATCCAAGCTTGTATAGCCATGCAAATAGAGACCAAATACTTTTAATATCCGGCATGTTGCTCGCTAAAAATCTGGTGATTACCATAGACACAGATTTTGAGATAAGCCCCGAATTTATTGTAGAGGTAGACAAGAAAACCAAGGGCGCCCTCAATGCCTTTAAAAAAAGTGAAAAATCCATAAAAATGGTCTCTGAGGGGAAATCTCTATTTCCAGTTGCTGTAAAAGCCCATAGACTCCATTTTGACAAAGGCCATTTTATCAAGACCAATTTAGTGACGGATAGTCGGGCTTTTTTTTAAAAGCTTTAGCGCTCTAACTTTTGAGATTTGTTTTTATTACGCGGGCTATCTGTGAGAATTCTTTGGTATCTTTAAGGGGTAAAACCTTAAATAACCAAGCATGTCACGACATTTTTTATGGCTGTTTCTCTTTTGTAGCAGCCTGGCTTTTGGCCAAGATTATTTTTTCAAAAACTATGCTCCTTTTGCCCCTGAAATTACCTCTCCAGAGGCCTATTTGGGTTATGGGATTGGCTCCCAGCATACCCGTCACGATCAAATTGTAGGGTATTTAGAGCAGTTGGCAGCTCAAAGCGACAGGGCCCAGCTTATTCCTTATGGCCGGACCCATGAGGGCAGAAAATTGGTTTTTTTGGCGCTGAGTAGTCCTAAAAACTTAGCCCGTTTGGAGGAGATTCGCGAGGCGCATTTGGCACAAATTAGAGGCGAAAAAAGCCCGGTATTGGAAGACATCCCCTTAATTATTAACCTAGCTTACAATGTCCATGGGAATGAGCCCTCAAGTTCAGAAGCCGCACTCCTAACCGCCTATACCCTTAGTGCTTCTTCGCATGCAGCAGTGGCATCCTATTTAGAGAAAGCGGTAATTTTTATAGACCCAACCATTAACCCAGACGGCCGTGACAGGCACACCCAATGGGCCAACACCTACAAGGGTTCTCCGTTGGTAGTAGACCCTCAGGACGCGGAGCACAATGAATACTGGCCAGGGGGGCGTACCAACCACTATTGGTTTGACCTGAACAGAGACTGGTTGCTTACTGTAAACCCAGAGAGCCAAGCCAAGGTGGCCTGGTCTCATAAATGGTACCCCAATGTGGTGACTGATTTTCACGAAATGGGTTCTCAAAGCACGTATTTCTTTGAGCCTATGAAGCCCAATGCTTCTTGGGACCCAATTATGCCCAAGGAAAATTATACGAGTTTAAATGATTTGTTTGCAGGTTATTTTTCTAAAGCCTTAGACAGTATTGGGTCTTTGTATTTTACCAAGGAAGCCTTTGACGGCACCTATCCGGGCTATGGCTCTTCTTATCCAGACCTTCAAGGGGGCTTGGCCCTTTTGTTTGAGCAAGCCAGCTCAAGGGGATTAAAACAAACTACAGCCTATGGAGAAATTACTTTCCCTTTTACTATAAGAAATCAGTACGTTTCTAGTATGACAACTGTAAGAGCAGCAGTAGAAAATGCTTCAGTTCTTAAAACCTACCAGCGAGAATTTTTTAAGAGTGCCTTCACCAATGCAGCGCAGTCTAAAGTAAAAGGATATGCCTTTACTGAGACAGACCGCAACAAGGCTAAGGCTTTTATTGAAAAACTTCAAACCCACAAGGTGTCTGTATACAAAACAGCAGAGGATTCTTATGTGGTACCTACTTCTCAAGAGCAGTACCGTATGGTGCAGTCCTTTTTTGAGACCTATGATAAATACAGAGACTCTGTCTATTACGACGCTAGTGCTTGGTCTGTAGCTAACTTTTTTAATATAAAATACCGTGCGGTTCAGAAAATGGGCACCCTTGGAACTCCTCTAAGCGCTGCTGGGGATTTTAAAGTTCCAGATTTTGAGTCTGCTACTTATGCCTATGGTATAGATGCTCAGGACTACCACTTACCTGCCGCCATGCATTACTTAGGGCAACACGGGGTACAATTTTCTGCAGCTTATAAGCCGTTTAGTGCCAAAACACCTTCTGGAAAAGCAGATTTTTCTTATGGTTCTCTCATGATCCCGGTGTCTTTGCAGAAAATATCTAAAGACAGTTTAGACCGGGTATTGGCTCAAATGTCTTCAGAACTTATGGTTCAGGTGAGACCTATTACCTCAGGTTTTAGCCTAGCAGGAGTAGATTTAGGATCTAGAAACATCAGGCCGGTTCGCAAGCCAAAGGCCGCTATGATTATTGGTAACGGAACCTCTTCTTATGAAGCAGGTGAAGTGTGGCATTTACTAGACACTCGGGTGGGTATGCCCATTACTAAATTACCCGTGAGAAACTTAGACAGAATATCTTTGGACTCTTACAATACTCTGGTGATGGTTTCTGGTCGCTATTCTTTTTCTACATCATTTAAGGAAAGACTTTCCGTTTGGCTAAGCGCAGGGAATACTCTAATTACTATTGGTAGTGCTTCTAGCTGGGCGGTGCGCTCTGGGCTTGTAAAGGAAAGTCTAGTAACCGTAAAACCAGACAGTACGGTAGCGGTAGTTTCTAAACCCTATATAGACGCTGGTGAAAATAATGGCAAAGAAGCTATTGGAGGAGTTTTTGTCAAAGGACAGCTAGATCTAAGCCATCCCTTAGCCTTTGGTTATAAGCACTCAGAAATTGCTTTATACAAAAACAATACGGTCTGGTTGGCACCGAGCAAGAGTCCCTATGGAACCGTAATAAACTATACAGACAGACCTCATTTAGACGGCTATATTTCTGAGAAAAATCTAAAAGAATATTTTCCAAAAAGTGTGTCTCTTTTAGTGAGTAAAAAAGGAAGTGGTCGGGTGATTATGTTTGCAGACAACCCTAATTTTAGAGGGGTAAATTACGGAATGAACCGCCTGTTTTTAAATGCTTTGTTCTTAGGAGATCAGATAGAAGTTCCACAGCAGCGTTAATTATTAATGGCCACTAGCTTTATAAAGTGGTTGTATCTTTGTCGCAAAGTAGCGTAAGACATGAAAAAGCCCCTGATATTTAAGATCAGGGGCTTTTTGTATACATGAATTGGATTTGTATTGGGCTTAACTCAGTGGAACTTCCCAACCATTTCTGTAGGTTTTACTTACAAATTGGTTGGCGTCTTCAAAGTTGGTAATACGCATATTGTCTCCATCCCAACGTAATTTTTTACGTCCGTAGAATTCTAAATTTCCATCTTCGTTTTCTCGTCTGAGCATATGAGATCTAATGGCAATATTCCCCATGAGAACAGTTTCTGTAAATGGCCCTGCGTAGTCAAAGGATGAGGTAAGCGCCAGGTGTTTGTCTGAGTTAAAACCAGCCTTACAAGCTTCTGTCCACAGGGCATTGTGCTTGGCGTCTAGGTTGCCTTGCACACTGGTGTCAAAGGGCTCTGGTTCCTGTCCTTTTCTAAATAAAATAGGGTCATTCCCATAATCTGTACAGGTAATAATTCCCTCAGAACCCATTAGCATAACCCCGCTGCCGGTAGCACTGTAATAGTCGCTAATTTCGTCTGGGATGGCTGGAGTAATTCCTCCGTCTGTCCATTCTAATTCTACCCCGGGCTTTCCAGGGACGGAGCTCGGAAAGTCTATGGTGACCTTAGAGGCCACCGGGCACCCATCTGGGGTGTAATCTGGAGTCCACATTCTGGAATAAATATTGGCTACACTGCACTGCACTCCGGTAGGATACCCCAGGTTTAACACCTTGTAAGGCACATCTAATAAATGACAGCCCATGTCTCCAAGCGCTCCGGTTCCATATTCCCAGTAGCCTCTCCAATCAAAAGGGTGAAGCCCTGGAGTATAGGGTTTTTCTGAAGCAGGACCTAGCCATAAATCCCAGTCTAGATCTTGAGGTTTTTGAGAAGCATTGGGTGCAGGGGCGGATTTCCCCTGTGGCCAAACGGGTCTGTTGGTCCATATAAATACTTTTTTCACCTCTCCTATTGCATTGCCATCTATCCATTCTTTAATTTTTGGAACTCCCATGCTAGAACCACCTTGGTTTCCCATTTGGGTTACTACTTTTTGTTTTCTAGCGAGTTTGGTAAGGTGTCTTGCCTCTGCTATAGTATGAGTGAGTGGTTTTTGAACATAGACATGTAAACCGCGAATCATGGCCTCATGTGCTGCTAGGGCATGAACATGGTCAGGGGCAGAAATGGTAACCGCGTCTAAATCTTTTTGCTGGTCTAACATTTTTCTAAAGTCCTTAAAAAAGGCGGCTCCCTCATGTCTCTTTATGGCGTCTTTAGCCATATTTGGGTCTACATCGCAGAGGGCAGCTACTCTGTTGGCCCCTTTGTTATAAGCATTATTGATGTCTGAGTTTCCTTTTCCTCCAGCACCAATGGCACCTAATACCAATTGATCACTGGGGGCTGTGAATCCGCTGCCCCCCAAAACATGGCGGGGTACAATATAAAATCCGGTTCCCAGCAGAGCACTTTTCTTAATAAAGTCTCTACGGTTGTTTTTTACTTTCATTACGAGCTGAGGTTTTTTTGGTTGTTAATATGAAAATTTTGAGACCCTTAAATTAAAGAAAAAATATGTATTGAGAGGGCTCCTTGCAAAATATTCAATTAAGTTAAGGCTTCCATAATCTACACCTTATAATACCCCAATAAAAGGCGATCGTAGCTGCTCTGATTATACACCTATTTCAAGTCCCACATATATGTTTCTTGTTGGGGCAGGCTCATAGTACCGCCCCCCAAAGGTATTGATCCTAATATTGTCATAATAAGTGGTATTGCTTAAGTTGTTTAGCCCAGTAAAAAGGCGTAAGCTGCCCCAGTTGGTCTTAAAATCTTTGTGCACGCGGCTGTTTAAAAGATGGTAAGGCTTTATGCTTACGGAATTGTTGTTATTGGCCATCAGGCTTCCTGTATAGTTGTATTCTAAACTTATGGTTAGGGAGGAGAGCAGGGATAATTTGAGCTCAGAAAAAAATTGATGGTCAGGAATACCTGGCAGTCGGTTTCCATTTAGTTTTTCCTCAGCAGCTAGCTTAAACAGATAGTGGGCCCAAGTATAGGAGCTGTTCCATTCCCAATTTTTGTATTGTAGTCTCCAGCTAGACTCCAAACCGGTTCTGGTAGAAACGCCACTGTTTTCGAAAAACTGCCTGCCTGGGAAATCCTCTAATTCATAGGGCAAAAGCTCTGCAGTGCTCTCACTCACAAAGCCCGCTAGTTCCAAAGACAGGAAAGCCGTTCCAATGTTTCTTTTGTTTCTATAGAGGAGCTCAAAACTCTTGGTTTTACTAGGGGTGAGTGAGGAGTTTAAGCCCAAAGCACCACTAGGTGTATTGGCTACCTCTGAAAGGGTTGGGGTCTCAAAACTTTGAGCGTATTGAAAACTTATAAATTGATTCTTAGAAAGGCTATATCCCAAACTAACACTTGGGCTAAAAGCATGGTAGGTATTGTAATTTCCATCTTGAATAAGCCCCATTTTAATATGGTCATACCTCAGAGATCCAGACCACATCCATGCAGACCAATCTCTTCTGTGGCTCAGATAGGCATGGCTATTTAAATAGCGCTCTTCCTGACTTTCACTCAGGGCCCCTTTTGTACCCTCTTCATTAAAATACCTGCTTCTTAGATCTGTCTGCTGGGCATGACCTACTCCAACCAAGGTTTGACCCTTAGCTTGCAGAGAAAGTCTAGTCCCCATTCCAAAATAATCCCTTTTAAAGGCAGAGATCCCTCTATTTTTAAAAGGCAGCCTTCCTGTAAAATCTCTTTGGGCAGCAAATAAGTAAGACTGAATATCTGTAGTATTCTCTTTGTTATTGTTTTGCCAGCTATAGCGGTGGCTTAGCCCAGTTTTAATATGCCTTATTTCTTCCGAGCTCTGATACGTAAGGTTGGCGGCTCTGGCACTTCTGGGGTTTTCAAGAGCCTGCTCTAAAGAGATTCCCCCTGGGTCTTTGGCGTAAGGGCTGTCAGTAATGTTAAATTGAACCACCCATTTCGCTTTATCGCTGGGGGAAAAACCCACTTTGGCGTTAAACAGCCTTTGTAAAAAATTGGATTGTTCTCTGTAGCCTTCCGAGCTGCTCTGGTTGTAGTGAAGCAGCGTAGTCCATTTTTTTTCTTTCATGGAGAGGGTGGCCTGGTGGGTGGCCAGCCCAAAGGCGCCACCCATAGCCCTTAGGGCTATTTTTTGCCCAGATAAACTGTCTAGGGTGTTTATGAGTAGCACCCCTCCAGAGGCATTGCCATATAGTGCGCCACTAGGACCTCTAAGTACTTCTATGTTTTCTATAATACCCAGGGGCACATTGTCTAGCTGGCCTTGGCCGTCTGGCGTAGTTTCTGGAATGCCATCTACTACAATTTGAACTCCGCGTATACCAAAGGCCGCCCTTGCGCCAAAGCCGCGGATGGCAATGCGTAAGTCTTGGTTGTAGTTGTATTGGTTTTGGGCAAAAAGACCAGGCACCAGACCCAGGTATTCTTTAAGCGAGAGTTGTGCTGCGCTAGCCTGTGTTTGGCTGGCTTTTACAAAACTAATAGCTGTGGGAGCTTTAAGGAGATTAGATTTTATAAGGGCCCCAGAAAGCACCACTTCTTGCAGTTGGGTGGTGTCTTGTTGGGCTTGTAGGGAACAAAAAACAGAACCTGAGAAAATAAAACACAAAAGCTTGGAAAGCCAAGGTTTAGAAAGGGCCATATAAGGAAAAAATTACAAGAGAATTAGGGTACAAGTTTAATCAATATTTCTCCAAGATTCATGTGATATACTCGTATTCTCTTATCTTCCATAGATTTTTCACTAGAGATATAGTTGTTCTGAGAACCAAACAAATAGGAAAGCTTAAGATTGAGACCATCTATGGTTTGCGTTTTAATCTTTTCATTGTGAGATTTTGTGAGACTCTCATTGTATACCAAATTTAAAATCTGTGCAGACTCCAATGGTTTGTCTGCGAGTAAGAGTTCTAAAATGGTATATTCTACCGGACTAATTTCGCTTTCTTTTTGGTCAAAACGGATGGCTTTAGGGGAAATAAACAGCGTTTTCTTTTTTCGTTTTAATTTTCTTATAAACCAAAGTGGCAAACTTACTATTAGTATAATAACGACCCATATTCCTATGGTATAAACCAAAGATGTTTTTTTTACAAAGAGGGGGATTTGTTCTGTTTTTTTTAAAACAAACTGATTTTCGGTGACTTTTTTCAAACGCAGATCAAAGTTGTCTATGTCATAGTAATAATAGTGCCCTCGATATTTGAATACTGGTTTTTTTCCTTCTAAATCTATGGTGAAATACAGTGGATTTTTACTGTGAACAGCTACTTGGTTGTTATTGAGATTTATTTTGAGTAGGCCATGATAGTTGCTTATCAGTTCAAAATCTTCTGGACCTTCAGATTCTATAGGCAGGTAAGAATTAAAATTAGGTATATCTAACAAGCCCATAAACTTCCATTCTTTACTTTTTAAATGAAACCGCCAAACAGCCCGGCTTGTTTTGGCCTCCAATCGGTTTTGGGCAGGGACTTCATAACCACCAAAAATGTACAGATAATCCCCTAAAAGAAAGTGTTTTTGTGAATGGGTGCCTATGGGAAAGTCAGAGGATTTGTAAGTTAAGACTTCCCAGCCTTTGGAGGTGTTGTCATAATAGGATAGCGCATTCGAGGCCGTCCAATAGCCATATCCGCCGTATTTAAAAAGGGTGTCATTTTTCACAAAAATACTGCTGTCAGATTGCCAATTGTGAATGTCAGATCGGTCTATTCTATGAAGACTGTCACCTTGAATGCTATAGATGGCACCACCGCTTTTTTCGCTGAGCCATAATTCGTTTTTTATCCAGGTGGGTCTAAGACTTACAAAGGGCTTGGAAGGGGGCCTTTTAATATATCTGTTCTCCAATATTTCAAGACTAGACATGTCTATGAGTTTCAAACTATCCCCTGAAAACTGATACAACAGTCCTTTATCAGGATCCATGGTACTGATTTCTGTCTGATAATTTTTAAACAAGAGCTCTTGAGAAAAAAGTAGGCTAGGCAGGAGACATAAAAAAAGAAGCGATTTGGGAATCATTTATTTTTTTTAAACCAATAAAGTTGGTGGTTAGAATTCTAATTTTTTAAGATAGTCATAGCTGTTTTGCAAGTCTAACCATGGGTTGGAGGCTAAGTCTTGCTCTACAAAATAATGTGCTACCCCAGTATTTAGGGCGGTATTTAAAATACCGGGAAGGTCTATGACTCCAGCGCCAACTGTAGTGAGCTGTGGGAAGAGGGCCATCCATTCCCCCGGGTCTCCTCCGTCAGTAGCAAAGTAAGTCAGGGATTTCATGTCTTTAATGTGTAACATTTTATAGCGGCCTGCATATTTTTCAAGCAGGCTCTGGGGATTTGCTCTTCCAGCTACCGTCCAAAATAAATCCATTTCAAAGTAGACTAGATCTGGATCTGTCCCTTCAAAAATGAGATCTATAGGTCTTATCTCATTTACTTTTTGGAGCCCATAGCCATGGTTGTGATAAGCGAATGAGATTCCGTGTTTTTTTGCGTTTTCACCTATCAGGTTAAACCGTTCTGCTAGGCTTTTATAGTCTTCTAAGTTGGTTCTGGTTTCTGGAGGTGCAGAGGGAAGTACCACGTATGTAGCACCAAGGGCATGAGCGGTTTCTGATAGTGGGCCCATAAGATGCTCTAAGGTGTCTAGGTCTGTATGCATAGCAGGCACATGAAGCCCAAGATCTTTTAAAATTTTTTGAACTTCTGTGAGTTCTTTTCCAAATAGACCACTGCCTTTAAAGCCCAACATGGGGGTTAATTGTGCCCAAGACTCCTTGTTTTTTTGGTGTGAGAAAGAATAGGGCCCAAAGAATTCCAATTCCTGATAACCCATTTTAGAAAGCTTGGAAAGGGTTCCAGTAAAATCTTGTTCTAATAGTTTAGGAAGGGTAAAAAGGCCCAAACCAATGCTGGGAATTTGTTTGCGCATGGGGGTCCAGTTTTTTAAAAGCGACGCAGAGACTGATAGGCTTCCTAAAGCCGCTGTGGATTGTGCGATAAAATCAATTCTTTTCATGGGCATTTTCTAATCAAACAGATTTGTAATATACAAATTTTGATATTACAGTAACAATGCCTTTTGTGAAAAAAAAGTCAGATTTAGCGAATAAGTTTTATTTAAAAATTAACAACAGCAAAGGAAAATCAGGCTTTTGCACTACGGACACTTTAAAGAGCTCCTAACCAAACCTATAGCCCAAAATGTTTATTTAAAAAACAATATTACAGCACCTAGGGCTGTGAGTACAAGTATCATTCTTCTAAAAAACACATCGGTAATTTTTTTAACCAAGCCCACACCACAAAATAAGCCCAATACAAGACCAGGCAACAAGTATAAAAAGATCTGTAAGCTCTCCATGGAAATGGTTTTCCAAACAAAAATATGAAAGGGCAATTTAAAAAGGTTAATGAAAAAGAAAAGCCAAGCGGCAGTTCCTATGAAATGATTTTTTGGGAGCTTCATGGCAAGGAAATAAATATTGGAAAAGGCACCTGCTAGGTTGCCAACCATGGTGGTAATACCTGCCATTATCCCCATAAAGCTTCCAAAAGCCCAATGGGTAGGTACTTTCTTTTCCTTTTTTTGCTCCCACCAAATAAGCATACCAAGGGTGGCTAGTATGGTAACACCCATACCCAATTGAAAGCTTTTTTCAGGTAGGTCCTTTCCAATAAATACGCCAAAAACTACTCCTAGCATCATCCAGGGGAGAAATTTTTTTAAGTACGGCCACTGGGTGTGTCTGTTGTAATAGGAAATAGCAAAAACGTCACCTACAAGGAGGAGGGGCATGAGCATGCCCGTAGAGGCCTTTCCTCCAAAAGCAAGCGCCATAAGGGTCACTATAAGCACCGCTATTCCTTTGACCCCTGCTTTTGAGACCCCCAAAATAAAAGCTGCTAAAAAAGCCAATACAAAGCTCTGCACACTGAGCAAACCTCCTAAAGATTCCTCCATGACACAAAGGTACATTATGTTTGCTGCTCTTGAAAAATTTTTAAAAAAGCACCCTAGCAATGAATCTCAATATTTTAATATCTTTAGGGACTATACCAACCAAATTATAAACCAAATACCCATGCAACTTTCCTTTTTTGATTACTGTATTATTTTTAGCTTTTTTGCCCTTGTATTAACCATAGGTCTAGTGGTCTCTAAAAGATCAGGAAAAAGTACGGCAGAGTATTTTCTCTCCGGACGTTCCATGCCTTGGTGGCTGTTGGGTTTTTCGATGGTGGCCACTACCTTTTCTACAGACACCCCTAACTTGGTCACTGATATTGTCAGAACCAATGGGGTCTCAGGCAACTGGGTTTGGTGGGCCTTTTTACTCACAGGCCTTCTCACTGTTTTTGTCTATGCCAAGTTGTGGCGTCGCTCCAATGTAGCTACGGATATGGAGTTTTATGAATTGAGATATGGCGGAAAACCGGCTCATTTTTTACGTTGGTTTCGGGCTTTTTACCTCGGTGTGCTTTTTAATATTATGGCTATGGCTGCAGTGAGTTTGGCTGCTATAAAAATTGGTCAGGTCATGTTGGGTTTAGACCCAGTAGAAACCGTGGTTATCGCAGGCTCAATTACTGTTATTTTTTCTGCACTTGGAGGTTTTAGAGGCGTGATTTACACAGATTTTGTTTTGTTTTTCGTGGCCATTGCTGGAGCCATAGGAGCGGCCTATTACTTAGTAAATATTCCTGAGGTAGGGGGTTTAGACGCCCTATTGGCTCATGAAAATGTGTCTGATAAACTCTCTATTTTACCAAACTTTTCTGACACAGAAGCCCTTATTGGAATTTTGATCATCCCCCTTGCTGTACAGTGGTGGTCTGCCTGGTACCCTGGTGCAGAGCCAGGAGGCGGCGGGTATATTGCCCAACGCATGCTGGCCGCTAAAAATGAAAACCACGCCATTGGAGCCACTTTCTTTTTTAATATTATGCATTATGCCCTAAGACCCTGGCCTTGGATTTTAGTGGCCTTGGCCTCTTTGGTGGTTTACCCAGATCTGGGGTCTATCCAAACCGCTTTCCCCAATGTAGAAGCGGGTAAATTAGGAGAAGATTTGGCGTATTCTGCCATGCTAACTAAATTGCCAAGCGGCTTATTAGGATTGGTGATGGCCTCTTTAGGGGCGGCTTATATGTCTACCATTTCTACGCATTTAAACTGGGGGTCTTCTTATATTGTTAACGATGTATATAAGCTAGAAATGAATCCTGAGGCTTCTGAAAAGCAGTTGGTTTGGGTAGGGAGGATGTCTACGGTCTTACTGATGATAGCTTCCGGAGTCTTGGCTCTTTTATTGACCAACGCCTTACAGCTTTTTGATATTATTCTCATGTTTGGAGCAGGTACCGGACTGATTTTTATTCTGAGATGGTTTTGGTGGCGTATAAATGCCTGGAGTGAGATTTCTGCCATGGTGGCTTCTGGAATCATATCCATAGCATTTAATTTCACTGCATTGGGCGGCCTTCTTTTTGGGAGCGACACAGCGCAAGGCCTTTTGCCTGCCTGGTCTAAATTCCCTGTAGTTGTATGTGTCACTTCTGTGATATGGATAGTGGTTACTTTTTTAACCCCCCCAGAAAAAGAAGAGACCTTAAACGCTTTTTATAAGCAAACACAACCAGGTGGCCCGGGTTGGAAAGTACAACAGGCCCATCTCAAAGACCAGCTATCCCCACAGCCTTGGTCTGTGCCTTCAGGTATTTTAGCCATGTTATTAGGGGCCGTTTTGGTGTATGGCTGTATGTTTGCTACCGGGAATTGGATCTATGGGAATTACCCATTAGCCGCCTGGCTCACTTTGGCGGTGGTAGTAGCAGGCTATTTATTGTCTAAGGTCTGGAAGCGCCTCAAAAAAAGTATTTTATAGACAATCTAGCTTTTTATAAAAAGTGTTGACAAATATGAAATTGGTTTTCATCAAGGTCTAAGTTTGTGTGTTTCTCACAAATGAATTACATTCGACTAAAGAATTAATAAAATGGACACAAAGTACAAAGAAGTTTTCATGGGCAATGCAATGGCCGTTTTACTACTCAAGGGTATTTTTGGAGATCACGGCATTCCATACATTGAAAAAAACGAACAAGTTTCTGGAGTTTTAGCAGGTTTTGCTGGGGGTACAGAGTCTACAATTAAAGTATTGGTGCCTATGGAATTTGAAGAGGCCGCTTTGGCTTTGGTCGCAGATTTTAGGTCTCAGTTAGAGAGCGCCTAACACCAGAGAGCGCCTAATTCGCGCTGCCTGTGATAACTTTTTTATCGGCCGTAGGCCAAAAAAAATCTCAACGATAAGCTAGAGTTCATAGCGTAGGCTTATTAATCTGTACGAACTTCTAAAAGTCTTTTTACATATTTCCCAATAACATCAAACTCTAGGTTCACCAGGGTGCCTATTTTGTATTGTTTGAATCTGGTATGCTCATAAGTGTAGGGAATAATAGCCACACTAAAAGAGTTGGCTTTAGAGTCTACCACGGTGAGGCTGGTACCGTCAATAGTAATGGAGCCTTTTTCAATAGTGACATTTTGAGGCCCTTTTTCATAAGAAAAGGAAAACAGCCAGCTGCCATCGGTTTCTTTAATTTGGGTGCAAATACCAGTTTGGTCTACATGCCCCTGCACTATATGACCGTCTAAGCGGCTGCCCATAATCATGGCGCGTTCTAGGTTTACAAATTCTCCTATTTGAAGGCTGCCAATGGCTGTTTTTTCCAGGGTTTCTGCTATGGCAGTAACGGTGTATTGTTTGTCTGTTTTAGATACCACGGTGAGACACACCCCATTATGGGCCACAGATTGGTCTATTTTAAGGTCTTTGGCCAGGGCACATTCTATACAGATGTCCATATTTCCTTGCTGCCTTTCTATACCCACTACTTTTCCTAAAGTTTCAATAATTCCTGTAAACATGGTTCCGTTTTATTTGTCTAATTTTACATGGTAAATTTACAGATTAAGCCTTAGAAAGTATGCAGGATCGCGCAAAAATAAAAGTGGGAATTTCCATAGGAGATATAAATGGAATAGGTGCAGAGGTTATTTTAAAGACTTTTGAAGACCCCAGAATGCTGGAGCTGTGCACCCCGGTACTTTTTGCTTCTAGTAAAACCTTAGCCAAGCACCAAGAGCAACTAGGTACTAATTTAGTCTATTCTGGTGTTAGCCACGCCTCTCAGGCTATGGAGGGCAAATTTAATGTAGTAAACCTCTGGAAAGACAGTCCAGAGATAGAGTTTGGAATGGAAACCAAAGAAGGCGGCGCTTTTGCACTACAATCTCTAGAAGCGGCAACAGCAGCCCTCAAAGCTGCAGAGGTAGACGTACTGGTTACAGCCCCTATTAACAAAAGCAACATACAATCTGAAAATTTTAAGTTCCCGGGACACACGGATTATTTAGCGGCTCAATTGGGCGGGGAAAGCCTCATGTTTATGATTTCTGAAGATCTTAGGATAGGCTTGCTTACAGACCATGTGGCTGTAAAAGAGGTGACAGAAAACATCACCCCTTCCAGAATTAAATCTAAAGTAAAAACCATTATTGCTTCTTTGCAGCAAGATTTTGGAATTAGAAAGCCTAAGATAGCTTTGTTGGGTATAAACCCTCACAATGGAGATCAGGGCGTAATTGGCAAAGAAGACGATGAGCTTTTGGTGCCCGCCATTAAAGCATTGTCAGACGAGGGACTTTTGGTATACGGACCCTATGCAGGAGATAGTTTTTTTGGATCTAAAAACTATCGATCCTTTGACGCCGTTTTAGCAGCCTATCACGACCAAGGGCTTATTCCTTTTAAAACCCTCTCTTTTGGAAATGGGGTTAATTTCACGGCAGGACTTTCCAAGGTAAGAACCTCGCCGGATCACGGTACGGCTTACGACATAGCAGGGAAGGGCTTGGCAGACCACCATTCTTTTGCAGCGGCGGTACACGCAGCCATTCGCATTTTTAAGAAGCGAACTGAATTTGAGGAGCTCACTAAAAACCCCTTAAAAAAGGCCAGAATTGTAGAAAAGAGATCGCCCAGAAAAAACAAACCCAAACCACAGGACAAGGAATAATTTTAATTTCCTTATTGCTTGGTAATTAGTATAATAATAGTATCTTTGCACCCGCCTTTTGGCACAGCAGAGATATGCTATAAATCTGATACAATATGAAAAACAGGGACTATCACATTCCTTTTTCAGGATTAAAAGATGGAAAGCATCACTTTGAATTTGCCTTAGACAACACGTTCTTTACGACATATGCTTTTGAAGAATTTAATGCTGCTCACATTCAGGTGTCTGTGGTATTAAATAAGCTCAGTACTTTTATGGAGCTGGATTTTAAAGCCACTGGAAGCGTCAATATTAACTGTGACACTACTAATGAGCCTTTTGATTTACCCATAGAAGCCGCCATAGAATTGGTAGTGAAATTTGGAGACGAGTTTGACAACGAGAACGAGTCGCTCTTGGTGCTACCGCACGGCGAACATCAGGTAGACGTAGCACAGTATATGTATGAGATGGTTGTTTTGGCAGTACCTGCCAAAAGAGTACACCCAGGTGTGCTAGATGGTAGCTTAGAGTCTGAGGTCTTAGAAACTTTAGAAAAGCTAGGCGTTAAGGAATTGAAAGAACAAAAAGAAGAAATAGAAGAGACAGACCCGCGTTGGGACGCTCTAAAAAAGTTATTAACGGATAAATAGGAATTATCATGGCACATCCAAAGAGAAAAATTTCCAAAACAAGGAGAGATAAAAGAAGAACGCATTACAAAGCAGTAGCCCCTACTATTGCCAAAGATCCAACTACTGGTGAAATGCACTTGTACCACAGAGCACACTGGCACGAAGGTAAATTATACTACAGAGGCCAAGTGCTTATAGATAATACAGAGGTAGCTACTGCATAAGTACTTGCTCTTAGGTTCATATAACTCCCACTTTTTCAAGTGGGAGTTTTTTTATGTGCCAAACTTTTCCAAATGGGTAAAGACTTTAAACCGCCATTAAAAACATATTTAAAAATGCACAAAAAGATCAGAAAAGTGAGATTAAATGATTAATTTTCACGATTTTTGAATGATTTTTGGGCATTTTGCCAGAAAATAAACCAATTCGAATGACAAAATTATTAGCAGCCATTACAGGGGTTGGGTCCTATGTCCCAGACTTTGTACTGACCAACGCTCTTCTGGAAACTATGGTAGACACCAATGACGAGTGGATCACCAGTAGAACAGGAATAAAAGAGCGCAGAATATTAAAAGACCCTGATAAGGCTACTTCTTATTTGGCCATTCAGGCCGCTAAAGACCTCATAGAAAAACAACAATTAGACCCACAAACCATAGATCTCGTATTGGTAGCAACGGCTACACCAGATTTATTGGTGGCCTCTACGGCAGCTTATGTAGCTTCTGAAATTGGTGCGACAAACGCCTTTTCCTATGACCTACAAGCCGCCTGTTCTAGTTTTTTGTATGGTATGTCTACCGCAGCCGCATATATAGAAGCCGGACGTTATAAGAAAGTATTGCTTATAGGCGCAGATAAAATGTCTTCCATTATAGATTACCAAGACCGTGCTACCTGCATTATTTTTGGAGACGGTGCTGGAGCTGCATTATTTGAACCCAACACAGAGGGCCTTGGATTGCAGGACGAGTACTTGAGGTCTGACGGTATTGGAAGAAACTTTTTGAAAATGGAAGCTGGCGGCTCCATGCTACCCGCCTCTATAGAGACCGTTAAAAACAAGCAGCACCATGTGTACCAAGACGGTAAAACGGTATTTAAATTTGCGGTTTCTAATATGGCAGACGCTGCCGCTCAGATTATGGAGCGCAACAGCCTTGGCAAGGAAGACGTAGACTGGTTAGTACCTCACCAGGCCAACAATAGAATTATTGAAGCTACAGCCAACAGAATGAACCTCGAGAGTACTAAGGTCATGAATAATATTGCTAAATATGGCAATACCACCTCTGCTACCCTACCTTTGCTTTTAGCAGACTATGAGTCTCAGTTAAAAAAAGGAGACAAGCTTGTTTTTGCCGCCTTTGGAGGCGGATTCACCTGGGGGTCTATTTATTTAACATGGGCATATAACAACTAAAATATTTTCGCAACTAAACTTTATTATAATGGACATTAAAGAAATTCAAAACCTCATTAAGTTTGTCGCTAAATCTGGCGCTAGTGAAGTGAAATTAGAGACGGATGACGTTAAAATTACGATTAGAACAGGGCCTTTAGGAACGGCTACTGAAGGAACTACATACATACAGCAGTTACCAGCTGCTGCGCCTGTTGCTGCGCCACAAGCTCCCGCTCCTGCTGCAGGAGCCCCCGCAGAAGCTCCCGCTCCTGCAGCCGCCTCTGAAGACCACCTCATTACCATTAAGTCTCCTATAATTGGAACTTTCTATAGAAAGCCTTCCCCAGACAAACCTAACTTTGTAGAGGTAGGATCTAAAATAGGAAAAGGAGACGTGCTTTGTGTGATAGAAGCCATGAAGTTATTTAACGACATTGAGTCTGAGCTGTCTGGAAAAATCGTCAAAATTTTGGTAGACGACTCTTCTCCAGTAGAATTTGATCAGCCACTATTTGTGGTAGACCCATCTTAATTTGTAGTACTTTTTTAATTCATTTTAATAGAGATTTATGTTTAAAAAAATACTCATCGCCAACAGAGGAGAGATCGCCCTTAGAATTATTAGGACGTGTAAGGAAATGGGCATTAAAACCGTTGCCGTATACTCTAAAGCAGACGAAGAAAGCTTACATGTGCGTTTTGCAGACGAGGCTGTTTGTATTGGTCCAGCACCCAGCAGCGAGTCTTATCTGAAAATACCAAACATTATAGCTGCAGCAGAGATCACCAATGCAGACGCCATTCACCCAGGCTATGGTTTTTTATCAGAGAACGCTAAATTTTCTAGAATATGTGCAGAGCACGGCATAAAATTCATCGGTGCTTCTGGAGATCAGATAGACAAAATGGGAGATAAGGCTACTGCCAAGGAAACCATGAAAAAAGCAGGAGTTCCCTGTGTGCCCGGATCTGAAGGAATTTTAAAGGACGTTAAGGACGCCATAGCTACTGCAAAGAAGGTGGGCTATCCAGTGATGATCAAAGCCACTGCAGGTGGTGGCGGTAAAGGTATGCGTGCCGTTTGGAAGGAAGAAGACATGATTAAATTATACGAGAGCGCGGTGCAAGAAGCTACTGCTGCCTTTGGTAATGGAGGCATGTATATGGAAAAACTCATAGAAGAGCCCCGTCATATAGAAATACAAGTAGTAGGAGACCAGTTTGGAAAAGCTTGTCACCTCTCTGAAAGAGACTGTTCTGTACAACGCAGACACCAAAAACTCACAGAAGAGACTCCCTCTCCTTTTATGACAGACAAGCTCAGAGAAGAAATGGGTAAGGCAGCCATAAAGGCCGCAGAATTTATTAAATATGAAGGCGCCGGAACTATTGAGTTTTTAGTAGACAAACATAGGAAGTTCTATTTCATGGAAATGAACACTAGAATTCAGGTGGAGCACCCTATCACAGAACAGGTGGTAGACTACGATCTTATAAGAGAGCAAATTTTAGTGGCTTCTGGAGTGCCTATTTCTGGTAAAAATTACCTGCCTAAGTTACACGCTATTGAGTGTAGAATAAACGCAGAGGATCCGTATAATGGGTTTAGACCTAGCCCTGGAAAAATTACAACCTTACACACACCAGGTGGTCATGGGATTAGATTAGATACGCATGTGTACAGCGGCTATGTTATACCACCCAATTACGACTCTATGATTGCCAAACTAATCACCACGGCACAGACTAGGGAAGAAGCCATTAACAAAATGAAACGTGCCCTAGATGAATTTGTGATAGAAGGGGTAAAGACTACCATCCCTTTTCACAGACAACTCATGGACCATCCAGAGTACTTAGCGGGCAACTATACCACTAAGTTTATGGAAGACTTTCAGATGGCTCCAATAGGAGAGGCTTAGAACAAGTTTGTAGCAGTTTACATCTGTTGCCATTTGATTTTTAGAATAAAATTGAGATAGCATTACAGCTACATTATGAATAAAAAACCCCTTTTTTAAGGGGTTTTTTTATTAACACACAACCCCTATCTTTAAACCAAATAACAGGAGATGGACGCACTGAGTTATTGGGAGCACAAACATTGGTTGTCAGGCATAGACTTTGCAATTGTGGGCAGTGGTATTGTAGGTATTAACTGTGCTTTGGCCTTAAGAGAAAAACATCCAAAGGCCAAGATTGTTATTTTTGAAAAGGGAATTCTACCTAAAGGTGCCAGCACCAAAAATGCTGGTTTTAGTTGCTTTGGTAGTGTCTCAGAGATGGTTTTAGACTTAGAAAAGGAAGGAGAAGAGGCGGTATTTTCACTAGTTCAAAAGCGCTTTAAAGGGGTAGCCTTACTTAGAAAAACCATAGGAGACCAAGCCATGGATTATCAGCAGCTGGGTGGGCACGAGGTCTTTTTAGACCGTCAAAGCTCCCTTTTTGAGAACTGCGCCCAGCAGCTAAGCCGTGTTAACACGCTTTTAAGTCCCATTTTTAAAGGAGCCCCCTTTGAGTTACGCCCTAATAGTTTTCAATTTAAAGGAGTGCTACCCCAGTATATGAGTAGCTCCTATGAGGGTCAAATAGACACTGGACTTATGATGAAAAGTCTCATTCACAAAGCCCAAGAAAAAAACATTCTCATTTGGAATGGTGTTCCAGTGACGCATATAGAAGCAAACGCAGCCAAGAACCTGCTTAAAACCCCATTTTTTGAATGTGAGCCCGCTACCATTTGTTTGGCTACCAATGGTTTTTCTCAGCAGTTTGGCATAGAGGAGGTGCTTCCGGCCCGAGCACAGGTGCTCATTACCAAGCCCATAAAAAACCTAGCCATAAAAGGCGTTTTTCATTTAGATGAGGGCTATTATTATTTTCGGAATATAGACGGACGCGTGTTGTTGGGCGGTGGGAGAAATCTAGATTTTAAAGGGGAGCAAACGCTTAGTTTTGATCAGACCCCTCAAATTCAAGAAGCATTAGAAAAGCTTTTGACTGACACCATTTTACCCCACACCCCATTTGAAATAGAGCAGCGCTGGTCTGGTATTATGGGAGTAGGGAGCTCCAAGCAACCTTTGGTTAAAAATATAAGACACCAGCTTTATGCCGCTGTAAGGTTGGGAGGTATGGGCGTAGCTTTAGGTGCACAATTAGGGCACGAAATGGCAGATTTATGTAGCTGAGAAATCCTTTCTTTTTACTTCTAAGCGGCTCTCTATGCTTCTTTAATTGCAGCCATCTTTTCTTCACATAGCCTTAAAGACACCCAGAGATACCCTGGAGTGCCAATTTTTACTGATTTTTTCTGACGGACATAAAACCTATTGTTTTTTTGGATTTCCATTAATGAGATGAGGTATCCATCCCCTTTAAATACGGACCCAGTTACCTGAACCGCAAGAGACATCTTCGAACTTGCCATGGGTCTATTTTTGCTAAATCGCAGTTCGTGTGGCCATAACAGAAGGGTTTTTTGAGCGGTATTTTGGGGTCTGTTGTGCCAGTGTTTTAGCAGCTTGGGCTCCACCACATTTAAGCTTCCAAACAGCTGCGCTACAGAGCGGCTTGGGGGTCTCTCATATAAGCTTTGCGGTTTTTCTGAGGCACTTATTTGTCCCTGCTCTAAGCAAATCATTTTATGGGCATGACCCATAAAGTCTTCAGGGTCATGTGTAGCCATAATACAGGCTATGTTGTGTTTGTGTAAATAAGCGTATAGCTGCTCTCTGAGCTCTTGTTTAAGCGGGACGTCTATGTGGCTAAAAGGCTCGTCTAACAACAGTAATTCTGGTGCCTTGGCAAGCGCTTTGGCTAGTGCCACTCTCTGTTGCTGGCCACCAGACAAAAGACGTATTTTGGTTTGAGCAAAATCTGTCATGTCTATGAGCTCTAAGAGTTCCTGAGTCCTTTTTGTGAGCTGTTCTGGCTCAAATACAGAGAGGTGCTGGCTGATGTTTTCTGCCACGCTAGTAAAGGGCATGAGATCGAAGTCTTGTGCCAAATACCTCATAAAATCTGCCCCAGGTAGCAAGTTGTAATCTGGGCCTAAGAGTGGTTTTTTTTTCCAGCTCATCTGTCCTTCTTTAGGCGCTACACTCCCGTAAATAAGCTTGAGTAAGGTGCTTTTACCACTACCACTAAGCCCGGTAAGCGCTACAATTTCGCCCGCTTTTACTTTTAAATCAATATGCTGTAATAGCGGAGTAGATCCGTATGAAAAGGAAAGATTTTTTATGTGAAGCATAGCCTTGTAAGCCTGGGTAAGGCTTTAATTTATACCAGTTTTTGAGCAACCAAATACTCTGCAATTTGTACTGCATTGGTGGCTGCTCCTTTTCTGAGATTGTCTGCAACAATCCAGAGGTTTAAGGTGTTGGCGGCACTTTCGTCTCTGCGAATTCGACCCACAAATACCTCGTCTTTGTCATGGGCATAGGCAGGCATGGGGTAGGTATTGGTGTCTGTGTTATCTTGCACCACTATCCCTTCTGTTTCACTGAGTATACGGCGTACTTCTGCAAGTTCAAAATCATTTTCAAAGCTCACATTAACCGCCTCTGAATGCCCTCCAGCAGTTGGGATTCTCACCGCAGTTGCCGTGATATTAAAACTGTCATCTCCTAATATTTTCTTAGGTTCATTGGCCAATTTCATCTCTTCTTTGGTGTATCCATTTTCTAGAAATACATCGCAGTGAGGGATGGCATTTCTGTGAATGGGATAGTGATACGCCATTTCTCCCACTATGCCTTTGGTTTCATTTTCCATCTGTTCTACCGCTTTCACGCCAGTTCCAGAAACGGATTGATAGGTAGAAACTACTACGCGTTTCATTTTGTATTTTTGGTGCAGTGGGGCTAAAACCAAGACCATCTGAATGGTAGAACAGTTGGGATTGGCTATAATTTTGTCTGTTTTGCTAAGCTGGTTGGCGTTAATTTCAGGAACAATAAGTTTGTAATCCGGGTGCATGCGCCAGGCAGAAGAATTGTCTATAACAGTGGTACCTACCGCTGCAAATTTTGGGGCCCACGCTAATGAGGTGTCTCCTCCTGCAGAAAAAATAGCAAGGTCTGGTTGGGCTGCTACAGCCGTTTCCAAACCTATTATAGTGTAGTTTTTACCATGGTATTCCATGGTTTTTCCTACAGAACGCTCAGAGGCTACTAATAACAATTCAGTAATTGGAAATTTTCTTTCTGCTAAGACTTTTAGCATGACTTCACCTACCATCCCGGTAGCGCCAACAACAGCAACTTTCATATGGAACAAATTTAATTTGAAGTAAAAGTAATCATATTATTGTAGCTGTAGTAGAAGCGGGTGCTTTAAAATAAATATTTAACAAAATGTTACATTTAAAACAATCATTATAGTAAACCACCAGGAGTCAGCTGTTTTATGTGCTGTTAAATTAGGAGGTACATTTGCTTTCGCCTTTAATTTTTGTTTTAACCTCTAATTTTGCTTTCGCCTCTATTTTTTGGCTTTAAGCAGGTCTCTAATTTCTGCTAATAATTCCTCTTGGCTAGGTCCTTTTTTTGGAGCAGCTGGCTTTGGAATTTCGGGTTTTAATTTTTGATAAGCTTTGACCACAGAAAACATGACCAAGCCCACAATAAGAAGGTTTATAATACTATTAATCCAGCTGCCATATTTAATTGCATTTTCTGCTACATAGCCAGGTTCCCCTGCTTTTCCAACACCCTCGGTGAGTACGATCTTTAGGTTTGAAAAGTCCATGCCACCAGTAAATTCACCTACTATGGGCATCATGATATCACTGACAAAACCACTCACTACTAGTGCAGTAGCACCAGCCATTATAACGGCTACTGCAAATTCTATGACATTACCAGTCATGATAAATTTTTTAAATTCTTTAAACATAAGCGCATGAAATTTATGGTTAGTAGGCATACAAATTAGCACAAATTATCCAACAGACAAGTGCGCATAGATTAAAGGCATAATTACTCGATAATCTGTCTTTGAACCCTAGCAGAGATGGCCGTCAATAATTCATAAGAGATGGTTTTGGCTCCAGAAGCAAAGTCTTCTGCAGAAGCTATTTGGCCCGCTCCTTCTCCAAATATGACGGCCATATCTCCTTCTTGGACCTGGAGATCTCCAAGTTCTACCATGAGCATATCCATACAGACGTTCCCAACAATAGGAGCTAAGCCACCGCCAACACTTACAACCCCTTTGCCTTGTCCGTATTGTCTTGAGATTCCGTCTGCATGACCTAAACTTATGGTGCCAATTCTCATGGGTTTATTAGCTACAAAACCTTTGTTATAACCCACCCAGTCTCCTACTTGTAGCTCGTGAATTTGGGAGACATTTGCTTTTAGAGTAGCTACGGGCTTTAGTTGTTTGTCTATGTCTGGGTTATTGCTGTAGCCATATAATCCAATACCGGACCTCGCCATGTTAAACTGTGCTTGGGGGAAGTTTAATATACCAGAAGTGTTTAGTAAATGCTTTAGAGGGATAGGCCCCAGTTCTGCTTCAAAAAGCTGTATGTGATTAGAAAAAGTTTTAATTTGCCTTTCTGTGAATTCCCTTTCTAATAGATCGTCAGAGGCCGCTAAATGAGACATTAGACCTTTGGGGCTCACTGCTTTTTGAGCCTTCAAACTGGAAAAGACAGAGGGAAAATCTCTTTCTGTTATACCCAGCCTATTTAGGCCGGTGTTGGTTTTTAAATGTATGGGATAAGCCTCACAATTGAGATCTTGAGCTGTTTTAATAAAAGCCTCTAAGCTTCTTAGAGAATAAATACTGGGCTCTAAACACTGATGAATGATATCCTTAAAATCTCCAAGCTGGGGATGTAGCACTAAAATGGGTGTTTTTATGCCCGCTGCTCTTAGTTTAACGCCCTCTACCACATAGGCCACTGCCAGATAATCTATATCAAGCTCTTCTAATTTTTTGGCCACAGAAACGGACTCTGAACCATAGCCGTTGGCTTTGACTACGGCTAATAGTTTGGTTTGCGTGTGAAGCTTGCTCTTTATAAAATGGTAGTTGTGGGTCAGAGAAGACAGCTGAATCTCCAAAACGGCATGGCTACTCATCTTTTGGGACGTTGGTTTTGGTTTGCTCACAGGTTTTAACTTCTTCAACCTCCACGGGAATTTCTTTTATCTTTTCTGTGAGCATGGCCTTAAAATAAGCCGCCCTACTCAGAGGTTCATACTCTGAGGTTTCTCCCAGCATGACTAGGTTTTCATTAGCAGATTTTCTAAAACTATAGTTCGCTAGATTACCAGTTCTTGTACATACAGCATGCACCTTGGTCACGTATTCTGCCGTGGCCATGAGCGCAGGCATGGGACCAAAAGGATTTCCTTTAAAGTCCATGTCTAAACCCACAACAATCACCCTTTTTCCTTTATTGGCTAGGTCATTGCAAACATGTACAATCTCAGGGTCAAAAAACTGAGCCTCATCTATGCCAACTACGTCACAGTGGTCTGCTAAAATTCTGATGTTTGCAGCTGCGGGTACCGGAGTAGACCTAATTTGATTTTCGTCGTGAGACACCACCATTTCATCGTGATATCTGGTGTCTATCTGTGGTTTAAAAATCTCTATGCGTTGCTTGGCAAACTGGGCTCTTTTAAGTCTTCTAATTAACTCCTCAGTTTTGCCAGAAAACATAGAGCCACATATGACTTCTATCCATCCAAAAGGTTCTTTGTGATTTACCGTGTTTTCTAAAAACATATGCGTTTACAGGAGTGTTTTACTAAGTCTAGTGATGGGATAAAAATATAAAATTAGAAGCAAAGCGAGCGGGTATTTCACTTAAAAAACCCGATATTAGCTATACCATGAAAGAAAAGCTTCACAGAGAACTCAACCGTATTGCCAAACATATTTTAGCGGCTAATGACAGCAGTGAACTCGCTAGTTTGTACGAGGCAGCAAGAAGTTTATATGAAAAATTAGCGGTGTTGAGGTTTGTAGAAAAAGAGCTGGAAGACCCCAATTTAGACGTCTCTAAAAACGAGCTGGCAGACCGTTTTAATGACATGGCTTCACAGGTGCTTCAGGGGAATGAAGCTGTGCCGGAGAGTAATCCACACCCCTCAGATATTATAATCCCTGGGATGGACACCATTAAAGGGATGGTTTCAGAAATGCCTGCGGACCAAAGCCATGAATTAGGCCAAGAGACTACGCCCCATACAGAAGCTGCTCCAAAAAAGGTTTCCAATACCCTCAATGGGCAATATGGTGCCAAGTTAGATTTTGGTTTAAATGACAAAATTGCTTTTGTGCAACATCTTTTTGACGGCGACGAGGACAATTTTAAAAGGGTTATTTCTCAATTGGCTACTATTGAAACTCAGGAGCGAGCCCTTTCATTTATTAATAACTTGGTGAAACCCGAATATGGAAATTGGGAAGGCAAAGAAGCTTATGAGTCTCGTTTTTTAAGTGTACTGAGTCAGAGATATCAATAGAGAGGCATGAGTAAATTATTTTTAGTCCCTACGCCTATTGGCCATTTAGAAGATATAACCCTCAGGGCATTGAATGTCCTAAAGGGAGTGTCCCTAATTTTAGCAGAAGATACCAGAACCAGTGGGAAACTCCTAAAGCATTACGAGATTGACACCCCTATGTTCTCCCACCACATGCACAACGAACACAAGACCGTAGAAAAATTGGTAGCTAGAATTCAATCTGGAGAAACCATGGCTCTTATTTCTGACGCGGGTACACCTGCCATTTCTGACCCTGGATTTTTACTGTCTCGGGCCTGTATAGAAGCAGGTATTGAAGTAGACTGTTTGCCAGGGGCCACCGCTTTTGTTCCGGCCTTAGTGAACAGTGGCCTGCCCAATGATAAATTTGTTTTTGAAGGCTTTTTACCTGTTAAAAAAGGCCGAATGACCAGACTAAGCCTGCTACAGGAGGAGACCAGAACCATCATTTTTTACGAGTCGCCTCACAAATTACTGAAAACCTTACAAGATATGGTCACCTACTTTGGAGACCAGAGGCCTGTGAGTGTTTCTAGGGAAATCACCAAGCTTTTTGAAGAGACCATTCGTGGGACAGCAGCTTCTGTTTTGGCGCATTATACAGCGCATCCGCCCAAGGGCGAGATTGTGATAGTGGTGGGAGGTAAAGCAGTAGAAAAATCTGCAAAAAAAGCCAAAAGGGATGAACTGGTATGAAGCAGAGGCCTTAGTAATTGTGACGGTCTTAGGGGTCTATTTTTTGGATCGCTGGGAGCAGAAATACCTCAAAAAATTATTTGATTGGGTGCCTGCAGTTTTGCTGGCCTACGTCATACCCGCTGTAGTGAGCTACGTATTAAAAGTAGATTACTCTGCCCATTCTATTCATAGTTTTAGTAAACTCTTCTTCATACCCTTAGCTATTGTAGCCGTCATGAGTAGCTTGTCGTTTGCCCAATTAAAAGCTATTGGATTCAAGCCTATTATCTTATTTTTCTTTGGGTCTGCCATTATTGCTTTGGCCCCTGTGGTATTTACTGGCTTTTTTTTAGGATCTGATTTTGTGCAAAACACCCTCATATCGCAGGGCTATTGGAAAGGCATTCCCCCTATTGTGGGAAGTTGGATAGGAGGCAGCACCAGCCAATTGGTGTTAAAAGAATTGGTACAGACAGAGGAATCCCTGTTTTTACAAGTGCTGGTCATGGACACGGTATTGGTGAATATATGGACCATTTTAATGTTTCAAACCATTAAAAAAAGCAGTGCTTTAAACAGGTTTTTTAAAGTAGAAGATGTGGCCATGCCTCTCCCAATAGTAACTAGAAAAGGCAAAGCCTTATCTGGTTTTTGGGTGGTGCTTATTTTGGTTGCCGCAGTATTGGCGGTAGATTTTTTAGCTCCTACTTTTGTAGCAAAGGTGCTCTTGTTGTCTGTGATAGGCCTGGGGATCAGTAATTTTATACCTACTTGGAACTTTAAGTTTGTGCTGCGCCTCGGGGGTATTTTAATTATTGTGGTCATGGCTGTATTGGGACTTAAACTTCAGATAGATCACTATTCTGTGCAGCCTGCTTTCTTGGTTTTTTTATGTGGGTGGTTGTTCCTTCATTTTATAGGAATGCTTTGGGTGGCCAAACTATTAAATCTGCACCTGGCATGGGTTCCTATTGCCAGCATGGCCAATGTGGGTGGTATTGCTACGGCACCTGCGGTTACGGCTGCATATGAGAAAAAATGGATGCCCCACGCCATTGTTTTGGCTATTTTAAGCATGGCTACAGGTACCTTTTGGGGCATGGGAACCATCTGGCTTTTTGAGATTCTTTTTGGTCTGTAGTGCGCTCATATTTTTGTACTTTTAAGCTTCTTAAAATATAAATCATGACAAATCTTGTGACAACTAAATGGTTGGGCGGAATGGCTTTTGAAAGCGACAATCCCTCCGGACATACTTTAAAAATAGATGTAGACGCAGAGAATGGCGGCGACAATTCTGGACACAGACCCAAGGCGCTTATGCTCACTTCTTTAGCAGGCTGCTCTGGTTTAGACGTGGCTTCTCTGATGAAAAAAATGAAGCTGGAAGTACGGGCTTTTGAAATTCAAACCGAGGCCCATCTCACAGAGGAACACCCTAAGTTTTACGACGCTGTAACGGTAACCTATCACTTTTATGGCCCCAATCTAATAGAAGACAAACTACAAAAAACCGTAGATCTGTCTGTGGAGCGTTATTGTGGTGTCATGGAAATGTTTAGGCAGTTTGCCAGTGTGACCATTAAAACAGAGTTTCATCACGAATAGCGACCCCTACCTATGAATTGGACCTTAAAAGCCAATCCGCCGCTTACAGAAGTTCAGTCTTTGTCTGAGGCCCTTGGTGTAGAGGCACATTTGGCAAGCCTTTTGGTTCAAAGAGGAATTGGCAGTTTTGAAGCTGCCAAAGCTTTTTTTAGGCCTAGTTTTTCTCAGCTACACGATCCCTATCTCATGAAAGATATGGACCTGGCTGTGGCGCGAATTATAGAGGCTATGGAAATGGAAGAGCCTATTTTGGTTTATGGAGACTACGACGTAGACGGAACTACGGCTGTTGCTCTAGTGGCTCAATATTTACAGCAGTACTACCATAAAGTGGCTACCTATATTCCAGACCGCTATGAGGAAGGCTATGGGGTTTCCTTTTCCGGTATAGACTTTGCGGCAGCCAATGACATGGGGCTTATTATTGCTCTAGATTGTGGCATTAAAGCCATTGACAAGGTAGCTTACGCGAAGGAAAAAGGGATAGATTTTATTATTTGTGACCACCACAGGCCTGGTGCTAGCTTGCCAGAGGCTGTGGCAGTTTTGGACCCCAAGCGGGCAGATTGTAGTTATCCTTATGAGGAGCTTTGTGGTTGTGGGGTGGGCTTTAAGCTCATACAGGCCCTTGGTGTAGCGCTAGAAGAAGATCCCTTGGCGGTAGTCCCTTTTTTAGATTTGGTGGCTACGGCCATTGGTGCAGACATGGTGCCCCTTAGCGGAGAGAACAGAACCTTAGCTTATTTGGGCGTTCAGCAAATAAACAGCCAACCAAGACCCGGTTTTAAAGCTTTTATAGAACAAATGAATCGGGGTACTTTAAGCCTTACCGATTTAAATTTTACCATCGCTCCAAGAATAAACGCTGCAGGAAGAATGGTACACGGTGCTCATGCAGTAGCCCTACTTCAGACCCAAGACATAAACCAGGCCAGAACCATGGCTGCGGCTATTGGACAACAGAATGAAGACAGAAAAGAATTAGACGCCCACATTACAGAAACGGCCCTATTACAAGTAGCTCAGGCCGGAGAAACGCAGGCAGCCACTACGGTGGTCTACGACCCCAATTGGCACAAAGGAGTTATAGGAATTGTAGCCTCTAGGCTCATAGAAACCCATTACAGACCCACTCTGGTGTTTACCCAAAGTGGAGATGTGATGGCAGGTTCTGCTAGATCTATTAAAGGCTACGATGTATACAACGCTATAGAGGCTTGTAGTGAACATATATTGCAGTTTGGAGGGCATATGTACGCAGCAGGACTCACCTTGAAGAACAGCCAATACCCTGCTTTTAAAGCAGCATTTGAGGCGCATGTTGCAGCTACCTTAGACCCGGCACTAAAAACACCTGAAATTCAGATAGATCTAGAAGTCTCGCTATCAGATATAAGTCCAAAGTTCATGAGGATTCTCAAGCAAATGGCTCCTTTTGGACCTCAAAACCCCATACCTGTTTTTAAGGCTAGCGGGGTGTATGAAACCGGACATGCTACCGCAGTTGGCAAAGATAAAAACCATTTAAAAGGTGTTTTTTGCCAAGACGGTGGAGTGAAAATTCCCTTTATTGCCTTTAAACTAGCACATTTAGGCTCGTTGCTCCAAAACCAATCCTCGGTAGATATTGTTTTTCAGGTCTCTGAAAATCATTGGCAGGGGAAAAGCAGTCTTCAGCTTCAAGTTTTGGACATCAGGCCTACGGCCGATGCCAGGTAAGAGTTCTCCTTAAACACTCCTTGATATTTGCGCTCTAAGTTATTCGCGCTCTAAGGGAAAGTATTTTAAATGAAGTTTTTGGCCGTCAAATTCTCCAAAACTATAGTAACTAATCCAGTCTCCTGTATTGAGATAGCTAGCCTTTTGGGAAAGGGCTATATGTAGGGGGAGGTGTCTGTGTCCAAACACAAAAAAATCTATGTCTTTGCTTTCTAATTTCTTTTTGGCGTATTGTACTAGCCATTCCTGATCTTCTCCTAAAAAAACCACATCTTCCGCTCCTGAAATGAGCTTGTTTTTAATGGATAAATATTGGGCAAGTTTTACGCCTATATCTGGATGTAGCCAGCGATACAACCACTTGGAAAAGGGGTTAGTAAATACTTTCTTCATTCTCTTATACCCTTTATCTCCAGGGCCTAGACCGTCTCCATGACCTATTAAAAACGTCTTTCCCTCTATATTAAAGTATTGGGGCTTGTGAAACACGCTAATCCCTAATTCTGCTTCAAAATACCCATGCATCCATAGGTCGTGGTTGCCTACAAAATAATAGATAGGGATACCAGAGTCTGCTATTTCTGCCAATTTCCCTAGGGTTCTGGTGAAGCCTTTAGGTACCACTCTTTTGTATTCAAACCAGAAGTCAAAGAGGTCTCCAAGAAGAAAAATAGCGGCAGCGTCTTTTCGAACACCCTCTAACCAGGCCACAAAATGCAGCTCCCTGGGCCTGCTTTTTTGCGGGTCTGGTGCGCCCAAATGGTTGTCGCTGGCAAAGTATATTTTTTGCCCAGAGGCTAATGTAATGTCTTCATTCATTCCCGGTAAAGATAACAAACCTTAGTTATCTGAGGCAAACCACTCTGCAAAGGAGCTTTCCGTCTCCTGAAGTTTCAAAGAAAAAAGTCGGATGTTTTTTGGTAAACGCGCGGTAATTTTAGCAGCAAAATCTATGACCATGTTTTCGCTGGTAGGTTGGTAGTCTGCTAAAATAACAGAATGCCCCCTGTCCATGAGTTCTTTGGCCAATTCTATATGTGGAGTGTTTTTATTAAACACCGTAGCGTGGTCAAATACGTCTACCACTTCCTCTTTTACAATTTTTTTTAGGTCGCTAAAATCTATAACCATCCCCAATTTAACAGCACCCACCTCTGTAATGGGTTGTCCAATGACAGTAACAGATAATTTATAACTGTGCCCATGGACATTTCTACACTTACCGTCATACCCAAAAAGGGCATGGCCGGTTTCAAAACTAAATTGCTTGGTAATCCTAATCTGACTCATAGAAAATAATTCTTATGCAAAGGTATTCTTTTTGCAAAACCAATCTTAGAATGAACTACATTTATCGGCATTTTAAAAATTCTTTGTGGCGGCTATTTTTCCACCAATAGACTTTGAACCCAACCCAGGGTTTGAGTCTATTATTTCTGATTTATTGGTCCAAGGCTACAGTGTGGTAGATCATTTTTTTGACGAAGAAACCGTGTCACTTCTGCGGAATTCTTTACGAACTCATTTTGAAGAAAACCGATTTAAAAAGGCGGCCATTGGCAATAGAACCAATGAATTAATAGCGGTAGGTATTCGCGGAGATTATATTTTATGGATAGACGAGCAGCTTCATAATACTGCTACTGCCTTATTTTTTTCGAAGATTAATAGTTTGGTAGCCTATCTGAACCGGACCTGCTTTTTGGGCTTGCTAGAGAAGGAGTTTCACTATGCCTTATATCCGCCTGGGACAGGCTATAAAAGACATATAGATGCCTTTCAAAATGACGATAGGAGAAAACTCTCTATAGCCCTCTATCTCAATGAGGAAGATTGGTCTAACGCAGATGGCGGCGCTTTGGCTTTATATGTAGCTGGGGCAGATGGAGAAAAAACAATCTCTGTTACGCCTGTAGCCGGCCGGATGGTTATTTTTGAGAGCCAAAAAATACCTCACGAAGTGTTGGTAGCACATAGAGACCGCCTGAGTATTACGGGTTGGTTAAAGACCTCCTAATTACTTTCTCTTGAACTTTTTGTTATTTCTAAACTTGTTAAAGAAATAGATAATCCCTACCAATAGGGCTAAGAGGGCAAAAAGAAAATTTTGATTAAACATATTAGCTATTAAATTTTTTAAAGGCGGCTTGTGCCGTTGGCATAATAGAAAGTGCTGCTGTTTTAGCTGCGTTTTCGGCAAGTAATTTTTCCCAATGTGTAGTGCCTTGCCATAAAACTTCTTTAATTTCTTTTAGGGCCTGTGTATCGTAGTCTTTGTAAGCCGCAGCTTTTTCTAGCGCCTGCGCTCTTAGGTTTTCTGGTTCAGACACCATCTGGTTAAAGAGTCCGTTTTGCAAACCCCAATTGGCGTCTTGCCATTGTGTAGGCTGCAAGCATAGGTTGGTGAAAGCTGTGACGCCCATTTTTCTAATTAGAGCGGGTGCAATAACCAATGGTCCAATGCCAATGTTAAGTTCTGATAATTTGAGCCCTGCTTTTGGGCTGGCCAACACATAATCACTAGCTGCAATAATGCCAAGCCCTCCTCCAACTGATTTTCCTTGTACCTGGGTTATGATGATTTTTTCACAACTTTTCATGGCCAATATAAGCCTACCAAATCCATTAAAAAAAGCTGTGGCAGTACGTATATCTGTTAAAGCCCCTAAATGCTTTATGGAGGCCCCTGCACAAAAGGCGCCTGTTCCTTGAGAAGAGAAAAGTATTACTTTGATGTCTTTATCTGAACTCAGCTGCTTAAAAGCATCTACTAAGCTATCTAATAAATTGGGGTCACAGGCATTGCTGGCTGGGCTGTAAAAGCTTAGTTTGGCTATGTGCCCTTCAATTTCTAGTTGCGAGGTACCGGACATGTGTAAAATTTATTAAAAGTAAGTGTTTTGGAGTAGGGGCAAAAATTTTCTTCTGAATTTCAGAAGGAGCGCGACACCTCTGGTGAGCATCCATAGGGCAAATGCTATCCAAATGCCTGTAAGACCAAGCTCCAAATACTGGCTCCATAAAAGACAGGGGACAAAGACTACAAAAGTGGCCAACAGCAGTACATTTCTGAGAAACTTCATCTCCCCCAGCCCTTTAAAAAGCCCGTCCAATACAAAGGCAATTCCGTTGAGCGGTAGGGAGAGGAGAAGGAGATAAAACACGGAGATAAAAACACCAATGGTTTCTGGATCTTCTGAGAAAACCCCACCTATTTTCTTGTAAAACAAAAAGCCTACCCCTGCCAGACCTAGGCCAATGATAAATCCAAAGCGCCCAATTTTTTTTGCCAGCTCCCAAAGCTCTTTATAGGACTTACTTCCAAGTAGTTTCCCGCCAATACTACTCCCGGCAGTGCCATAACCATCTATGAAAAAGGCAGAGAACAACCAGAGGTTCAGTAAGATGGTATGGGCGCCAATATAGATGGTTCCCATAGAGGTGGCTGTTCTCACAGACAAGATAAGCGCTGTATTTAGGGCCAGCGATCTCACAAATAAGTTGGCACTCATGCCCACAATATTTTTTAGTTCTGGATGTATGGGTCCTCGGACCCATACTGGAAAATCGGTTTTTTTGTATAGCAAAGCCATGGCTATTGTGGCCATCACTATTTGTGAGATTAAGCTGGCCCAGGCTGCGCCACTTAGGCCCATGGGTACTAAGAACCCCTCTATGCCATAGACCAGAATAAAGTCTAGCCCTACATTTAAAAAAGCTCCTATAAGGGCAATAGCCATAGGCCAAAGGGTATTTTGTAACCCTCTAAACACTCCAAAAACACCAAAGGTTAACAAGGTGAGTGGGAAGCCCCAAATTCTGATAGAAAAGTATTCCTCAGACAGCTCTAATAAGGGGCCGCTGGCATTCATGAGACTAAATATCTGAGTTTTAAAAAGGAGGCTCACCACTAAGATGACCAAACTAATGCTCACATTTACGTACATAGCCTGAATGGGCAGGGCCTTAATCTCTTCTAACCTATTTTTCCCTAGATATTGGGAGACCAAAGAAGAGATGGCACTTTGGGTTTGGCCCAGCACCCAAACCAACATAGAAAGAAAGGAACCCACAACACCTACGGCTGCTAAGGCCATGGCTCCTTTTTCAGGAATATTCCCTACAATAGCCGTGTCTGTTAAAGACAAAAATGGCTCTGCCACTCCCGCAATGGTAGCAGGTATAGCCAGTTTGTGAATTTGTTTTAAAGCGTTGCTTGTAGGGGTCATATGAAATTAGATATGGGAATTTAGGCAGTCTTATAAAAGCAGCTCAAAACAGTGAAAAGGGGCTTTGCTTTTAACGGGGAAATAAACGTCTCCCAATTGGGTATAGCCTCTTTTGGTGTAGAAAGCCACATTTCTTTTATTTAGGCTAAAGGTGTCTAGCCGCACGGAGGCATAGCCTTCTTGTTGCGCTTTGGTCTCTGCAAAACCCATGAGTTTTTGAGCCAGCCCTTTACCTTGGTGGTTGGGGTGCACACAAAGCCTGTGTATGTAGATGTTTTTTCCTGTGGGCGCTTTCCACTTCATGGGCTCATAGACAGCGTCCATAAAATCACTAACCACCACCGCACCTAAAATTTTCTCTTGCACTTCATAAACAAATAATTCTTCTCTGTCTAAGTCTTTTTGGAAAGCGGCTAGGTTTGGGTAGTTCTCATTCCATTGAAAGATGTTTTTAGAAATCATATCTCTGGCACAGGCTTGAGTGATTTTTAAAATATGGGGGAGGTCTTCTGATTTGGCGGCTCTAATCATTGAGGGTATTTTAAATCACAAATTTATAGTATATTCATATGAGATTAACAAAAACAACCTAAACAATACCCTTCAGATGAAACATATTCTTGTCCCTATTGGCACCAGTTCAGAAATTCATAAGTTGCTGCAATACGCAGTAGATTTTGCTTTAGATTTTCAATCACAAATTTTAGTGATGGAAGCGTTTAACGCTCCTTCTGCCCCAGGAACCTTAGTTAATATTTCTGAAAAAGTAGCAGCCCAAAGTAAGGCCCATTTGCAAGAGGTGATTTCTCAGGTAGACGCCAAGGGTATTTCTATTAAAATAGCTACTTACAATGGTAGTGTGGTAGAGGGTATTAAAGCCATTGATAAAGAATTGGGGATAGACCTCATTATTATGGCCCCTAGAACCAATGACATTAAAGACGTGTACTATTTAGGTCCAACTTCTGGAAGTATTATAAAAAGAACCAATGTGCCTACACTTATTGTCCCTATTGGCACCCAGTATAGCCCTTTTAAAAACATTTTGACAGCTTTTAAGTCTGGGGTATTAAAACGCAGCAGGATTTTAAACCCACTTATTGAGATTCAAAAGAAGTTTAAGGCTAAAATCTCTTTGTTATTGGTGAAAACTCCAGGCTATACAGACGAAGATTTAAAAATAAACACAGCCCTTATGGACATTAGTTCGCAGCTAAACATGAGCGACAACGCTACTACCTATTTGGGCGTTTTAGAGCATTTTAGAAGTCAAAAACCCGATTTATTATGTGTTTTTAGAAGAAAACGAGGGTTTTTTGTCAATCTATGGGAAAAAAGCACCATTCTAAAATCTGAGTTTCATGTCTCTATCCCTGTATTGGTGCTAAGCGTTAAAAAGGATTAATTCATAGGGGCTGCTTTTTTCATTGTAGTTTATAAAAAAAAGTAGTTTCTTTGCTGCGCTTTAGGGGGATTAGCTCAGTTGGCTAGAGCGCTTGCCTGGCAGGCAAGAGGTCAGCGGTTCGAATCCGCTATTCTCCACTTAACGCAAAATGCCTAAAAGCCTTTAAAAACAAAACCTTCACAGTAATGTGAGGGTTTTTTTGTGCACATCAATTACATTTAAAATTTAACTAAAAATCTCTCAAGTATCAAATAACTGTTAATATTTGACACCAACATAACAGTTAATTAATCTCTATTTGTATTCAGAAATATAACAGCTTATCTCATTTTTTGTTTTTAAATAAAGGCACAATTATGACAGAAGTAATTGTTATTAGGTTCACTAAAAAGGAAGGGAATACCTATCCAAATTAGCCATTAAAAACAGACTTACTTTAAGTAGTTTTTTTAAGGTCTGAATTACTTAATACTTTAACCACTAAATCTAATATAGATGTTTAAGGATGCTCGTAACGACAACGGCAGACTAGTGTTTTTAGTTCAACTATTGATGATTAGGTTTGCGAAGTCCTAATATAATAATCCTATATTCTTTATAAAGACACTTTTAGTTAATTGTAATCAGCCTCTGTAAAGGGGGCTGTTTATGTTGATTTAATTTTAAAACTATTATCTTTATTTTATATAAATAGATAATTAAAGACTAAAACATTAAAATCACTTATTTAATTATGAAAAAAATATTCCTTATACTTTCATTAATATCAACAGCATACGTTTCTGCTCAAGACATTTCAATTACAGATAGTATTTCAAAATCTAAAACATTTTCTATTGGAGTTAAAGCAGGTGTCCCCAATATCCTATCCCTTAATGGAGAGTTTGTTTTACCAATTTTAAATAACCATATAGCTCCATTTATAGATTATGGTTCTTTTAGTTTAGATGTTGAAAATACTCAAGCAGATTTAAAATATTTAGAGTACGGTTTAAATATATACTTTGGTAATAAGGGAAAAGGTCTATATGTTGGAGCAGGGAGTGGGAAATTAACAAATGAATTTACATTCAATGACCTAACATTTGAAGACAATGGAGTTTCCTTAAAAGGCTCTGCTACCACAAGTTTAGATATTAATGCTCTTAATTTAAAGTTAGGCTTTAAAAGTGGTGGTTTAATTTATTTTAGAATTGAAGCTGGATATGGAATAGGAACAATTCCAGATAGACTTAATTTCACGGCAACTTCTGGAGGCATAACTGAAACATTCTCTGAGGAGATTCCTGCAATACCTGGGATTGGTTCTAACGGTTTTGCAATAGGAAATATTGGATTAGGGGTGTCTTTTTAATTCATTATCTTCTTTGTATATCCCCTTCTTCCAACTCACTAACCTCTAAACCTCTTAAATTGGTTAAACTAACAGCTAAAGAACTATGTCCCATAGCTTTTTGTAGTTTACTAAGTGAACCTGTTCTTTTGTAGATTTCTATAGCTCCTGAATGCCTAAAAGAGTAAAGCGTTTGGTCTTGTTCAAGTATCTTAGAAACCTTCTTAAAATAGCGCCAAATG
Source organism: Flavobacteriaceae bacterium LSUCC0859 (assembly GCA_022239325.1). Lineage (GTDB taxonomy): Bacteria > Bacteroidota > Bacteroidia > Flavobacteriales > Flavobacteriaceae > MAG-120531. The sequence goes on along the minus strand of JAKOGP010000002.1, from coordinate 328,079 downwards.
GACTTAAAGTAGTCAGGGTTAAGTGCTTAAGTGGTTCCTGTAAATATGTTTAGGTTATTATCTCCCTTATTAAACAATGCTTTAATGTAAGAGGGCACATTAACGATTTTATTTCTACCTGATTTGTTTCTACTTAGAGAAAGTTTAATATACGACAATTCTGCTGTGAAGTCCCCTTAAGTAAGTTTTCTGACTTCTCTATGAGGTTTAAGAGGACAACTAAAAGTCATAATACAGCACAGGTATTGATTAAAGTTGAAGGTCTTTATTTCGTTTAAAATTACTGGGATATCTTCAAACGGTTTGTTGAGGTTAGCGTTAGATTTTTTCTCTTTAAACCTTTTTTTGCTTTAAGCTAAAAATAAGTAGTTTATACCTCCTTCTCTACAAAGGGAACTTCAATGTTGAAGATCTCAAGGAAAATTTGCTCTAGAGCGGCTTTAAATGTGTCAATAGTATCTGAAGTAATAAGCTGTTTTTGTGTGGTACCAGTGGTGTTTTCAAAGTATAGGATCCCTGGCTGGGTGTTTTTAAAACTGTATATACCGGCTCTGAGTGGGGTGTTGGGATATTCTGCTTGGTATACCATGGCGTAAGAGAGTAATTGGAGTGCTTTGGCCAACTTGGGCTCCTCAGAGAAGGCGGTCCAATCCTTTACCTTGAGTTCGCTAGCTTTTACCAGTCCTGTTTTAAAATCTAATATCTCTAGCTGCCCATTCCTTTTGTGAACACGGTCTATAGTACCCTTAAACTTAATTGGGGAGTCTATCCCGGAAATGTGTAAAGTGGTGGCGTATGTTTTTTCTAAACTAATGATTTCTAAGCCTTCTGTGGAAGCTATTTTTTGATCATAAGAGACAAAATCTTCCAAATACTTTAAGATTACCCTGTGGGCTAAGATGTTTTTGCCTCGAGCACCGGAGAGTGGGCTGTGAAATGCTTCGTATTTAAGAGTTAAAGCCTGAGGAATGAGTGCTTTTATCTCTTTAAAATGGGTGTCCTTAAGGGGTGTGTTTAGGTAGTTGGCGTATAGGTAATCTAAACTTTCATGAACAATAGTACCAAAGGTATTGTAAGCGATAATTTCCTCAACTGGGTTGGGCTCTTCAATTTTTAAAACATAGTTTTTATAAAATTCAATGGGGTTGCGCACATAATTATTGACGGCAGAGGGAGAAAAACCCCTACTAGCTTTTTCAGTGAGGCTATGAATGATTTGCTTGTTTTTAGAAATACGAACTAGCTGTTTTTTTATGGGATCTATAGCTGGGGTGGCTAGTGTATGCTGCACCTGCACCTGAGGAATTTTTTGTGTTCTAAGCTGGTGTATAAACCTACTGGGTTCCCCGCCCTCTAAAACATCTGTTGCTGTATTGTAAAGAATATGAACCTCTTTGGCTCTTTGTAAAAGCCGGTAAAAGTGATAGGCGTACACCGCGTCTTTTTCTTTAAAGGTAGGCAGTCCAAATTCTTTTTTAAGGGAGAGGGGAATAAATGAGTTATGACTTTTCCCTCCTGGTAAAATACCCTCATTCACATCTGAGATCACCAAGGTCTCAAAATCTAAATTTCTACTCTCTAGCATGCCCATGACTTGCAAACCAGAAAGGGCTTCTCCAGCATATGGAATTCGAATTTTGTGGAGCCTTTCACTAAAAAGTTTCCAAAATCCTTTCACGGATTGTACAAATGGATACTGATCTAGATGGGGAGTTAAGGGCTCCAGTATTTCAATAAAATAATGGGTTTCAGAAGCTAGGGTGGCTCTGTTATTTTCAGTAGCGCGCTGCTCTAACAAGATGCAGATTTCATACAATTGGTTTAAAAACAAGACCGCATTGTCTTCCACATCTCCAAATAAGAGTGTCAAAACTTTCCTGGCCTCAGGCAACTGCTTTACTAGCTCGTTCAGATGGGCGTAAGACAGGTTGGCTTCTGATAGGTAGTGAATGAGTTTGCTGGTTCCCTGCCCCTTTTGATGGTCTAGGAGTATAGCGGCATAGGGGTGATGTAAAATGTGTAATAGGTGTTGAAAGTACCAGCCTTCTTTTTCCCCACTGCTTTGTAATTCATACAATGCCCTTATAAAATGAGACAAGGCAGCCTCTGAAAGTGGCGAGCCCATGGTAATGTTAGCTGGCCGGTCTGCGGGTAAACAGGGCAGTAATGGCTTTAAAAGAGACTCATTCCCAAGTACAACAGCAGTTTTCTCTAGCTGATCCTTACTAAATTTAGATAGAATTTGTCCAATGAGGTGGGCTTGAGACACACTTTTGGGGACCCCGTAAAGTTGTATGTTTTTCTCTTGTGTGTACGCGGAGGAGGCTCCTTGTATGGCCTCTTTTATGGGTTTGTCTTTTAAAAAAGACCACTCCTTGTAGTGTTTTCTAATAAAGTATCCGGCTTCGTGAAGTGTATTCTCCAGAAAGTAGTGATCTATATCCCAATATATGGTTCCCCGCTTTTGTTTTAAGACCTCTCTAATCATTTGAGACTCTGAGGTGTTTAAAGCATTAAAGCCAATAAAGTATATTTTTTTTTGCGGCTGCTCCTCTAAATAGGTAGGTAGCCGTTGGGCTGCTTTTTTATACAACAAACCTTGGTGCCCCATGTCATGTTCCAACATTTTAGCCGTAAAGCAATTGTAAATACTGGGTAACTGCTCCCAAAAGCTGAGGTAGTTTTTAACCAAATCAGAGGGGTTCTCGTCTAAGGCCCAATGAGACACTTCTTGTAAGTTTTGTATATAGGTATACAGTTTTTGAGCGTCTACTGCGTAGCGATCAATCTCATTAAAGTCTTGAAGCAACATGCTGCCCCAGGGAACAAAATTCACAAAGGAATCTTTGTTTTTAATACTAGATTCTAAATAGGCCTCATACAACAGGCATAAAGAACTTTCAGAGTCACAAACTGTGAGCTTAGATATTTCTGTGATAAATTCTTCTATACTGTAGAATTGAGGTGCAAAAACAGTCTGGGAAATGTGTTGTCTGAGATAGTTTTTGGCAAATGTTCCCGCTCTTTTACTAGGAAATATCCAGACGGTTTGGTCCAAAGGCCAAGCATCTTTTAGAATGCGGTCTACAATTTCCGAGAGGAAAGCTTTCATAGGTTTTGCTATGCTTTAAAAATAAAAAAAAGCGCCGTGAAAACGGCGCTTAATGGTCAGTAATATTTTGTTTGGTTTTTAAATACTTTAGTGCGGTTTAGGATTTATTAACCACTACTTCTACTCGTCGGTTTAGTTTTCTACCCGCTCTGTTTTTATTGGTGCTTATAGGCATACTTTCACCGTAGCCCACCGCTTTAAATCTCGAAGATTTAATTCCTTTTTCTGTTAAATAGTCTATGACAGCCTGGGCTCTTTTTTCTGATAATTCCTGGTTAAATTGCTCTGTTCCTCTGCTGTCTGCATGTCCAGAGACCGTAAAAGTGGCTTCTGGATACTCTTTCACGATATTTAAAATATGCGCTAAGCTAGGTAAAGATTCTTCTAAAAAAGCAGCCTTTTCGTTAACAAACAAAATAGTTTTCGCGTAGCTGTCTAATTGTTTTTGAACCTCAGGACAGCCGTTGTTCTCTGGCACTCCCGCCACATTTGGACAGTTGTCCTGGGCGTCAATAATTCCGTCAGAGTCGCTATCTGGGCATCCGCCATGGGCGAGAGATCCAGCCTGCGTAGGGCAGTTGTCTTTGGAGTCTATAATACCGTCTCCATCTGAGTCTGGACAGCCGTTAAACTCTGCTAGACCTGGGCTGTTTGGACAGTCGTCCTCTGGATCTGGAATACCGTCCCCATCTGAATCTGGACAACCGTTAAATTGTGGGAGTCCCGCTATATCTGGACAGCTATCTTCCCCGTCATACACACCGTCTTTGTCTCTATCTGAGCCACCTCCTTTTATAGAGATCCCTAAGCTGTGTTGTAAATGGGCTACCCCGTTGATGTTTTTGGTGTGCTTGTAGTTGCTCTCTAAGGTGAGTCCCACAAAATCACTAAACCAATAGTTAATTCCAAGGCCTCCATTTACAGTAAAAGAGGAGTTGGGACCCATCCAATATTTTCCCATACCTACAGATAAGTAAGGGTCTAGTTTTGTGTCTTTTAGAAAAGCGTATTGAAAGGCACCATCTAAAGACATATACATTTTATTTACTGGGGTATTTCCCAGGCTGCTAATCTTGTTTAAAGATCCGCGAAGACCAAAAGAAAATCCGTCCTGTAAATAAATAGAACCTGCAAAATAAGTAGGGGCCGCAATGAAGTTCCAATGTTCTGCTACATTGAAATACTCTTCAAAAAGCTTCCCGGTCTCATAGGAATTTACCGCATTGGTTGGAAAAGCGTCTACCGCATTGGTTCCTACGGTTATTTTAAAAGGGTTGTTTCGGTCTTGTGCGCTTAGAGAAAGGATCCCAAAGCCAAGAACCATTAAAAGGCTTAAGTACGTGCTGCGTTTCTTCATTCGATTGTTTTTTTAAATTATAAAGGAAAGATAAAAAAATAGGACTAAAGTAGAGAAAGATTGCTGTTTATCGGTTTTTCGTGACTATTTATCGAGTAATTGTCTTATTTAATCACTTTTAATGCTTTGCCAACTTTTTCAAAGGCCACTAAAGCACGGTCTAATTCCTCTTTTTTAAGCGCTGCAGATAACTGCACTCTAATTCTCGCTTTTCCCTTGGGAACTACTGGATAGAAAAATCCAATGACGTACACCCCTTCTTCTAGTAAATCGGCTGCCATTTTTTGAGCCAATGGAGCGTCATATAGCATGATGGGGACAATGGCAGAATCTCCGTCTACTATGTCAAAGCCCAAGTCTTTAATCCCTTTTTTGAAGTAGTGGGTATTTTGTTCCAAGCGATCCCTGTACTGGGTGTCATTTTCTATAAGCTCAAAAACTTTTAGAGAGGCACCTACTATGGCAGGGGCCAATGAGTTTGAGAAAAGATAAGGCCTAGAACGTTGCCTTAGGATTTCTATAATTTCTTTTTTTCCAGTGGTATAACCCCCCATGGCGCCTCCAAGGGCTTTGCCCAGCGTACCTGTTATGATGTCTACACGGCCCATAACCCCTTTAGCTTCTAGGGAGCCTCTTCCCTTAGCGCCAAGAAAGCCGGCAGCATGACATTCGTCTACCATTACAAGTGCGTTGTATTGTTCTGCCAGGTCACAGATTTTATCTAATGGAGCTACCAAGCCGTCCATAGAAAATACGCCGTCTGTCACAATCAATTTAAATCTGGCTCCGTCTTTTTCTGCCTGCTGTAATTGTTTTTCAAGATCTTCCATGTCGCAGTTGGCGTATCGGTATCTTTTGGCCTTACACAATCTCACCCCATCTATAATAGAGGCGTGGTTAAGGGCGTCTGAAATAATAGCGTCTTGGGGGCCTAATAAGGGCTCAAATAGGCCGCCGTTGGCGTCAAATGCCGCAGCGTACAGAATGCTGTCTTCTGTTTGGTAAAACTGAGCTATTTTTTGCTCTAAATCTTTGTGTATGTCTTGGGTGCCACAAATAAAACGCACAGAAGACATACCAAAACCATGGGTGTCTAAACTGTCTTTGGCAGCCTGAATAACCTCTGGGTGTGCAGAGAGTCCAAGATAGTTGTTAGAGCATAAGTTTATGAGGTTTTCACCGCCACTAAGTTGGACGTCTGCTCCTTGTGGCCCACTAATAACACGCTCTTTTTTAAAGAGTCCTGCTGCTTCTATTTCTGCTAATTCTGCGGCTAAATGTGTTTTAATATCTGAATACATAGCTAAATAATGTCTTTTTTACCTTACAAATATAGGGTCTATTTGATCGGTAGAAATATAGACTAGAATTTTATTTTTAACCTGGTAACCCATCTCTGAAAGCAGGGCTCCGTAGTGGTTTATTTGATTGTAATCTTCTTGTTTTTCCTTTCCAGTTTTATAGTCAATAATACTCACGGATTGCGTTTCAAAGACCAAGCGGTCTGGTCTGTAAGACATGCCGTCCTGTCCAAAAATTTCCATCTCATTGGCTGCTTGAATGTCCTTTTTGTAAAAAGCATGGAGTTTGGGATGGTTTAATATGGCCAGGGCATTGGCTTTGAGTTCAGAAATAGGAGCCTTTGGGAATATCCTAAGAACCTTTTGAAGTGCTGCTTCCATTTCCAGCTGGTCCAGATGTTCCAAAAGCAAGTGAAGTTGCTGCCCTTTTTTTTGAGAGGCTAGGGTGGCTTTGGTTTTTGTTGTCATGGGGTGTGGCAAAAGACCATAGTTATCCCTTGTAACTGTTTGGTTGTAAGACAATTCAATTAGAGAATTGCTTTTACTTTTTCCTAAAGCTGGTTCAAATTGACCAAAATGATATTGGAGCTGGCTAGCATTCCATAGATTTTCATGCATGAGATAGTCTATGAGCACCCCTGAGTATTGTTTGGTGTTGAGTTCGCCTTTTGTGTTAAAGGCCAAACTACCTATAACAAACAGGGCTTTCTCTGCCCTGGTAAAGGCTACATATAGCAGGTTAAAGGCGTCTAGTTCTAACTGTCTGTTTTCTCCTGCCACCAGCTCTTTTGCGGCTTCACTAAAGGCTGTGAGGTCTTCATTCTTATTAAAAAGCAGGTATTCAAAACCACAGAATACTTCCTTGGGTACAGGCACCCACAATTTGGGCTTTTTTTCGTCGTAAATGGGAGTTTCTACAAAGGGGTAGATCACAATAGGGAACTCAAGTCCTTTGGACTTGTGGATGCTGAGAATTTGCACTGCATTGGTACCCTCTGAGGCTCCTATACTTAAATGCTCCTTTTTTTCTTCCCAATAACTTAAAAAGGCTGCCCCACCACCGCCTCTTTTTTCGCTCACCTCCAAGACAACATCCAAAAAGAAGAGCAGGTAGGCGTCTTTTCCATCTGATAGATTAAAACAACGGATGGCTTGTACGCATAGCTCGTAAATATCTTGGGTGTCTAATTTACTGCTGTCAAATCCATATTTATTTTTAAAGAGCTGCATGCTCTTTGTTAGATTTGAATGAATAAAATCATGTGTAGAAACCTCCGTTTGTTTTTCTGCTAAGAAGAGAAGTAAAGGGTATTCTAAATAGGATTTAGCCCCCTCGTGAAAGCGCCTTATTAGGGCTATTAAAAATTGAATCTTTGGATGGCTGGCCAGCTGCAGGGACTCTGAAGAAATCACTGGGATATTGGCCTCCATCAAATAAGTGGCTATTTCAAATCCTTCTGTATTTTTTCTGCACAATACACAGATGTCTTCTAATTCATGGCCTTTTTCTTGTGCTTCTCTAATAACCGCTAAAACCTCCTCACAATAAGCCTCGGTTTTGGTGTCTTTTTCTGCATTTAAAAATTGTAAAGACACAAAGCCACCCTTGGTTTTATGTGTTTTTTGTTGGTTGTTTTCTCGGTATAAGGCGGCATAACTCGGTTCTGAAAAGTACTTTGAAGCATAGCTAAAAAAGCGGTTGTTAAACTGAACAATTTCTGTATAACTCCTAAAGTTTTTAGGAAGCCTCTCTGTCACTGAGGGGGCGCCACTAAAACCATTTTTCGGGTCCTCATTGAGATCTATGAATTGCTGTGCACTTCCTCCGCGCCATCTGTATATGGCTTGTTTGGCGTCTCCCACCAAAAGTAGAGAACCCTTTTCACCACCCACATCCTGAGAGACCAGGGCATTTTCTATGAGGGGTTTTAAATTCTCCCATTGAAGGCTAGAGGTGTCTTGAAACTCATCTATAAAGTAATGTGCGTACTGTTCTCCCAAGCGCTCATAAATGAAAGGAACAGACTCCTTTTGTAAGGCCTGTTTTATGAGGGTATTAAATTCAGAAATAGGGAGAAAATCTCTTTTTTCACAGAGCGTTTTAAGCTGAAAATCTATGGCATTTATGAGCTGTAAAGGCACTAAGTTTCGGTAGGCGTTTTCAAAATTCTTTTGGGTAACCAGCTGTTTTAAAATCAGTTGCAAACCACTGTTAAGCTCCTGTTTTATTCTATCTATGAGATCTTTTGTGGCCTGAGGTTTTGATTTGGGGTAGGGATCCATATCCTCAAAATGAGTGAGCCACTGCGCGCTGGTTTCTACAGAAATCCCCACGGCTACTTTTTTGAGGAAGTTGGGTAGGGAGCTTCTGCTAAAATCACTGTAAAGTATTCCTTGGTTTTCTATAAGCTCTAGCAGAGATTTGGCCTTGTTTTTTAGCTGCGCCGCATTGGTTTCTAAGAGATCTTTTAATTGCTGCTGAAGCGCTTTAAAGTCTTTAATTTTTTTGTGTTTTAAACCTGCAATCGCTTTTTTATGATGCTCATGAAACAGAAGTCCTCCTATGTTTTTTAGATCAAAGCTGAGGTCCCAACTCTTGTCGTCTGCAATTTTTTCTAAGGCAAAGGCCACCATGATTTCTGTGAGTACCGGATCTTTGCCTACCTGATCTAGAAGCTGGCTCACACTTTCTTCTAAGATTAGATTGCTGTCTAATTGCACTTCAAAGTTTTGCGGTAGCTTTAAATCTTTAGCAAAGGTTCTTATGAGCCTGTGATTAAATTTATCTATGGTAGATACCTCAAAAAAGGCAAAGTTGTGTAAGATTTGTTGCAATACCGCCTGGGCTTTTTTTTGAAGGTCTTCAGGCGTGAGATTCAGGTTTGCTGCAACCTCATCGAAAATAGATTGGCTTTTTTTGGGAAGGGGAATAGTCGCAAAATCTTCTAAGCTTTGCAGTATTCTCTCCTTCATCTCATTAACGGCCTTGTTGGTAAATGTAAGTGCGAGAATCCGGCTAAATGTAAAAGATTTTTTGGGCGCTAAAATGAGTTCCAAATAGGCCCTTGTAAGGGTGTAAGTTTTTCCAGACCCAGCAGAGGCATTGTATATGAGGAAGTTATTGGCCAAGGCTTATTTTTTATGCAAATTACACAATATTAGAGAGTTCTCTGTATTTATTATGGAGGTTTAGGAGACTTGTTGTAAATTTGAAATAAGAATAAACACTTAAAAAAAAGAAAATGGCTTTTGATTTACCAAAATTAGACTATGCTTATGACGCTTTAGAGCCTCATATAGATGCAAGAACTATGGAAATTCACCATAGCAAGCACCACCAAGGATATACTAACAACTTAAATGCAGCCCTAGCTGGAACTCCTCATGAAAACGCTTCTATTGAAGATATTTTAGCGGGCTTAGATCTAGAAAATGGAGCGGTGAGAAACAATGGTGGTGGTTTTTATAACCACAATTTGTTTTGGAATTCCATGTCGCCCAACGGAGGCGGTACTCCTAGTGGAGATTTAGCAGCAGCTATTGACGCTTCTTTTGGTTCTTTTGACGCTTTTAAAGAAGCTTTTTCAAAGGCAGCGGCTACTAGATTTGGATCTGGATGGGCTTGGCTTTGTGTTCACAAGGGTGGAAAATTAGAGATTTGTTCTACCCCTAACCAAGACAACCCACTCATGCCTGGTATAGGTTGTGGCGGTTTCCCTATCCTTGGATTAGACGTTTGGGAGCACGCTTATTACCTAAACTACCAAAACAGAAGACCTGACTATGTAGGAGCCTTTTTTAATGTAATTAATTGGGATAACGCAGCGGCACTTTTTCAGGCCAATAAATAAAACAGACCCATTTGGGATGGGGTAGTTTACCCCATATATAAAAAAGCCGCTCGGTATACGAGCGGCTTTTTTATATAAGAAAAGCTAGTGTAAACACTAGCTTTTCTATCCCAAATCTTACCATAAACTTAACCTACTTATGCTATGGTATGGCACAAAAATAATATAAAGCATTTCAAGAATCAAACAAAAAAACCTTTTAAATTCTAAGGTTTTTATAATGGTTTTTAGATAAAATTAATAAATGCATTGTTTGTGGGTGTTTTAGTTGTAAAATAGAAAAAACAAAAACATAAAAAAGGCGGACAAACGTCCGCCTTTTTCCCCAAATCTTACCAAGAACATAACCTAATTGTTTATGGTTCCATAAATGTATGTGGTATAGGTGTTAGAAAAAAATTTTTTCGATGACTGACACTTTTTTTCGATGACTGACACTTTTCTTTAACATATTCCCCCATAATTTTAACATTTATGAGGATTGAAGACAAGTCCTAGCCTTTTTTAATAGGCCCTTTCATTTTTGCCTTCATAAAAATTCACAAAAGCTCGGTTTACCACTCGGTTACCTCCAGGGGTGGGGTAATCACCTGTAAAATACCAGTCTCCTAAGTTTTCTGGACAGGCCAAGTGAAGGTTTTCTATGGATTGGTATACAATCTCTACCTCAGCTTTAATTTCTGGGCCAGTGAGCAGTTGCCCAATTTTAAGTGAAATTTCTTCTGGGGTGAAAGGTGCGTAGAATTCGGTCACATGGTTCACCACATCGGCGTCTTTAGACGCTAACTGAGCCACACACTTTTTGTAAATGTTTTCTACGGTGTCCATGCTTCCTCTCTCTTTGTGAAGGGCCAAAGCAGCTCTAAATGCTATAAAGTCTTCCAATTTAGCCATGTCTATACCATAGCAATCTGGATATCTAATTTGTGGTGCAGAAGAAACCACAACAATCTTTTTAGGACCCAATCGGTCTAAGATTTTTAAAATACTCTTCTCTAGAGTGGTTCCCCTCACAATAGAGTCGTCTATAATAACTAGATTGTCCGTAGTTTTAACAGAGCCGTAGGTTACATCGTATACGTGGGCGACAAGGTCATCTCTACCGCTGTCTTGGGTAATAAAGGTTCTGAGTTTGGCGTCTTTAATGGCAACCTTTTCTATACGCGGCCTCACTTCTAGAATTTCGTGCAATTCCTGGCTCGTAATGTCTCTACCAATACTTAAAATTTGGGCCTCTTTCTCCCTATTCATGTGGTTTTGAGCCTCTCTAACCATTCCAAAAAAAGAGGTTTCTGCAGTATTGGGTATGTAGGAGAACACTGTATTTTTAATATCCCCACCTATGCTGTCTAAAATTTGAGGGAATAAATATTTTCCAAGTGCTTTACGCTCCTTATAAATTTCTTTGTCGCTACCTCTGGAGAAGTAAATACGCTCAAAGGAGCAGGCTTTTCGGGGTAGCGGTTCTAGAATTTGTTTGATATTAGTCTCTCCATTTTTTTTGATTAAAATGGCTGCACCAGGGTCTAATTCTTGAACAGATTCAAAAGGTACATTAAAAACGGTTTGAATGGCAGGACGCTCAGAAGCCACCACTACCACTTCTTCGTCTGCATAGTAATAGGCAGGTCTAATGCCAGCCGGATCTCTGAGTACAAAGGCGTCTCCGTGTCCAATAAGGCCGGCCATGGCGTAGCCTCCATCAAAGTTTTTAGAGGCTTTTTTTAGAATTTTGGCCACATTTAAGCGCTCTGCAATAATAGCAGAGGCCTCCATTTTGGTGTACCCCTCTTTTTTTATTTGCTTATACAGCTTAGCCACAGCGTCATCTAAAAAGTGGCCAATTTTTTCCATGACCGTTACAGTGTCTGCGTCTTCTTTAGGGTGCTGCCCTAGACTAACTAAGTTCTCAAAGAGTTCCTTAGCGTTGGTCATATTAAAATTACCCGCAACAATAAGGTTGCGGTGCATCCAGTTGTTTTGTCTGAGAAAGGGGTGTACGCTTTCTATTGAATTTTTTCCAAAGGTGCCATAACGTACATGACCTAGTAAAAGCTCTCCTATATAGGGAATATGTTGCTTTTGAAGGGCTACGTTTTCTGTGTATTCTGGGTGGGCATTGAGTTCTGAGCTAATGCGTTTATTAATCTGCGCAAAGATATCTTGTATGGGCTGGGGTTCTGCAGAGCGCACCCTGCTCATATATCTAGAACCCGCTGGCATATCTAATTTTATACTTGCAAAGCCAGCTCCGTCTTGACCTCTATTGTGCTGCTTTTCCATCATCAGGTACATTTTGTTTACCCCGTAAAAGGCGGTACCGTACTTTTCCTTATAGTATTCTAAAGGTTTGAGAAGTCTAATTAAAGAAATTCCACATTCGTGTTTAATGGCGTCACTCATAATAGGTGCATTTTGCCCTGCGGGCCGATGTTATACTAGGTCTATATCAAATTGCGTTAGGGCGGTAAACTCTGCCAGACGGTTTGTGATTTCCTCAGGCTTTAAAGATAACAATCTTTCTGTTCCAAACTTCTCCACACAGAAAGAGGCTATGTTTGAACCGTGAATGACGGCGTTTTTCATATTTTCAAAAGAAATGTTTTCGGACTGGGCTAGGTAACCTACAAAACCACCTGCAAAAGAATCTCCTGCTCCTGTGGGGTCAAAGACCTCCTCCAGAGGCAGTGCTGGAGCAAAGAATACGTGGCTGTTATGAAAAAGTAAGGCCCCGTGCTCGCCTTTTTTGATCACCACATACTTTGGGCCCATTCCATGAATTTTAGCGGCTGCTTTAACCAGGGAATATTCGCCGGTGAGTTGTCTGGCCTCTTCGTCATTTATAGTAATCACGTCTACTTTTTTGATTACCTCTATAAGTAGGTCTAGGGTGTGATCCATCCAAAAGTTCATGGTGTCTAGCACGATGAGTTTTGGGGGGCTAGTCATTTGATCAATTACGCTTAGTTGTACTCCAGGGTGAAGGTTTCCAAGCATCACAATGTCTGCGTCTTGGTAACTTTCAGGCACCTTGGGTTCAAAGTCTGCTAGAACGTTAAGTTCGGTTGCCAAGGTGTCTCTCATATTGAGGTCGTTGTGGTATTTTCCGCTCCAAAAAAAGGTTTTCCCTCCTGGAACTACTTCTAGTCCTTCAAGGTTCACACGTCGCTCTTTAAATAATTGTATGTATTCCTCTGGAAAATCTTCCCCTACCACAGACACTATGGCGGCGTCTACTGCGGCCACATTTTTAGCAGCTAGAGCAATGTAAGTAGCAGCACCACCTAAAATTTTATCTGTTTTCCCAAAGGGAGTTTCAATTGCGTCAAAAGCAACGGTTCCAACAACGAGTAGTTTGGCCATTTTTTTAAAATTTAGTGCAAATATAAGGAACCTCTGTGGAGTGTTCTATCTGTGAGCTTCTTTTTATAGCACCATCAAGAGCTTTTCACAAATCCAGTGTCTATATATAAATCTTTACTCCTAGAAGCGGCTACGGCTAAGGCGTCACAGCGTTCGTTTTGAGGGTGGTTGTTGTGCCCTTTAATCCATTGAAGTTTTACCTCATGTTGGGCATATACTTTGAGAAACTCTTTCCACAGATCTGGATTCTTTTTGTTTTTAAAGTTGGTTTTTACCCAGCTTTGTAGCCATTTTTTTTCTACAGCGTCTACCACGTATTTAGAATCTGTAAAGACCACTACCTTGAGAGGTGCTTTTTTGAGTTTTCTAAGGGCTTCTATAACGGCCAATAACTCCATTCTATTGTTAGTGGTATGTGTGAATCCCTGAGCAAACTCTTTTTTATATGGAGTACCTACCCACTCCATGACAATACCATAGCCACCTGGTCCAGGGTTGCCACTAGCCGCCCCATCAGTATATACGTGAACGTCTGCTTTAGTCATGTAAAAGTCGTTCTATGGTATTTGGAAAATGAAGAGATTCTAAGGCCTGCACTTTTTGAGCTATGTCTTGAGGGCTGTCTGTTGGAAGCAGTTTTGTTTTGGCCTGAAAAATAAGCGCACCCTGGTCGTAGTGTTCGTTTACATAGTGAATGCTTATACCGCTCTCTGTTTCTCCTGCTTCTTTTACAGCTCGGTGTACATGCATGCCATACATTCCTTTGCCTCCATAATTAGGAAGTAATGCTGGGTGAATATTAATAATTCTATTGGGATATTTCTCCACAAGCTCAGAGGGTATCTTTAAGAGAAAACCAGCCAGCACAATTAAATCCAATGAAAATCCTTCTAAAATTTGTAAAAGGGTATGTGGCTGTGAAAAGCCTTTTTTTGAAAGATATATTAACGGGACCCCTTGCTCTTCGCATTTTTGGATGACGCCGGCTTTGGGATTGTTGGTGAGCACCAAAGCAATTTCTATCTGCTCCTTATTTTTAAAGTGCTTTATGATGTTTAAAACATTAGACCCTGCCCCAGAGGCAAATAGTGCCATTCTTTTCATTGAAATTGGAGTTATGTGACTTATTAAATGGCCAAGAAGGGCTATTTCGTTAAGATTTGATAAAAATACAACACATTTTATACACAAATAGGGATATTAATCCAAAGTTTTTTATTTTTGCCAACATATTAAAATTTAAAAACCAAATTATTATGTCAGACATTGCATCAAGAGTAAAGGCCATTATCGTTGATAAGTTAGGCGTTGACGAAAACGAAGTTGTTACGGAGGCAAGTTTTACCAACGACCTTGGGGCCGATTCATTGGACACTGTTGAATTAATTATGGAGTTCGAAAAAGAATTTGATATTCAGATTCCAGACGACCAAGCAGAAAACATTGCAACTGTGGGTCAAGCCATCTCTTATATCGAAGGAGCTAAGTAATTTCACGATATATTAAAACATTGTAAATTATCCATGTGGTGTTCAACTGCATGGATAATTTTTTTTAAATTACCTTTGTATTCAGTATAAACAAAACAAGACTATATGCAGCTAAAGCGCGTAGTAGTTACTGGTCTAGGAGCTTTGACTCCTATAGGTAACAATATAGAATCTTATTGGGAAGGATTAAAATCTGGTAAAAGTGGCGCTGGGCCCATTACCCATTTTGACAACACCCATTTTAAAACAAAATTTGCCTGTGAGCTCAAGGGGTATCAGGCCGAGGATTTTTTTGACAGAAAGGAAGCTAGAAAATTAGACAAGTTTGCCCAATACGCTATGGTGGCGGCAGATGAGGCCATTCTGGACGCTAAGCTCAACCACGACACCCTAGATAAATTTAGAGTGGGTGTGATTTGGGGAGCGGGTATAGGCGGTTTAGAGACTTTTCAAAATGAGGTCTTAAACTTTGCTGCTGGAGACGGCTCTCCACGGTTTAACCCCTTCTTTATCCCTAAGATGATCGCAGATATTGCTCCGGGCAATATTTCTATAAAACACGGGTTTATGGGGCCTAATTATGCGACGGTTTCTGCCTGCGCCTCTTCTTCTAACGCCTTAATAGACGCTTTGAATTACATACGCTTAGGCCATTGTGATGTGATTGTGTCAGGAGGGAGTGAGGCTGCTGTAACCATTGCAGGTATGGGAGGTTTTAACGCCATGCACGCTTTGTCTACTAGAAATGAAAGCCCAGAAACAGCTTCAAGACCCTTTGACGCGAACAGAGATGGTTTTGTCTTAGGAGAAGGCGCAGGAGCCCTTATTTTAGAGGAATACGAACACGCAGTAGCCAGAGGAGCTCAAATTTATTGCGAAGTAGTTGGTGGAGGGATGACATCTGACGCCCACCATATGACCGCACCCCACCCAGACGGAATAGGGGTAGTTAGGGTCATGGAAAACTGTTTAAAAGACGCTGGCATGACACCAGATCAGGTAGACGCTATAAACACCCACGGAACCTCTACCCCCTTAGGAGACGTTGCAGAACTCAAGGCCATTAGCAAGGTGTTTGGAAGCCACGCTGCTAAAATTAATATTAATTCTACTAAATCTATGACAGGGCATCTCTTAGGAGCTGCTGGGGCAATAGAGGCTATTGCCTCTATTCTAGCCATGAAACACAGCCTAGTGCCTCCTACTATTAACCATACAGAGGTAGACCCCAATATAGACCCAAATTTAAACCTGACCTTAAACAAGGCACAAGCTAGAGAAGTAAAGGTAGCCATGAGTAATACCTTTGGTTTTGGAGGGCATAACGCCTGTGTAATGTTCAAAAAATTAGACGCTTAGAATGGGTTTACGCCCCCATATATTTAATTCCCATTCCAAAGCGGATGGGAATTTTTTTATATCCATGCGTCGCATTCTTGGATTTAAACCCAAGGACTTGTCTACTTACAAAAAAGCATTTATACATCGCTCTCTTCATTTAAAAGACGCTGCGGGCCACCCATTAAATTACGAGCGTTTAGAATTTCTAGGAGACGCCATGTTAGGGGCTATTATCTCTAAATACATCTATCAAGAAGTTCCTGCTGCAGACGAGGGCTACCTCACTAAAATGCGCTCTAAAATTGTCAGTAGAGAGCATTTAAATGAGCTGGGAAAGGAATTAAATCTCTTGTCTTTTGTAGACTCTAAGGTGCACAAAGATCACTTTGGAGAAAACATCCACGGCAATGTTTTTGAAGCCCTAGTAGGCGCTATTTATTTAGACAGAGGATATACATATTGCGAGCGTTTTATTCACAAAAAAATTATTGAGCCACACGTAGATATTGAAAAGCTAGAAGGCAAAGTCATTTCCTATAAAAGTTTGCTCATAGAGTGGTGTCAGAAAGAGAAGAAAACCTTCAATTTTCAAGTATACGAAGACTCTGGCAACGACCCTGTCACTCATTTTTCTGTAAAATTATCCGTAAACAAGAAGCCCATTTCTAAGGGAAGGGCTACTTCGAAGAAAAAAGCAGAGGAGCAGGCCGCCAAACGTGCTTATTACGTGCTCCAAGAAAAAATGAAATAGTCTTATATCCCAGATCGTTAATAAGTACAGGAGTCTCATATTCAAACGTTTTCGTAATTTTTTTATTCACTTTACCCCTTGCTGCCTTCGCAAAGTGGCGGTTTAATACATATATTTGTTTCTTTAGATGTTATTATGGCCCCATTGCATAAAATGTCCTTGGATTTTTATGAGGCAGAGTTTACCCTAATTGCCCTGTACACCTCCATAGAAGATTACGCCTTGGCCTACTGGCTCAATACACATTTAAAGACAAAATTTAAGAGGCAGAGAAAAGATCTTGATTTTGGTGAAGACGCCCAATACGCTGTTTTTACTTGGTTGGACGTAAAAACAGATTCGTATTGGTCTTTAATCTCCAACAAGCAGTTGCGAGTAGACGAATACCAAAGTGAGGATCTTTTTAAAGAGACTCCTTTAGAAAAAAAGAAGCCGCTCATACCAGAGCAAGCTCAGGTAGATTTTTTTATAAAGATAGAAGATGAAGGATACACCAATACCGCTAAGTTACTAGAGCAATTAAAGCAAATCCCTTTAATTGTTACAGCTTTTAGTGTAGAGTACAACCAATTAAAATCTAAAAACAATTTAATTTTTTAATATGCCAAGCGCAAAGAAAACAAAAATCGTAGCGACCTTGGGTCCCGCGACCAGTACTAGAGAAGTGCTCAGAGAGATGATGAAGGCCGGAGTAAACGTCTTTAGAATCAACTTTTCTCATGCAGATTATTCAGACGTAAGTGCGAGAATTAAAATGATTCGAGAACTCAATGAAGAACTCGGATTATACACCTCTATTTTAGCAGACCTTCAAGGCCCTAAACTTAGGGTAGGAGTCATGGAAGAGGGTATAGAAGTGGCCCCTGGAGACCAGCTAACTTTTGCTACAGGAGCTCCTTTTGTAGGGACGTCTACCCGAGCCTATATGACCTATACAAGCTTTCCCAAAGATGTGAAAGTGGGAGAACGCGTATTGTTAGATGACGGAAAACTGATGTTCGAGGTGGTAAGTACCAACGGAGAAGATGAGGTAGTTACTAAAGTGATACAAGGGGGCCCTTTAAAGTCTAAAAAAGGGGTAAACCTTCCCAATACCAAAATTTCCCTTCCCGCCCTAACAGAGAAAGACATTCAGGACGCTATTTTTGCTATTAGCGAAAATGTAGACTGGATAGCCCTTTCTTTTGTGCGTTTTAGCCAAGACATTAAAGATCTTAAGGAACTGATAGCCAAGCACTCTGAGCTTAAAATTCCCATTGTCTCTAAGATTGAAAAGCCAGAGGCCATAGAAAATATAGACGAGATTATAGAGCATACAGACGCACTTATGGTAGCGCGTGGCGATTTGGGTGTAGAAATTCCAGCAGAAGAGGTTCCCCTCATTCAAAAGCAGTTGGTTTTAAAAGCCAAACACGCTAGAAAGCCTATTATAATAGCCACCCAGATGATGGAGACCATGATAGATAGTCTCACGCCAACCAGGGCAGAGGTAAATGACGTAGCCAATTCTGTAATGGACGGTGCAGACGCAGTCATGCTTTCAGGAGAGACCTCTGTGGGTCAGTATCCAGTTCAGGTCATTGAAAAAATGAGCAGTATTTTAAAAGCTGTAGAGCACTCAGAGCTCATTCAAGTTCCACTAGACCCTCCAGTAAACCTCAGTAGAAGGTATATTACTAAATCTGTGTGTTACCACGCTGCTATCATGGCCAATGAAATGAAAACAGCAGCTATTTCTACCCTCACCAATAGTGGGTATACTGCTTATCAAATATCTGCATGGAGGCCTTCCTCACATATTTTGGTATTTACGGCCAACAAGCGTATTTTAACCCAGCTCAGCCTACTTTGGGGGGTTAAAGCCTTTTATTATGACAGTATGGTCTCTACAGATCAGACCATAGAAGACCTCAATAATATGGCCAAAGCTGCAGGTTATGTAACCGAAGGGGATCATATTATAAACTTAGCCTCTATGCCTATTAAAGAACGCGGCATGGTAAATACCTTGAGGGTTTCTTCGATTTAAAAACCCGTTTTACAAATTATGGCTCCGCTTTTAGCGGAGCTTTTTTTATGTTTAAAATTCTATATGCAATTGAACGTTCAGCGGAGCTATCTGGGGTTGTGCTTCTTTTTCATTGTTGAGTTTGGCCATAGAAAGACCCAGCAACCTCACAGAATTACTCAAGGGCTCTTTGTATAAAAGTTCACGGGCTATTTCTATGATGAGCTGCTCATCTGAAATGAAATAGTTTAGAGTTTTGGAGCGGGTTTGCAGGTTAAAATTGGCGTATTTTAATTTTAAGGTCAGTGTTTTTCCAGCCAGCTTATTGGTTTTTAATCTTTTTGACAGCTCTTTAGCAATCTGTTTAATTTTCTCCTCTAAAAAGACCTCACTACTTATATTACCGCCAAAGGTACGCTCTGCTCCTACAGATTTTCGAAGTCGTTCTGGTTTCACTGGGCTGTGGTGAATCCCTCTCACGGCCTGATAATAATAGGACCCACTTTTCCCAAAATGATCCCTGAGATAGGCCTCTGTTTTAGACCTTAGGTCTTCTCCAGTAAAGATACCCAGGCCATACATTTTTTCTGCAGTCACCTTTCCAATTCCATGAAACTTTCGAATATCCAAGGCTGCCAAAAAAGAGAGCACCTCTTCAGGTGGGATGGTTTTTTGTCCGTTAGGTTTGTGGTAATCACTGGCAATTTTTGCGACAAATTTATTAACAGAAATGCCGGCAGAGGCCGTAAGACCGGTGGTTTTAAATATTTTTTCTCTAATTTCTCTAGCCAGCACGCTGGCCGATACGTGGCCTTTTCTATATCCTGTGACATCTAAATACGCCTCGTCTAAAGACAGCGGCTCTACGAGATCTGTATATTCAAAGAAGATCTTTCTTATCTGGTCTGAAATCTCTTTATAGCGTTCAAATCGAGGGGGTACAAAAATGAGATGGGGACAATTTTTTGCCGCCAACACACCAGACATAGCAGAGCGAACACCATATTTTCGAGCTTCATAACTTGCAGCTGCAACCACGCCCCTTTTGCCGCCTCCACCTACAGCTATTGGTTTTCCCCGGAGCTCTGGATGGTCTAATTGCTCTACAGAAGCAAAGAAAGCGTCCATATCTATATGGATAATCTTACGCTTAGGAATATCTAATTCATTCATGGGTGTTTAAAGGTAGATAGAAATCATTAATTTTAATAAAAGTATAGTTTAGTATATGATTGAAATAGAGAGAAAATTTTTAGTTAAAGACCGTTCTTTTATCCCTTTAGCTTCACAAATAATTAAAATACGTCAGGGATTTTTAAGTACAGATCCCGAGAGAACTGTACGTGTTCGTTCTACCAACCATAAGGCCTGGATTACGGTAAAAGGTTTGGGCAGTGCAGACGGAACCACTAGGTTTGAGTGGGAAAAAGAACTTCCCCTAGAGGAGGCCCATGCATTATTAAATCTATGTGTTCCTGCGCTTATTGAGAAAGTTCGTTATGTAGTACCCCATGGCGCTCACACCTATGAGGTAGATGTTTTTGAAGGGGAAAACCAGGGACTTATTGTAGCAGAGCTAGAGCTTTCTAGTGCCCAAGAACAGTTTGAAACGCCCAGCTGGTTGTCTGAGGAGGTTACAGGAGACAAAGCTTATTACAACGCTTCTTTGAGCCAAAGACCTTTTAGCAGTTGGTCAGAAGTTTAAGATCTGTCCCTTAAAAAGTACTTTGAAATTGTTTTAAAAAGCGAATGTCATTTTCACTGAGCAGACGGATGTCTGAAATTTGATGCAGCAGTAAGGCAATTCTGTCTATTCCCATCCCAAAAGCAAAACCAGAATATTCCTCTGGATCTATCCCGCAGTTTTTTAGCACGTTAGGGTCTACCATACCACAGCCCATAATCTCTAACCAACCAGTCCCCTTTGTCATTTTGTAGTCTGTTTCTGTTTCTAATCCCCAATAGACGTCTACCTCTGCGCTGGGTTCAGTAAAAGGAAAATAGGAGGGGCGAAGTCTGATTTTTGACTTTCCAAAAAGAGATTCTGTAAAGTATTGAAGGGTTTGTTTTAAATCTGCAAAAGAGACGTCTTTGTCTATATACAGTCCCTCTACTTGGTGAAAAAAGCAATGAGACCTCGCAGAGATGGCTTCGTTTCTAAAAACCCTACCAGGAGAAATAGTTCTAATGGGAGGGGTGTTGTTTTCCATATAGCGCACCTGAACAGATGAGGTGTGGGTTCTCAATAAGATGTCCGGGTCTGTTTGAATGAAAAAGGTGTCCTGCATATCTCTAGCAGGGTGGTACTCAGGAAGGTTTAAGGCGGTAAAGTTATGCCAGTCGTCTTCCATCTCCGGACCTTCAGAGACATTAAAACCTATGCGAGAAAAAATATCTATAATTTGATTTTTTACCAAGGATATAGGGTGTCTAGAACCTAAATTTATAGGTGCGCCCGGCCTGCTGAGGTCTCCGTAAACTCCTGTGGCTTGTTGATTGTCTTCTAGAGCCTCCTTGAGCTGTGCTACTTTTTCTGTAGCGGCCACTTTTAATTCATTGAGGGCTTGGCCAAAGGCCTTTTTTTCTTCATTAGGAACAGATTTAAAGGCTGCGAAAAGATCTGTTAACACTCCTTTTTTCCCTAAATACTCAATTCTGAAGGCCTCTATCTGTGCCTCTTCTTTTGAGTCAAAAGCGACTACCTTCTCTAAATGTTCTTTTAACTGATCTATCATATGAGTGCGTTGGTGTGGCGGAGCACATAGCATTAAGAGCACAAATTTAAGACTTTCTGTTTAACCCAATGAGGTATTGAACTTAAAAAAATTGGCCAGCTTTTAGCTGGCCAATAAAAGTGTGCTTATGTAAGGGTATTTAGTCTAAGTGGTAGATTTCCATGATATTGTTTAGAATACCATCAAAATCAATCTTGAGATCTATGAGTTTGCCGCTGTGAACGTCAAAGACCCAGCCGTGAACTTTTAGGTTCCTGTCTCTGGCCGCTTTCTGAACAGCAGCGGTCTTAATCAGGTTAACACATTGTTCTTGAACATTCAGTTCTACGAGTCTGTCGTATCTTTTGTCTTCATTTTCAATGGCATTTAGTTCGGTTTTGTGTAACCTATATACATCTCGGATATTTCTTAGCCAGGGGTTTAAGATCCCTAGGTCTGCAGATTGCATAGCTGCTTTTACACCACCACATGCATAATGGCCACAGACCACCACATGATTTACCTTAAGGTGCTCTACTGCGTAGTTTACCACAGACATGACATTAAGGTCTATACTAATGACCATATTGGCAATATTCCTATGTACAAATACATCTCCTGGTCCCATACCCATAAGGTCTTCTGCTGTCACCCTACTGTCTGAGCAACCTATGTACAGAAGTTCTGGGCTCTGCCCTTTTCCGAGATTTTCAAAATATTTTCCGTCGGAGGAAAGCTTGTCTTGGATCCAAGCTTCATTATTTTTAAATACGTTATTTAGTTTCATAAGTTTGTTGTTTGTAATAAAGTCTAAGAAGACCTTAGATTAATAAATGAGATGAAGCTCTCAGGATTGCTTACCTTTCCTTTTTCAGATACCAATGTAATATCGATGTTTTTTAATCTTGCTTTTAAAGCAAAATCATCTAAAATTTCAATAATGTCATAGTCTAAAAAGCGGGTGTTTCTAACATCCAATTCCAAATGACAATCAGCAGGTAATTGATCTAGCTCTTTTAGAATGGCACCTTTGTTAAAAAAGGTTACCTCCTCTGCCAAGGTCATTTTAATTTTCTGACTTCCATTACTTTCGTCTTCCTTATGTAAGAAATGTGAATTTTGAAAGCTTTTAATTAGCACCACTACAACTCCAACGGCTAGTCCCAACCCAATTCCAATGAGAAGGTCTGTGAATATAATTCCCATAATGGTAACAAGGAAAGGAACAAATTGTTTCCAGCCTAATAGATACATCTGTTTAAATAAAGCTGGTTTTGCCAGTTTATAACCAACAATAAATAAAATAGCAGCCAATACGGAGAGGGGAATCATATTTAAAAGCTTTGGAATAAGCATCACAGAGATTAGAAGAAGAAAACCATGCATAATGGCAGACAGTTTTGTTTTTCCTCCAGACTGGATGTTGGCAGAACTTCTCACAATTACCTGCGTTACTGGAAGCCCTCCAATGAAACCAGAAAACATATTTCCCGCTCCCTGGGCTAACAACTCTCTGTTGGTAGGAGTCACCCTTTTCTCAGGGTCTAATTTATCAGTAGCCTCTACACAGAGTAGGGTCTCTAAACTAGCTACCAATGCAATAGTAAAGGCAGTAATCCAAATTTGGGGGTTTGTTATTCCGCTAAAGTTTGGAGAAGTGAACTGTGCTTTGAAGGAACTAAAGTCCTCGGGCACAGGAACCTGAACTAAATGAGTTCCTTGTATAGATAAACTACTACTGTCTTTTGTTAGAACATAGTAAATAATCCCAATCACTACCGCTACCAGTGGTCCTTGAATAAGGGTAAATATTTTACCTTTTTTAGAGAGTACCTTATCCCAAAGAATCAGAATGCCCAATCCAATAATAGCTACAATAGTAGGGCCTATTTGTATACCAGATAGTGGCGCTAAAATTTCTGAAAAGGTATTTTGGCCATCCATCTGCATAAAGGCAAAATCTCCTTCAGGGTCTGCGTCGTAACCAAAAAAATGGGGAATTTGTTTGAGGATAATAATAATACCAATTCCAGTTAGCATGCCTTTGATCACAGAGGAGGGAAAATAATATCCTATAACTCCGGCTTTTAAAATGCCAAATAAAATTTGAATGGCACCACCGAGTACTACCGCTAACAAAAAGTTTTCAAAGCCACCCAGACTGCTAATAGCCGTAAGTACAATAGCAGCTAAACCTGCTGCTGGCCCAGATACACCAATTTGAGAGCCACTTAAAACGCCCACTAAAATTCCTCCGACAATTCCGGCAATGAGCCCAGAGAACAATGGAGCACCACTAGCTAAAGCAATACCTAAACAAAGCGGTAAGGCAACAAAAAAAACGACTATACTTGCAGGAATATCCTGCTTTATATTTTTAAACATATATAAATATTTTAGGGTTCACAGTGCTTTTAAGCACTGAGATAAATTAAAAAAAGGATAAAAGAGACTAGACCTCTGGAGGTGGTAATACGACCTTGTGATAGGGCGTTTTATAGTCTCCTATACTGTTGAAGTAAATAGTGTTTTGGATAATATTTTCAAGGGAAATTCTCTTGTTTACATCTGAAAGCACCCAATCTTTTTTACTTTCTTTTTTTTCTTCCTCTTGTTGAGGGTCCTCTGTCATATTACCAGCCATTTCAATCTGATCACTGGGCTCTGATAGGAGTAAACTCAAGGTTGGTGTCAGGGTAGAAAACAACCAAAGGAATAACATTCCAGACACAAAACGTATTATGGTTTTAGAAAACAGCATCTTATACAAAGATGCATAAAATGTTTAAATATGATACATTAAAGTCCTAAATATGTAAGTTAGTCTTTAATTTCTCTCAGTTGTTTTTGAAGCACCCAGGCTTTTTGTCCGTCTGACAACTCAATTTGACACCATTCATTTAAGCGTTCTAAGACTTGAACTTTGGTTCCTTCGTGAAGTTCAAATATCAGCACCCCTTGTTGGTTTGGTTCAGAAAGTGCTTTTGAGGTTTCAAAAATAATGGCAGGACGGTTTTTACTTTCTAAATCTTCAATAATCAGACCATTGGCATGAGAAAAAAAGGAGACCAATAAAGAAACTAGCGCTATGGTAAAAGAAGCTCTTTTAAGTCCTGTTCTGTTTGAAAAGTAAAAACTCAGGTAGCATAGCACTACTAACAACATACTAATGATTGCTAAATAGCTCCAAAAGTTTAGAGTGTACTGCTTCACGAATGAGCCATAAGCCTGACCTAATCCATTTGGAGTTTTGATAGGAATAGCGTCTATAGTCATTTTTTTTGCAAAAGCCAGATTCTTTAATATGTCACTGTCATTGGGTGCTTTGAGTAAGGCTTTTTCAAAAAAGTATATACTCTTTGCAATATTATTTTGTTTGTAATAAGCGTTCCCTAAATTGTAATATACCGCCTCACTTTCATATCCTCCTTTTAGTATGTTTTCATAATAATCTGAGGCCAATTTGTAATCTCCCTGATTGTAGGCGTCGGTAGCTGCGTTAAAAAAGGAAAGGTATTTACTCTCCAATTCGCTATCTTCAGATCTTTGATTCTGGCCATAAGAAGGGAGGCTCCACAACAGAGAACAAAGAATAGAAAATAAAACTAGTTTCTTTTTCATAATTTATAATTGTGAGTCTAATTGACTTATGGTATGTACTGCCAAACTGTAATCCGCATTTATTTCTACAGAGGTGAACGGACTGTATCTAGCTGCTTCACAATGGGTAAGCAAGAGAATAAATTGTTTTACGGTTTCAGGGTCAATATTTTTTTGATTAAAAACAATTTGTAAATTTTCTTTATTAAAGTCTGCTGTTTTTATACGTAGTTTTCCTTTGGCATATAATTGTAAACCTTTTTCTAAGGCAATGTAAAAGACCTCCTTATTGTTTTGTGCTGCCTTTGCTTCTGAGAGAAATTTTTTGGCTAGACGTTGGGCTTTTTTGCTAATTTGTCCACTTTTGTCCTCTTTTAAAGCCCTTCTTTTACGAGAAAAGATTACAGATATTGGAATAATCAATAAGGGTAGTAGCCACCACATCCAATAGACACTACTGTTAAAGAAGGGGCGTAAATTTTTAGCTTGTAATTTTGTTTTTGTTTTAATAAAGCCAAAGCCCTCATTTTGAGAAACAATTTGTTGTTTTTCTACTACAGGATTTAATACAGGATTATTAGCTGTAGACTCTGAGCTGGGTAAAGGTCCTTCTATTACATTAATTAGAATGGGCTTAGATTGTAAACTGATGTATTTCTCCAAAGAGGGGTCAAAGTAACTAAAAGTAACTTCTGGAATGGGATATTTTCCTTTAAAGGCAGGTATCACAGTATACTCATTACTTATTTTACCCTTCATTCCAGAGATATTGCTAGTTACTTTTTCTTTAAACTCTGGCTCATATACCTCCAATGCAGCAGGCAGCTTAAGTTCAGGAAGACTAAACAATTTTAAATTCCCCGTCCCAGTTACCTCTACAGTAGCTTGTAGTGACTCGTTGGCATTTAAAATATTTTTAGAGCTCTTGACAAAGAAATCAAAGCTGCCAACAGCTCCATTAAAAGAGGCTGGTTTCCCTTGCTCAGGAAGTGGTCTAACTTGAATACTTCGCTTGCCAGCAGTAACCGTTTTGTTGGTTTGGGCATATAAACGCCCCCCAAAGAAATCACGTCTATTTGTAGGAACCTCTGCGGTAATGTCTAATACCAAGGGTTCTAAAGTAAGTTTTCCTGTTTTTTGAGGGTATAAAACCACCCGTTTTAAGACCACAAATTGTGCTGCTTTACCGTTGTAAAAACCAGATTGAAAGGTGTATTGAGTCACGGGAATGTCTTGGTTCCAAAAGTTGTTAAAGGTTGGATTGTCTATCGCCCTAAAATTAGTCACACTGATGTCAGAACCTACATATAATTTGTATACAACGGTTACCTTTTCGTTTAGATAGGGGTTTTCTTTAGAAACTTCTGCTACTAGATGAAGGCTCTCATTGGCAATATCTTCTGCCGTCATCTCTTCACTTGGTTTTTTAACAGCATCGGTTACAGTAACCATCTCTGTGTTTGTCTTGTAAATTTCTCCATCTATTTCTATGCGCGCTTGTCCAATCTTGAAGCGTCCTTTTTCTATTGGGGCTATGGTATATGAAAAGGTTTTTGAAAAGCTTCTAACGCCATTCACCCAGGAAGAGCTTATAGATTGGGAGGGCCCCATGACTACTCTAAAGCCTTCAAAGCTAGGAGGCTCAAAGTTATCGCCATCTTTATTCATAACAAAGTCCACCCTAATACGCTCATTAATACCCAAAGTACTTTTACTGAGAGACATTTTAAAACTTACCTCTTCTTGGGCTGGAACAAAGACAGTATTCTCATAAGTTTTATGAGAATACACGCTGCCTAGTAAGATAAAAAGGCTGAGGTATATTTTAGCAAACCACGACATTACCAATCTTTTTTAGTTTTAACAGGAACTCCTTTTACCTTCTTTGCGTCTAATTTCTCTTGAGATTTTTTCTCTGCATTTTGCATGGCTTCTAAGAGATTTTGTATTTGCTGAGGAGATAGCTGACTTTTTCTGGGAGGAGCTTGGGACTCCTCCTTTTCTTTTGGTTTTTGTTCTGTTTCTTTTTTTCTGTCACCCTCTCCTTTTTTTTGTTCTTCTTTTTCCTGCTCACCAGGATCTTTAGGGTCTCCATTTTCATCTTTTTTATCTCCCTCACCCTGATCTGGATTTCCTTCCTGATCTTTTTTCTGATCTCCCTCTTGGTCTTGTTTGTCTTTTTGATCTTGGTCTTGGTCTTTTTTTGAATCGTCTTTCTGGTTTTGGTCTTTTTGCTCCTGGTCTTTTTCTTGTTGCTCTTTTTTTAGCATTTCTTTCGCTAAGGCTAAGTTATAGCGCGTTTCATGGTCTGTTGGGTCATTCCTAAGCGCTTCTTTATAAGCTTCCACTGCTTTTTCGTAGGCTTTACTCTTCATAAAAACATTGCCCATATTGTGAAAAATAGCGTGTTTTTGAGCTTCGTCTTCTACTACAGTAGCTGCTTTTTTTAAGGGGCTCAAGGCTTCAGAGTAAGATTCATTATTGTAGAACGTACTCCCCAAGTTAAAGGCTGGAATGGGATTATTTGGATCCGTGCCGATGGCTTTCCTATACTGAGTTTCTGCCTTTACAAAATGGTCCTTGGCCACAGATTCATTGGCCCAATACGTTAGATTTTGCGCATCAATCGCTTTTTTGGGGTCTACGGAACTCCTCTGAGTTTCTGATGGCCTTTCATTGGTCTGTAACGCAGATTCTTGAGCTAGAACAGCAGCACTTGCGCACAAGTAAACGATAGTGAAAAACATTTTCATATTATACCTCCTCTTCTTTTTCATTAAACAAATTTAATCTAGCAATCCAGGCAGTTTTTCCTTCAAAAATAAATAGATCAAGAAGGAAAAGTACTAAAGCGGCACCTAAAAACCATTGAAACTGGTCTTTGTAGTCTGAAAATTGTTTGGCTTCAAAAGCCATTTTATCCATCTGATTTAATGCTTCTTTAATTTGTGCCACCGCTTGTGCAGTATTACTTCCGTCTATGTACTGTCCGTTCCCCTCTTGTGCAATATCTAAGAGGGTGGTTTGTTGTAGTTTGGTAATCACCACCTCACCCTCTGCGTCTCTTTTAAGCCGCTCGAGAACCCCTTTTTCACGAATAGGAATAGGACCTCCTTTCTCTGTACCCACACCTACTGTAAATATTTTAATATTAGCGTCTAAGGCTTTTGAAACGGCTGCTGTAGCATTTCCATTGGAGTGGTCTTCTCCGTCAGACACAATAAATAAAACCCTATTGGTTTGCGCAGCGTCGTTATAGTAAGTAGTAGCCAATTCTATGGCGTCTGAAATGGCTGTTCCTTGAGAGGAAAGCATTTCTGTATTCATTCCTTGCAAAAACATTTTTGCAGCTCCATAATCTGTAGTGATTGGGAGCTGTGGATATGCTTGAGCAGCGTAAGCAATAATACCAATTCTATCGCTAGCCAGTTCATTAATAATTTCTGAAACCAGTCTTTTAGCTTTTTCCATTCGATTTGGAGCAATGTCTTCTGCCAGCATACTTTTAGAAACATCTACAGCAAAAACAATATCCACCCCTTCTCTTTGTACCGTCTCTAACTTAGTTCCCGCTTTTGGGTTTACCAGAGCCAAAACAACACATCCAACACCTAAAACTTGAATAATTAGTTTTAAAATATTTTTAAAATTAGACTTATTAGGAGCTAATTTTTTGAGCAAGTCCGGTTCTGAAAATCGCTGTTGCGCCTTCTTTTTCCAGATTTGAAGCATGAGGAACCCTACAACCATTATTGGGAGTAAGACTAGCGCGTACAAGTATATTTTTTGATCTAATTGAATCATTTCAGTCTACTAAATAAAACTTTTAAACAGGGTGTTTTTTAACAGCCATTCTAGCATTAGAAGTCCCAAAGCAGCCAATGCCCAAGGTCTAAATTTTTCTTCGTATGCATAAAATTTAAAGGTCTCTACTTCTGTCTTTTCTAAGCTATTAATTTCCTCATATATTTGAGCTAATTTTTGATTGTCTGTTGCTCTAAAGTACTTTCCTCCAGTAGCTGCTGAAACTTCTTTTAAAAGCGCCTCGTCTATTTGGACTTCTGCCAGACCATATCTAAAACTTCCATCTGGATTATAAGCTACAGGAGAGAGGGCATTTCCATTAGTTCCCAATCCAATAGTATAGGTTTTTATTTGGTATTCTACTGCCAGCTCTGCAGCTGTAGCAGGCTCTATAAAGCCAGAGTTGTTTACTCCGTCTGTAAGCAGTATAATAACCTTACTCAATGCCTCACTATCTTTGAGCCTATTCACAGAGGTTGCTAAGCCCATACCTATAGCTGTTCCGTCTGTAAGAGCCCCGTATTGGATTTCTTTAAGCGCTTGTAGGACCAGTCTTTTGTCTGAGGTAATAGGAGTTTTTGTATAACTCTCGCCAGCATAAACTACCAAACCAATTCTGTCATTCGGGCGGTCATTTATAAAATCTGTAGCCACCTCTTTTAAGGCTACCAATCTATTAGGACTTAAATCTTTGGCCAGCATACTTGAAGAAACATCAATAGCCATTACAATATCTATTCCTTTGGTGGTTTCAGTTTTGGTGGTTTCTGAGGTATTTTGTGGCCTTGCCAAGCCCACGATCAATGCCGCTAAGGCTAGTGTTCTAAGTACAAATAAGAAGTGGTTGGCACGGGTGTAAAAATGACCAGTAAAACCAATTGTAGTGGGCATTTTTAAGGTCACTTTAGCCTTTTTGTTTTTCAATAGATACCAGCCGGCCAAGAGTGGCAAGAGGGTAAGAAGCCACAAAAATTCGGGATTTGCAAAGGAATCTTGTAAGTTCATATCTATTTTTCTGGGGTTTCTGTTATTTTTTCAAAAGCTATACTACCCATTATTTTTTCAGAAATTTCTTCTGCATACGGGTCACCATCTATCCACCTCATTCCTATAGATTGCACATACCCCTTTCCACCAAAAAACAATAATATGTAATCTTCTTTAGTGGCCTTTGTGTCCCCGTCTATAAAAAAATCTGCTGTGCCAAAGGTTTTCATTCCCCTGACACCTTCTTGGGCTTCAAAGTTCTCTTGTTTAGTAATGATATTTTTGGCTCCTAAAGCCTCCAATGCCCTCAAACTATTTTCTGTAAGCTGCTCAAAGTTTGGAGGTTCTTGTTGCACAAACTTTTTGGTTTCTAAGCTTATAAAAAGCACTCCTTTAGGATGGGTATATTTAAACTTTTGTAATGAAACTTCTCCTAATTGAGCTACAGCTGTGGTGTCTCTAATAAGTACTTCTGGGGTTTGAATAATGACTGCAGGGGTGCCGTATTCACTTTCAATCCAATCTTTTTCAAGGAGTATCTTATTTGGATTTCTCAGTGCGGTATCCCAGATATTTTTTGGTCCCATATAGCCAATAATTCCTAGAAATACACCAGTGAACACCAGGGCAGCAATAATTAGTTTCTTCTTCCGAGCACTTTGAACTTCTCGGGCTTTTTGAGCTGCTTCAGTGGCAGCAATAGCAGCGAGCTCTTCCTCTGTGGGTGGCGCAATGGACTCCTTAGTTTTAACCACAATTTCTTTTAAACGGCTCCTGTCTTTTTCTGCCACACCTTCTTTAGGGGTAGACTTGGCAAATTTCACTAAATCTGCTGTTTGTAAGATTTGTTTAAACTGTATAAGTGTATCCTCTTCTAAGCTCAGGGTACCTGAGGCTGTAAGCAATTCTAATTTTTCTATTAACTGGTCCGTGGTGCTTTCTAAAGCGGCAATATGCACTTCTTCTTCCAGGTACTGTCTAACAATATTAGTTAGTTCGCTGTAATATTCCTTGTACTCTTCTTTGAGCAGGTACTGAGATTTCTCTAAATTATCTAAGGCCAAAAGCGCCCTGTCGTATGGAGGAAGTTTTTTGTTGTCTGCTGCTAATTTTCTTTTTTTCTGAGCCCTGAGAATAGCAACAAGTATTGCTGCCAATGCCCCTAAAATAAATAGCAGCTGCCAAAGCCAGTCATAGGTAGCAATTTTTTCTACCTGTGTGATGGGCTTAATGTGGTAAAGCTTTTGTTTTAAGGTGTCTACCTCTACATCTCTAACGCTAACGGAACTACTGTCGGTTAAAAACAGCTGATTATTTATGGAGATCTTTTGTTTTGGTATGGTGTAGTTTCCAGCGTCAAATTGGGTTAGGGCATATTTTTTTGTCAAGTTGAGTTTTCCGGAATAGTCTATGGAGTCTGTTTCAAAGCTCTTTACTAATTCTAAAGGCAGAAAAGCCAAGGGGTCTTCTGGAAAATTAACGAGATCTGTGGGCTTAACCGCCACGGAAAGCCGCAATATAAGCTGCTCTCCGATCTGGATGTTGGTAGTGTCTAAGGTAGCTACAGCAGTGTAGGCTTCGCTTCCCTCCTGGGCCTTTGAAACCTGTGCCATGAGGAGAAGTCCGAGCAAAATGAACCCAAATAGCTTACTCCCTTTTTTGATTTTCATCAGATATCTCCACATATCTACTTGCCTCTTTGTTTAAAGTATCCCAATAATTTTTTCACATAGCTTTCGTCTACTTGGCAATTGATTTGCCCACAGCCAGCTTTTTTGAAACTTTCTTCAAAGTAATTTTGCCTGGACTTTTGGTAATTTTCATAGGATTTTCTGACGGTTTTAGACTGAGTAGCGACCAATTTAATAGATCCAGTTTCTGAATCCATCATAGGCACCAAGCCCAAGTTGGGTATTTTTTGCTCTGCTGGGTCGTATATTCTAATTCCGGTGAGATCGTGTTTTTTGCCAACAATACGTAAGCTCTGTAAATAATCCTCAGATATAAAGTCAGAAAGCACAAAAACAATGGCTTTTTTCTTGAGTACATTTCCCAAATATTTCAAAGCAAATCCTACATCTGTTTTTTGGCTTTTAGGATTAAACTCTAACAACTCTCTTATGATTCTCAGTATATGACTCTTTCCTTTTTTAGGAGGAATAAAAAGTTCTATTTGATCTGAAAATAAAAGCAAACCTACTTTATCATTGTTTTGAAGTGCAGAAAAAGCCAGTGTGGCTGTAATTTCAGTGAGTATTTCTTTTTTAAACTGTGAAACGGTTCCAAATAACCCAGAGCCACTTACGTCTACAACCATCATTAGAGTAAGTTCTCTTTCCTCTTCAAAGACTTTAATATAGGGCTCATTTTGTCTGGCGGTCACATTCCAGTCAATGGCTCGAACGTCGTCTCCAAACTGA
Organism: Flavobacteriaceae bacterium LSUCC0859; assembly: GCA_022239325.1. Lineage (GTDB taxonomy): Bacteria > Bacteroidota > Bacteroidia > Flavobacteriales > Flavobacteriaceae > MAG-120531. The sequence goes on along the minus strand of JAKOGP010000002.1, from coordinate 295,980 downwards.
TATTGACGTACCTCAGAAAAGGTCATTCCCCTTCCTTTAAAGGTAGAATGATATTCTCCCCCAAAAATATGGTCAGAGAGACGCCTGGTCTTGATCTCTATTTTTCGAACTTTTTTGAGTAAATCTTTGGTCTCCATAAGGTAGATGAAACAATGTAAAAGAGTCAGTTAATTGTCATTACAAGCTTTCTGCTATGGCACCTCTATTTCATTTACAATGCTATTAATAATCTCTTCGGTAGTAATATTTTCTGCCTCTGCCTCATAAGTAATCCCAATCCTGTGTCTGAGTACGTCATGAACCACAGCCCGCACATCTTCTGGAATTACATAGCCCCTTCTTTTTATAAAGGCATAGCATTTCGAGGCCATGGCTAAATTAATACTCCCTCTGGGCGATGCACCAAAGCTAATCCATGGTTTGAGTTTTTCTAATCCGTATTTTTCTGGGAAACGGGTCGCAAATATTAAATCCAAGATATACTTTTCTATCTTTTCATCCATATACACTTCTCTTACGGCTGCTTGAGCAGAAAGTATTTGTTTGACACTTACTACAGGATTTACGTTTTCGTATGCTCCTTTTAGACTTTGTCGCATGACCAACTGTTCTTCTGTTATTTTTGGATAACTAATCACGGTCTTTAACATAAAACGGTCTACCTGAGCCTCTGGCAAAGGGTAGGTTCCTTCCTGCTCTACCGGGTTTTGTGTGGCCAAAACTAAAAATGGCTTGTCTAGTACAAAGGTTTCGTCTCCAATGGTCACCTGTTTTTCCTGCATGGCCTCTAAGAGAGCAGACTGCACCTTGGCAGGGGCTCTGTTAATCTCGTCTGCTAGCACAAAATTGGCAAAAATAGGGCCCTTTTTAATTGAAAAATCATTCTCTTTCATATTAAAAATAAGGGTTCCAACCACGTCTGCGGGTAATAGGTCTGGAGTAAACTGAATTCTGCTAAAGCTTCCTTTCACTGCCTTGGCAAGGGTGTTTATGGCTAGTGTTTTAGCCAATCCAGGAACCCCTTCAAGTAAGATGTGTCCCTGTCCTAAAAGACCAATAAGCAATCTTTCTACCATGTGCTTTTGTCCTACAATGACCTTGTTCATCTCTGCAGTAAGAAGGTCTACAAAGGCACTTTCTTGTGCTATTTTTTCGTTAATAGCCGCCATGTCAATCCTATTATTTTCTTCCATAGTCTTGTTAAAATTTTCAATTTAGGGAACTGTATTTTAAATACCACTGCAATTAAAAAATTTATTTAAAGAAGGCTTGTTAATGCAGCGTTAAAAAATGTCAAAACCCCTTGTTTTTATGAAGTTTTTAAGGATTTTATTGCTAATTTCAAACATTGTTATAGCCTGATGGGGTTTGCTTGTGTGTGAAATGGTGTCATAACTGTTGTCCTCCAGGTAAACACGGAGTTTAAAGGCTGTGTTTAATTAAAATATATGCAGACCAATTATTCAAGAATTATTGCTGGAACCATGAATTGGGGTTCCTGGGGTGCCAAACTATCCAGCTCTCAGATATGTGAACTCATTGAGGCCTGTTATTCTAATGGAATTACAAGCTTTGATCATGCAGATATTTATGGAGACTATACCACAGAAGGAGATTTTGGGGATGGTTTTAAACACTGCGGTATTCCTAGAGAATCTTTGCAATTTATTAGTAAATGTGGAATTGCTCTAAGCAATCAAGAACGAGGAACAAAGTTAAATCACTATAATTATACCAAACAGTATATTTTAGATTCTGTAGAACGCTCCCTCCATAAATTAAAAACTTCCTATCTAGATTTGCTTTTGTTGCACAGGCCCAGTCCATTAATGGACCCGGATCAGATTCAGGAGGCTGTTTCAGAACTTATAAACAAGGGCTATATTAAAAGCTTTGGACTTTCTAATTTTACGCCCAGTCAGACCAGACTCATGCAACAAAAATTAGAGGTCTCTGCCAATCAAATAGAAATTTCCTTATCGGCTAACAGCCCCATGTTTAATGGAGACCTTGACTATTGTATGACAGAAAACATAAGGCCAATGGCTTGGGCACCTCTAGGAGGGCTCCTGGGTAAAAAAGTGATTCCAAGCGCACTTGAATTGGCATTTAAGAAGCTTTGTGCTACTTATAACACTACCAAAGACGGATTGCTTTTGGCCTGGCTTATGAACCATCCATCACAAATTCATCCGGTTGTGGGAACCACAAAAATAGAAAGACACAAAACAGCGGTAGCTGCTTGTGAAATTAAAATAGAAACGGAAGATTGGTTTTATTTACTTGCAGCTTTTAGAGGGCATGACATTCCATAAACTAACAACAATGAATTTAGATAAAACAGTATTAATTACAGGAGCCAGCAGTGGTATTGGAAAGGCAACCGCTTATTACCTTGCAAAAATGGGATGTAAACTCATTCTATGTGGCAGAGATCAGGAGAGATTAGCAGCTGTTGCTCAGCATTGTGCTGCTCATACAGAGGTGCAAACGCTTGTTTTTGAAGTGTCAAACAAAGAGGCCGTTTTCAAGGCGGTAAACGAGTTACCACATCCATTTAAAGCAATTGATGTGCTCATTAACAATGCTGGTAATGCTCATGGTTTAGATCTCTTTCAATACGCAGACCTTGCAGATTGGGATGCCATGATGGACATTAATGTAAAGGGCTTATTATATGTGACTAAAGCGGTACTTCCCCATATGTTGGCTAAAAACAAAGGTCATATTATTCATATAGGATCTACTGCAGGAAAGGAAGTGTATCCTAAAGGCAATGTGTATTGTGCCTCCAAACACGCTGTAGACGCCATTAATCAGGCCATGAGGATGGACCTTAATGGGACCGGAATTAAAGTGGGTGCTATTCACCCAGGCCTAGTAGAGACTGGTTTTAGTGAAGTGCGGTTTAAAGGAGATAAAGATCGGGCGGGGGAGGTGTATAAAGGGTATGCTCCCTTGCAAGCAGAAGATATAGCAGAGATTATAGGTTTTGTACTCAGCCGCCCTTACCACGTTAATATAGCAGATTTGGTGGTCATGCCTACCGACCAAGCGAGTAGCACCATTCTTAACAAAAAAATCTCCTGATGCTTAGGTAATCATGATTAATAAAAGATTACTCATTAAAAACTTATTAGCCCATAACGGGGAAAATAGTTTTTATGATAAAAAACGGAGTATTGACATTGGTATTAAGGAGGGTAAAGCTAAATTTCTAAAACATGTTTGTGCCTTAGCTAATAGCAATCCCAACAACAGGTCTTTTATTGTTATAGGAGTTACAGACGCTGAAAATCACATTGTAGGAGTAGACTTTTTTGATGACTCAAAAATTCAAAATCTTGTAAATGCCTATTTACACAATCCTCCATTGATCATTTATGAAAATATCTATTTCCCCAATCTTCCAGAGGGGAAAGTGATTGGTTTAGTGACCATAAGTTCTAGTGGGAAAATCTGCAGTCTTAGAAAAAATATCTGGAAGTATTGGGGAGGTACTGTTTTTGTTAGGGAGGGAAGTATTAGCCTGCCAAAAGATACCGACAGTATGACTAACTCCTTAAATGAGGAGGCTGTTCAGGCCATTGAGTTAAGTGCTCAAAATAATATTAGACTCACCTTAGATGCCGTTGTAGATTTTATTCATATAAGACACAGAGATTTAGAGAGCAACTATCAGGTATTTAGAGATCAGTTTGTGGTCTGTTGGGCGGGGGTCCAAAAGAAAGTGAGTGACCAACTTTTTTACTCTCGGGTAGATATTGAATTGATTACCGAAGAAGTAAAACTTTTTTACTCTGCTTTAGATGAGGTTGAAATTCAATTAAACGATCATTCTTTAGAAATTTTGGAGTATATCCGATTGGGATTGGGCAGAGAAAAAAAATATTATCCACTGGAAAAAACAGAAATTGTTTTTAAGGAAAACGGTAGTTACGTAATAGAAACTAAGCTTTTGTTTTCCCCGCCTCTTTTTGATCAAAAAACGTTATTTCACGTATTTAACAATGCTAAAACACTCTTGCAAAGGATCTCGGATGAGGGAAGTTTTAAAGCCTCAGAACTCACAGAAATAGATCAAACACCTGAGACTTTACTGCTGTGTTTTATGAACGGTTTTTCAGAAGCAAAAGACTTACTCCACTTAGCCAAACCGCTCTTAAAAAAGAGTTTTCCAAAGGCTTATGTTTCTCTAAAAGAATCTTTAAGGGTGCTGAGAAAAGTCCAATATAATAACTAATTTGTCTGGGGCTAAAGTTTAAAATTTTCTAATTCTGCTTTGGAGGGAATAGCTGCAATAGCACCATAACTTGTAGTGGTAAGTGCTCCAGCTGTATTTGCTTTGGCCACCATAGTATACAAGGTGTCTGGTTCATTTACTAACTGATCTAAGGGAGTGGGCAAGGTAGAAATTTGGCATAGTAGACTTCCGATAAAAGCATCTCCTGCTCCAGTGGTGTCTATGGCTTTTACTGCACTACTTGGGATTTGTTTTTTTGTATTCGGAGTACTTACTAAAGTTCCCTCTGCGCCTAATGTAATACAGATGATGGGCACCCCATGGGAGTGAAGTATGTCACAGGCCCCTTTTGCATCGGCTGCTCCTGAAAGGAGCAAAGCCTCTTCCAAACTAAATTTACAAAGCTGTGATTTCTCTATAAAAGGCATGCACTTTTTTACAAAGATCTCCTTATTATTTTTCCATAAGTCGCCCCTAAAATTGGGGTCAAAACTGATGAAGGCGTCTTGAGTAAGTGCGTCAAACATATAGTGTCCGTAGGCTTCTTCAAGTTTTCCGCCTAAAAAAGAGGTGGCCGCTCCAAAGTGAACCATCTGCTGGTTAAACAGGTGTTTTACACTGGGGTCGTATTGAAGTTCTTTGTCTGCCCCTCTGCTAAAGACAAAATCCCGCTCTCCACTTGAGTCTATGGAAACAAAAGCTAGGGTGGTAAAAGTGTCTGTACGTTGTGCTAGGCTTAAATCTATCTGATGTGCGTCTAAGGTGTTCCAAAGGAAATCTCCAAACGCGTCTTTTCCTAGGGCTCCAATAAATGCAGCATAACCCCCTAGCTTATTTATGGCACAGGCTACGTTGGCGGGTGCTCCTCCTGCTTTTTTTGTAAATAATTTTGCTTTGCTCAGATCACTTCCTTGATTTTCAGCTACAAAATCTATGAGCAACTCTCCTATACAGAATACTTTTTTCATGAATGGTTTTAAGAGAAAGCAAAATACAACGAAAATTGGTCTTGCTCAAAATTAATTTAACAGCTACTTTACGAATGTTTGTGACGGTACACTTACTTTTGAATAGAATTAAAGGCTATGAGAGAATTTGTTTTTGGAGATATTCACGGGGGGTATAAGGCTTTGCAGGCCCTTATTAATACAATTGCTCCCACCCCAAAAGACCAACTCATTTTTTTGGGGGACTATGTAGATGGTTGGTCCCAGGCGGTAGAAACTATAGACTATTTAATGGAACTGGAGGCACTTTATAACTGTGTCTATATCAAAGGCAACCACGACGCTCTGGCTTTAGATTGGTTGGAAAATGGCATTTCTAATCCACAGTGGTTGGCACACGGGGGAGCGGCTACGGTTGCTTCTTACAAAGGACAAATGCGCTCCGTAGTTGAGAAACACATTGGTTTTTTTAAGACTTTAAAGCCCTACTACTTAGACGATCAAAACCGACTTTTTGTTCATGCCGGTTTTTCTAATCAAAAAGGGGTTGCCTTTGAGTATTTTGAAAAAACTTTTTATTGGGACCGAACCCTATGGGAGACCGCTTTGTCATTAGACCCACTATTAGATATTACAAGCCCGTTGTACCCTAAGAGGTTTAAGCTGTACAAGGAAGTATTCATTGGGCATACGCCAGTGAGTAGGATTGGTGAGACCGTTCCTGTGCTCAAGGCTAATATTTGGAATGTAGACACGGCAGCAGCTTTTAGAGGGCCACTCACTGCTATGGAACTCGGGACCAAACAATATTGGCAAAGTAGGCCTGTCTGTGAATATTATCCCCAAGAGCTAGGCAGAAACCCATCCTAAATTCTATATTTGTGTAAACCCAAAGAATTATGTCACAGCACAATATTAGATTAGAAGTTATGAGGTCCTTAGAACCAAAAATAGATGGTTTTATAGACCAATTTCTAATTCCCATAGAAGACATTTGGCAGCCTACAGATTTTTTGCCCGATTCTCAGTCGGATCATTTTTTTGAAGAAACTGCTAAAATTAGAGAGGGAGCTAAAGAGATTGGCTATGACCTTTGGGTTACCTTAGTGGCAGACACCATTACAGAGGAGGCTTTGCCTACTTATGAGTCCTGGCTTTTGGATGTAGACGGGATAGACCAGCATAAAGAAAAAAATGGCTGGACCAAATGGATCAGAAATTGGACTGCAGAGGAAAACAGACACGGCGACGTGCTAAATAAATATTTGTATTTGTCTGGTAGGGTGAATATGAAAGAAGTAGAAAAAAGCACTCAGTATTTAATTGCAGATGGTTTTGATATTGGAACTGATAGAGACCCGTATAAAAACTTTGTCTATACTAGTTTTCAAGAATTGGCCACCAATATCTCTCACAAAAGAGTAGGGCAGTTGGCTAAGAAAACAGGTAACCATTTATTGGGAAAAATGTGTGCTATTATTGCTGGAGATGAAATGCGTCACCACCTGGCCTACAGGGAATTTGTAAAACATATTTTTGCTCAAGACCCTTCTCAAATGCTTTTGGCTTTTTCAGATATGATGAAAAAGAAAATTGTAATGCCTGCGCATTTTTTAAGAGAATCTGGCGGGGCGGCTAGCAGTGCCTTTGAGGTGTTTTCAAACTGTGCACAGCGTTTGGGCGTATACACTTCCAAAGACTATATAGATATATTAGACAAGTTAAATTCTTATTGGGATATTGAAAACCTTCGCACCCTTACGGACGAGGCTGAAAAGGCACGTGATTATTTGGTAAAGCTGCCAGATAGGCTAACGAGAATTGCAGATCGCATGCGTTTTCCAGAAGACCAGCACCATTTTAAATGGGTTACTCCAAATGGAGTATTGTAATAAAAAAAAGCGCCTTTAGGCGCTTTTTTTTATGGTTCTTTTTACAAGTTAGAGGTCAAAAGTAATGCCCTGCGCCAGTGGTAATTCTGTGCTGTAGTTAATGGTATTGGTTTGGCGTCTCATGTAGACCTTCCATGCGTCAGAGCCAGATTCTCTTCCGCCCCCAGTTTCTTTTTCTCCTCCAAAGGCACCGCCAATTTCTGCTCCTGAGGTTCCAATGTTTACATTGGCAATCCCGCAATCTGAACCTGCTGCAGACAAAAATGCCTCTGCTTCCCTGAGGTTATTGGTCATAATGGCAGAAGAAAGACCTTGTTTTACTCCGTTTTGAAGGGCTATTGCGTTTTCAATAGGGCCACTGTATTTTAAGAGATATAAAATGGGAGCGAAGGTTTCTTCTTGCACCATTTCATAATGATTTTCTGCCGCTACAATAGCTGGTTTTACATAGCAACCGGAGCTGTACTGATCCCCAGAGAGGACCCCTCCTTTAACCAGCAGTTCTGCCCCTTCTGCTACTACTTTTTTAAGGGCATTTTCGTAGGTGGCTACGGCCTGTTTATCTATGAGTGGGCCCATATGCATATTGGTGTCTAATGGGTTTCCAATTTTTAGTTGTCCGTAGGCCTTTACAAGCGCCTCTTTTACTGCTTCGTATTGAGATTCGTGTATAATGAGTCTTCTGGTGGAGGTACATCGTTGCCCTGCAGTGCCTACTGCTCCAAATACGGCGCCCATTAGGGTCATTTTTAAATCTGCGTCTGGAGTCACAATTATGGCGTTGTTACCACCGAGTTCCAAAAGTGTTTTTCCCAATCTAGCGGCTACGGTTTGGGCAACTATTTTCCCCATTCTAATAGATCCGGTAGCAGAAATTAGAGCCATTCTTGGGTCTGCCGTCATGAACTCTCCCACCTTATAATCTCCGTTTATAAGGCATGAAATTCCTGGGGGCATATTATTTTCTTCTATGACTTCTGCTAATATTTTTTGACAAGCCACTCCACAGAGTGGTGTTTTTTCTGATGGTTTCCATACGCATACGTCGCCACATACCAGTGCCAAAGCAGCATTCCACGCCCAAACAGCTACTGGAAAATTAAAGGCAGAAATAATTCCTACCACACCTAAGGGATGGTACTGCTCATACATCCTATGGCCAGGACGTTCAGAGTGCATGGTTAGACCGTGTAATTGTCTAGAAAGCCCTACTGCAAAATCACAGATGTCTATCATCTCTTGAACTTCACCCAGACCTTCTTGTAAAGATTTTCCCATTTCATAGGAAACTAATGCTCCTAGAGGTGCTTTTAAGCTTCTGAGTCGTTCTCCAAATTGTCTCACCACTTCTCCACGTTGGGGGGCCGGTATGGTTCTCCAGGTGTTAAAAGCGTTAGATGCTGCTGTCATAACAGCTTCATAAGCCTCATTAGTTGTGGTGTCTACGCTTCCAATTAGACTGGCGTCTACAGGAGAGTATGAGGAGATTTTTGAATGACCCGGAACAGATTGAAGGCCAATCATGGTCCCTGAATTTTCTTTTGAAACTCCTAATAACGAAAGTTGGTCTTGAATAGATAGTATGGACATATTGTTGTTTTTGTAACTTTTTTAAAAGCAAATGTTATAAAATCAAATTTAATCATAATTATACAAACTCTCCACCCGGGTGTTGGATTTATATGGCAAAACCCATTTGGATTTACCTGTGTAGTGGTCTCATTTAATGGTTAAATAAGTTTTTTATATGGTCTAAGTTTTCAGATATAAAAATTTCTTGACGTAAGAAGTCTCCTGTGAATATTAGCGTCTCTATCCCCATACTTGTAGCTACAGTTTCCTGTGGTAATATTGCCATCAGATTAAAATATTCATTGCCATAGGAACACAACACCCCTGTAATTACTCCAATTTTAAGTATGCCAAAGATCCCCCCTAAAATTTTATTAATCCCGCCTAGTAAAATCATTGAGGCTACTTTGGTAAGTGCCTTTCCAAGCATATAGACAGAGAGAACAATGAGCGTAAAGCTAATTACAAGACTGATTAGATAAAGTTTTTCTGGGTTCCAATGAAGTGTCTCACTTAGAAAACGTGCAGTAAAGGAGCTCAAATGCTGTGCTCCGTAAAAGCCGAGCAACAAGGCTAAAAGGGTGGTAATTTCTATGAGCACTCCATTTTTGAAGCCTTTGTAAAACCCAATAGCAGCAAGGATAAGCAATATGATGTCTATGGAAGAGACCATGTTTTTGAAATTTAGCTTCTAAGGTAATTGATTTAAGATATTTTTAGCTGCTTTTTTTAGAAGAATAAACCAAGACCCGTTTTTGATTTGTACCTTTGAAGGTACTAATTATACAAGATGTCTAGAGATCAGGTATTGAAAGAGAGATGGGAGACTTTAGTAGAAAAGTTGTCTGCACAATTTTCGGATGGCGACCCTTTGGACTTAGACGCCATTATCTATTTGGTGGGGGTACAAGAATTGGGTAAATACCACACTCCCTTTAAAAAAGATGAAAAAATAAACCTCATGCACATTGCTATTTGCAGGTTGTTAGAACCCTATGGCTATTATGAATTTGACTTTGTAGACGAGCAGGGATGGCCACATTACAAGTTGTTAGAGCCCTTGCCGGCTTTGAAAGCAGGAGAGCAGTCTATTTTGATGAAAGAAGCCATTAGCCAATATTTTGTAGAGAGGCAGTACATTCTTTAAGCCAGGCAAAGCTCATAGAAAATAAAAGCATGTATACAGACCAACAGACCCCTCCATATTTTGCGGTGATTTTTACCTCTTTACAGACAGAAAATAAAAAGGGGTACTTAGAAATGGCAGTAAAGATGGAAGATTTGGCCAGAAAACAGCCAGGATTTTTGGGAGTAGATTCTGCCAGGGATGGTTTGGGCATTACGGTGAGTTATTGGGAGTCTATGGAGGCTATTTTAAACTGGAAGCAGCAGGCAGATCATTTGTTTGCTCAAAAAAAAGGGCAAGAGCAATGGTACCAGCAGTATTCTGTTAGAGTTTGTGAGGTGCTGCGCAGCTATGATTTTAACAAGGGAACACAACATATTTAAAAATTTATAAAAATGCCTCATTTTTCCCATTCAAACAGAGCTCAAACCATTCAAAATCTACAAAAACAAGATTTAGACTTAATTGTGATTGGCGGGGGAATTACAGGAGCAGGAATTGCCTTGGACGCTGCCAGCAGAGGTCTAAAGGTAGCCCTATTAGAAAAAGGAGATTTTGCCTCTGGTACCTCAAGTAAGTCTACCAAACTCATACATGGTGGGCTTAGATATTTAAAGCAATTTGATTTTTTCTTAGTGAAAGAAGTAGGTTCTGAGCGTGCCATTGTTCATAAAATAGCCCCGCATTTGGTGCTTCCAGAGAAAATGTTACTTCCCCTTATAGAAAACGGATCCTATGGGAAATGGCTCACTTCTGTTGGCCTAAAGGTATACGATATATTAGCTCAGGTATCTGGAGACGACAAGCGCAAGATGTTAGAAAAAAAGGAGGCCTTGGCTTTAGAGCCGCTGCTGCCAAAAAAGATTTTAAAAGGCGCAGGCTATTATGCAGAATACAGAACTGACGACGCCAGACTCACCATTGAAAATATTAAGACTGCAGTCCAAAAGGGAGCTACTGCCCTAAACTACAGTCAAGTTACGGGATTTGACTACCAGCAAGACAAGCTTTCAGGGGTTCAGGTGACCGACAAACTAAGCGGGGAGACCTACGCATTAAAAGCAGATTTTGTGATTAGTGCGGCGGGCCCTTGGGTAGACGAGCTCAGAGAACTCAATGCTTCTAAACACGGTAAACGACTACACCTTACAAAGGGGGTACATTTGGTATTCCCATTTGAAAAATTACCAATTAAACAGTCTGTTTATTTTGACATTCCAGACGGTAGAATGATGTTTGCTATTCCAAGGGGAAAAATAACATATATTGGCACTACAGACACGAATTTTAACCAAGATATAGACCATCCAAAAGTGACTTTGGCAGACGCAATTTATTTGATTTCTGCGGTGAACCATATGTTTCCAAAAATTAATTTGGAATTGGAAGACGTCATTTCTTCTTGGGTGGGTCTGAGACCCCTCATTCACGAGGAGGGTAAATCTGCTTCTGAGCTCTCTAGAAAAGACGAAATATTTACCTCTCCCTCAGGATTGGTGAGTATTGCCGGAGGTAAACTTACGGGTTATAGGAAAATGGCGGAGCGTGTTTTGGATAAGATCATTGAGAAAATGCCTTCAGACAAGCAGCAGCAACTCAAAGCATGTCACACAGACCAGATTCCATTGTGTGGCAATGAATTTAAAAATTCTAAGGCGGTTCAAAAATATATTACAGCCCTCAGTGAGCAGCTTAAAAAAGACGGTTTAGACGCCTATCAAGCCTGGCATTTGGTAACTAATTACGGCCACCAGTCTGCAGATATACTGAGTTTGTACGAAAAAGAAAAGGAAAAACTTTCTGAAGCAATAGACAGCAAGAAAGCGGCTTTAGCCCTCTTGCTAGCAGAGTTACAGTTTGGTTTGGCCCATGAAATGGTTTGCAGTCCTGAGGATTTTTATATTAGAAGGACTGGTCGTTTGTATTTTGACCCTAGTAGTATTAGTTGGAGTTTAGAGGCGGTACTAGCAGTCTTTAAAGAGCAAGAGGGATGGAATGAAGCGTCTCTTTTAAAGAGTAAGACAGCTATGGAAGAAACTTTGAAAGAGCATTCAGATTTTTCTATGGACCGTCCCTACGAAGACTAGTCTAATTGTTCTATGAGCTGCTTAAAAACAGACTTTGGATTTTTTTGCAGGTATAAAATCTCATATACCGCAGTTATAATGGGAGTCTTAGATTTTCTATTTAAGGCATCCATGATTTCAAAGGCGCTCTTTGTAGCGTAATACCCCTCTGCTACCATATTCATTTCCATGGTAGCACTTTTCACGGTATAGCCCTTACCTATCATATTGCCAAACATTCTATTGCGGCTAAAGACCGAGTACCCCGTGACCAATAAATCTCCTAAATAGGCGGTTTGGTTTATATTGCGTTTCATGGCGTACACCCTTTTTATAAAGCGTTTCATTTCTCGAATGGCGTTGCTCATCAGAACCGCCTGAAAATTGTCTCCATATCCGAGCCCATGGGCAATACCTGCGGCTATGGCGTAGATGTTTTTTAACACAGCAGCGTATTCTGCTCCAATAATATCATCTGAAATGGTGGTTCTAATATAATGGGAGTCTAGTGCCTGTGCCATCTCTTCTGCTAGTGTTATATTAGCACAGGCTATGGTTAAAAAGGAAAGCCTTTCCAGGGCTACTTCTTCTGCATGACAGGGTCCGGTAATTACTCCAATCTGTTCCATGGGCACTTGATGGTGCTGGTTAAAATGTGCTCCAACAATAAGCCCAGTTTGAGGCACAATACCTTTAATAGCAGAAAAAATAACTTTGTCTTTTAAAGATTCGCTCATTTTTTCCAGTTCCCCCGCTAAAAAGGCAGAGGGTATGGCAAAAATAATTTTATGAACTGCACCAACTACCTGGTCTAACTCCCCACTAAGTACTATAAAGTCTAAATTAAAGCTCACAGAAGACAAATAATTGGGGTTGTGCTGCTCTTTTAAAATATGATCAATAGCCTCCGTATTTCTCATATACCAATGTACTTTATGCCCGTTCTCGCTAAGCATTTTTACAAGGGCAGTAGCCCAGCTTCCTCCTCCAACAACTCCTATTGCTTCTTTTTTATCACTCATTTGATAGCTTTAAATGGTCCCTTTAAGCTAAAGGGTAATCGATTTACAAATTTACTTAAATTTAGATGCCTCTTATAAAACAGTCTTTATTTTTAATGAGCCGCGCTACTAATATTCTTATTTTTACCTCAGTTTTTAAAAATGCTTTATGTCTATTCAATCGCAGTTAAATAAATGGGGAGGTATTCCATTTGTATTTTCACAATCTAGTACTCAGGTTGTTTAGCAGTGTCATTCTACAGAAGTAAGTTGTTTTTTATTATATCGGCCCCGTATTTGGGTTATACATCGCTTTAATTATCAAGTAATGAGCGGGTTTTGTAATACCAAGGACCAACAGTATTACTTTGAATATGGGACCCTACCCCAAGTAATTTATTTTTTTGTTATTTAACGTCCTTAAACAATGTTTTTGGCACGGAACTTGATAACTGTATATTAAAGCTACATTTCATTAGATTTTATAGTTTTGTTTAGGTTAGAATTAGTTGATTAAAAGCCCTGGGTGAGGACCTGGGGCTTTTGTTTTATAGCACCCAAGTAAGCTTTAGAGTTTTGTTTAATGAAGCTGAGGATGAGCCGGTCTTGTAAGACCAAGCTAAGCGCTCCTTTTCTCAAAAACCTCCATTCCGTTTAAAAGATGTATTTTTGCCGCTTCTAATCCATAAGGATTTTTAAAGGAAGGAGCTTACTAAAAGCAACTCCTTTAGAGATTTTGGATTTTATAATCTTTAGCAACATCTAATACGAGTCTATTGAAGAAATTTATTAACCTATTCGATTTTTCACAGAAAGTAAACTATAAAACAGAGGTACTCTCTGGCTTAACCGTAGCCCTGGCCCTGGTGCCAGAGGCCATTGCTTTTGCCTTAATTGCAGGGCTATCTCCTCTTACAGGACTATATGCTGCCTTTGTTATGGGATTGGTTACCTCTGTATTTGGAGGCCGCCCAGGGATGATATCAGGAGCTACAGGAGCGGTTGCGGTAGTGATCGTGACCCTGGCTAAAGATTATGGGGTGGAGTACGTTTTTGCTACCGTCATATTAGCTGGAATTATTCAGGCTACTGCAGGAATCCTAAAACTTGGAAAATTTATGAGGCTGGTACCCCATCCAGTGATTTTTGGCTTTGTGAATGGTTTGGCCATTATCATATTTATGTCGCAACTCACCCAGTTTAAAGACGCCAACGGCCAATGGCTCACTGGAGATAGCCTTTATGTATTGTTGGGCTTGGTGTTTTTAACCATGCTGATTATTTGGGGGCTTCCCAAATGGAGCAAGGCTTTACCCGCCTCTCTCATAGCTATATTAAGTATTTTTGCCCTGGTGTTTTTCCTAGATATTGACACCAGAACCATTGGAGACATAGCCTCCATTCGGGGGGGGTTCCCACCCTTTCATATACCAGAAATTCCATGGACTTTGGAGACCCTGGGCATTATTTTCCCTTTTGCGGCTATTGTAGCAGGAGTAGGGCTTATAGAGAGTTTACTCACCCTAAATATTGTAGACGAGATTACAGAAACCCGCGGTAGTGGTAACAAAGAAGCTGTTGCCCAAGGCGCAGCAAATATACTATCTGGGGTCTTTTCTGGAATGGGTGGCTGCGCTATGATAGGCCAAAGTCTCATAAATACTTCCAATGGGGCCAGGGCCAGACTTTCTGGTATTGTAGCTTCTGTGATGCTCCTTGTCTTTATTATGTTTGGAGCTAGCTTTATAGAAAAAATGCCTATGGCGGCCCTCACTGGTCTGATGATTATGGTGTCCATAGGAACCTTTGAGTGGGCTAGCTTAAGAACCTTTAATAAAATGCCTAAATCTGATGTTTTGGTCATGGTATTGGTTACCCTGGTAACTATTTTCTTACATAATTTGGCCTTAGCTGTTTTAGTTGGTGTGGTAATTTCTGCCTTGGTTTTTTCATGGGACAACGCCAAGCGCATTCGGGCCAGAAAGTCGGTAGACGAAAAGGGTGTAAAGCATTATGAAATTTACGGGCCTTTGTTCTTTGGTTCTATAACGGCCTTTAATGAAAAATTTGACGTGCAAAACGACCCTTCAGATGTGGTTATAGATTTTAAGGAAAGCCGCGTGGTAGACATGTCTGCTATTGAGGCTTTAAATAAAATTACCGAGCGATATGTAAGGCTAGGAAAAAAGGTACACCTCAAGCATTTAAGCGCTGATTGTTTGGCCTTGCTGCGCAACGCCGATGCTCTAATTGAGGTAAACGTAATGGAAGACCCTACTTATAAGGTGGTTGCAGACGCTTAATAGGAAATAGTAGGGATAAAAAAAAGGCCGCTTTAGCGGCCTTTTTTTGAGCTTATTTTAAGTAGTTCCTATTACTATAAGGAGCGCAAATATTCTAAAAGTGCTCTAGCGTCTTCTTGATTCACATTTTGATTGAGCATAATAGCATTGTTATACTCTTTTAAAAGGGCCTTGGCAATAGGGTCTTTTTTAATCATTTCCGTAGGGTTCATGATCATGTTCATGACCCACTCTGGGCTTCTTCTCTCTAAGACACCCGCTACTGCAGGTCCTATCATACGCGCATTAGGCATATGGCAGGCGGTACATTTCACCTCAAAAATTTCTTGTCCTAAAGACACCATATCTGGGTCTAAATTTTCTGATAAAGATACAGAAGTTACAGGGCCAATCCCTTTGTTAGTAAGGTCTATTGGCACAGTTACTTTTTCTTTTTTAAGAGTAGTTTCCTTTTTAGTTCTGTTCATTTGGAAACCGCTCTCTTCTTTTTTCTTTTCTCCACAGCTGGCCATAAGCACCGCAGCAGAGAGCAATAGGATAGATTTTTTCATAGCTATTAAATAAGGGGCAGGGCTTTTATAGCCCATTGCATAGTTGTTTGTAAAAAAATTATGAAAAACGAAGATACTAAAAAGCCCTTTTTTAAAAGGGCTTAATAAAATCAAATTTTATTTTTTATGTGATAAGCGGTGTTACAAGTCCCTTTCATACCTTTTTAGAATAGGAGAGGAGAAATATTTTCTTTTGAAACGAGCTGTTACGAGATCCTTTCATACCCATCTAGAATAGGATATAGCAAATGTCATTTTTTGCCAGGTTTAATTTTTAAAGCGCTCCAAGTTTTTTGCCTGTAGCTTCAAAGCTTCCAAGAATTCCTTTCTAAGCTTTTGTACAAGCGCACGGACAGGCATACTATCTTTAATAGTGGTAACTCCTTGGCCTGCAGACCAGATGGTTTTCCATGCCTTGGCCTCTGTGTCTAATTCTTTACCAAAGTCTATTTTAACATCCTTTTTTAGGTCTTCTTCCGTAATTCCAGCAGCTTGTAAGCTAGCAGCTAAAAAATTAGCATGGACTCCAGATATGGCCGCGGTGTAAGTGACGTCATTAGCACCAGCCTCAATAATCATTTGCTTGTATTCTTCCGGGGCCACACTCTCTTCTGTGTTAATAAAACGGGTTCCCATATAAGCTAGGTCTGCTCCCATTTGTAAAGCAGAAGCCACGTCTTGGCCAGTGCTAATACAACCGGAAAGTAAGATGGTTTTATTAAAAATAGACTTTACCTCTGCAATAAGGCTCATGGGATTTAGGGTGCCACCGTGGCCTCCAGCACCTGCAGAAACTAATATAAGGCCGTCTACCCCAGCTTCTGCTGCCTTTTCTGCATGTCTTTTCTTAATAATATCGTGAAATACCAAGCCCCCATAAGAGTGTATGGCGTCTACCACCATGGAGACGGCTCCTAAGGAGGTAATGACAAGGGGAACCTGATGTTTCATACAGAGTTTTACGTCTGCTTCTAATCTAGGATTGGTGGGATGAACAATAAGATTTACCCCGTAAGGTGCTGCTTTTTTACCCGTTTCTTTTTCAAATTGGGCTAAGGCTTCTTTAATTTCTATAAGCCAGGCTTCAAAACCCTCTGAGGTTCTCTGGTTTAAGGCGGGGAAGGTTCCTACAATACCATTTTTACAGCATTCTATCACCATTTTTGGGTTGGAGATTAAAAACATGGGAGCTGCTACCACTGGAAGATCTAGCTGGCTTAGGAAGGGTGCTTTTTCAGACATTTTATTTTTTTAGGGAGGCTTTTGGGCCATTTATAAAAACATACTTACATTTGATATATTATGCATGCATAACAAATATATCATAAATGTACACAAAAAGTTTTGATATTCGCTGGAGTGATTTAGACGCTAATAGGCATTTGGCCAATGCAGCCTACCTGAATTTTATGAGCCATACCCGTATGGGTTTTTTAATGGAATGCGGTTTTAACCAGCAGAGTATGGCAAAGTTTAATATTGGACCGGTGGTGTTTTATGAGCACATATACTATTTTAAAGAGGCCTTTGCGGGAAAACCAGTATCTGTTTCTTTGGAGCTTAAAGGCCTTAGTGAAGACGGTATGTTTTTTGAGTTTCATCATAATTTTTATGATTACAAAGGTCAAAATTTTGCCCACTGTGAAATGATGGGTGCCTGGATAGATTTAGATACTCGTTCACTAACAGGGCTACCCGCAGTTTTTTTAGAGGCTTTTGATCTAGTTGAAAAGGCGGTTGATTTCAAGCTGCTTACCAAGGAAGACACTCGCAAATACGCCAGAAAGCCACAACATAAGAGTGCTTGATTTCTGAGGAAGATGACCTAATGAAACTCTTTTAATTAATAAAGAAACGCGTCTATATCTATGCTATGAGTTTCTACTCAAAATATCTAGAGACGGTTTTATATTTAAGATATATTTTTAAGTTTTTTCTTGGTGGTAGCTAAATACACCCCTAGAAGAACTGCTATGGTACTTATTATTTTAATAGCACTGAGCTCATCCTTACCCATGACTACAGCGTAAACAATACCAATCAGGGGTTGCAGATACACAAAGGCCCCAACAGAAGAGGCTTTGAGCGTGGTGAGTGCAAAGGCATTGAATAAATAGGTACAAAAAGTGGTGCCCAAGATAACAAATGCAATAGCTCCATAAATATGTAAAGGCATTCCACTCCATTCAATCTGGTTAAATTCTTGGATGGATATAGGGAAGTTGATAACTACTGCTATGGTAAAAAGCCATTTCATAAGGGTGACGGGGCTATATTTTTGAATAAGGGATTTTGCCACTACCAAATAGGCACCATAAGAAATAGCATTGACTACAAAAAGAAGGTTGCCAGCAAAAATATTGGGTGCGTCTACACGCACCTCTTGGCCAAATAAAATGAGGCCAAGCGCCCCTAAAAATCCCAACCCAATTCCAGTGATTTTTTTCCAATCCATTTTTTCTTTGAGGTAAACAGAAGATAGCACTATCACCACTATGGGAGATATGGTGACCAAAACAGCAGAATTTATAGGAGTAGACAAAGAAAGTCCCTTAAAAAAAGAGAGCATATTGATGGCCATACCTAAAAGGCTAGCCAAGAGGATGAGCCCCCAGTCCTTGCGATCTATTTTTTCTGGGGGCCTAAAAAGGGAGATGCCCCAAAATAATATTGCAGCCCCAGCTACCCGGAGCATAATAAACCCAAAGGCTTGAACATGGTCTGGCATAACTCCTTTGGCAATGGTGTGGTTTAAACCATATATGGTGGTAGTACCAAAAGCAGCCAAAAGTGCTAGATTTCTTTTATTAAAAAGTGCTTTCATTTATTATTGGGCCTCACATACCAGCCCGGCTAAAGATTTTATATAAAGCAACCTAAGCTTTAAGTGCCAGTGCTGCAGCTTCCATATCTGCTTTTTTATAGCCTACAAATACCTCATTATGAACCCGGATTAGCGGTCTTTTAAGAAAGGTATAGTGAGAGAGAATGAGTTCCTTGAAGTCTGCTTCTGAGAGTTTTCTCTCTTTAAGGCCCTGACTGGTATATAGCCTAGAGCGCCTGTTAAATAGGGCTTCATAAGAACCTACTAGAGCTGCTATTTGGTCTAATTCTGCCTCAGAAATATGGGTAGCTTTGAGGTCTTGAAGGGTCACATGGTCCAGCGGCCCAAAGTTTTCCAAAATTTTTTTGCAAGTTTGACAGCTACTCAGGTGGTAAATATGTTTCATGGCATCTATTTTAACACAAAGAAACCTATTTTAGTGGAATTGTACTATTTTTAAAAAAAATCAATCATGGAAAGCCTCTTATATATTACCAAAAAGACTCGAGAATTATACGTAAAATTTCTAACAGAAACACCCTTAGAAAAACTGGTAGAAATTCCTAGAGGTTTTAATAATAACATTTGGTGGAACATAGCTCATGTGGCTGTTACCCAGCAGCTTTTGGTGTATAAACTAAGCGGCTTAGAGCCTCATTTGTCAGAGGCCTTTATCCATGCCTACAGAAAGGGATCTATTCCAGACGCTAGTTATGTACCCACTCTAGAAGAGGTAGATCGTTTAAAAGCGGCATTGATAGAGCTAATTACCAGAACTGAAGAAGACCTGGCATTGGGCGTATTTAAAACCTACCAGTCTTATTTAACTTCTGCAGGTGTAAACTTACAGAATGTGTCAGAGGCCATGACCTTTAATTTAGTGCACGAGGGCATACATATAGGGGCTATTATTGCGCTTAAAAAGGCCTTGGGACTGTAGCAATTAAATTAACACGGAGCTTTAGATTTTTCTCATTGAACATAATGGAAATAAATCTAAAAAAGTATCTATTTTTCTCAGTTAACATTCATTTTTATTGTTATTAATTGTATAATTAAAGCTTAAAATTACACCTATTTTAATATTGCATTATTCTTAAAAAAACACCTTTAAATTATTGAAATAATATAATTTTGCCACTATATTAATAAAGGTGTAATAGCCTGATTTTTTGCAAATTTCAATGGAAGAAAAAATTAATGCATTTATGGAAGAGGTTCGCGCCAGAAATGGTCACGAGCCTGAATTTATTCAAGCAGTACAAGAAGTGGCAGAGACAGTCATTCCTTATATTGCTAAGCATGATATTTACAATGGTAAGAACATCTTACTGAGAATGGTAGAAC
Source organism: Flavobacteriaceae bacterium LSUCC0859 (assembly GCA_022239325.1). Taxonomy (GTDB): domain Bacteria; phylum Bacteroidota; class Bacteroidia; order Flavobacteriales; family Flavobacteriaceae; genus MAG-120531. The sequence goes on along the minus strand of JAKOGP010000002.1, from coordinate 276,108 downwards.
CAGAGCGATTAATCTCTTTTAGGGTAGCCTGGGTAGACGACGCTGGTGAGATTCACGTAAACCGTGGTTATAGAATTCAGATGAATTCTGCCATTGGCCCTTACAAGGGTGGCCTTAGATTTCACCCCACTGTAAACGCTAGTATTTTAAAGTTTTTAGCCTTTGAACAGGTATTTAAAAATTCACTAACTACCCTACCTATGGGTGGTGGAAAAGGAGGTTCTGACTTCGATCCCAAGGGCAAATCCGATGACGAAGTCATGCGTTTTTGCCATGCCTTTATGTTGGAACTCAACAGGCATATTGGCCCCAACACAGACGTACCAGCTGGTGATATAGGAGTGGGTGCAAGAGAAATTGGATTTCTCTTTGGGATGTATAAAAAAATTAGAAATGAATTTACAGGCGTGCTCACGGGAAAAGGGCGTTCCTGGGGGGGCTCACTTATAAGACCAGAGGCCACAGGCTACGGAACGGTGTATTTTGCCCAAAGTATGCTGCAGACCCAAGGGAAAGATTTCTCTGGTAAAAAAGTAGTAATTTCTGGTTCTGGTAATGTAGCACAATTTGCCGCAGAAAAAGCCATTCAACTGGGAGCCAACGTTTTAACCCTTTCAGATTCTAAGGGTTATATTTATGACGCTGATGGGATAGATGCCCAAAAACTAGCTTTTGTAATGGATTTGAAGAACAATAAAAGAGCCCGTATTTCGGAATATGTTGCTACTTATCCCTCTGCCAGCTACCACGAGGGCAAAACCCCATGGAGCGTGGCCTGTGATATTGCCCTGCCCTGCGCCACTCAAAATGAATTGGACGGAAACGACGCAGCATTGCTCATAAAAAACGGATGTATTGCCGTGGCAGAAGGAGCAAATATGCCATCTACTCCAGAGGCTATTCATGCTTTTCACCAACACAAAATCTTATTTGCACCTGGTAAAGCCTCTAATGCTGGTGGGGTGGCGACTTCAGGTTTAGAAATGTCTCAAAATTCCCTCAGAATTAGCTGGACGCGTGAAGAAGTAGACGAAAGACTCAAAGGGATTATGGAAGACATTCACGACTCTTGTATTGCCTATGGAAAGGAAGAAGACGGCTATTGCAATTATGTAAAAGGCGCTAATATTGCTGGCTTTGTGAAAGTAGCAGACGCCATGTTGGCCCAAGGCGTGATCTAACCTTATACTACCTAGTTATATTAAAGCCTTTTCTCTTGTCAGAGAAAAGGCTTTTTATATTTTTACATCCATGCAAAAAATCACTAAGGCCATTGTACTGAGGACCATCAAGTATGGAGACACTAGTTTGATTGTGAAGGCTTTTACAGCTTCTCATGGGATATGTTCGTATTTGCTGCGTGGTATTTTGACCAAAAAAAGAGGCAAGCTAAATAAGGCTCATTTTTTGCCGCTTAGCCAACTAGAAATTGTGGCTACTCACAAAGACAAAGGAAATTTAGAGCGTATTTCTGAGGCCAGAGTATTGTATGCATACCAAACGGTACATTTTGACGTGGTTAAAAATGCTACTGTGATGTTTCTCTCTGAGTTTCTATCCAATGCCATTCAAGAAGAATCTGAAAACAAACCGCTTTTTGAGTTTATGACTCATAGTTTTCAATGGTTAGATCACCACGATAAGACTGCCAATTTTCACCTGTTTTTTTTAATTAAGGTAAGCAAATACTTTGGGTTTTACCCCTCTGAAAAACAAATAGATAGCCCTTTTTTTGATCTGGTTGAGGGGAATTTTATTTATGAGCAAAGCCTAAACCCATGTATAGGTAGCCCTGAGATAAATTATTTTAAAGCTATCTTAGGCACAAATTTTGATGGTATTTCAGAAATTAAATTGTCCCAATCTAATCGGACTGCACTTGTAAAATATCTAATGTTGTATTATCAGTTTCATTTGGAAGGCTTTAGAACTCCAAAATCAATTCATATTTTGAATGAAGTTTTCTCTTAAGCTACATCTTTTATTCTTTTTCTTTCTTATGGCAGCTCGTGCCCAAGAAGTTTTTGTGTTTGACGCAGACACCAAGTTACCATTGGTTGCTGTGCTCATCCAAAACAAAGACCAAAGCAGCACTACCCTAACAGATCTCATGGGAAAAGCCTCATTGAAAGATTTTGAACGCAGTAGCACTTTAGAGATCTCACATCCCTCCTATATATCTTATAAAATAACTAAAATCCAATGGATTCAAAGAGGTGGCTTGGTATACCTACAGAGGAATGCTTTTGAGTTGGATGAGGTGGTTATGTCTATCTCCAAATGGGAACAGCAGAAAAAAGAAGTACCTCAAAAAATTATTGGGGTGAGTGCCCAAAGTATTGCTTTTACGCAGCCACAAACTGCAGCAGACCTTTTGCAACAGAGCGGAAAAGTCTATGTTCAAAAAAGTCAGTTGGGTGGTGGGAGCCCAATGATACGTGGTTTTGCAGCCAACAGAATTTTACTCTCTGTAGACGGCGTAAGAATGAACAACGCTATTTTTAGGGGAGGTAATTTACAAAATGCCATTGCTGTAGATCCTTTTTCCATTAAAAACACCGAGGTTATTTTTGGGTCTGGCTCTGTAATTTACGGTAGTGACGCGCTGGGGGGAGTAATCCATTACTACACCAAAACACCACAATTCTCTACTACAGGCCAGAGCGAAGTATCTGGAAACGTACAATACCGTTACTCCACGGCAAACGATGAAAAAACAACCCATGCAGATTTAAGTTTTTCTGGGCAAAAGTGGGGTTTTTTGAGCTCTATGAGCACCAATAATTTTGGAGACTTACAAATGGGAAAATTTGGTCTTGAAGACTATCTCAGACCTCAGTTTGCCGCGGTGATAAACGGGGAAGATCAGTTAATTTTCAATACGGATCAAAGACTTCAGACTCCAACGGCTTACCAGCAGATACACCTCATGCAAAAGCTGTTACACAGACCCTCAGACCAGTCGCTCTTTAGCCTTGGAATTCACTTTTCTGAGACCTCAGATTACGCCAGATACGACCGGCTCACTAGACCTTCTAAAGACGGGCAAGGGCTTAAATCTGCCGTTTGGAATTATGGACCTCAGAAGTGGTTTATGACCAATTTCCAATGGACCCATAGCCCAGATAATCTCTTTTACGAGGGTTTAAAGCTTACAGCAGCCTATCAAAAGTTTGGGGAGAGCCGCTATGACAGAGATTTTGGTGAGATAGATTTATATAGAACAGAAGAATTGGTAGACGCCTTATCCCTTAATTTAGATATTGAGCAGTTTAAAAAGGGGCCTCTGAGGCTTTTTTATGGCGCAGAGTTTGTAGCCAATAAGGTGGGCTCTTCTGCCACGGTAGAACAGCCTTCCTTTGGAATGTCTGCACCCTATGCTTCTAGATACCCAGACAACAGTAGTTGGGTTACTGCAGCAGCTTATTTAAACGGCAGTCTCGAAACAGGAAACGCCCTGAGTTTTTTAGGAGGTTTGAGGTACTCCCATGTTTGGGTAGACGCTGTTTTTGATCCACGGTTTTTTGATTTTCCATTTAAAGCTGCCCATTTAAGTACAGGTGCGTTTACCGGGAGCCTGGGTCTGAGCTGGTTTATTGCAGAAGACTTACAGTTTAGTTGGAATGCAACTACAGGTTTTAGAGCTCCTAATATTGACGACATTGGAAAGGTCTTTGACTCTGAACCGGGAAGTGTGGTGGTTCCAAATCCAGATTTAAAACCAGAATATGCATACGGAACAGAAATAGGCCTCAAGAAAAACTTCAAAGATAAAGTTGTTTTAAAAATGGCGGGCTATTACACGCATTTAAAAGATGCTATGGTGCGCAGAAATTTTGCTTTTAACGGACAATCTGAGCTCTTGTTCCAAGGGAGTCTGAGTCAGGTTCAGGCGGTACAAAATGCAGCTAAATCTTTTGTGTTTGGTTGGGAAATAGGCGTAGATGTTGCCATTAGTCCTTTGTTTTCTTTTGAAGGAAATTACAGTTTAAGTAGGGGAGAAGAAGAAGATGAAAATGGAATTTACAGCAGGGGAAGGCATATAACACCTGCCTTTGGAGACGCACAGTTGGTGTACAAGAACTCTAGATTTAAAGCCAGCCTGGTCTATGTTTTTAACAGTGAAATTGACGCCAATCAGCTTCCTTTATCAGAACAATCTAAGGCTTATATGTATGCTTTAGACGCGAATGGAAACCCATACAGCCCCGCTTGGGACGCCGTACATTTTCGCAGCCAATACACTCTGTCCAACGCTATTACCACCTATGTGAGCTGGGAAAATATGGGAAATAAAAGATACCGACCCTATTCTTCTGGGATAAGTGCTGCGGGCAGCAACCTAATTGTTGGAGCTAGTTATCATTTTTAATCCAGCAAGGCGAGCTCCTCTTTGTGCGTAGGCCTTGACTTTAAACAAGCCCCCTTTTTAATTTAGCCTCAAGAATCTGTGAATTAAAGCCCTCCTTTTAATTTTAGCCTTTAGAATCTGTGAATTAATGCCCTCTTTTTTAAATGCCTTCCATTTGAATCTAAATGCTTAATTTTGCCCCTTAATTAGCGCATACAAGACCTTAATACTATGAAGTTTGCAGAATACAAAGGATTAGATTTACCTGGCATTTCTAGTTCCGTTTTACAAGAGTGGAAAGACAAGGAAATCTTTAAAAAAAGTGTCCAACAAAACGCAGGGAAACCTTCCTATGTTTTTTATGAAGGACCACCTTCTGCCAACGGAATGCCTGGTATTCATCACGCCATGGCTAGAACAATAAAGGATATATTTCCCAGATATAAAACCATGAAAGGTTTTCAGGTACAGCGAAAGGCTGGTTGGGATACTCACGGGCTTCCCATAGAGTTGGGAGTAGAAAAGGCCCTTGGCATTACTAAAGAAGACATTGGTACTAAAATCTCTGTTGAGGATTACAATCAGGCTTGTAGAGCTGCGGTAATGAAGTATACCGATGTTTGGAACAGCATGACAGAAAAAGTAGGCTACTGGGTAGACATGGAAGACCCTTATATTACCTATGAACCAAAATATATGGAGTCTGTTTGGTGGCTGCTCAAGGAAATTTACAACAAAGGCCTCATTTACAAAGGCTATACCATTCAACCATATTCTCCTAAGGCCGGAACAGGATTGAGCTCCCATGAGTTAAACCAACCCGGTACCTATCAGGACGTGACAGATACCACCGTAACGGCACAGTTTAAAGCCCATACGGAAAGCTTGCCAAAAGCACTACAAAACAAAGGAGATATTTATTTTTTGGCTTGGACCACTACACCTTGGACCCTTCCGAGTAATACAGCACTCACAGTAGGCCCAAAAATAGACTATGTACTGGTAAGCACTTACAATCAATACACCTTTAAGCCTGTTCAACTCCTTCTTGCAAAGGCTTTGATAGGCAAACAATTCGCTGGTAAATACCAAGCGGTAGACAACCAAGAAGCATTAACGGCTTACCAATCTGAGGATAAAAAAATACCTTATTTGGTTACGGATTTCAGTTGTAAAGGAGCAGACTTAGTAGGTATTCGTTATGAGCAGCTCCTGCCTGGAGTGCTTCCTTATCAAAATGCGGAACATGCCTTTAGAGTTATTTCTGGAGACTTTGTGACCACAGAAGACGGAACAGGAATTGTGCACACGGCTCCAACTTTTGGTGCAGACGACGCCTTAGTAGCCAAGCAAGCGAGCCCTGAAGTGCCTCCAATGCTGGTTTTAGACGACCACAATAACCCTGTGCCTCTCGTAGATTTACAAGGAAAATTTAGGCCAGAATTAGGAGATTTGGCTGGGAAATTTGTAAAAAACGAATACTATCCAGAGGGAAGCGCCCCAGAGCGATCCGTAGACGTAGAGATCGCCATTAGACTCAAAGAAGAAAACAAGGCATTTAAGGTAGAAAAATACGTTCATTCCTATCCCAACTGCTGGAGAACAGATAAGCCTATTTTGTACTATCCATTAGACTCTTGGTTTATAAAAGTGACAGAGGTTAAGGACCAGATGGTGACTTTAAACCAGGAGATTAACTGGAAGCCTTCTGCCACTGGAACAGGAAGATTTGGCAATTGGCTATCTAACGCCAATGATTGGAACTTATCTAGATCTAGATACTGGGGAATACCTTTACCTATTTGGCGCACAGAAGACGGTAGGGAAGAGCGTATGATAGGTTCGGTAGCAGAACTTAAAGAGGCCATGGCCGCTTCTGTAGCAGCAGGACATATGAAGGCCGACATTTTTGAGGATTTTGTGGTGGGAGATTATTCTCAGGAAAACTATCAGAAATTAGACTTACACAAAAATATTGTAGACCAGATTGTACTGGTTTCAGATACAGGTAAAGCCATGTACAGAGAAGCAGACCTTATAGATGTTTGGTTTGACTCTGGTGCTATGCCTTACGCACAGTGGCACTATCCATTTGAAAATAAAGATTTTATAGATAAAAACGAGCGCTTTCCGGCAGATTTTATTGCGGAGGGCGTAGACCAAACAAGGGGATGGTTTTACACCCTTCACGCCATAGCAAGTATGGTTTTTGACAGTCCAGCTTACAAAAATGTGGTGTCTAATGGGATGGTTTTAGACAAGGATGGAAAAAAGATGTCTAAGCGATTGGGCAATGCTATTGATCCTTTTGAAACTATAGAGGCCCATGGGGCCGATGCCACTCGCTGGTACATGATCTCAAATGCCAATCCATGGGACAACCTAAAGTTTGACCCCGAAGGTATTGTAGAAGTAAAGCGTAAATTTTTTGGTACCCTATACAACACCTATTCCTTCTTTAGTCTCTATGCCAATTTAGATGAGTTTAACAATAGCGCCCCCCAAATTCCGTTGGCAGAAAGACCAGAAATAGACAGATGGGTGCTCTCAGAACTCCACAGTTTGGTGGATAGGGTAACCACCTCTTACGAAGCCTATGAGCCCACAAAAGCAGCCAGAGATATTTCAGATTTTGTTCAGGAGAATTTAAGTAACTGGTATGTGCGCCTTTGTAGAAGGCGTTTTTGGAAAGGCGAATACGGTCCAGATAAATTAGCTGCTTACCAAACCCTTTACAGCTGTTTGCTCACCGTGGCCAAGCTCTCTGCTCCCATTGCCCCATTCTTTATGGATCGCTTATACCAGGATTTAGCCAATGTGTGTGAGCCAAATGTAAGAGAAAGTGTGCATTTGGAGGACTTCCCCATCTCTGACAAAAAAAGTATAGATGCTCATTTGGAGCGAAAAATGCAACTGGCTCAAAACGTATGTTCTTTGGTGTTGTCTATTAGGCAGAAAGAGAAAATTAAAGTGCGTCAGCCTCTACAAAAGGTAATGATACCAATATCTGCAGCGGTTTCTGAGGCAGATTTGAAAGCTGTTTCTCATTTGATTAAATCGGAGGTAAATGTTAAGGAGCTTACCCTTTTAGACGACTCTTCTGGAATTTTAGTAAAACAAATAAAGCCCAATTTTAAAGCTCTTGGTCCAAAATTTGGTCCTAAAATGAAAGCGGTTGCTGCAGCTATTGGGGCATTGGAGGCACAAGATATTAACGAAATGGAGCAAAAGGGAGTGCTACTTCTTCAAGTTGAAGGGGAAGATTTAGCCATCGAGGCTTCAGATGTTATCATTAGTTCTCAAGATATTGAAGGCTGGCTTGTGGCTAGTGCAGGCCAATTAACAGTAGCGTTAGACGCTACTATCAGTCCTGCCTTAAGGTCTGAAGGTATTGCCAGAGAACTGGTAAATAGGATCCAAAACTTGAGAAAAGACTCTGGTTTTGAAGTTACTGATAAAATTGTTATTAAATTAACGAAAGACCCTTTGATAGATACCGCATTATTAGATAATTTAGAATATATAAAAACAGAGACTTTGGCTGTAGAACTTCAAATAGTAGAAAAGCTGTCACAAGGACAGCCTATTGAATTTGACGAGGTACAGTCTGTATTGAGCATTGAAAAATTAAACTAGTATGGCAACAGAGATTAACAATAGATATTCAGATAAAGATTTAGCAGAGTTTAAAGCACTTATCACTGAAAAAATGGCGGTGGCTAAAACGCATTTAGAGTTGCTTAAAAGCGCTTATATGAACGACGGAAATAATGGTACAGATGACACCTCTCCTACCTTTAAAGCTTTTGAGGAAGGATCTGAAACCATGAGTAAAGAAGCAAATACCCAATTGGCTATCCGTCAAGAAAAATTCATCAGAGACTTAAAAAATGCACTGTCTAGAATAGAAAATAAGACCTACGGTATTTGTAGAGTGACTGGAAAACTCATTAATAAAGAGCGTTTAAAATTAGTGCCGCATGCTACTTTGAGTATTGAGGCCAAAAACATGCAGAAATAATTTTTAGGCAAATATTTTTCATTCGTTTTTCTTGGTTTATTTGCCTTGTTTTGCAAGCTGGTTTTTTACACGGTCAAAAGTCTATTGAAAAGCTTCTTCAAGACCCCAGCCTTACTCAAATTTATGTAGAAGCCCAACTTTTTAATAAGCTTCAAATATCCTCTAAGCAGAGCAAATCCCTTTCTGTACAAGCGCGTCTGGAGGGAGAATACAGTGAGCATCAGCTGTTAAGCTTTATTAGAAAAGGGAACACCCTTTTTATACGTCCTAATTTTTCAGATGTATTTGAGTTGCCCAACGACAAACTTAGCGCCCATAAAGTGTACGCTATAGATGTTACTGCTGTGGTGCCTGAGCATATAGAAATAGTCATTGCAGCTAAGGCCATACAACTCCATGCTACTGGTTTTTTTAAAAACCTTCAAATAAGTTTGGAAGAGGGCTTTTGTAGCTTAGAAAATTTAGGAGGTGAGATAGTGGTACGTACTTCTGAAGCCCCTATTGTTTTAAAACAGTCTTCTGGGGTGGTTGTTGCAGAGAGTAGTTACGGAAAATTGTCCTTAGCCGCCATTCCTAAAGGCCCAGCTCGTATTCATTTATCCTCTGTAAGCGGAGATATTAGCCTACTAAACCAACTGCCCTAACTTATTGTAGAAATATGTTTATTTTAGCGGTTCAACACCATAAATATGTTTAAGAAGCCCATTCTTTTAGCCTTTGTCATTTTAATTTTTGATCAGCTGGTAAAGCTTTATGTAAAGACCCACTTTGTGTTGGGAGAGTCCATAGAGGTGTTTAGTTGGTTTCAGATTTTATTCATAGAAAATGAAGGAGCTGCTTGGGGGGCCAAACTTTCAGATTTCTTACCTATTTCCGACTCCCTTGGAAAATTAATACTCTCTGTTTTTAGACTCTTCGCTATTATGGGTATTGGATATTGGTTTATAAGTTCTGTTAAGAAACAGGCTCCTATGTTGTTACAAATGGCACAGGCTCTCATTTTTGCTGGGGCGCTGGGAAATATTGTAGACTCTGTTTTTTACGGTGTTATTTTTAACGAAAGCCATTACCAGGTGGCCAGTTTGTTTGCAGAACAGCCCTATGGTTCGCTTCTTCAAGGTAGGGTTGTAGACATGTTATACTTCCCCCTTATAGATAGCCATTGGCCCTCATGGGTTCCTTTTTTTGGAGGAGATACACTTCGTTTTTTTGAACCAGTTTTTAATATTGCAGACACCTCTATCAGTGTGGGTGTTGGATTGCTTTTAGTTTTTAATAAAAAAGCCTTTCCAGAAACAGCCGCTTAAAAGGAATAGATTTGTTTGGGTGTTACACAATAATTAAGAGGGACGTCTGTGGGTTCTGTGGGTATTTCTTCTGTTTCTGCCTCAAAAAATGAGAGCCCGATTTTAATGGTTTCCCGCCTGCATTGGCTTAAAAATCGATCATAGAACCCTTTTCCATATCCCAACCTATTTCCCTTACAGTCAAAGGCTAAAAGTGGCACAAAAACTAAGTCTATTTTTTTAGGAGGTACCTCTAGCCCGTTTTGCGGTTCTGGAATACCCCACTTATTTGGTTTAATAAGTAGGTTGTCTGTAAGTAAAAAATGATTAAGTTGCTGTTTTGCGGCTACTTTTGGCAAACAAATTTCTTTGTCGTGGGCTTGTAATACGGTCAGAATATAACTGGTGTCTACCTCTTTCTTATGAGCTATACTCAAGAAGAGGCTATAGTAGTTGGCCTTCCAAATGGGAAGCGACAAAAGCTGGTTGGCAATGACTTGGCTTTTTTTAGATACTTCTTCTGGGGGGAGCGCCATCCTTATGTCATTGTATTTTATTCTGAGGGTTTCTTTATCCATATGCCTAATGTATGCTTTTCTCTTTTACCTTTGTGGTAACACCATTTAAAAAATGACTGAAAGTCCTATATCTGTTCAATTGAGTGCACTCCCTGAAAAGCCTGGAGTGTATCAGTTTTATGACAAGGTGGGAAAAATTATTTATATAGGAAAGGCCAAGAATCTTAAAAAGCGGGTGAGTTCCTACTTTACCCTTACGCATGAAGTAGCCAAAACCCGATTGCTGGTTAAAAAGATTGTGGAAATTAAGCACTTGGTGGTTCCCACGGAGTCAGATGCTTTGCTTTTGGAAAATAACCTCATTAAAAAGTATCAGCCAAGATATAATATCTTGCTAAAAGACGACAAGTCTTTTCCTTGGATTTGTATAAAAAAAGAGCGCTTTCCAAGAGTTTTTCTGACTAGAAGACTTGTGAAAGATGGGTCTGAGTATTTTGGTCCGTATACCAATAAAAAAATGGTAAAGGTGCTGTTGGAACTTCTTAAGGGATTGTTCCCTCTAAGGACTTGTAATTACGACCTCTCCTATGAAAAAATAGCCCAAGAAAAGTATAAAGCTTGTCTGGAATACCATCTGGGAAACTGTAAAGCACCATGTGAAAACCTTCAAACAGAGACGGACTACAACAAAGATATTGCCGCTATACGGCATATTTTAAAGGGAAATTTATCTGTTGCTATGAAGTATTTTAAAGAGGAGATGGAGGGTTTTGCAGCCTCAGAAGCCTTTGAAAAGGCGCAGCAGGTGAAAGAGAAATTAGAAGTCTTAGCAACTTATCAAGCTAAGTCTACTATTGTAAATCCTAAAATTAACAACGTAGACGTATTTAGTATTGTCTCAGACGCTACCCATGCTTATGTAAATTTTTTAGAAGTATCTCACGGGGCCATCATTAGGTCTCATACCCTAGAGATGAAAAAGCAGTTGGAGGAGTCTGACCCCGAGCTTCTTCAGTTGGCAGTAGTGGAGATTAAAAATAGATTTGCCTCTATTTCAAAAGAAGCTTTATTGCCTTTTAAAATAAGTTTACCAGAAGGGCTTAAGCCTACCGTTCCAGTGCTTGGAGATAAATTAAAGTTAGTGGAACTCTCGCAGAGAAATGCCAAGTATTACCGCCAAGATAAACTTAGCCAAATGCGCATGGTAGACCCAGAGCGACATTCTAAGAGAATAATCGCCCAGATTCAGGAAGACTTAAGGTTGTCCCAACCCCCCACCCACATAGAGTGCTTTGACAATTCTAACATTCAGGGCACCCATCCGGTGGCAGCTTGCGTGGTGTTTATAAACGCCAAACCCAACAAAAAAATGTATCGCCATTTTCATATTAAAACAGTGGAGGGACCTGATGATTTTGCCTCTATGGAAGAGGTGGTTTACAGGCGGTATAAGCGACTCTTAGAAGAGGGGGCTTCTCTACCCCAGCTTATTGTTATTGACGGGGGCAAAGGGCAGCTATCCTCTGCTTTAGTGGCCTTAGAGCAACTAAATCTCAGGGGGAAAATTGCGATTGTAGGTATTGCTAAACGATTAGAAGAAATTTATTTTCCCGATGACCCAATTCCCTTATACTTAGATAAGAAATCAGAATCTTTAAAAGTTATTCAGCAACTTAGAAATGAGGCCCACCGTTTTGGGATTACATTTCATAGAAACTTGCGATCTAAGGACGCTATTCATTCTGAGTTAGATGACATTAAAGGCATAGGAGAAAAAACGGCTACAGATTTGTTAAAAGCGTTTAAGTCTGTAAGCGAGATTAAATTGGCTAGTTTAGACGCACTTATTGGCGTAGTAGGCCCATCTAAAGCAAAGATAATTTATGAGTATTTTCACTAGAAGAAGCCGTTTGTACACTACTACAGTCTCCCTATTTTGGGGGATTGTTTTCATGTTGTCCTCTTCTGTTTTTGCTTTACAAACAGATCGATTAGCACAATTTCAAAATGACTCATTAACTGCACCCATTAAGGTAGGATTGGTGCTCAGTGGTGGTGGTGCTAAAGGTTTGGCTCATATTGGGGCCCTGAAAGTTATTGAAGCAGCAGGCGTTCAAATAGATTATATAGCAGGTACGAGTATGGGTGCTGTGGTTGGGGCCTTGTACGCTTCTGGTTATAGCAGCCAGCAACTAGATTCTATATTTAGACAATTACATTTTGACCAGCTCATAGCAGATGATTTTTCAAGAACCAATAAAACATTCTACGATAAAGAAGACGCAGACAGATACGCGCTAAGCCTCCCTTTTGATGGTTATAAAATCTCATTCCCTCAGGCATTATCTGGCGGCCAAAAGGTATATAATGAGTTGGTAGAACTCCTTTTTCCAGTGAAAGATATAAGGGATTTTAACAAGCTACCTATACCGTTTTTTTGTATGGCTACAGACATAGAAAATGGGACTTCCATTTTGTTAGATACTGGCTATTTGCCAGAGGCCGTTATGGCGTCTGCTACCTTTCCTTCTCTTTTTGAACCGATGGAATTAGATGGGCACCTCCTCTTGGATGGCGGTGTTCTAAATAATTACCCTATTGATGAAATTAGAACCCTGGGAGCTAATTTTGTGATTGGCGTAGATGTTCAGCATGAACTTTCAGAGCGGGCTTCTTTAGGTTCTGCTACAGATATTTTAATTCAAATAAATAATTTTAGAACGGCAGCAGCCATGGAAGAAAAGTCTGCTCAAACAGACATTTATATTCGTCCAGACATAGATCGTTTTTCGGTGGTAGATTTTGGAAAAGCCATTGAGATTGAAGAAGAGGGGCAAAAAGCAGCAATGGAGCAGATGTCTGCTTTAGAAATTCTAGGAAGCAAACAAAAAAACAAACAGCGCATTCCATCTTCGGTTGGGGCCATCAGTAAAAACCCTTTAGACTTTAAGATTTCTTATATTGAGGTGAATGGGGTACAGAATTACTCTAACGATTATGTGAAGGGAAAATTGTTGTTTAGAGAGGGAGATCAGATAAATTTTGAGACACTAAAAAGAGGGATTAACAACTTAGCAGCAACGGACAATTTTAAAACCATTCGGTATAAAATGGTGGAAAAAACTACTGGACTGGGGCTTGTTCTTAACCTGGTAGAAAACACCAATAAAACCAATATTAGATTTGCCGCTCATTATGACAAGCTTTACAAGAGTGCTGCACTGCTCAATATTACACGGAAAAATGTACTTAGAAAAGACGACGTAGCTTCCTTAGATTTCATTTTTGGGGATTATCTTAGGTACCAATTTGATTATTATGTAGACAAGGGATTTAATTGGAGTTTTGGTCTGTCTAGTAAGCTGGATGATTTTGACTTTGACATTCCCTACCAGGTTTTGAGCAATAGTTTTAGGGTGGTTGAGGACTCTAATTTAAATGCCATTTCTATAGATTTTACAGATATTACCAATCAGATTTATATAAAAACGGTTTACCAAAATGCTTTTTCTGTTTTGATTGGGGCTGAACACAAATGGTTGTCTTACACTAGCAAAACGCTCTTTAATGATTTAAATGAGGGAGATAACAATAGAAAGTTTGTTTTGGAAAACAGCCATTTTGGAAGCCTGTACGCCAATTTAAAATTTGACACTTTAGATCACTCCATTTTTTCAAGTTCTGGTTTATTTTTAGAGGCAGACTTTCACTCCTACTTTCTATCTTCAGATTACAATGGAAATTTTAATCAATTCTCTATTTTTAAGGCCAAAGCCATGGTTGCATTTAAGTTGCGTGACAATCTCTCTATGATACTCTCTCCGGAGGTGGGAATTAAGTCAGGTAGTTCAGGTACCCGCTCCTTAGATTTTGCTTTGGGAGGATTTGGAGCGCCTCAGATTAACAATTTTATTCCATTTTTGGGTTATGATTTTATAAGTATTCCTGGGGATAGTTTTTTAAAGGGATATACCAAGTTAGATTTCGAAATCTCCCCAAAGAATCACTTATTTGTAGCCGCTAATATTGCAAAGGTGACGGATGACATTTTAAGACCAGGGAATTTTGTGAGGGCACCTACTTATTTTGGTTATGGGGTGGGCTATGGCTTGGAGTCCATAGTAGGTCCAGTTCAGATGGTGTACACAAAATCTCCACTTAATGGTTCTGGTAATTTGCTTTTTAGTGTTGGATTTCCCTTCTAGCGCCCTTGTTTTGAATGATTTAGTCGTTAGATTTAAGACCAATTCTTAAGAAATTATTAAAAAATGTATAAAATAGATAAATTACTGTTAAGAGCTCAGTTAAAGTCCTTTAAAATCTTGTGGGTGCATATAAATATATTACCTTTGTGGTATAAAAAGGGGTGGTTCCCTTTTGAACTTTAAGTATTGGTTTTTCATCATTTAAAGTTTGGTTGGTTATTTAAGAAAAGCCCAGTTGTAAAACTGGGCTTTTTTTTGTTTTATTAGTTCCCGTACGCAATCCTACATTTTTTGGTTAAATAAGTGTGAACTAGAATTTAAAGCCATTCATTTTTTCTATTTTTACCACAAATCAATTTATGAAAAGGACTATTTTATTACTCCTATTTTTTATAGGTTCCCAATGGGTAAATAGCCAAGAGCTAACCCCTGCTTTTAAAGATGGGGAGTGGCTTAAATTTAGGCTTCATTATTCTTTTTTAAACGCGAGTTACGCCACCCTCCATCTCACTAAAAAAAATATGGGTGGTAGAGACCTCTTTCATGTAGTAGCCAATGGAAAGACAACGGGCTTTGCCAGTATTTTTTTTAAGGTAGACGACACTTATCAGACCTACTTTACACCAAAAGACATTGCACCTATTAAGTTTAAACGCGAAGTAAATGAGGGAGGGTATACCATGGATTTAGAGGTAGATTTCGATCACAAAAAACAAACCGCAGTACTTTGGGATAAAAAGAAAGACACCCTCTATAATTTTAAAATAAAAAAAGGGGTTCAGGATATTGTTTCTGCTTTTTATTATTTGAGGAATAAAGTTTCTTTATCAGATCTAAAAGTAGGAGACTTCACTGTGATTAGTATGCTATTTGACGACGATGGCGTATTCCCTTTTAAATTAGAGTATTTAGGCAAAGAGATGCTAAACACAAAGTTTGGTAAGGTGTCTTGTTTAAAGTTTAGGCCATATGTGCAATCTGGGCGTGTTTTTGAGGCTCAAGAGAGTATTACTTTATGGGTTTCAAATGACGATAATAAAATTCCTATTCGCATAAAAGCAGACATTGCAGTAGGTTCTATTAAAGCAGATTTAGATGGGTACAATGGACTTAGAAATCAGTTTAAAATAATCATGGATTAATATATTTGCAATATGAGAAAAAGCTTAGGCCCTTATTACTTCTTATTTTTTGTGGTTTCCATGAGTTTATTTGTCGGCTGTAAATCCGATCAAAAAAACGAGGTGACTCCATTAGAAAAAGCTGCGGATAGCATTTTTTATGAATTAAATTTTAATCATTACAAAGTCTATAGAGATACCGTTCAGAAGAATGAGACCTTCGGTCAGATTATGCTGAGAAACCAAATAGACTATAGTCAGATTTACGGCATTTCCAAAGAGTATAGAGACGTATTTGATGTTCGTAGAATAGGTGTTGGTAGGCCATACACCCTATTAAAATCAAAAGACAGTCTTCAGAGCACACAATATTTTATTTACGAGCAAGACGCGGTAAACTACGCAGTGATTGATTTTACCAATGGGGTAAACGTTTATAAAAAAAGAAAAAAAATAACCTATAAAACCAGAGAAGCTTCCGGAGTGATTGAAAGTTCTCTCTCTGAGGCCATATTAGACCAGGGGATAGACTATAATGTGACTAATAATTTGTCTCTGATATACGCTTGGACCATAGATTTTTTTAGACTTCAAAAAGGAGATAAGTTTAAAGTGGTGTATCAGGAAAAATTCATTAATGACAGTATTTACGTGGGAGCAGGCCCTATTCTGTCTGCTTATTTTGAGCACAATGGCAAACCTTTTTACGCTTTTAGGCATGTGCCAGACAGCAGCTCTAAGATTATTGAGTATTTTGATGACCAAGGCAACAATCTCAGAAGAGCTTTCTTAAGGGCCCCTGTAAATTTTGCTAAAATTAGTTCCAGATATAATCTCAAGAGAAGAATAGCCTACTACGGGAATAAAGTAAAGCCACACAGGGGTACCGATTACGCTGCTGCAGTGGGTACTGAAATATTAGCCACTGCTAATGGTCGGGTGGTAGAGTCTACAAGAAGAGGTGGTAATGGTAAGTATGTAAAAATCAGACATAACAATGTGTATAGCACCCAATATTTACATATGAAAGCTCAAAATGTAAAAAAAGGAGATTATGTAAAACAGGGAGATGTCATTGGTTGGGTAGGCATGACTGGAAATACTGGCGGCCCACATGTGTGCTATAGATTTTGGAAAAATGGACGCCAAGTAGATCCTCTTAAAGAAAAATTGCCAGAGGCAGAGCCCTTACCCAATTCCCAACTAAAAGAATACCTTGCGGCCATTGCACCCAAAAAAGAACAAATAGATCAAATAGAATTTTCTAATGAATCGCTTTTAGCGATTGCTACAAAATAAGACTATGCCATTACAACACAAAGACCCGACAAAAACAACTGCTTGGGCAGCACTTACAGATCACTTTAATAACACCCAGACCAGAGACATCAAAGCCGCCTTTGCCTCTGAAGAGAACAGGGCTGCAAATTTTACAATCAAATGGCAAGATTTTTATGTAGACTACTCCAAAAATGCATTACATAAAGAGACTAGGAAATTGCTCTTAGATTTGGCAGAAGAATTAGACCTAAAGACTGCTATAGCCCAGTATTTTAAAGGAGATCTTATAAACCAGACGGAGTCTAGAGCAGTGCTTCATACTGCTTTAAGAGCAGGCGTAGAGGAGCAGGTTCTAGTAGATGGGCAAGATGTTATTCCAGAAATAACTGCTGTGAAAGCCCAAATGAGAGACTTTGTAAGCGCTGTAGAAAACGGCGAAAAAAGAGGCTATACTGGCAAGGCTTTCACAGATGTGGTCAATATTGGAATAGGTGGTTCTGATTTAGGCCCTGCAATGGTGGTAGAGGCCTTAAAACATTACAAAAACCATTTAAATCTCCATTTTGTTAGTAATGTAGACGGAGATCATGTAAATGAGGTAATCAAAAAATTAGATCCAGAAACTACCTTATTCGTGGTGGTCTCTAAGACCTTTACCACTCAAGAAACACTTAGCAACGCTACCACCATTAAAAAATGGTTTTTATCACATGCTAGGGAGCAAGATATTGCATTGCATTTTGCTGCAGTGTCTACCAATACCGCAAAGATTGCTGAATTTGGTATAGATCCTAGCCATGTTTTCCCAATGTGGGACTGGGTAGGAGGAAGATTTTCTCTTTGGAGTGCCGTTGGATTATCTATTGCTTTGGCAGTAGGTTATGAGCATTTTGAGCAACTGCTCCGTGGGGCACATGACATGGACACTCATTTTAAAACAGCTTCTTTTGAAGAAAACATCCCTGTTGTGTTGTCACTTATTAGCATTTGGTATGCTAATTTTCACAAAGCAGAGACTCAGGCAATTATCCCTTATACGCAGTATCTAAGCAGGTTTTCTGCCTATTTGCAGCAGGGCATTATGGAGAGCAATGGCAAGTGTTTTGACCGCGCAGGGAATAGGGTTTCATATGAGACCGAATCTATCATTTGGGGAGAGCCAGGAACCAATTCTCAACATGCCTTTTTCCAACTCATGCACCAAGGGACTAAGTTAATCCCAGCAGATTTTATAGGGTTTAAAGAGTCTCTTCATGGAGACATAGAACACCACCATAAATTAATGGCTAACTTTTTTGCCCAAACAGAAGCCTTGCTCAAGGGCAAAGACCGTGCAGAAGTTCAGGCAGAGTTTGAAGCCAAAGGCATAGCCCTGGACAATGTAACTCAAATAGCACCTTTTAAGGTTTTTGAAGGCAACAAACCCACCAACACCATACTAATAAATAAACTCACCCCAAAAAGTTTAGGTAGCCTTATAGCCTTATATGAGCACAAAATATTTGTTCAAGGTTTTATATGGAATATTTATAGCTATGACCAGTGGGGGGTTGAACTTGGAAAACAATTGGCCACTAATATTTTATCGGATATAGAGGGGCAAACTAACAAGGATCACGACCCAAGTACCGCTGCTTTGTTAAAGCAATTTATGGGATAAGTCCCTAATTTTAGGGATTTTATATGGTTGTAGTAATATGTTTTTAACAATTTGACATATACCTGTTGGGTTTATAACTTTTAATAATTCTAGGCCACTACCAACCTATACTCACAAAATAATGTTAATTTTGACAAAAATTTTAACATTGCCATAATGTTTAAGCCATTTGGTTTGTTCATTTTTGCAGCGTTTTAAACAACTAAAATTAACAACAATGAAAAAAATGTATGTTTTTATAGCGGCCCTTTTGGTAACTGCTATCTCATTTGCTCAAGGAACTATTAGTGGTTCTGTGACCGATGCTAGCACGGGAGAAGTACTTCCTGGCGCTACAGTTCTTGTAAAAGGAACTAAAAATGGAACTACCACAGATTTTGATGGAAACTTCTCTATTGCTGCTTCGAGCGGAGATATATTGGTTTTCTCATACCTAGGGTATCAAACATTAGAGTCTGCTGCTTCTAATGGAATGTCTGTTGCTTTGGTGCTTTCCACCACACAGTTAGATGAAATTGTTTTGTCTTCTGGGGTAATTGACCTAGCCAAAGAAAGACAAACACCAGTGGCAGTTAGTACTATCCCTGCTTCTGAGATTGCATTAAAAGTAGGTAATATGGAATTTCCTGAGATTATGAATAAGACTCCTGGAGTGTACGCTACCAAGCAAGGTGGTGGTTATGGGGATTCCAGAATTTCACTTAGAGGTTTTGATCAAAGAAATACTTCTTTCCTAATTAACGGACAGCCCGTAAACGACATGGAAAATGGATGGGTATACTGGTCTAACTGGCAAGGTCTAACAGATGTTGCTTCTGGTATCCAAATCCAAAGAGGTTTAGGAGCTTCCAAACTAGCAGTACCTTCTGTTGGGGGTACAGTTTCTATTTTTACCAAGTCTGCAGAAAAGCAACAAGGAGGGTCTTTTACTCAGATGTTTGGTAACGATGGTTATACAAAAACTGCTGCAGCATACAACACTGGTAAAAATGAAAAAGGATGGTCTTCTTCTTTTTTATTGAGTAGATGGGCTGGAAACGGATATGTGTATAATACTTCAGGTGAAGGAACTACTTACTTTATGGCGGTAGGATATGCTCCAGAGGGATCTAATCACGCTTTTAACTTTTCTGTTCTAGGCGCTTCTCAGTGGCACCACCAAAGAGATGTTTGGGTGTCCATACGTGATTACCAAAATTTTGGAGAATCTGGAATTGACAGAAGATGGAATACGAATGGAGGGACTCTTAATGGTAAAGAGTTTAACATGAGAAGAAACTTCTACAACAAGCCATTAGCAACTCTAAACTGGGATTATCAAATATCTGATAATATTACCCTGGCTACTTCTTTCTACGCCTCTGCGGGTAGAGGAGGTGGAACGGGACCTAGAGGGAACAACTATAGAAACTCCACTTTAGATATTTTACCGTTTAGAAAAGACCTTACTGAGCACTACTTAGAAGACGGAAGAGGGGCTCGTGACGCAAATGGATTCATTAATTATGATGCTTTAGTAGCAGAAAACAGAGCTTCTACTTCCGGTTATACAGGAGTTAATGGGAACTTCCAAGGCCAACTTATTGGTTCTAATGGATTTAGAGAAGACGGAGTGAACAGATCTACAATTATTAGAAGAGCTTCTATGAACTCTCATGATTGGGTTGGAGCTATTTCTAACTTAAAGATAGAGTCTGGAGACTTTACTTATTCTCTTGGAGTAGATTTGAGAAGCTACAAAGGTTACCACTACAGAGTCTTAAACCATCTGATGGGATTAGACGCTTATTATTCTACTGGAAACAAAAACTCTAATGGACAAATTATCAATACTTTGGTTGAGGCTTCTCCTTTTAACAATACTGGATTAAATGGACCAAAAATTGATTACTACAACATTGGTGTAGTTGGATGGCAGGGTGTAAACGGAATGGTGGAATACTCTTCTGATGACAAATTAACTGCAGTTTTACAGGCAGGTTACTCTAACCAATCTTTCCAAAGAGAAGATTACTTTGACCAGCCAGCTAACCCTGTTTCAGACACGAACAATATGGGAGGTGGTTATGTTAAAGGGGGTGCAAACTTCAACTTTAACGCCAAGTCTAACATTTTCTTCAATACTGGATTTATTTCTCGTCAGCCTCAGTTTGACGCAGTTTTCCCTGGCTTTGCCAATGACATTAATCCTGATTTACAAAATGAAGAGATTACTTCTTTTGAGTTGGGTTACGGTTATACATCTTCCTCATTTGATTTAAATGTGAACGTATATTCTACCAATTGGGGGAACAGATTTGTAACTCGTTCTCTAAGTAACCAACAAGGTGTTGACGGTACCGCTCAATTTAAAAATATTGATGTGGTTCACAACGGTATTGAGGTAGAGGCAAAGTACCGCGCTTCTAACAGATTGTCTTTTGTAGGGATGTTGTCTATTGGAGACTGGGAGTACACTAAAGATTTTGACGCTCAATTATTTGACGACAACCAGCAGTTAATAGGAACTGGAACCCTTTACACAAAAGGCGCTAAGGTTGGAGACGCTGCTCAGTTTACCTCTTTTGTAGAGGCAGATTATAGAATTGGTAGGTTCAACTTTGATTTAGGGTATAGATTTGTAGACGGCCTTTATGCAGACTACTCTATTACTGACTCTGCTTTTACAGAAGCTAATAACCAGGGTGCTTTAAAGCTTCCTTCTTACGGACTTTTAGACGCTGGTATGACAGTACAAATTG
The DNA here is from genome assembly GCA_022239325.1 of Flavobacteriaceae bacterium LSUCC0859. Classification (GTDB taxonomy): domain Bacteria; phylum Bacteroidota; class Bacteroidia; order Flavobacteriales; family Flavobacteriaceae; genus MAG-120531. The sequence goes on along the minus strand of JAKOGP010000002.1, from coordinate 254,924 downwards.
GAGGTGGTTTAAGCTTCAGAGCAAACGTAAACAACTTATTAGACACAGAGTACATTGCTGAGTCTAATACCAACATTCACGCTTCTGCAGGTTCTACAACTTGGAATGGTGTAGATGTAAACAACTCCGTATGGTTTGGATTTGGAACTACTTGGAATGCTTCTTTAAAGTACAGATTTTAAGAATCTACTACAATAATGATAAGAAAACCCCGCCTTGGCGGGGTTTTTTTATGGCTCAAAATAACTATATTTAGATTTTAAAATAGCGGCGCTTAAAGGTGCTGTATCACCTTAACAAAAAACAACTTATGGAGACTTTAATTTTTTTACATTCTTATTTGGCCTATGCCGTTTTACTTATTTTAGTTTTGGCAGTGGCCAATGCATTAAAAGGTTGGCTTACAAAAAAGGCAGAATTCTCTTTAGATAAAGATTATAGACTCAGTTTATTTGCTCTTATTCTCTCTCACATTCAATTGCTTTTAGGATTGGCGGTATACTTTACATCGGCCAGCGGCCTAAGTGCTATTAGAGAGCTTGGCATGGGCGGTCTAAATAGCGCAGCCCGCTTATTGGCAGTAGAGCACCCTTTTGTCAATATCCTAGCTATTGTTCTCATTACTATGGGGTGGTCTAAGCACAAAAAGCTCATGGCAGCTACTCCAAAATTTAAAACCATTGCTATTTTTTACGGTTTGGGCCTCTTGTTTATTCTCAGTAGGATACCTTGGAGCCAGTGGTTATAGGTTTTTCTTAATTAAAAAAAGTTGTACTGGAAAATGGTCGCTGTAGCCTCCCCTATAAGCGCCACCACTATAGCTTCTAAAGGGATAGCCGCGGTATCGGCCTTTTTGTGTAATTAAGCTTGGGTGGGAATAAATACTTGCTTTTAAGAAGCTGTACCTGCCAATAGTTCTTTTTAGAAGGGACGTGCTGAGGTAAAATTGATCAAAAAGACTCCATTGGTCTCTGTAGGCCAAAGAACCAAACCCCCTTTTGTAGTGCAGTTCCATGGGATTGTATAGCTCTCTGTAACTGCTGTCCCCAGGCTTGGCTTTGGTTTGTAAGATTTTTTTGAAACTCTCGTCCGTGGGGTTGTCGTTAAAGTCTCCCATTCCAATAATTTTGGCCTCAGGATCTATGGCTCTAATAGAGTCTATGATATGCACATTTAAAAAGGCAGCTGCCAGCCTGTGGGGCTTACTTCTAGCTTCGCCACCACTTCTAGAGGGCCAATGGTTTACTAGTAACCAAATGGGTTCTCCCTCTAAGTAACCCATCACTACCAGCTGGTCTCGTGTATAATCTCGTTGCTGAAGATCGTTGTATATATAGAGGCTATGGGTGTTAAAACTCGCTGGAATAAAGTAGTTTTTCTTGTATAAAAGTGCCACGTCTATGCCTCGCTCATCAGGGCTGTCAAAATGAATAATTCCATATTGAAGTGGCTGCAGCAGCGGGTGTTCTATGAGTTGTTCTAATACGTTTATGTTTTCTACTTCACATACTCCTAATAGGTCTGCACCCCAGCTTTTTTTGAGGGGTTTAAATCGCTCTGGCAGGGTTTTAGAAGGTAGTTGATTTTTTAGACCTTTGGCTAGTGCTTCATTTATGTTTTTTCTTACCCCAAGCGACGCTATTACGCGGGCCAATTGGCTTATTTTATGATTGTATTTTTTAGCTGTCCACTGGTCTTTGCCATTTGGAGTTCTGTCTTCGTCAAAAATATGAGGCTGGTTAATGGTGTCAAAGAGATTTTCTAGATTGTAAAAGGCAATTACCTTAAGGCTGTAATTATGGGGTTGCTGTTTTTCTGTTTTTTGACTCCATACTGCAATGCTAGCTAGAAAACAGCTGCAGACAACTATTTTAAATGAAGCTTTTTTACGATCATTTGTCATAAAGGGTCTCTTTTAATACGTTAATCTTTGGTTATATAGGCTTCGTAGATTGGCCTTATCAATACGACTATTGTGGCGTACCTTAAACATATGTATTGTGTTAAAGTCATATTTAGGGTATTATTGTGTCTGGTTGTATTCCCCGTTTTTGCACTTCAAACCCATCAGAAATTAGAGATTACACTTCAAGACCACTTTGGTTTTCCAATTGAAGGAGCGCTCCTTTCTATTCAAGATACCGCTTACGTGGCTCAAGAACAAGGAGACGGGTTATACAGCTTTATTCTACCGATAAACAGCACCTATACCCTAATCATACAAGCACAGGGCTATGTGCCCAAGACCTTAGACCATTTTCACGCCCCTTTGGACGCTTCCCGTTTGCTTTTGGTGCTCAGAGCTGTGGGCGATCCAAGTGGGATGAGCCCCACTCAGGACGCATTTTTGATGTCAGAAACAGCAGTTGCAGCCCTTTCTGATGACGCTCCTACAGGATTTTTATTGCAGGCCACCAGAGATGTTTTTGTAGCTAGTGCAGCTTTTGACTTTAGCCCCGCTTTTTTTAAACCCAAGGGTTTAGATTCCAAATACAGCAAGGTCTTTTTGGGTGGTATTGAAATGAATTCCTTGGCCCACGGGCGGCCGCAGTGGTCCGATTGGGGAGGCTTAAATAGCCTTACTCGAAACCAGGAGTACGCCCACGGTATTCAGTCTAGCGCTACGGATTTTGGGGGCCTGCTAGGAACTACAGCCATAGATGTAAGGCCTTCTTTACAACGGCCAGGTCTACATTTTTCTAGTTCCCTGTCTAATAGGTCCTATGCCTTTAGAGAAATGCTTAGCTATGTGAGTCCTCAGAAAAAAGGTTTTTCCTATTCTTTGGCCGCTTCCTTAAGAGGGGCTAAAAGGGGGTATATGCAGGGAACGCCGTACAAAGCATATAGCGCTATGGGGAATTTAGAATATCATGGGCCTTCTGGGGTGCAGCAAACCCATCTGAGTGTATTTTATACCTATAATAGACGTGGGAGATCTGCCGCATTGAGCCCAGAGGTACTGCGTTTGCTTGGAAACGAATACAATCCCTATTGGGGCTATTATAAGGGCCAGCAGCGAGCTTCTAGAAATAAAACTTTGGCCCAGTATATGGCCATTTTAAACCACCGTTATCAGGGCGAAGACTTTTCTCTTTCCATGGCTTTGTCTTATAAGAGTGCCAAAGACCATCGGTCGCGGCTGGCCTATTTTAATGCGCCAAACCCCAGCCCTATTTATTATAAAAACCTCCCATCTTATTATATAAACTCTACTATTGGTGCTAATTTTTACAGTTCCCAAACCGCTGCTCAGGCTTTGTTAAACGCCCCACAAATCTCCTGGGATGCACTCTATAAAGCCAATGAAAACTCGAGCTCCCTATTACAATTGCCTTATATGGAAAGCGGAGATCAAACACAGGAACAACAGTGGAGTGGGGTGCTCCGGTGGTTTTGGAAACCATCAGAGGCACATGAATTGGACGGGGCTTTTTCTATAAGAGGGAACCCTTCCCATTATTTTGGGCAAATTCTGGATTTATTGGGTGGGGAAGGGCAGCGAGACATAGATCCTTTTTCCCAAACTAGAAATGACCTACAAGGCCCACTGGTGAAAAAACTAGGCGACTACTTTGGCTATCATTACAGTTTGCGTACTTTGGAAAAAAGGATTTATGTGCAGTGGCGGCGAAGGGGCCGCCTCTGGGACGCTTTTGCGTCTCTCACTGCCCAAAATTTGATCAGTTCCAGACGGGGGCATATGCAGAATGAGAGATATATAGACAGTTCCTTGGACCATGGCACCCAAAAATCTTTTAGCAGCCAACAGCTTAAAATGGGACTCACTTACAAATTTAACGGTACCCATTGGCTTAGTTTCTCTGCTCTGCACGGCACCTCTGCTCCTGTTATATCTCAGTGGTATGTAAATCCCAGGGACCAGGATCTTTTCTCTCCAAATTTACAGCGGGAAGGCATTTCCTTTATAGAGACCAATTATCACCTGAGAGCCCCAAGGCTTATGGGTCGTTTTAATTTGTTTTATGGGCAGTTTACCAATCAAAATTCGCTGAGATTCTTCTTTGCAGAAACCGCTTTAGGTTCTGATTTTGTTCAGGAATGGGTACAAGGCATGCAGACTACACACAAAGGGGTGGAATTTGGATTTAATTATAAAATTTCTTCTGCGGTACAACTTAACTTTTCAGGTTCAGTGGGAAGTTACCAATGGAGCAACCAACCAGAACTGAGCCTGTTTTTTGACCCCGATCCATTAGAACCAGAGCCTATTGATCCTTCTGGTCGCTTGGACCTTGGAAAGGTTCAGCTAGAGAACAATCACTTGCCACAGGGACCGGCTAGGGCTTTTTCTCTAGGAGTTTCCTACAGAGACCCTAAATACTGGTGGCTTACCATGAGTTTTAATAGTTTGGGATTGAGCTATGTGGGTCCCTCTTATTTGAGACACACCCCACAGTTCACACAAGAGCCTGTATATGAGCCCACCTCTTTAAATGATCTGGAGCCCCTGCCAGACCTCCGCCAGAAAACCCTGCCTAATGTGATTTTAGTCAATCTAGTGGGAGGGAAATCCTGGCTTAAAAAAGGCAGGTATATCAGTGTCTTTTTAAGTGTTAATAATTTGTTGGATACTTATTATAGAACGGGTGGTTATGAGCAGGGACGCAAAGCATTTTTAGAAGCTTTTAACGAAGATCAAAGAAGTGGGACTCCCTCTTTTGATACAAAATATTGGCAAGGTTCTGGGCGTACTTTTTTTTTAAATCTAATGCTTAGTTTACCTCCCACGAACTTAAAAAAATCCAGAAAATGAAATATGTGAATGACCTATCATTAAGAAAACACCTATCCAGCCAAATAGAATCATTTATTTTGGCCGCTATATACCATTTTAATTTGCGCACTTTAAAGTGTTGGTTTTTATGCTGGGGCTGCTGGGTATTTTTTCTTGTTTCTTGTACTAGCCATAATGAAAAATCACTCCAAGACATCTGTTCCAATAAGCTAGACACCATTAGTTTCCAATCCCTAAGAGACAGTGTACAAAATGAGCTTTATCGCTTTAAAACAGAGCTTTACTTGCCTGCATATGTAATTTCTTCAGATCAGTTTGGGCAGTTTTATGGCCGGCTGGTTCTCGAAGAGCCTATAACGGCCAAAACTATTTTGGGAGCGGTGTTGGAAACGGATATGACCGGAACATCGCTTTGGTACCCTAGCGGACAAAAAGTATACGTAAATTTAAAGGGTCTCTATGCAGATCATAAAACAACGGGTCTTAGTATTGGAAGTGTTTTCGCTTCTTTTGGGAACCTTTCTATTGGAAGGTTGCCCGCTTTGAGCGCTCAGGCAAGGCTGTCCCTTTCTTGCGATCCTATAATACAAATACCCCCGAAGGCCCGTTTACTTGATAAGCTATCAGATCTGGACTTACAAACCCTAGTTAGTATAGATAGCTTACAATTAGATTCTAACTTGGCTGGCCAAAGTTTTGCTGTTTATGAAGAAGATAGTTTTAGGGCTTTTTATGACACTAAAGGAGAGAAAATTATGCTTCGGGTGAGCGGTTATTCTGATTTTCGGGACGCCTTACTTCCAACAGATTGGGTCAGGATTACAGGGATTCTTGGAAAAAAAAGATCCCAATATCATATTGAGATCAGAGGTCTTCAAGACGTAGCGCCATATGGAATGTAAAATAAAGACTTTTTTATAAGGTCTAGTCCTTGTCTATAGGTCGTTTGAGAATATTTTTAATACCTCCACAAGATCCTCTGGAGTAATGGGCTTTAAGATGTAATTATTAACTACTTTATAGTTTCTCGCTCTAATAAAGTCATTGGCGTCAATGGAAGAACTAATCACGTAAACATGGACTTTTTCAATATTGTTATTGGGAATAGTAATAAAGTTATCTAAAAATTCCCAGCCGTCCATCACAGGCATATTTAAGTCTAAAAAGATAAGGGAAGGCAGTTCTTTTTTTTCTTCTACCAAAGTTCTAAGGCCATCAATAGCTTCTTTGCCGTTGTTATAAACTATGACGTCACTACAAAAATCAGCCTCTTTCATCACCTTTTTTGTTCCGTATACAAAAATGGGGTCATCGTCAATAATACAACTGATGTTAATCTTTCTCATCATTAATCTATTTTAAAATACACCTTAAAAGTGGTTCCTTTATCTACCTCGCTCTCCACTTCTATCCTGCCATTCATAGCTTCTACCTGATTTTTGGTGATAAACAATCCAATTCCTTTAGCCTCGGGGTGGTTGTGAAAGGTTTTGTACATACCAAAAATTTTATTTTCATGTTTTTTTAAATCTATACCCATTCCGTTATCAGAAAAGGACAATACTTTCTGGTTACCACTCATATAAGCCTTTATATGAAGCTTTGGCGTTCTATCGGGGTGCTTGTATCTGATGCTATTTGTGAATAGGTTTAATAAGATAGATTCTAAATAGGCACTTACCGCCTTTACCTTTAATTTGTCTGGAATTTCCATAGTACAAATAACTTGGTGTTTTTCTATGAGCCCATTAATACTATTTTTTACTTGTAATAAAACTTCTTTTAAGGGAATAGATTCTAAGTTTTCAACCACTGTTGTTTTTACTTGGACCACCTCATTGAGGTGAAGAACGGTTTCATTTAAGCTATTAGAAGAGTCTCTAATTAGTTTTTCTATGGTTTTTTTCTCTGCTTCCTCTTTTTCCTCTAAAAGAAAATTAGAAAGCATGCTTAAATTACTAGAATGTGACCTCAGATTATGAGAAACGATATGCGCAAAATTTAAGAGACTTTTATTTTGGTGGTTGGTAATTGCAAGAAATTTTTTAAGCCTATCTTCTGCAATAATCCTGGAAGAAATATCAACGATTTGTGATATAAAATGAAGCAGATTGCCGTCTATATCTTTTACAGCTGTAACAGTGAGAATAACATACACCAAATGGCCCTTTGCATGAAAGTATTTTTTTTCCATGGTGTAGGAGTTTCTGTACCCATCTACAACCTCTTTGAGTAGGCTCATATCTGTGTGAAGGTCCTCTGGATGGGTAATATCTTGAAAGCTCAGAGACAGCAGTTTTTTCTTGGTATAGCCCAGACTATTACAAATGGTGTCATTTACGTCTATCCATTTGCCGTCAAGCCCAACAATAGCCATACCAACCGCAGAATTTTGAAAGGCCCCTTGAAAAGATTCCTCGCTACGCTCTAGGCTTAGCTTGGTACGTATGAGTTCTGTAATATCCCAGTTAGCCCCAACCATGATATATGAATCTCCTGCAGAATTTTTTTGAAGTACAGAGGCAGCTCTTATGTGACGTACTTCCCCTGAGGGCCAAACCACTCTAAAGGTGGTATTAAAATCTTTTTTACCCTCAATAGCCTGGTTTATCTCCTCTTGAAAACGTTCTTGGTCTTCCGGGTGCACACTGGCTTTCCATGCTTCGTAAATCCCTGAGAAATTCGATTCCTCTATCTCATATAACTCATACATGGTTTGGTCCCAGGTGAGGCTATTTTCGTTAATGTGATATTCCCAAATGCCAATTTTAGCTGCATTTTTGGCTACACTCAGTCGTTCAGACACCTTTTTGTAGGCAATATCTCTCTTTTTTTGCTGGTCTATATCTTGAAAAGTCCCAAACAACCTAACGCATTCTCCATTGATAATCTGCGCTTCTCCCTTGGCTCGCACCCATATTTCTTTGTTAGTATAAGTAACCAATTGGAGCTCTACGTCCCATGGAGCTCCTGTTTTTATACTGTCATTTACTAGTTTAGAAATAGTGTCTCTGGAGTAACCTTCTTTGTAGAAATTAATACCAGAGGCTAAATCTGGTTCAAAATCTGCCGGGGTTTCGTGAATTTCCCGAGTGATATCTGTCCAATAAATTTTATTTTTAAGAAGGTCTAATTCCCAGCCACCAATCCTTGCTACTCTCAAAGCTCCTAACAAAAGTTCTGCCTCTCGCTTCTTAAGGGTAATATCTTCTATTACAAGAATTACACCTCCTATTTCTTTTTCATTTTTTTTCCAAGGGCTCATTTTCCACTTATACCAGTGGTGAATGCCTTTGTTTATATCAAATTGCTCTCCCTCACTTGAGGAAGGCTTTCCTTGAAGAGCGTCATATAGGTAGCCAATAATTTCTTGGGGTAGCTCTGTGAGAACATCCAGTAATTTTTCACCCTCTAGGTCGTACTTTTCAATATTAAATTCCTCTAGAAACGCATTGGAGTAGTTTATGATTTCAAGCTCATTAGTTAGAGTAACCACCGCTGTAGGGTCATCTTTAATCAAAGACTCTTTTATAAAGGTTTGAAGATTTAAATTTTGTTTCATTGAATATGAATCTTACGCAAAAGTAGGAAAAAACTTACCACTTGTGTTTTAATAGTGAAAGCAGTGCCACGAGCGGCAATTAGGTCAAAGATATAAATTTGTAAGAATAAACTTACAAAAAATAATTATTAATTGATATTTGTATACATATTTAATATTTTAAATATAGGTATTTCTTAGCTTTATGTGGCGTTTTAATGTGTATTTTAGAGTCTAGTTAATGTGATCCTATGGAAAATGGCCGCTTAAAAATATCGCTACTACAATTCCCTCTTTTTTGGGAACGGCCCAAGGATAATATGGAATTTTTTGGAGCTCAAATAGCGGCTTTGAAAGATAAAGATCAAATGCCAGATCTAGTGGTACTGCCAGAGATGTGGTCTACTGGTTTTAGTATGGACCTTAAGAAAAAAGCCCAATCTATTGGTAGAGACTCACTCCATTTTATGATGGAGATGGCGCAGTCTTTTCAGATTGCTGTGGTAGGGAGTACTATTTTTGAAGAAGACTTGGCTTGTTACAATCGGCTTTTCTTTGTGTTTCCAGACGGTACATACGAGTCTTATGACAAGCGACATACCTTTAGTTTGGCTGGGGAAAGTGAGGTATATGAAAAAGGAAAGCGCAACCTAATAGTACACTATCGGGGTTTTAAGATATGCCCACTAATCTGTTATGACCTCAGATTTCCTGTTTGGTCGAGAAATACGGTAGACTACGACCTTTTACTTTATGTGGCCAATTGGCCAGCACCTAGAATTCACGCTTGGGACACCTTACTCCAGGCCAGGGCCATTGAAAACATGGCCTACTGTCTTGGATTAAATAGGGTGGGAGAAGACCCAAACGGGCATCATTATCCAGGCCATAGCGCTGTGTATAATCCATTTGGAGAGGTCCTGTGTTTTAGTAAAAAGTCTGGTGTTTTACAGGTGCAATTAAATTTAGAGTACCTTCAAAAACAAAGAGACAAGTTTCCATTCCTTAAAGACGCAGACCAATTTAACATTCAGTATTCGTTGTAGTTAGCCTGTAAAGAATACATAAAAAGGGTTTTAAAAAGAATGGCTAAGATTAGTTGGGCAGTGTAAAGGTTTCTTCAAACTCCCAGTTGGCTCGGATGTCCAAAATCTCTGGGTAATAGCTCACTATTTCTGCCTGCTGTTTTTTGAGATAGTTCCCCGTATCCCATTTTCCGTTGCCATTCAAGTCATATATCACCCTTATTTTATAGCTGCTGGGATTCAAATGCTCAAAGTAAAATTCTTGGTTAGCATTTCCTATTTGCTGTCTTAAAACTTCTTCCTTTTCATTGGTCAATTGTACAATCATTGGACTACTGCTCGTAGACTTCAATTTAAGTTTTAAAGTACCGTAGGCCTCGAGAGCCTTGGTAGAAAGGGCATAAGATATGGTGTCATTCTCATTATTAAATAGGTCTTTTAAGGCTCCTGGAAACATCTGAATTCTAAAGGTTTCCTCTGGAACCACCTTAAAACGCAAGCCCATTTTGTTTTCTAAAGTGTCTATAAAACTCTCAAACGGAACGGAGAGGGTGTCTTTGTTGGTGATAAATATTTGGTCATTATCAATACTTTCCAATGGGGTGTTTACCTCTAAAAAGTAAGGATGACTTAGCGGGACGTTATCCCTTTTTTCAGGTGCTATTTGCAGGGAGTCTGCTTTAATGTTTCTTGTTTTAACCGTAAATGTATCTCGTAGATCTAAAGTTTTATGTTGCACTAAAAATTGAATGGAGTCTGCCCCAAAGGGGGTAAACCAAAAATTCAGACTGTCTTTGTTGCGTTCCTTGAGTACCCGAGTTTTAACACTGTCTGGCAAAGGGTACAGTGTACTAATAGAAATGTCTTCTGCCACACCACTATAACCAAAGGTGATTTTGTTGGACGCCTCTAGTTTGGGTTTCATTGCTCTATAATTAGGCACCTCCTTAAACATTCTTATTCCCACAAAGCTATCTTTAGGAATTTCAATAAAACGGTCGTAAAACCCTATTTTTTCTTGTCCCTGATCAAACAAGGTATTGTTGTTTTTATCTCCAAGTGCTATCATAGCATATTTCCCAGCACTCAGATTCTCAAGGCTAAATACAACAAGACTATCTAGGGTATTGGTAATATAATTGGGCGGCTTTTTAAAAACTACAGAGTCTGTAAAACTACTGTCTACCCGGTATAACATGACACTCACATAACGGTCTGCCTGAGAATTAAAGGCGTCGTCTACCGTTCCCTTCATTTTTAATGAATCTATAAAATCTCCCGTAGACATTACATAACTTAAAAAATCATTGGGATTCCCTTCATTAAAGTCTACAATAGATTGCCCAAAATTAAAGGAGTAGGTGGTGTTGTTCTGTAGGGTGTCCTTGAGGGTGATTTCCAAAATTTTGCTCGCCCTGTTGGTTGGGGATATCTCAGGGGTGTATTTTAAAGGTGGAGACACCACCAATTGGCTTTGAACATCCTTAAGCTGAACGTATTCGTCAAAGAGCAATTTAAATTTTTGGCCTTTAAATTGCACAGAGAGGTTGGCCGGATAGGCTCGGACTAACTCTGGCCCTGTTTCATCTTTTTCCCCTCCAGTAGGAGAGCCTCTTTTTGCACATTGAACTAAGGCCAACAGACAAAGACAAATAAAAAGAAAGGAAGGAATTCTGCGCATGAATATGAAGTGCTTAACACCTACAAAGTAAACACTTTTTTTTAAGCTACCACTGCCATACACAACACATATAATTTATGCCCCTCAGAGTCTTTAAAGGCAGCAGCACATTGGCTCAAAGTAGCCCCAGTGGTCATGATGTCGTCTATGAGAAGGATGTTTTTAAAAGCCATTTTATCCGGCTGTGGCAGGATGTATAAACTGCTACTACTGTCTTGCCTACCTCCTCTATTTTTCGAAGTTTGGGTTTTGGTATTGGCTGTTTTTCTCAGTACATTTTCTGAAAATGGAACCCCAAGGGCTGCTTCCAATGCTTTTCCATAGGCGCTAAGCTGGTTGTAGCCCCTTATTTGTTTTTTCTTAGGATGAATGGGCACCGGAACAATATAATCTAAATGTGGTAGGTCCGGGTCCCGGCTTAAAATCTGTGCATGCCACTGCCCCAGTAGGGTGCTAATTTGCTCTTGCTTTCTGTATTTTAAATATTGGAAACATTGCTTTAGCGCTCCGGTTTTGTGGTAATAAAACAATGCCGATGCTTTTTCAAATCGAAAGCGACCGTACAAAGCCTGGTCCATTTTGTTTTCCTTTCCAAAAGAAAAATGGGTCAATGGCAATTCATGACGGCAAAAAACACACAACTGCGCCTCTCCAGGAACTAGTAATTCTTCACAGCCAAAGCAAATCTTAGGCAAGAGCGGGTTAAAAACGAATTGAAGATAATCTCTCCATCTAGCGGGAATAGAACTCATTTAATCTCTATTTACACAGTTAGCTCAGGGAGAAGATCTGGGGTATATGTCAAGTTAAGGATTTTATTTTTATCGCTTTTATAGCTCCCCTTTTTTGAAAAATATCTAACAATATTCTATGATTACAAGCATTAATTATTAGCATCATTATGCTATTTTTGTGGCATGGCAATACAAGAAGATGATTTTAAAAGGGTAATTTCTCACGCTAAGGAATACGGTTTTGTATTTCAATCCTCTGAGATTTACGACGGCTTAAGCGCCGTGTACGATTACGCCCAACAAGGGGTGGCATTAAAGAACAACATTAAAGATTATTGGTGGCGCGCCATGGTCCAAATGAATAACCATATTGTAGGTATAGACTCTGCTATTTTTATGCACCCTACCATCTGGAAAGCCTCTGGCCATATTGACGCTTTTAATGACCCCCTGATAGATAATAAAGACTCTAAAAAACGCTATAGGGCAGACGTTCTCATAGAAGACCACGTGGCCAAAATAGAGGCCAAAATAGAAAAGGAGTTGGCCAAAGCAGCCAAGCGTTTTGGAGATGCCTTTGACCCAGAACAGTATAAGGCCACAAATGAAAGAGTAGCTGGTTATGTTGCTAGTTCTAAAAATATTTTAGCCCGTATGGGCGATGCACTCACTGCAGAAGACCTGCAGGGGGTAAAGTCACTCATAGAGGAGTTGGGTATTGTATGTCCTATATCTGGTTCTGCCAATTGGACAGACGTAAAGCAATTCAATCTAATGTTTGGCACCAAGATTGGTGCAAGTGCAGACACGGCTATGGATCTGTATTTGAGACCAGAGACTGCTCAAGGGATTTTTGTAAACTTTCTCAATGTTCAGAAAACAGGTCGCATGAAAATTCCCTTTGGTATTGCTCAAATAGGGAAAGCTTTTAGAAATGAAATTGTAGCTAGGCAGTTTATTTTTCGCCAGCGAGAATTTGAACAGATGGAATTACAATTTTTTGTACGTCCAGGCACCCAAAAAGAATGGTATGAAAAATGGAAAGAAACGCGAATGAAGTGGCACTATTCACTAGGTTTTTCTCCAGATAACTACCGTTTTCACGATCACGATAAATTAGCGCATTACGCAGACGCAGCAGCAGATATTGAATTTAAATTCCCTTTTGGATTTAAAGAATTGGAGGGCATACATTCTAGGACAGACTTTGATTTGAGTAGCCACGAAAAGTACTCTGGTAAAAAGCTTCAATTTTTTGACCCTGAGCTCAACGAATCTTATGTGCCTTATGTGGTAGAAACCTCTATTGGGGTAGATCGTATGTTCTTGGCGATTTTCTCTAAAGCCCTTGAAGAAGAGACTTTGGAAAATGGCTCTACAAGAACGGTTTTAAAATTACCCGCTGTACTAGCCCCTACGAAGGCGGCTATTTTACCACTGGTTAAAAAGGACGGACTCTCTGAATTGGCTCAGTCTATTTTTGAAGAACTCCAATGGGATTTTGCCGTTTCTTATGACGAGAAAGACGCTGTAGGTAGGCGTTATAGAAGGCAAGACGCCCTTGGAACTCCTTTTTGTATTACGGTAGATCACCAAACTAAAGAAGACCAGACGGTAACCATAAGACACAGAGACACCATGGCTCAGGAGCGGGTGGCTATTTCAGAACTTTCTCAAATTATAGACCGGGCTGTGAATGTGAAGCACTGGCTTCAAAAAATGAAATAGCTCCATGAAGATAGCTTCTTACAATGTAAATGGCATAAGGGCAGCCATAAAAAAAGGTTTTCTAGACTGGTTGGTAGCGGCCAAGCCAGATGTTATATGCCTTCAAGAAACCAAAGCACATAAAGAACAATTAGACCTAAGCCTTTTTGAAGAGGCGGGCTACCCCTACCACTATTGGTTTTCTGCTCAAAAAAAGGGCTATAGTTCAGTGGCTATTCTCTGCAAAGAAAAGCCTGAGGAGGTGGTCTATGGAACTGGTATAGACTATATGGATAATGAAGGGAGAAACTTATTGGTTCGGTATCCATCCCTTTCTATCATGAGCCTTTACTTGCCATCTGGCACCAATACAGACCGTTTGGACTATAAATTTAAGTATATGGATGATTTTCTGCAGTACACTAAGGAGCTCAGAAAAACAGATCCCAATTTGGTTATTTGCGGAGACTATAATATTTGTCACCAAGCCATTGACATTCACGACCCAGTAAGAAATAAAACAGTTTCTGGTTTTTTGCCTGAGGAGCGCGCCTGGCTTTCTGAGCTTTTGGGAAGTGGTTTTATAGATAGTTTTAGACATCTCAATAAATCTCCAGATCAGTACAGCTGGTGGAGTTATAGAGCAGGTGCCAGAGGGAATAACAAAGGCTGGAGATTAGATTACGCATTGGTGAGCACCCCCTTAGAAAAGCGAATAAAGAAGGCTCAAATCTTGCAGGCAGCGGTCCATTCAGATCACTGCCCCATTACGGTAGAAATTGTTTAAGCAGAAAAAACCCAGCAACAGACCAATTACCCATAGACATGAAGTATACGCAAATCCCCCATTCTGATATTAAAGTGAGTAAAATATGTTTGGGCACCATGACCTGGGGCAGACAAAACACAGAGCAGGAAGCCTTTGACCAAATGGACTATGCCTTGGAACGTGGGGTTCAGTTTTTCGATACCGCAGAATTGTATCCGGTACCTGCAGCTGCGGAGCGCTATGCACATACAGAAATCATTATTGGGAATTGGCTGGCCCAGCGAAAGAATAGAGACCAAGTAGTTTTAGCTTCTAAGATTGCCGGCAAGGCTGCTTTTACTGCTTTTATCAGGGAGACCGGATTTAGCAAAGAAGCTTTACATACCGCTCTAGAGGGAAGTCTAAAGCGTTTGCAAACAGATTATTTAGACCTTTACCAATTGCACTGGCCAGAGCGCAATACCAATTTCTTTGGACAGCGAGGTTACACTCATAAAAAAGACGAAGCCTGGGAAGATAATTTTCATGAGATTTTAGAAACTCTAAAAGGTTTTGTCCAAGCAGGGAAAATTAGGCAAATAGGTATTTCGAATGAAAATCCATGGGGCGCTATGAGATATTTAGAAGAACACAGAAAAGACCCCTCTTTACCTAGAATGGTGACCTGCCAAAACCCCTATAGTTTACTTAATAGATTGTACGAGTCTGGAATGGCTGAGGTTTCTATGAGAGAAGACATGGGTCTATTGGCTTATTCTCCTTTGGGATTTGGCGTCTTGTCTGGGAAATATTTAGGAGGTAAAAAACCAGCCAATGCTCGGGTGACTTTATTCCCAAATTACAACCGATATTCGGTTGGTCAAAACATTCCAGCCACTGAGGCCTATGCAGCTATTGCTAACAAACACGGATTGAGTCTTACAGAAATGGCACTTTCTTTTGTTACTTCCAGACCCTTTGTGACCTCCAATATTATTGGCGCTACCAGTTTAGATCAGTTAAAGGAAAATATAGATAGTGTATATACAGAGCTTTCTGCAGAGGTTTTAGAGGAAATTGAAGGAGTGCACAATACCTATCCCAATCCAGGACCATAATGGACTTAGATTAGAAAAATTTTAGAGGACTATGAAGTAGAAGTGCTTCCATGCTCTTGAAGTGTTGCGTTTTGAATACTTGCTGTAATGGAATTTCAAGAATTTAAAACAAAAAAGAAACCAACTCCTCTATGCGTCCCAGGCCAATCACTTGAATGTCTTTATGGGTACTCATTTTATTGTGTTTAGACACCACGATCTGTTCAAATCCAAGTTTAGCAGCTTCTGAAATACGCTGGTCTATTCTTTGTACGGGTCTAATTTCACCTGCCAACCCTACTTCTGCTGCAAAACAAAGGCTTCTTTGGATGGCCTGGTCTGCATTGCTAGACAAAATAGCAGCTATTACAGCTAGATCTAAAGCAGGATCTTCTATGGAAATGCCTCCAGTAATATTTAAAAAGACATCCTTGGCGCCCAAGTGAAATCCAGCTCTTTTTTCAAGGACGGCCAACAGCATATTAAGTCTTTTGCTATTGTAGCCAGTAGTAGAGCGCTGTGGGGTGCCGTATACTGCGGTACTTACCAGTGCTTGCATTTCTACCATCAGAGGTCTCATGCCATCTAAGGAAGCTGCTATGGCGGTGCCACTGAGGCCCTCATCTTGTTTGGAAATTAGAATTTCCGAAGGGTTGTTCACCTCTCTAAGCCCGGCCCCGTGCATTTCGTAAATACCCAACTCTGCAGTTGCACCAAACCTATTTTTTGAGGCCCTTAGAATTCTGTAGACATAGTTTCTATCTCCTTCAAACTGCAATACAGTGTCTACCATATGTTCTAAAATCTTAGGCCCTGCTAAACTACCATCTTTAGTAATATGCCCAATAAGAATTACAGGTGTATTGGTTTCTTTTGCAAACGCAATAAGTTCTGCGGTACATTCTCTTATTTGAGACACCGAGCCTGCAGCAGACTCAATGTGGTCTGTTTGCAGGGTTTGTATAGAGTCTATGACTAAGATGTCTGGTGTGATCTCAGCAATTTGTTTAAAAATGTGCTGGGTTTTAGTTTCTGTGAGAATGTAGCAATTGTCAGAGGAGGGCGTAATTCTGTCTGCCCTCATTTTGATCTGCTTTTGACTCTCCTCTCCAGAGACATATAAGGTTTTGTAGGGCAGCTTTAGAGCAATTTGCAAGAGCAGGGTACTTTTGCCAATACCAGGTTCACCACCTAATAATACTAGAGAGCCAGGGACGATACCCCCGCCCAGTACCCTGTTAAATTCTTGGTTCAGACTGTCTAATCTCTGCTCTTTTTCAGTGCTAATTTCACCAAGCTTAAGTGGCTTGTTGGCCGCTTTTGGCCCCTTTGTACTTGCTTTCCAAGCCTTTTTTTCTGGCGCCTCTAAGACTTCCTCTACTACCGTATTCCACTGCTTACAAGCCCCGCATTGGCCCACCCATTTGGCGTAGTTGTGGCCGCAATTCTGACAGAAATAAGAGGTTTTAAGTTTGGCCATCGGTTTTGGTTTTACTGCTTACAAAAGGTATGATTAAAAATGAAATCCCTCCTAAAACTACAACGAGTGCCGTTTGAGAGATCCACATGATCCATCCAAAGGTGTTTCCCGCTATCGCACTTACTCCAAAAATAGCTAAAGATTTTTGAATGGCTATAGGGTATAGTCCAATACCCCCATTGGTAGCAGACATGGCAAAAGCGCCTGCTACAAAAGCTACTAAAAGGGCCTCTGCCCCTAAGTTCACAGTCTCTGCAACCGTAAATTTTATGACCCAAAACATGCCTACATAACAGGCCCAAATAAAAAAGGTATGGCCAATAAATGCCCATTTATGCTTCATTTTAAAGACGCTAAACACCCCAGCAAATAGGTCTCCAATACTCCCCTTTATTTTTTTAAATACAGCTATTTGGCTGTAGAAAACAGCCCATATAAATAGACCAATCACCCCAGTTAAGGCCAAACCTATAAGTCCCAGCTTCCCCCAAGAAATATTTTTTTCCTCAAAGAAGTCAAGTAATATGTCTGTCTGAAGTATAAGGCTAATTCCTACGACAATAAACAACATAAAAAGGTCAATTACTCGTTCTGTAATAATGGTCCCAAACCCTTTTTGAAAAGGAACTTTTTCATAGGTGCGTAGCGCTGTAGCCCTTAAGATTTCCCCAGATCTCGGAACCCCTAAATTGGCAAAGTAACCCATAAGGATCACTAATAGGTTGCTTTTAACAGGCGGTGCGTACCCCAGAGGAGCAAGTAGATAGTTCCATCTAATGGCTCTAGAAAGGTGGCTTAATAAGCCAATAAATAGGGATAGACCTACCCAAAAAGGAGGCGCCTGGGACATGTTTTTATAAATGAGTTGCCTGTCTTCTGGGCTGGTGGTGGTATAGGTGTATGCAATTAAAAAGAAACCAAAAGCTATTGGAAGTATGGTTTTAAGTACTTGTAGTAGCTTGCTTTTCAAATTAAGTAAGTAGGTTGTTTTCTTCGTTTGGGAATACCAAAGAGGGAGAAAAAGTTTTGGCTTCCTCCGAATCCATAAAGGCATAGGTCATTAGAATAAGTACATCTCCTATACTTACTTTATGAGCAGCTGCTCCATTGAGCGTAATCTCTCCACTGCCTCTAGGCCCTGGAATGGCATAGGTTTCTAAGCGTTCTCCATTGTTGTTGTTAACAATTTGAACCTTTTCTCCATGGATAATATTGGCAGCGTCCATGAGATCTTCATCTATGGTAATGCTTCCTATATAATTTAGATCTGCACCCGTCACTTTAACGCGGTGAATCTTAGATTTTACAATCTGTATTTGCATGGCGCAAAGATAAGAATTTTAGAAATGTAAGGGCTTAGATTGCAATATTATCTATGAGTCGCACCCCACCTAAAGAAACAGCTATTAATAGGCGTATGGGATCTGAGGTGGCTTTAGACACGATCGGTTTTAAATCATGGGCGCGGACAAACTCAAAATAATGAACCTTTAGTCCTGGGCAGCTCGAAAGCTTTTCTAGGGCCGTATTTTTCAAAGCAGCTATTTCGTGGTATTTCAAGTCTTTCTGACATCTCAGAAGTGTTTGATAGATTACAGCTGCTTGTTCGCGGGCAGTCTCTGATAATCTTTCATTTCTAGAACTCATTGCCAAGCCATTGGCCTCTCTAACAATGGGACAGCCTATAATTTCTATGGGCCAATCTAAATCTAAAACTAATTGCCTTATAATGGCTAGCTGCTGAAAATCTTTTTCCCCAAAATATGCCTTTTGCGCAGGGACTGCTCTAAAGAGTTTCTCTACCACAGTGCCTACTCCGTTAAAGTGTCCCGGGCGGTCTGCGCCTTCCCAATACATATCCAGGCCTTTGAAGTCAAAAACCTTGGATTCTAAACCTTCAGGGTACATCTCCTGGGCTGTTGGTGCAAATATAAGTATGCTGTCGCTGAGGTTTTTTAGCAGGGCTGCATCGGCCGTAAGGCCAGCGGGATAGGCCGCTAAATCTGCAGCATTATTGAACTGTGTGGGATTTATAAAAATAGAAACCACCACCTTGTCATTCTCTGACAAAGCTTTGGAGACCAGGCTTAAATGCCCAGCATGTAAGGCGCCCATAGTGGGAACTAGACCAATACTTTGGTTGTTTTTAAGGACGGGCGCTAGTGCAGCCGCCAATGCTTTTTTTGTACGAACCACTTTCATAATAGGGTATAAGGGGCAGCAAACTTACTATAATTACGGCTAATCTCTATAATTTTTGTAATTTTGCGTCTTCCCAAGGGATTTTATCTAAAACAATGCTGTATGAATGGTAAAAAGATATTGTTTGTATCTTCTGA
This sequence comes from Flavobacteriaceae bacterium LSUCC0859, assembly GCA_022239325.1. Classification (GTDB taxonomy): domain Bacteria; phylum Bacteroidota; class Bacteroidia; order Flavobacteriales; family Flavobacteriaceae; genus MAG-120531. Next base: position 235,816 of record JAKOGP010000002.1, on the reverse strand, counting down.
ATTAGTGCCTTACCTTCCTGAGAATGAAGTGTCTCAGATGTCTTATGAGGCACCTAGGATGGTAAACGGAAACGGAGGACAGATTAGAATTTTTATGCCAAAGTATGGCAATATTAATGAAAGAAGGCATCAGCTTCATGAGGTTATCCGGCTTTCAGGGATGAATTTGGTGATTAACGACATGGATATGCCCTTAATTATTAAAGTAGCTTCTATCCCCAAAGAGCGCATTCAGGTATACTTTATAGACAATGAGGAGTATTTTAAGAGAAAAGCTACTTTCAAGAACGCAGAAGGTGTCTTATTCCCAGACAATGATGAACGCGCCATTTTCTTTGCCAAAGGCGTGGTAGAAACTGTTAAAAAGCTCAACTGGACACCAGATATTATTCACGTACACGGATGGATGGCTTCTCTATTGCCTCTATACCTCAAAAAGTTTTATGCAGACGAGCCTTTATTTGCAGAAAGTAAAATTGTAACCTCTGTGTACAAAAAAGGATTTGAGGGTTCCTTAGATGTGAATTTATCAAAAAAAATCACCTTTGATGGGATTGCAGATTCAGACATAAGCCCGTTGAAAACTCCGGATTATAATAATTTGTTAAAAGTAGCTGTGGATCATTCAGATGCTGTTATTTTAGCGACTGAAGAGATCTCAGAGGAGTTAAAAGAACACATTGCCAACCTACAAAAACCTGTACTTCCTTTTGTTTCTCTTCAAGAATTCGAAGAGGCGTATGCCAATTTTTACAATCAGGAAGTTTTAAAGTAGTGTACATGAAGGATCAAAAAAACACCCTGCTCAAATGGGTGGCTGTTTTGTTTACAGCTGTTGGCGTTTTTTCTTGCCAAGACCAAATTGTTTTAGAAGGAGAAGGCATTATTAGTGGTGAGATTTTTGAAACGAACAAGGCCACCTTTGACGTTTTTGCCTCTCACAAAAGCGTAAGCGCCGTTCAGACCAACAAGCTTCCCATATACCAGTTAGGGAATTTTAACCACCCTGTTTACGGAAAAACCTCGGCCGAAGTGGCTACACAGCTCAGGCTTCAAAACAGCCAGGGGAATCCAGTATTTGGGTTAAGAGCTCAAGGAAACGAAACTACAGCCACCACTCAGGAAAATGAAAGGGTAACCAGTGTTTATTTGTATTTGCCCTTCCAAATTAACACCCGTGCAGACTCAGATTTAGACGGTCTCATAGACCTGTATGACGCAGACCCACAAGACGCCAATTCCGACACAGATGGAGATGGAGTTACAGATATTATAGAAAATAATTCTGGCACCAATCCTCTAAATCCAGACACCGATGGGGATGGTATTAATGACGCAGAAGACACAGAAACGGCTGCTAATCTATATGCAAGGTCTTTTGATTTAGACAGCATATACGGAGATCTAGAGACTCCCTTTAACCTCAGAGTAAAGAAGCTAGACTATTTTCTTAGAGACCTAGACCCGGCTAGTAATTTTACAGAGACTCAGACTTATTTTTCAGACCAGGATTTTGACCCTTCCTTTACCAGCGAAGTGCTTTATGACGGCCCTGCAGAAATTACAGATCAGGAATTTTTGTTTTACAACAATGAAGATAACCCAGACACAGAAGACGTAGACGAGTCTTTAACATTATCTTCTAGACAAAATCCAGGAATTAGAGTGCCACTTAATTCAGATTTTTTCCAGCGCTATCTCATAGATCAGGAGGGTTCTGACAATTTAATTAGCCAATCTAACTTTGCGACTTATTTTAGAGGACTACACCTTTCTTTGGCTGAAGAAGACCAAATCATGCTGCTTTTAGACTTTACTAAGGCCAATATTGTGGTAAACTACACCTATGATTCCTACGACGCAGAGGGTCTGAGGACAGAAAATCAAAGCCAGTATACTTTAAGCTTGCTCACTGGAGGAGGTAACAACCCCATTATAGGCAATGCGGTGAATACCTTTTCCAACTCAAATTACGCTGCAGAAGTACTTAGTGCACTGCAAAATCAAGAAAATGCATCCAGAATATACCTCAAAGGAGGTGCGGGCGTTTACAGCGAACTCAGTTTGTTTAACTCTGAAAATGAGCAGGCTATTATTGAGCAAATCAAAGCCAACAGATGGGTGGTAAATGAGGCCAGGCTAGTCTTTCACGTAGACACAGAGGCGTTGGCTGCCTCCAGTATGCCAGAGCCTCCCAGATTGTATTTATACAATGCAGAGACCTTAAAACCAATCATGCGATTTAACACCGAAGTGTATGAGGATGACTCTCCATTGGGTGTCTTTAAAAATTACGACGGTATACTTCAGTCAGAAAACGGAAAAGGAACCCAGTACAGGGTGCGTATAACAGACCATATTAACAATATTATTTTAAGAGACTCAAGCAATGTAAAATTGGCTTTAGGACTTACCTCAGATATTAGAGTAAACCTTTCTTCTGTGGCTAAGTTGTCTAATGGAGAGACGGGTAAACTCCCTAATATGTCTGCCACAACCCCACTTGGAACAGTCCTATATGGGAATAATGTAGGCCCACAAGACGCAGACAAAAAGCTACAACTTGAGATTTTTTACACCAAATCTAATTAAGGTTTTATGTGTGGTATAGTAGGTTATATAGGCCATAGAAAGGCCTATCCCATTATTATTAAAGGATTGACAAGGCTAGAATACAGAGGCTATGACTCTGCAGGTTTGGCGCTTTATGACAACCATCAAATTGAGATTTCCAAGACTAAAGGGAAGGTGTCAGACCTAGAAGCCAAGGCGGCACATTTAGCTACTTCTACTTCCCATCTGGGAATGGGTCATACCCGCTGGGCTACCCATGGGGTTCCCAATGATCTTAATTCTCACCCTCATGTTTCCAATTCAGGAAACCTTGTGCTCATACACAACGGTATTATTGAGAACTACGACGCCATAAAGACGGAGCTGGTAAAAAGGGGCTACACTTTTCAATCAGACACAGACACAGAGGTATTGGTAAATCTCATAGAAGAGGTTAAAAAGAAAGAGAATGTAAAGTTAGGCAAGGCAGTGCAACTCGCGCTTAACGAGGTGGTGGGTGCTTACGCCATTGTGGTTTTTGACCTTCAAAAGCCAGATGAGGTAGTGGTGGCCAAATTGGGAAGCCCCTTAGCTATTGGCATTGGAGACCAGGAGTTTTTTATAGCCTCTGACGCTTCTCCTTTTATAGAATATACCACAGACGCTCTTTACTTGGAAGACCATGAAATGGCCATTTTAAAATTAGGACGCCCCGTAAAGCTCAGAAAAATTAAAGACGACGCACCCGCTACCCCTAATATATTGGAGTTGCAACTTTCTTTAGATCAGATAGAGAAAGGGGGCTATGATCATTTTATGCTCAAGGAAATCTATGAGCAACCCAAAGCCATACAAGACACTTACAGAGGAAGGCTCAGGCCAGAGGAAGGATTGGTAAAAATGGCTGGTATAGACGCTCATCTAGAGCGTTTTTTAAAAGCCAAACGAATTGTGATAGTGGCCTGTGGTACCTCTTGGCATGCTGGTTTGGTAGCAGAGTATATTTTTGAGGATTTGGCTAGAATACCAGTAGAAGTAGAGTACGCCTCTGAGTTCAGATACAGAAACCCTATTATTGGACCTGAAGATATTGTGATTGCTATTTCCCAATCTGGAGAGACCGCAGACACCCTAGCTGCCATTAAATTGGCTAAGGAAAAAGGGGCCTTTGTATTTGGCGTGTGTAATGTGGCAGGCTCTTCCATTGCTAGAGCTACAGACGCAGGGGCTTACACCCATGCAGGACCAGAGATTGGAGTGGCTTCTACCAAGGCATTTACTACTCAAATTACAGTCTTGAGTCTTATGGCACTTAAATTAGCCAAAGAAAAAGGGGTGTTGTCTACCATAGATTTTCACACTTATTTAAATGCTTTGGCGCAGATTCCTGCTCAGGTGGCTTTGGCCTTGCAGGCCGATGCTTCTATTAAAGAAATTGCCCAGGTCTATAAAGACGCCCCCAACTGTTTGTATTTAGGCCGAGGGTTTAATTTCCCAGTAGCTTTAGAGGGAGCCCTTAAGCTTAAAGAAATCTCTTATATACATGCAGAAGGTTATCCGGCAGCAGAAATGAAGCATGGTCCTATAGCCTTAATAGACGATCAAATGCCCGTGGTAGTGATTGCCACTAAAAGAGGTCATTACGAAAAAGTAGTAAGTAATATTCAAGAGATTAAGTCTAGAAGCGGGAAGATCATAGCCATTGTGAGTAAAGGAGACGTGACGGTTCGCGACCTAGCAGATCATGTGATTGAAGTGCCGGAAACCCTAGATTGGTTAAGTCCCTTGGTAACCACATTGCCTTTACAATTGCTTTCTTATCATATGGCAGTGCTCAGAAATTGCAACGTAGACCAGCCCAGAAACTTAGCCAAGTCTGTGACGGTAGAGTAACTTCCGCCAGCGCCTGCTTTTGAGTATTCATAAATTTATAGTCCCTATTTTTTGAAAAAGCCCTTCTTTGAATGCTTTTTTTCTAAATAATTAAAAAAAGCAGTATCTTGCTTTAATAAACTAAACTGTAAAAACTTATGAAAAATCTTTTTCTAATGCTTTCGCTGTGCCTCGCTTTTGTGGGATATTCACAGACCACTGTTAAGGGAACTGTGGTAGACAGTGACAGCATGCCTGTACCAGGAGCTAATGTTGTCATAGACGGAAAGCCCATAGGAACAGTTACTGACTTCGATGGAAATTTTGTGTTGGAGACCTCAGAAGTGCCTCCATTTACACTTAAAGTAACAAGTATTGGATTTGCTGCAGCTACAGCTCGCGTTACAGCAAACAATCAAAATGTTCAAATCACATTAGAGTCTGCGAACACCCTATTGGACGAGATAGTAATTTCTGCCTCTAGAACGCCGGAGCGATTGTTTGAATCTCCAGTGACTGTGGAGCGCTTTGGTATCAAAGAAATTAAAAATACAGCCTCAGTAGATTTTTATGACGGTCTTGAAAATTTAAAGGGGGTAGACGTGAACACCAACTCACTTACCTTTAAATCTATTAATACCAGAGGTTTTGCCACCTTTGCCAACACGCGTTTCATGCAATTGGTAGACGGTATGGACAACTCTACACCGGCACTGAACTTTCCCATTGGGAACTTAGTAGGTATGATAGAAACCGATGTGCAAAGTGTAGAATTGCTTCCGGGAGCTTCCTCTGCCTTATACGGAGCCAACGCCTTTAACGGGATTCTTTTTATGAGATCTAAAAATCCTTTTGATTTTGAAGGCGTAAGTGTGTCTTTGAAGAGAGGGGTAACTTCACAGAATGCCTCTGGCAGTTTTGGAAACCCCGAAAATAATCCTTACACAGATATGAGTATCCGTCTGGCTAAAAAATTCTCAGACAAATTTGCCGCCAAGGTGAATGTGGGGTACTTAAAAGGAACCGATTGGGTAGCCAATAATATTACAGATAAGAGAAACAACGGCTTTACCAGAGATAATTTGGATTATGACGGAGTAAACGTCTATGGAGACGAGGTGGCAACCAACATAAAAGAAGTAGCCGTGGCTTTAGAAGGATTGGGAATACTTCCCTCTGGAGCAAATGCGCTGGTACCTTCTGTAGTGGTTTCTAGACCAGGTTATATGGAAAGTGATCTTACCAATTACAATGCAGAAAGTTTAAAGGCAGACTGGGGCCTATATTACAGACCCTTTGCCAATGATTTTGAGATAGCTTACGTAGGGAAATACGGAACTGGAAATACCATTTACCAGGGAACCAACCGCTACAACATTAAAAACTTCATGCAACAGCAGCATAAAATAGAGATGCGTAATGACAATTTCTTTGTAAGGGGTTATGTGGTGTCTGATGACGCTGGAGACTCTTATGATATGGTTTTTACTGGAATTAATATTAACCGTGCTTGGAAAGATGACAGTACTTGGTTTGGAGAGTACACAGGGGCTTTTGTCCTAGCCACCTTAAGTGGGGCAACACAGGAAGCGGCTCACGCTGCTGGTTTGGCTACGGCTCAGACCGGACGTTTTGAGCCTGGTACAGCTCAATTCCAAGCGGCATTTGATAAAAGTGTGGCAGACCCAAACTTATCTACAGGGTCTAAATTCCAAGACGCCTCTAAGTATTACCATGCAGACGCCAATTATAATTTTAGCCATTTAATAGACTTTGCAGACATACAAATTGGAGGGTCTTTTAGAAGATATGACTTAAACTCCTCTGGAACTATTTACACAGATTCAGATGGCCCTATTGCTTACAACGAGGCTGGTATTTACACCCAAATTCAAGAGAGCTTTGAGATGAGTGAGGAATCTTCTTTAAAATTAACAGGTTCTGTTCGTTATGACAAGTCTGAATTGTATGACGGTTTCTTTTCTCCCAGGTTATCTGCTGCTTACTTTGTGAACAGAAACCACAATATGCGTTTCTCTTTACAAACAGGTTTTAGAAATCCAACAACCCAAGATCTGTTTATTGGATTGGACGCAGGTAGGGCTATTTTGGTAGGTTCTGCTGCAGATAATTTAGACAGGTATTCAAGAGATTTTTCTGTGAGCGCTACGGCACAAAACGTATATGGCCAGCCTGCTAGCATTACCCAATTTGGTAGGGCTGCCTATGAAAATTCTTATACTGCCTCCTCCGTACAAGCTTTAGCTGCGACAGGTAACCCAGCTGTCTTAGAAGTGGCTAACCCAGGTCTGGTAAAGCCAGAGCAAGTAACTTCTATGGAAGTTGGATACAGAGGTAAAATAGGAACAGTAACCATAGATATGAGTGCCTACTACAACCAATACAAGGACTTTATCTCTGGAGAAAATGTGATTGCTCCTTATTATGGTCAGGTGGGAGACAATAGTTTGTCTCTAGCGGCTATTTCTTTAGGGGACTATCAGGTATACCAAGCCTATACCAACTCTAAAGTAGACGTAAATTCATACGGAGGATCTGGAATGATTTCTGCTAAGATGTTTAGAAAGTTTGACTTAACTGCCAATTACACTTATACCAAACAAGATTTTGACAAGGCAGCACATCCAGATTTCAGAACCAACTTTAATACTCCAGAGCACAAGGTAAAAGCCAGCTTTGGTTCAACAGAATTGGTGGATAATTTTGGATTTAATGTGGCTTGGAGATGGAGCGACAGTTATTTCTGGGAAGCCGCTTTTGGAGACGGAGAAGTTCCTTCTTTCTCTACAGTAGACGCTCAGATTAATTATACCATCCCCTCTTTGAAGTCTACCTTAAAATTGGGTGCAGCTAATTTAGGAGGATACGATTACTTTACTGCCTTTGGTACGGGTATGATTGGTTCTCAATACTATCTTTCACTAACTATAAATAACTAAACATGAAAAAGTTTACATTTCATATATCAAAATACTTGCCTTTTGTATTGGGTGCCGCCCTATTGGTTTCCTGTGAGCAAGACCCTATTGAGGGGCCAGCACCTGCTGCTGAATTACCTGCACTTGATGCCGGGAGTTTAAATGTCTCTAATTATGTCTCTATAGGAAACTCTCTTACCGCTGGATATACGGATAATGCTTTATTTAAAGCGTCTCAGCAACTCTCCATGCCAAATATGTTGGCGCAAAAGTTTGCGATGATAGGAGGAGGTAGCTTTAGCCAACCTTTAATGAATGACAACAATGGTGGTTTACTCTTAGCAGGAACCCAAATTGCAGGTCCTAGGTTAATTTTTAACGGAGCAGGACCAGCCTCATTGTTAAGTGTCAATCCTGCCGCCTTACCTACTACTGACATTGTATTAAATAATCCAACTGGCCCTTTTAACAATATGGGCGTTCCAGGAGCTAAGAGTTATCACTTATTAGCTCCAGGATATGGGAATGTGGCCAATGTGGCCTTAGGACTGGCCAATCCTTACTTTGTAAGAATGGCCTCGGAGCCCAATGCCTCTGTGTTGTCTGACGCTATGGCGCAGTCTCCTACCTTCTTTTCCTTGTGGATAGGGAACAATGACGCCTTAGGCTATGCCACTACAGGTGGTGACGGAACCAACCCTCTTACTCCGGTAAATGGAGCTCCTGGTGTTGGTTTTGACGGAACTTATGGTGCTCTTATAGCCACATTAACAGCTGGTGGAGCTAAAGGAATTGTGGCTAATGTACCTTATGTTACTAGCATTCCACACTTTACCACAGTTCCTCACAACCCCGTGCCATTAGACGCTGCCACAGCAACGGCATTAAATGCCGCCTATGCCCCTTATAACGGCGGTTTACAAGCGGCTTTTCAAGCCCTTCAGGGTACTGGCTTATTTTCTGCAGAAGAGCTAGCTAAGAGACAGATATCATTTAGTGCTGGAGCTGGAAACGCAGTAGTTATCATAGATGAGTTTCTAACAGATTTAGGTGCAATTAATCCTGCATTTGCGGCCCTTCCTAAATATAGACAAGCGACAGCAGAAGATTTATTAGTACTGCCAAGTTCTTCTATCATTGGGGAGGTAAATATGGAGAATGTAGCAGCTTTAATGTCTATGGGAGCCTCTGCTGCACAGGCAGGTCAGGCTTCAGTAAATGGTGTTTCATTCCCTCTGGCAGACAAATGGGTGCTCACGCCACAGGAACAAGCAGAAATTAAAACAGCTATTGACGCTTATAATGGTATTATAAAAGCTTCTGCTACCGCTGCTGGATTGGCTTTCTTTGACGCTAATCAATTTATGCAGCAATTAGCTGCTGGAGGGATAACCGATGGGAAGTATAAGCTAACGTCTAATTTAGTAACTGGTGGGGCTTTTTCATTAGATGGGGTTCACCCAACCCCTAGAGGATACGCTCTGATTAGTAATTTAATGATGAAGACTTTAGACGCCACATATGGTACGAATTTTGAAGCTTCTGGTAATTTATTAGACCTTGGGGATTACCCAACTAATTTTAGCCCAGCTTTACAGTAAAATAGTTTGAACTTTTAATAAAAACGGGATTTTTCCACAATTTGGAAAAATCCCGTTTTTATTTCCAGTTTAAACACTTATATTTGCAGCCTGAAATAAGCATTGTTTAAATGCTTGATTTCTAGGAAGTATGTAAACCTTTTTAAACCATATAAAAATGGCTCAATCTAACGCTCAAGTTTCACAAATTATTGGCCCTGTAGTAGATGTAGAATTCAAGGCTGGTGAGACATTACCTAAAATTTATGACTCTTTAGAGATTAAAAAGAAAGATGGTAGTATTCTGGTATTAGAAGTGCAATCTCATGTAGGAGAGAACACGGTTCGTACCATCTCTATGGACTCTACAGACGGACTGAGCCGTGGAACAGCTGTAGAAGCAACAGGTTCTGCCATACAGATGCCTATTGGAGACGCCGTTTATGGACGTCTTTTCAATGTGATTGGAGATGCTATTGACGGTATTGGTAACCTACCTAAATCAGGAAAAGATGGATTGCCAATTCACAGAGAGGCCCCAAAATTCGAAGACCTATCTACCTCTACAGAAGTCTTGTTTACAGGAATAAAAGTAATTGACCTCATTGAGCCATATGCCAAAGGGGGGAAAATTGGATTATTCGGAGGAGCTGGTGTTGGTAAAACAGTACTCATCCAAGAATTGATCAATAATATTGCTAAAGGACACGGTGGTTTATCTGTGTTTGCCGGTGTGGGAGAACGTACTAGAGAGGGGAATGACCTACTCAGAGAGATGTTAGAGTCTGGTATTATTAAATACGGAGAAGACTTTATGCATTCTATGGAAGCTGGCGGTTGGGACCTAAGCAAAGTAGACAAAGAGGCCATGAAAGAATCTAAGGCTACTTTTGTTTTTGGACAGATGAATGAGCCTCCAGGAGCCCGTGCTCGTGTGGCCTTGTCTGGTTTGTCTATCGCTGAGTATTTTAGAGACGGAGCAGGTGAAGGACAAGGTAAAGACGTACTGTTTTTCGTAGATAATATTTTCCGTTTTACTCAGGCAGGTTCTGAGGTGTCTGCCCTTTTGGGTCGTATGCCTTCTGCAGTAGGATACCAGCCAACCTTGGCTACAGAAATGGGCGCCATGCAAGAGCGAATTACTTCTACAAAAAGAGGTTCCATTACCTCAGTTCAGGCCGTATATGTACCGGCAGATGATTTAACGGATCCAGCCCCTGCAACTACTTTTGCTCACTTAGACGCTACCACCGTACTGTCTAGAAAAATTGCTGAGCTCGGTATTTACCCAGCAGTAGATCCATTGGACTCTACCTCTAGAATTCTCACACCAGAAATTCTTGGAAAAGACCATTATGCATGTGCTCAAAGGGTAAAAGAACTTTTGCAGCGTTATAAAGAATTACAAGACATTATTGCCATCTTAGGGATGGAAGAATTGTCAGAAGAAGATAAACTTGCCGTAGGTAGAGCGAGAAGGGTGCAACGTTTCTTATCTCAGCCATTTCACGTGGCAGAACAGTTTACTGGAATCCCAGGAGTACTTGTAGACATTAAAGAAACAATTAAAGGCTTTAATATGATTATGGACGGGGAGTTAGATCACTTACCAGAGTCTGCTTTTAACCTGAAAGGGACTATTGAAGAGGCTATAGAAGCAGGTGAAAAAATGTTGGCAGAAGCCTAATCATATTCTTATTTAAAACAAGCATTATGCATGTAGAAATAGTATCTCCAGAAGCTACACTATATTCAGGTGAGATTAGCTCGGTAACCGCTCCCGGTACAGATGGTTCTTTTCAAGTACTAAGCGCCCACGCCCCATTGGTAGCAGCGCTAGGTGCTGGAGAAATTAAAATTCAAGGAGTAGAGAGGCTACAAGAAGAGCAAGCCTCTAGATTTACCTCTGTTGGCCAAGGGGCTTACAGTCTGTCTATTCAAAGTGGCACCCTAGAGGTCAAAAACAATACAATCATAGTCTTAGCAGACTAATCTTTTTTTATCACTTTAAAGGCTGCTATATTGTATAGCAGCCTTTTTTTTGGAACAAACTTTATGAAAAAAGCTTTTATTTTACCAATCATTTTTATGATGGGCTTTCTCCTTCAGGCACAAGACTCTATTCAAACCCAAACCTTAGAGGAAGTAGTACTCAATGCGGGAAGAATTGCCCTGCCGCTATCAGAAAATTCAAGAACTATTCAGATCGTTAGCCAAGCCGACATCAAGCAGTCTACAGCTACTAATTTGGCAGAATTATTACTTTCTGTTGCGGGTGTAGACATCAGAAGAAGAGGAGCAGGAGGCCAGCAGGCAGACCTCTATATAAGAGGGGGGAGTTTTGACCAAACCTTACTGCTTATAGACGGTGTTAAAGCAGAGGACCCACAAACAGGGCATCACACTCTAAACATTGCGCTCCCCTTAGAGCTCATAGAGCGCATAGAAATTGTCAAGGGACCTGCAGCCAGAATATTTGGAGCCAATGCTTTTACAGGAGCTATTAATATTGTGACTAAGAAAGATCTAGAAGTCAAAGCTATGCTAAGTGCTGGGTTGGGCTCCTTTGAACAAACCCAAGGCGGTTTAAGCCTTCAATTAGAACAGGATAATAGCAAACAGATCTTTCACGTGTCTAGGAATACTTCCCAGGGTTATCGTTACAACACGGACTTTAGAAACTTAAATTTATTTACAAAAGCCAGTTTTAACACCCAAGGACAGCCCATAGACCTCATGGCAAGCTTTATAGATAGAGACTTTGGCGCTAACGGCTTTTATGCTACACCTTCTGCAACGGATCAGTACGAGGCTACCCAGGCCAGTCTGGTTTCTCTACAGACCAAAATAAATAAGGAAAATTGGGTGTTTACGCCTAGCATATTTTGGAAGCGAAATCAGGATGAATACATCTATATTAGAAACAATCCAGCAGTGTACAGGAACCTTCATATTTCTAATAAAGTGGGTGCTGCTATAATGGCCAATTACAGCTCTAGTTGGGGCCTTACAGGAATGGGAATAGATGTTTCTCAGGTGAGTATTCGCTCAAATAACTTAGGGGCGCGGGATCGCACTCAATTTACTGCTTTTGTAGAACAGCGTTTTTCATTTAATAAATTGGATGTAACCCCTGGGGTAGCGCTCAATTATTTTTCTGATTTTGATTTCCACGCCTTTCCCGGTATGGATGTAGGTTATGCATGGAATACAAAATTTAAGACCTATGCCAACTTTGGGTACACCTACAGGATTCCTACCTACACCGATTTGTACTATGCAGACAGGAATACCTTAGGGAATGAAAATTTAGAGCCTGAAGACGCTTTTTCCTGGGAGCTTGGATTCCAGTACCACAGCACTCAAAACCAACTGAGTCTTGCTATTTTCAATAGAGATACAGACAATCTGATAGATTATGTGAAGTTTGACGAGGGCGCCCTTTGGGAGGCTCAAAATTTCGCAGCCTTGAGTACTACCGGTTTTGAATTTCAGGGGAGCCAGAAGCTACACCTATGGGGACAACCACAAAAGCTTCAGTTGGCCTACACCTATATTGACGATGCTATAAAAGAGGTCCAGGTTCCTTTTTCTAGGTATGCTATTAACTCTTTAAAGCACCAGCTTTCTGCAACAGCGCAACTCCAGCTTTCTAAGCAATGGCCAGCTAGTGTGAACTACAGGTATTTAGAGCGCACTAATGGGACAAATTACCGAGTGTTTGACGCCTCTCTAAGGTATGTTAGCTCTCAGATAACCTGGTCATTCATAGGAAACAACTTGTTAGACGAGTCCTTTTCAGAAACAAATTTGGTACCAGCAGCAGGAGTAAATTTTATGATTGGGGTACAATACCGTATAAATTAACCTGCCTATTGGGTTATTTTCTCAAATACACTACGCCCTTACCTATCAGGGTGTCTCGGGTGTAAAACGCAGCTAACTGACTTTCAAAAAAGGCTTTTTCAGCAGGGTAGTTTTTAAATAAACTGTGTTTTTTATCTATCACAATAGCTCCTGGCTTCTCAAAGTTCAATAGATGCTCTAATTCTTCCTGAGAGGTTTTTCTGGGGTTAAAATAGGGGAATAAACGCTCCCTAAATAGATTGCTAGGGTGGGTAACAGCCATACTCAAAGGCTTTTGTCCCAACAGCCAATATCCTATGTGGTATTCAAGAAAAAGAATGTTTCTAACACTAGGGTGCTGCATTGCTAAATAGTCAGGGATGTCTACTCCCTCTCCGTTATACAAATGGCCTTTCTCTTGGTAATTCGTAAATACGTTTTGGTATTCAAGGTAGGACTCTACAGGGAGCAATAACAAGAAAACTAGACTCCATTTAGGGAGGTCTAGTTGCTTGTTTTTAAAACCAATTGCCAGGAGTAGAAAAAAAAGTGGATAGGCTTGCAGAAGATAGTGGCCATTGAGTTTTCCAGCCATAATAAAGGAGCCCAAAACACCAATAAGTGCCAAACCAATTAGGCTAATGGTGCTGTTTTTTCGCCAGATTATATAGGCAAGTATTCCTATTATAAGGGGTAAGAGCACAAGGCTGTTACTCCCGTTTATTTGGGCATAGCTGCCCGATGCTAAAAAGACAGATGCCCACCAAATCTGAAGACTGGCTTTAAAAAGATATGGCATTACCGTAATCCCTACTCCTAAAGCCCCTCCAATGGCCAATGCAAGCGTTTTCTTCAGGGAATAAAATGAAGGCCTCTGCTTTATCTCTTTAAAAGTGATATACGCTCCTAAAAGCAGTATGGCGTAGGCTAAGTTTAGTTTGGTCATGGCAGAAAAACCTAATAGCAGCCCCGCCAAAAAATAATGACCTATTTTGATTTTGTTTAAAAGGAGGAGGTAAACAGCTCCCATGAGAAACAGCATGGAAATATGCTCAGACATCACCCCTTGAACACTGCCAAAAAGACTGGAGAAAAGCAAGCTCGAAAAAGACATCAGAGCGGCCCACTCTCTTCTGACTTTATTTTTAATGGCAATGAGGTAAACGGTATATGCTGTAAAACTTACTAAAAGCACGCCCCCCAATCTAATCCAAAAAAAGGACTTCCCAAACAGGCTTATAATTCCTGCAAAATAGCCAAAAGTAAGCGGGGGTTTGAGGTCCCATAAGTAGGTGTAAGGAAGATGTCCCTCTGCCCATGCTTGTCCCATGAGAATAAAGGTACTTTCATCCTTATCTATATAATCTCTAAAGAAAAATGGAAATCTAATAAATAGGGCGCAACAAAACAGCCATAGCCAAAAATAGCGATTGTTAGCGGGGCTTTTTATGTAGCGATTTAAGTTCATACGTTAATTTCGATTGCTGCAATTAACTTTTATTTTTAATTGAGGCATTTTGTTTTTTAATTTTTGATTGGAGCGTTTTGCTAAATTTTCAGTTGGGGTACTTTGGTTTTTAATATATGATTGGTACAGTTAGCTTTAATATTTGATAGGTGCGATTTGTTTTAATTTTCTGGAGTTTCTAATGGCAGCTCACTAAGTTTTTCAAAGACCAAATGGCTCTCCCAGCCTCTGTAAAACAAAAAGTCTGCTAATTTTTTTTTCTGTTGGGTCAATGGAAGTTGGCTCAGGCTGGCTGCTTTTTTTTCTGCCAGTCTGTGAAAACAGCTCAAGTAATCTTCTTGGTCTATTTCTGCAAGGCCAGATTTTATGCAATAATCAGAGATGTCTCTCGCCTTTAACTCTCGCTTAATTCTGTTTTTCCCCCAAGACTTTATTCTGAATTTGCCCCGAGCAAAGCTTTGTGCAAAACGCAATTCATTCAGGTAGTTTTCCGCAATAAGTTCAGCCATAATTTGGTCAATAGCAGCAGGGATCATCCCCATTTGTTTCAGTTTCTGGACCACCTCTTTATGACAGCGCTCTTGGTAAGCGCAGTAATGCTCTATTTTTTGTTTGGCTTCTGCCAGGGTATGGCTCGGATTCATGATTTAAAATCTGGATTAAAGGTAAAAAAAAAGGCGGCCCATGGGGCCGCCGT
>JAKOGP010000002.1:103505-220851 GCA_022239325.1 Flavobacteriaceae bacterium LSUCC0859 | reverse complement strand
CTTTCATCCTTATCTATATAATCTCTAAAGAAAAATGGAAATCTAATAAATAGGGCGCAACAAAACAGCCATAGCCAAAAATAGCGATTGTTAGCGGGGCTTTTTATGTAGCGATTTAAGTTCATACGTTAATTTCGATTGCTGCAATTAACTTTTATTTTTAATTGAGGCATTTTGTTTTTTAATTTTTGATTGGAGCGTTTTGCTAAATTTTCAGTTGGGGTACTTTGGTTTTTAATATATGATTGGTACAGTTAGCTTTAATATTTGATAGGTGCGATTTGTTTTAATTTTCTGGAGTTTCTAATGGCAGCTCACTAAGTTTTTCAAAGACCAAATGGCTCTCCCAGCCTCTGTAAAACAAAAAGTCTGCTAATTTTTTTTTCTGTTGGGTCAATGGAAGTTGGCTCAGGCTGGCTGCTTTTTTTTCTGCCAGTCTGTGAAAACAGCTCAAGTAATCTTCTTGGTCTATTTCTGCAAGGCCAGATTTTATGCAATAATCAGAGATGTCTCTCGCCTTTAACTCTCGCTTAATTCTGTTTTTCCCCCAAGACTTTATTCTGAATTTGCCCCGAGCAAAGCTTTGTGCAAAACGCAATTCATTCAGGTAGTTTTCCGCAATAAGTTCAGCCATAATTTGGTCAATAGCAGCAGGGATCATCCCCATTTGTTTCAGTTTCTGGACCACCTCTTTATGACAGCGCTCTTGGTAAGCGCAGTAATGCTCTATTTTTTGTTTGGCTTCTGCCAGGGTATGGCTCGGATTCATGATTTAAAATCTGGATTAAAGGTAAAAAAAAAGGCGGCCCATGGGGCCGCCTTTTTTTAGTATATAGTTTTTCCGTCTTTATTTTTAAAGCGGTACTCGAGGTATTTATAGGCATCTCGAGATTGAATTTTTACCCATTTTTTGTATTCCAAAAACCATTTTTGTCTAATGGATGGAATACCTTGGGTGAGGTAAGCTGCTATGAAGGGGTGCAGGTTTAAAGTGACTTGCTGGTCTTTAGAAGGGCCTGCAAGAAGCTTTTGTAAGTCTGCGGTTATTTTATCTATTAAAACGATAGGTGCTTCTACTTCCTTTCCTGTTATAGTGGGAAGTGCTTCCGTAGTTTTAATGTTCATTTCAGGTCTTACCCTTTGTCTTGTGATTTGTATGAGACCAAATTTACTGGGAGGCAAAATCTTATGTTTTGCTCGGTCCTCTTTCATCTCCTCACTTAGGTGATCAAATAATTTCTTTCTGTGATCGCCTCTGGCCATGTCAATGAAATCTACTACAATAATCCCACCCATGTCTCTCAGGCGTAGTTGCCTAGCTATTTCGGTGGCTGCAGATAGGTTTACATCTAGAGCGGTGTCCTCTTGGTTTTTAGCTTTGTTGGAACGGTTTCCACTGTTTACATCTATAACGTGTAATGCTTCCGTATGTTCTATCACTAAATAGGCTCCTTTACTCATGGTTGCAGTTTTTCCAAAGGAGGTTTTAATCTGACGTTCTATGCCAAATTTTTCAAAAATGGGTTCACTGGCTTCATACAGTTTTACAATATTCTCTTTTTCAGGTGCAATTTCCTGAACGTATTCTTTTACTTGCGTATACAAAGTTTCGTCATCTACATGAATACCGGAAAAACTGTCGTTAAAGACATCTCTCAGGATAGAGGAGGCTCTATTGAGTTCTACCAATACTTTTGATGGATGAGGCGCTTTGTGGAGTTTTTTACACATTACTGTCCATTTGTTCAGTAAATTCTGTAAATCTCTGTCTAATTCTGCTACTTTTTTACCTTCTGCTACGGTGCGAATGATTACGCCAAATCCTTTTGGCTTAATGCTTTTCACAAGTCTTTTTAAACGGTCTTTTTCTTCTTTGCTCTCTATCTTTTGAGATACAGACACACGGTCAGAAAAAGGAACCATAACTAGGAATCGTCCAGCAATTGAAAGTTCTGAACTAATTCTTGGTCCTTTCGTAGAAATGGGTTCTTTTACGATTTGTACCAAAAGAGATTGGTTGGCTTTAATGGCGTCATTAATGCTACCGTCTTTATCTATATCTGGTTCAAAATCAACATTTTTCAGAGAGAAGTCACGTACTTTTCCTGTACTAGCTCTCTTGATGAATTTAAGCATGGTAGACAATTGGGGTCCTAAATCGTGATAGTGTAAAAAGGCGTCTTTCTCATAGCCTACATTTACAAAAGCAGCGTTTAAGCCTGTGATTGGTTTTCTGACTTTGGCGATAAAAATATCACCAACAGAAAACTTATTATTGTCTTCTTCTTTGCTCAATTCAATGAGTTTCCCATCTTTTAACAAGGCAAAATCAACAGCGTTAGAATTAGATCTAATGATTAATTCTCTTTTTACCATGATTTATATATTGACACTTCTCCTAAAAGAAGTGTTTGTTAAAAATAATAATGAAACGGGGTTTAAGCCCGCAACCCCTATGTTTTGGGGTTTATGTCAATGAACGTATGAAACAGAAAAAGTAGTTATAAAAACTACTTTTTCTTGTGTCTGTTAGCTCTCCGACGTTTTTTACGTTTGTGGGTCGCTACCTTATGTCTTTTTCTTTTCTTACCACTAGGCATATGATGATCCTTTAATTGATTAATATTTTATTTTACGGTTACATTGCTTTTTACACCCTCAACAAAAACTTTTGCAGGTTTAAAAGCAGGGATATTGTGTGCAGGTATTTTGATAGTAGTATTCTTTGAAATATTTCTACCTGTTTTTTCTGCTCTTGTTTTGATGATAAAACTACCAAAGCCTCTAAGATATACATTATCTCCAGATTCTAGAGAAGTTTTAACTTCTTCCATGAAAGACTCTACTGTAGCTTGAACATCTCCCTTTTCAATTCCTAGCTTTTCTGAGATTTTTGTAACGATATCTGCTTTTGTCATATTGTATGATATATATTCTATACTATTTTTTTCGGGTTGCAAATATATAAATTAAATTCAATCTTTTGTCCTAATGGACTTAATTTTAAGTTAATAAAGAGCTACTTTTGATTTTTATTTTCAGTTTATGTCCTTTTCTCAGGAAATAATAAGATGGTACCAGGTTCACAAAAGACCTCTCCCTTGGAGAACCTCTACAGATCCCTACAAAATTTGGCTTTCGGAGATTATTCTTCAGCAAACTAAAGTGTCTCAGGGAACTCCGTATTATATGCGATTTGTTAGTCAATTTCCAACAGTTTTCGATCTAGCAAATGCGTCTGAGGAGGATGTTTTAAAAATGTGGCAGGGTTTGGGATATTATTCTAGGGCTAGAAATCTGCACTCCGCTGCCAAGCAAGTTGTTAACGATTTTGAGGGTATTTTCCCCAAAGATTATAAAGGTTTACTTAGCTTAAAAGGAGTTGGTGATTATACAGCAAGCGCCATTGCTTCTATTTGTTATCATCAGCCAGAGGCGGTCTTGGATGGAAATGTATATCGGGTACTCGCTCGATATTTTGGTATGGATACTCCCATAAACACCACCCAAGGTTTTAAACTCTTTAAATGGCGAGCTCAAGAGCATTGTGACCTAGACAAGCCTTCAGATTACAACCAGGGCCTAATGGAGTTTGGCGCCTTGCAGTGCGTTCCCAAAAGCCCAGACTGCTCTTCTTGCCCCTTGCAGCAAAGCTGTATAGCCTACCAGACTAATCAGGTAGAAAAACTCCCCGTAAAAGTTCCCAAGAAAAAGCCTCTAAAGGTGTTTCATCATTATGTTGTTTATCTAGATCCAAATGGCCATACCATTTACACTAAAAGAGAGGGCAAAGGTATCTGGGAAGGATTGTATGAATTTCCTTTGTTGGAGGCCTCTCACCCCATGGAGAAAAAAGATTTAGAAGAAGCAATTAGCACAATGGATTTGCCAAAACCAGAACCCTTATCTTTTTCTCTTTTCAATACAGAAGCGGTCTTACACAAATTGACTCACCGGCATATATACGCCTATTTTTGGGTGGCTAGGACCACTCATTCCATTGAACCAGCCACAGCATTTAAACATATTAACACCTATCCAACCTCAGTTTTAATCTCAGATTTTATCCGTGCATTTAAAAATTCGTATTTTTGAGGATTACTTTAATAATTATGAGCGGAACATTAAATAAAGTCATGTTAATTGGTCACTTAGGTGACGACGTTAAAACCCATTATTTTGAGGGTGGAAATTGCATAGGTAGGTTTCCAATTGCAACAAATGAGACCTACACCAATAAGCAGACAGGTGAAAAAGTGACCAATACAGATTGGCACAATATAGTGGTGAGAAACAAAGCCGCTGAGATTTGCGAAAAATACCTCAGTAAGGGAGATAAAGTATATGTAGAGGGTCGTTTGAAAAACAGACAGTGGCAGGCGGAAGACGGAACTACAAAATACACTACAGAGGTGCATGTGCAAGAGTTTACTTTTTTAAGCACTAAAAATGACAGTACTCCAGCATCGGCTCCTGTGAACCAACACGCACCTCAAAATGTGCAAGGGACTGCCCAAGTAAATACAGGGGCTGCGCCTAGTACATTTCAAGCCCCACAAAACGTTCCAGAAGCAGATCCTTCTGATGACCTTCCCTTTTAAGTTGATTGTAATTTAGAAAATATTGGACCCTGACCCCCTTCAAATAGTAGTACCTTTATTGGCTTTAGCCAGCTCCTTTTTAAGTTTAAAAATAGGGATTTTTGTTTTTTTAATTATTTGTTCTGCTCTTGTTTCAGGTGCGGAGGTAGCCTTTTTTGGCTTAACACCTACAGATATAAATGAATTAGAAAAACGAACAGAACCCAAGGCCTCCATGGTGCTGCGGCTTCTTGAAAAGCCTAAAAAGTTATTGGCCACCATTCTGATTGCAAATAACGCCATTAATATTGGTATAGTACTTTTGTTTAGTGATCTTGGGAATGTGCTATTTTCAGGTATTCACTATGTTTTTTTTGATGTAATTTCATTAAAATTTATGGTAGAAGTGGTGCTGGTTACCTTTCTGATACTGATGTTTGGAGAAATTTTACCCAAGGTTTATGCCAATAGGAATAGACTGGAATTTGCTCAATTCATGTCGCTTCCCATAAGAGGTTTAGATATTTTATTTAGCCCACTTAGTATACCTATGAGGTGGGTGAGTTTGTTTTTACACGAACAACTTGGAAAGCAAAAATCTACCCTAAGTGTAGATCATTTGTCTCAGGCACTGGAACTTACCTCCGAGGGAGATACCACAAAGGAAGAGCAAAAAATTTTAGAGGGTATTGTATCTTTTGGCAATACAGACACTAAGCAGGTCATGCGCCCTAGAATGGATATTTTTGCGCTTTCAGATAGCTTAAAATTTACCGAGGTTTTAGAGGCGATTACTACGCACGGCTATTCTAGAATACCTGTTTACACAGAGCATATAGATCAGGTGGTTGGCGTATTGTATGTAAAAGATTTACTGCCATATTTAGAAAGGAAGACATTTAATTGGACTGGTTTAATAAGGCCTCCTTACTTTGTTCCTGAAAACAAGAAATTAGATAACCTGCTTTTGGAGTTTCAAGATAAAAAAATGCATTTGGCTATTGTGGTAGACGAGTTTGGTGGTACCTCTGGGATTGTAACCTTAGAAGACATTATAGAAGAAATTGTGGGGGACATCTCAGATGAATTTGACGACGAAGACTTGGTGTATT
The DNA here is from genome assembly GCA_022239325.1 of Flavobacteriaceae bacterium LSUCC0859. Taxonomy (GTDB): domain Bacteria; phylum Bacteroidota; class Bacteroidia; order Flavobacteriales; family Flavobacteriaceae; genus MAG-120531. Next base: position 215,159 of record JAKOGP010000002.1, on the reverse strand, counting down.
CTAAATTAGATGCTTTTAATTTTGTTTTTGAAGGTAAAACAACTCTAAAAGACTTTTACAGAGTTGCTAAAATAGAGGACGAAAATCTTTTTGAATCTCACAAAGGAGAGTCTGAGACTATTGCTGGATTTGTACTTGAGATTGCCCAAGGTTTTCCCAAGAGAGGTTCTGAAATTTCGTTTCATAATTATCTCTTTACTGTAGAGAGCCTGGACAAAAAAAGATTGAGACAGATTAAAATTAGTTTACCCAAAGAAAAATAAGCATGCGCGGTTTTTGCCCTTTTGTCTTATGTCTGACCACTGTATTGCTCTCTTGTGAGCGCCATCCGAGCTTCCCAAAGCCTTACGCATATTTTGCCCACAACTTGGAGGCAGCTGCTTTTTCAAGCTATGAGAATGATTTTATTAGACTGCCTTTAAACGAGAGGGTTACCATTAAAAACAGCACAAAAAAAAGTGTAGAATTATATTATCCCAAGTTGAAGGCCAGTTTATTTTTAAATTATACGCCTCTGGAAATGCCCTTAGAAGATTTGATTTTAGGGATAGACAGAAAACTGAGTGAGCACCAAAAAAAGGCAAGCCTTATTGTTGCCTTTCCTTATGAAAATTTAGACAAAAAAAAGAGTGGAGTCTTGTATGAAATTAAGGGCAACGCAGCCTCAGCAGCTCAATTCTATATGAGCGATGGTCAGCGGCATTTTCTAAGTGGTGCTCTCTATTTTAACGTAAAACCTAATTACGACTCTATTTATCCTTCTGCTCAGTATATATTGCGTGACATCAGAGAAATAATGGACCAGTTAGAATGGAAAAATATCAAGTAAAACACCAAGGATTAGAATTATCGTTCTAATACTATTTCTGCAAATGAAATGCTTCCATTTATTGCAGCTTCCATTTGAGCTACCTTTATAGCTTCTTTACTAAGAGCTATCTTTTTTTCTGGGCTTAATTCTTTTCCCTTGAGAATTTCTTCTGCAGTAAATTGGCTGCCAAAATCTTTCATCCAGTCCATCATAAATTTATGGCCTGCTTTTAGACTGTCTAGCGCTTTTTCAATATTTTCAATAGCTTCTTGGTCTGGCGCTTCAAGACCGTTTAAACTGTCTTTTTTTAGCCCTAGTTCTTTGACCAATTTACCTATAGTACCCATTTTTGGCATTACAGCGTCATGAACTTCCATCACAGCTTGCATTTGGGTTTTTTCTGGAGCTTTAGGCTCAGATTTACAACTTACAAGCCCAAATATTATCAGGGCAAAAATAGGAAATGCTTTGAGAAAAGAGGGGCGTATGCTTTTATTCATGGGGTGTAATTTGAAGTACAAAGGTAAAAAAAAACAGCAGCTTTTAGCTGCTGTTTTTAAAGCTAAAAATTATTTCTTAATTAAAGTCTGCGTCAGACACACCGCTGTTAACTTCTACTTTTTCTACCTTAAACTCTATGAGTTGAGGGCCCATCATTTGTCCAATAGTAAATGGGAATAAGATACCAGAGGCTTCTTTATAATCTCCAAAATTCATAGTGCTTTCAATAGATTGTCCCATCATCTCTACAACGGTTACTTCTCTAATTTTTTGACCAGTAGTCACAGAGTAAAAAGCAGTTCTGCTAGGAGATACTTTTACCTTATAAGCACTTTCGCCATCTACTTTTTCAATGCCCTCTAAAGAAATAGCATCCTTGGAGAGCCCCAGCTCATAAAAAGGCTGGGCTTCATCTTTAATCATAGCTGTTTGCTTTTCATCAAAGTCAATTTTTTGTCCTTGCATGGCCATATAACCGCTTTCACCGTTAAAGACCTGTTTGCTCATAGAATTCCCCATCATGGAAACATCTTGCATGAACTGATCTTTGGTAGTTCTAATGATTTTAAAGTTCAGTGTCATGCCTTGCACCTCTCCTGCTGCATAAATGGCTACACTCTCTACTTTTTCTAGGGCCTCTCTACCGCCTAGAGCGTCTAGATAGCTTTCAATAACAGTTGCTGCAGTAACACCCTCTGGAATAGGCATTTTGTATTCAGGTTTATCTGTTTGCTCTGCATTGGTGTTGTAATATTTTACCGGAAGGCTTTTGCCTTGGAAGGTCATTTTTTCAAGATTTTCTAATACGTCTTGTCCTTTTCCAGTAACAACCACTTGGGTGTTGTCTGTGGTAAAATACTTGCCAGCAGCAGCCTGAACGTCTGCTACCGTAATGGCGTTTACACGCTCTAAATATGTTTTGTAAAAATCTTTAGGCAGGCCTTCTGTTTCTATATTAAGGGCATATCTAGCAATGGTGCTAGGCTGTTCCAAGGCCATCACAAAGCTACCAACATAAGTAGCTTTAGCTGCGTCTAATTCTTTTTGAGTTACCGGTTCAGAAATAATTTTTTGAACTTCTTCTAAAATTTGAACTGCAGCAGAGTCTGTAACTGCATTTCTTACACTGGCATATGCTCTAAAGCGGCTTGGAGAATATTTGCTGTTCCCAATACTAGAATAGGAGCCATAAGTGTAGGCCTTGTCTTCTCTTAAATTTTGGAAGAGTCTGGCAGAACCACCACCACCTAAAATTCTATTGGCCATAAGCGTAGATAGATAGTCAGGATCTTTCATTTGGAGGTTTACTATATTTTGAACACTTACCTCAGACTGTACAGCGTTGGGCATGTCTATAAAGTTAACGCTAGCTCCTTTAGCCGGACTTGGATTTTCCCAATTGGCTACTATTGGCGCGCCCTTTTCCCAAGAAGAGAAATGTTTCTTTACTAATTTCTTTACTTCTTTGGTGTTTACATCTCCAATGATTACCAAGTAGGCACTGTTTGGATTAAAGTAGGTGTCGTAATAAGCTTTGGCGTCTGCTAGGGTAACGTTGTTTACCGTTTCTTCAGTAGCAAATTCTCCATAGGGGTGTTCTGTACCATACGCAATGGCAGCCTGTACCCTGCTGGCCATAGCAGCCACATCTTTTTCTTGAGACTTAAGACCGGCTAAAGTTCTTTCTTTCTCTTTTTGAAACTCCTCTTCCGTGAAGTTTGGGTGTATGGCAGCGTCTGCCATGAGTTCCAATACTCTTGGGAAGTATTTAGACAAGGAACTCGCAAAGGCAGAAGAAGATCCAAAACTAATGTTGGCTCCTAAAAAATCTACCTCTTCATTAAAGTCATCTTTAGAAATAGAGGTAGACCCATTACCCATGAGTCCAGCTGCTAGGCTAGAAACACCTGCTTTATCTCCCTCCAAAGCTGGTGGGTTATCTATGCTCAATTGAATGGATACCCTAGGAAGTTTGTGGTTTTCAACTACCATAACGGTAAGGCCATTCTTTAATTCAAATCGCGTAGGCTCTTCCAAGTTAATACTCGGTGCCGGCCCTGCAGCTGGCATGCTTGTCCTATCTATCTGTGCGTGAAGACTTACAGCGGTAAGTGCCATCACTAAACTAAGTACTATTTTTTTCATAACTATTTAGATTCTTTAGGGGTAGGTAAATAATCAATCACAACGCGCTGGTTGGGCTTTAGATATTCTTGAGCTACTTTCTGAATTTCTGCTCTAGTAATAGACCTGTAAATATCAATTTCCTTGTTAATTAAGGAGGTGTCTCCGTATAACATATAGTTTCTAGCTAAAGAATTGGCGATGCCTTCTACACTAGAATTAGAGTTTACAAATTGATTTTCAAATTTGTTTTGTAATTTTTGATAGTCATTTTCTGAAATGAGACCATTTCTTACGGCGGCCACTTCTTCTTCCATTTCAGATACCAAAGTTTCTAAACTAACCTCTCCTAAGGGCAGTCCAAATACCAAATACATGCCGTAGTCTTCTTGGCCCACATTAAAGGCACCCACTTGTAGGGCTTGCTTTTGGTCGTCTACCATTTTCTTGTATAGCTTAGAGCTCTTACCATCACTTAAATAAGAAGAAATCATGTCTAACACATAGGCTTCTCTGCTGGCAAAACCAGGAGTTCTGTAAGCCACTACAGCTGCTGGAATCTGAATGTTATTATCAAAAGTTTGGGTTTTAATTTCCTCTGTAATTGGGGTCTCTTTAGGATAATTTCTAACTACTTCATTCCCTCTAGGTATGGGTCCAAAATAGTCTTGGATCATTTTTTTTGTTTTGTCTATATCAATATCTCCAGCCACTACTAAAACAGCGTTATTGGGCCCGTAGTAGGTGTTTTTGTATTCAATAAACTCCTCTAAGGTAGCGGCGTCTAAATCTTCCATATACCCAATGTTGGGATCTTTGTAAGGATGAACTTTAAATAGATTTTCTCCTACTACATTGAGCAGGTTTCCGTAAGGTGCATTGTCTACCCTCAGTCTTTTTTCTTCTTTGACAACTTCATTTTGGGTGTCTACGCCCACCTGATCAATAACGGGGTGAAGCATACGCTCAGATTCTAGCCAAAGACCGAGTTCAAGATTATTGGAGGGGAAAACCTCATAGTAATAGGTTCTGTCTTGAGAGGTATTGGCATTGTTTTTACCTCCTTTAGAAGAGACAATGTCAAACCATTGGCCTCTATCTATATTTTCAGTTCCTTCAAACAAAAGATGCTCAAAGAAGTGCGCAAAACCAGTGCGCCCATCTGATCTGTCTTTACCACCTACGTGGTACATAACAGAGGTGGTAACAACCGGTGCCCCATTGTCCTGGTGTAAAATAACGTGTAGGCCATTATCTAAGTCATACTCTTGGTATGCTACTTCTTGGGCCTTTGTCGTAAAGGCCAGAAGCGTCATGCACAGGCCTAAAAAAAGATGTCTTTTCATAAGTGAGTTTTTAAATGTGATGTATAAGTAGGTATTCTGTAAATCTGTTACACGAATATATATTTTTATATTAGGAATTTAAAGTTAGAAGGGGTGTTTTAGATTAAAGGTCTTAAAAATCGGATAAAGTGTAAATTTTCATGCTAAAATATCTTTTTTTAAAGCATTTGTATATCCGTGAATAAAGCGTATATTTGCACCCGCCTAATATTAATTTGGGCTTAATTTAACTATATAATTAACAGCTATGTACGCAATTGTAGAGATAGCAGGGCAGCAGTTTAAAGTTGCAAAAGACCAAAAGGTTTTTGTTCATCGTTTGCCAGAAGCAGAAGGAGAGAAGGTTCAATTCTCAAATGTAATGCTTTTAGAAGACGGTAAAAACATTACCATAGGCGCCCCGGCTATAGAAGGAGCTTCAGTAGAAGCCAAAGTGGTAAAACACCTAAAAGGAGACAAGGTTATTGTCTTTAAAAAGAAAAGAAGAAAAGGTTACAAAGTTAAAAACGGTCACAGACAGTACCTTTCTGAAATTGTTATTGAAAGCATTGTTGCTTCTGGTTCTAAACCAGCTGCCAAGAAAGCTGCTGCCCCAAAAGCAGAAAAAGCTGCTGCAAAGCCAGCCGCTCCAAAAGCAGAAAAAGCAGCAACAAAAAAAGCAGCTCCTAAAGCCTCTGAAGACTTGTCTTCTAAAACTGTAGCTGAGTTAAAAGACTTAGCTAAAGCTAAAGGTGTAGAAGGAATTTCAAGCATGAAAAAAGCAGATTTAATTGCTGCTTTAAGCAAATAATAAACCTTAAAAACATAGATCATGGCACATAAAAAAGGTGTAGGTAGTTCTAAAAACGGTAGAGAATCAGAGTCCAAACGTTTAGGCGTTAAGATTTTTGGTGGCCAAGCTGCCATTGCAGGGAACATCATTGTAAGACAACGTGGTACTAAGCACAATCCAGGCGAAAATGTTTACGCCAGTAAAGACCATACCTTGCACGCTAAGGTAGATGGATTGGTGAAATTCACAAAGAAAGTAGACGGAAAGTCTTTTGTATCTATTGAGCCATTTGAGGCTTAATTTACAAACCGTTTTCACAAAATAAACCGCTTGGTCAAACGATCAAGCGGTTTTTTTTTGTGCCTTTCCTGTGATAACTCGAACACAAAAAAAGGCCCCGCTTGGAAGAAGCGGGGCCTTTTTAGCATCGGCCGGGAGGCCAAAATTTTGAACTAGTATCTATAATACTCTGGTTTAAACGGTCCTTGAACCGTTACGCCAATATAGTCTGCCTGCTCTTGGTTAAGCGTTTCTAGCTCTACACCCAAACGAGAGAGGTGTAGTGCAGCAACCTTCTCATCTAAGTGTTTGGGCAGCATATACACCTTGTTTTCGTATTGGTCAGATTTATTCCAAAGCTCTATTTGTGCGAGCGTTTGGTTGGTAAAGGAATTACTCATCACAAAACTCGGATGGCCAGTGGCACAACCTAGATTTACGAGTCTTCCCTCTGCCAACACAATCACGTTTTTATCAGCAATTGTATACATGTCTACCTGAGGTTTAATTTCCTCTTTGGTATGGCCGTGTGTTTTGTTCAGCCAGGCCATGTCTATTTCATTGTCAAAGTGTCCAATATTACACACAATGGCTTTATCCTTTAGGGCCTCAAAGTGCTCTGCTCTAATGATGTCTTTATTTCCTGTTGTGGTGATCACTATGTCTGCATTCCCTATAACTGTAGCCAATCTTTTGACCTCAAAACCGTCCATAGCGGCCTGAAGGGCACAAATAGGGTCTATTTCTGTAACTGTCACAATAGAACCCGCCCCTTTGAAAGAAGCAGCTGTTCCTTTTCCTACGTCTCCGTAGCCAGCAACTACTACTCTTTTTCCAGCAAGCATGGTGTCTGTAGCACGTCTAATGGCGTCTACTGCAGATTCTCTACAGCCGTATTTGTTGTCAAATTTAGACTTAGTTACCGAGTCATTTACATTGATGGCTGGCATAGGTAGGGTACCGTTTTTAACCCTTTCGTAGAGTCTGTGCACTCCAGTGGTAGTTTCTTCGGAAAGTCCTTTAATGGCGGCTGCCAAGGCAGGATATTGGTCTAGGACCATATTGGTAAGGTCTCCACCGTCGTCCAAAATCATATTGAGTGGGTTACGCTCCTCTCCAAAGAAAAGGGTCTGTTCTATACACCACTCAAATTCTTCTTCATTCATCCCCTTCCAAGCGTATACCTGAATACCTGCTGCGGCAATGGCTGCTGCAGCGTGGTCTTGGGTAGAAAATATATTACAAGAACTCCAAGTTACCTCTGCACCAAGAGCTACAAGAGTCTCTATGAGTACCGCTGTTTGGATGGTCATATGTAAGCATCCTGCAATTCTGGACCCTTTTAGTGGTTGGCTGGCGCCATATTCTTCTCTTAGGGCCATTAGACCAGGCATTTCTGCCTCTGCTAAGGTAATTTCTTTACGGCCCCAGTTGGCCAATCCAATATCTTTTACCTTATAAGGTACATAGGGTAGGGGATTTGCACTCATAGTCTTTTTTTATTTTTACTTTCGTGTGATTAATAAGTTGCAAAGATACAATATAGACCTTTAATAATATGCCGCTGTTTCAAACAATTCCGATAGACACCCAAGGTAGGGTTCGCCTCTGGGAGGTAACCGAGACGGAGGATTTTCTCTCTGAAGGTATTGTGCTAACACCACACTGCCAGCAGCGCTTGGAGGGTATGAAATCTGAGCTGCACAGGCGCGCCTTTTTGAGTGTGCGACACCTAATGGCCTTAGAAGGCTATGCAGACGCAGATCTGTACTATGACGCCCAGGGAAAGCCTCATTTGAAAGATGGCAGTTTTATTTCTATTTCACATTCCTTTTCTATGACGGCTTTAGTAGTTCACAAAAATATACCAGTTGGTATAGACGTGGAGATGCAGCGAGATAAAATCCTTCGTATTGCTCACAAATTCACTAGCTTACAAGCACTCCATTTGGAACAGGTGGGTTTGCTAACCCATATTTGGGCGTGTAAGGAAAGTATTTATAAAATAGCGGCTAGCCCAGGTCTAAGTTTTTTAAAGCATATAGAAGTTTGGCCTTCGGCCGATGCCTTTTACGGGCGCATACCCGCCCAAAATGTTACAGAACAAGATTCCTTTGTGTACTTTTCACTCCATCCTTTTGAAGCCCTGTCTTATGGCGGTGTTTGGGGTACGCGCTTGGCAGCAAGATCTGCTGGCGAGGCCTTGGCGCAAACAAGCTATGCAAAAGCGCAGGCTAAAAATACCTTATACTAACTATGATGAAAGCCGTATTTGATTTCTTTTTTGAGGTGTATTACGGACAAGAGCCTTACATGGTGGTCTTGGAAATGATAGCTGTTTTTTTGGGGGTTCTCTCCGTATGGCTGGCCAAGAAAGAACATATAGGGGTATTCCCCACGGGCATAGTAAGCACAGGGATTTTTGTCTATATCTTGTGGGTTTATGGGCTTTTGGGAGATATGCTTATCAATGCCTATTACACTGCTATGAGTCTATATGGCTGGTGGTATTGGGCAAGGCCCACACAAGAAAAGGAGCGTCCTATTAGTTTGGTGCATCGGGGAGAGTGGCCTTATATTATATGGCTTTTTGTGTGTGCCGTGGTTTTTGTTGTGGCGGTGTATACCTACTTTGACAAATTTCATGTTTGGACGGCATATGTAGACACCTTTACAACGGCTGTCTTTTTTGTAGCCATGTTTTTGATGGCCAAAAAAAAATGGGAACATTGGCACTTTTGGATCCTAGGCAACCTGATTAGCATACCCCTTTATTGGTATAAAGGCCTTACCTTTACTGCCGTTCAATATATACTTTTTACGATTATAGCCGTTCAAGGCTACCAGACATGGAAGAACAGTTTAAACAAGCCCCCAGCTCCCTTATAAAAGTGGTCCTTTTTGGACCAGAATCTACCGGAAAAACCACTCTTTCCCAGCAGTTGGCCAGACATTATAATACCGTATGGGCACCTGAGTACGCTAGAGAGTATTTGCAAAACAAGTGGAATGAAGAGAGAAAGACCTGTGAGCCTAAGGACTTATTACCCATAGCGGCTGGGCAAATGGCTCTTGAAAATAAATTGGCAGCCAAGGCAACGGATTTACTAATATGTGACACGGATCTTTTGGAAACTAAGGTATATTCGGAGGCCTATTATCTGGGACACTGCGACCCAGTACTTGAAAAACACGCCTTAGAGAACCGCTATGATTTGTATTTTCTCACCTATATAGATGTGCCCTGGGAAGCAGATGACCTGAGAGACAAGCCAGGAGAGCGTCAAGAAATGTTTACTTATTTCAAAGATACTTTAGAAAAATACAAGCGCCCCTATGTACTTTTGAAGGGGGACAAGAAAACCAGATTGGCTACTGCTGTGGCCCATATAGACGCTTTACTTTCCAAATCATGAACTGGACACCACAAGACATTACTCAATTCACCGCCCGCCATACCACTGCTTCTAAGGTAAGCTCAGACTTGATAACCTTTAGAAAAGGTATTCCAAAAATTGAGCTGGAGCGTGCGGCCACAATAGGAGATGGGATAGTAGTCCTTAAGCCTCGGGAGGAGCGAATTTTTAGGACCTACTTTGAGGAGCGTCAGTCTCAGTATGAGATGGTTAAATTTGTACCTGCTTCTGGTGCTGCTACGCGAATGTTTAAGCCTTTATTGGCTTTTTTAGAGGCCAGTAAACAAGAAGACTTTTCTTTTGGGCCCTATTTACAAGAACATCCGCAGGTGTCTAATTTTATTAAAGAGGCCCATAAATTCCCTTTTCACAACTTGGTATTAGAACAGCTTCCTCCAGATTTTTCATTTGAGTCTGCCCAGGCGGTTATAGATTATTTAAAAATTTTATTGGAGGCCCCAGGCTTAGACTTTGGATCTAAACCCAAAGGTCTGTTGCCTTTTCACCTGAAAGAGGGACGTGAGGTATTGGTCTTAGAAGAGCACATTGCAGAAGCACTCTCCTACGCGGTAAAAGATGGGGTAGCTAAACTGCATTTCACGGTCTCTGAGGGGCATTTGCAAGCCTTTGAAAAGGCTTTGGCTCAGATTAAAGATTCTGCTGTTTTTGAAGGGAAAGGCGCTTTTGAGGTGCAGTTCTCCCATCAGCAATTACACACAGACACCCTCGTGGTGAGTCCAGATTTACAACCCCTAAGAGACGCTCAAGGTTATTTGATGTTTCATCCGGCTGGTCACGGCGCCCTTTTAGATAACTTAGCAAGCCTAAAGGAAGACGTGATTTTTATAAAAAATGTAGACAATGTAGGAGGTGCTTTTAGTTTTGAGGAACAGATACACTACAAAAAAGTATTGGGAGGTAAATTACTAGATGTACAGGAGCAACTTTTTGCTTACGCCAGAGCACTAGATGAAGAGGTGTTGGAAGCTTCAGATCTTGAATTTATGGCTACATATTACCAGGAAACCTTTGGAGTGAGCCTACCGTCTTATTATGAAGAAATGCCCTTAGAGGAGCAAATAGCCTATTTAAAAGAGACTTTCAATCGCCCACTTAGGGTGTGTGGTATGGTAGAGAATGAGGGAAAAACAGGAGGCGGACCCTTCTGGGTGAAAGACGCCATGGGAACAGAGCATGTACAAATTGTAGAGGCCTCACAAATTGCACTTAAAGATCCTGAGCAGTTAGAAATTTTTGAAAATGCCACCCATTTTAATCCGGTAGACTTAGTCTGTAGTTTTAAAAACTACAAAGGCGAGGGGATGGATTTGCATGAATTTTCAGATCCAAGTCTCTCATTTATTGCGGAGAAGTCTAGGCATGGAAAAAAAGTAAAGGTTTTGGAACTCCCGGGTCTTTGGAATGGGAGCATGGCCCACTGGAACACCATTTTCGTTGAGGTTCCAGCCAGCACCTTTAATCCGGTGAAAACAGTGACAGATTTATTAGACCCTGGGCATTTGGAGGGTTAAATTTTCTCATTTTTTTTATTGCCCAGTTCTATTTTCACCCCTATCTTTGACCCATCTCAAAGGGGTGCCCACTTCAATTATGAATAGGCTGAGATTATACCCATGGAACCTGGGCGGGTAATGCTGCCAAGGGACGGCTCTTAAAATTGTATCATTTTTTCTATATACTAATTAGCATTAGTTTGAAAAAAAAAGACTGGAAAGAGCCCCATTTTTCACTGAATTATAAACCAGAATAACAGCCCCTTTTATTCGTACTAAATCTATTACGAATGAAAATTGTTTTCACTACATGCGCTATGTGCCTCCTGAGTATGGGGGTCATGGCACAAGAATCGCAGTCTAGAGAGACTGCTAAACAAGAGTCTGTAAAAGACACTACAGCTCAAAAAGAAATTGCCTTGCAAGAGGTATTTGTAAGTGCCTTAAGGGCTACTAAAGTGATGGGGGTCTCCTACAGCAATGTAAAGGCCACAGAATATGAAGCCAGGAATTTAGGCCAAGATTTACCCATTTTACTCAATTATTTGCCAGGAGTTGTAACTACCTCAGACGCAGGCGCTGGAATTGGTTATACTGGAATACGGGTGCGTGGTTCAGACGCCACTAGGGTGAACGTAACTATCAATGGTATTCCCTATAATGACCCAGAGTCACAAGGAACATTTTGGGTGAATTTACCAGATTTTGGTTCTTCTGTAGAAAGCATACAACTCCAACGCGGGGTTGGAACCTCTACCAATGGAGCTGGTGCCTTTGGAGCTAGTTTAAATATTGAGACTAAAAGGGCCAATCCAGAGGCTTCTGCACTTATAAAGTCTTCAGTGGGGAGTTTTAACACCCTAAACAATTCCGTGCAGTTTAGCACTGGGAAACTCAATAATGGGTTTGACCTTTCTGGACGCCTTTCTAGAATTGTTTCAGATGGCTATATAGATAGAGCTAGCTCTAGACTTTCTTCTTATTTTTTAGAAGGGAATTATCAGCGAGGGAGCACCCAATTAAAGGGATTGTTGTTTGGGGGCCATGAAATTACCTATCAGGCTTGGAATGGTATAGATGGGGCTACTTTAGAGCAAGATAGAACCTTCAATCCTTCAGGATTGTACATAGATGCTCAAGGTAATACTCAATTTCACGACAAAGAAGAGGACAATTATAAGCAAGACCATGCCCAGTTTCATTGGAGTGAGGAGCTAGGTGGCGGTTGGAACAGTCAAATGGCCCTCCACTTTACTAGAGGTCGTGGATATTTTGAGCAGTATAAGCCAGGAGAAACAGATGCAGATTACGGAATAGGCTTACCAGCCAATGAGCCAACAGACCTCATTAGAAGGCGCTGGCTAGACAATAGGTTTTATGGGTTCACTAGTTCTTTAGTTAAAACCTTGGCCAAAGGACAGCTGATTATTGGAGGTGCATGGAATACATATGAAGGAGCTCATTTCGGAGAGGTGATTTGGGCACAAAATATGGGAACAGCCTATAAAGGGGATCGGTACTACGAGGACAATTCCATAAAGACAGATGGGAATATTTATGCCAAATGGCAAACGGAACTAGCCGCAAAGCTCACTTCATTTGTAGACCTTCAGTACAGGAGAGTAGGGTATGAGGCTAACGGAGCAGAGACTGGATTGGTAGATGACACTTTTAATTTCTTTAATCCTAAATTGGGACTTACTTTGGCTTTAGATAAAACCAATAGTTTGTATACCTCCTATGCTATAGCTCATAGAGAGCCCAACAGAAATGACTACGAGGGAGGAAATCCGGAACCAGAGAGACTTCAGGACATAGAATTGGGATGGAGATACCTAAGCCCAAGTTTACAACTGAATACCAATTTATTTTATATGCGTTACAACAATCAATTGGTGCTTACAGGAGCACTGAATGACGTGGGGGCACCATTGAGAGAAAATGTAGGAGACAGTTATAGGTTAGGCCTAGAGATAGACGCCCGCTGGCAGATGCATAGAAAATGGTTGTGGCAGCCCAATCTATCTTTGAGCGATCATAGAAACATTGATTTTTATTTTAAAAAGGATGGAGTATTAACGCCATTGGGTAATACTCAAATTGCCTTTTCACCCAGATTCATTGCAGGACAACTCCTTCAGTACAGCCCCAATGCTAATACAAATATTGGTTTGCTTCACAAACAAGTTGGTAAACAGTATATGGGTAATATAGACTCCAAGGCTTCTGTGTTAGAAGGATATGGACAAACGGATTTGAGTGTTCAATACCAGTGGCAGCCAAGCCATACGTTTAAGAATATCAGCCTCCAGCTTTTGGTAAACAATATCTTTAACAAACTCTACGTGAGTAATGGGTACTTTTATACCTATGATGATGATTTTTCAAACCCAGGGGTAGTAACAACTATAGAGGGAGCAGGTTATTATCCACAAGCTGGGACTAATTTCTTGTTAGGAATGAGCTTGGCTTTCTAGCAGCAGGATAGAACTCCACGGATTAGCGGGCCTTTTTTAAAGGCCCGCTTTTTTTTTGCGAAGCAAATGGGAAATCTTAGCAGACATTAGTTAAACACCTGGAGAACATTTCCGTTAAGCCTGGTACTATAGGCTAATAAATCATAGCTTCGCCCTTCTGTGGGCGCATTTAAAAGTTGGCCAGTAAATAAACTGTATTGGTAGTCTTCACAGCTGCACAAAGCATTTTGACCGTCTATACGCAAACGGCTGCAGCTATTAGGGGCGTGGTTGGCACAGCTGGCCTCAAAGGCTACAAAGCTGTCAAATCCAGTATTCATAAGAATAATGCCTTGGGTACCTACTCCAGAGGTACTTACAGACACTGGATTTCCAATGATTTTTAAAGGACTGTAGGTAGGTAGATTTAAATTAATTTCAATAGAAAAGTTAACTTCTTGTAAATAAGGATTTCTCCTAGTGGTTTGAGTGCTGCAGCTTAGCATTAGAGTGCTTATAAACAGAGTAATAGCAAGGCTTTTAAAAATTTTAAGTTTGGTCATGCGCTAGGGTTTTGAACAAAAAATTACGTATCTTTGCTAAGATCCTCTACAATAGAGGATTTTTCTATTTAAAATATGAAGATATGAGTAATGTATCTTATTACACAGCAGAAGGCTTAAAAAAATTAAGAGAGGAACTCAATCACCTTCGCGACATTGAGAGACCTAAAGCTTCGCAAGCTATTGCAGAGGCTAGAGATAAGGGAGACTTGTCTGAAAATGCAGAATATGACGCAGCCAAAGAGGCTCAGGGGCTTTTAGAGCTTAAAATTGCTAAACTAGAGGCCACGGTAGCTGGCGCCAGACTTATAGATGAGTCTCAGTTGGACACCTCTAAGGTTTTAGTACTCTCCACTGTGAAAGTGAAGAACACTACCAACGGTATGGAGATGACCTATACCCTAGTTGCAGAGAGTGAGGCAGATTTAAAGTCAGGAAAAATATCTGTAAACTCCCCGATTGGGAAAGGCTTGTTAGGAAAAAAAGTGGGAGAGGTAGCAGAAATTACCGTACCCAATGGGACCATAGGTTTTGAAGTTGTAGAAATTTCGAGAACCTAAAATACCAACGCTACTATGTCTAGCATTTTCACAAAAATTATTCGCAAAGAAATCCCTGCCCATATTGTGGCAGAAACAGAAGACTGCATAGCATTTTTAGACGTAAACCCCAATGCAGCCGGGCATACCCTTTGTGTGCCCAAGAAAGAAGTAGATAAAATCACAGAACTTTCAGAGGCAGACTATATGTCTTTAATGCGGTTTAGCATGCGGGTAGCCAAAGCGGTTGAGGTAGCTGTTAGTTGTAAACGAGTTGGATTTACAGTGATTGGCCTGGAGGTTCCCCATGTACATGTGCATCTTATTCCACTCAACAGCATGGCCGACGCTACTTTTGGAAAAAAGGAAAGTCTATCACAAGAGGAGTTTTCTCAGCTAGCCACTCAAATTGCTGCGGCCTATAATACCATTTAGCTGCTCTATTAAGAAGATATTCTGAGCATAAGGATACTTACTGCTTTAAAAGCCTTTAATTTAGGGGTAATTGAAGTATCATTTCTGTACCCTTTTCAGAACTCTGGCCCACATATAATTTACCGCCGTGGTAACTTTCTACAATTCTTTTAGCTAGAGAAAGTCCCATACCCCAACCAGACTTTTTACTGCTCACCCCAGCATTAAAAATACTTTTTTGAGCTTTTTTAGAAATACCATGACCACTGTCATTAACCGATATTTGTACGTATTTGAGAGTTTTGCTAATGATTACTTGAATAGTGCCTGCCCCTTTCATAGCGTCTATACCATTCTTGATTAAGTTTTCTAAGCACCAAAAATACAGGGATTTATTTAGGGGGATTATTTGTTGCTCTAGCAAGGTTTGTAATTCAAACTGAACAGAGGTGCCCATTCTAATATTCAAGTAAGACAGTGCTTCCCTGGTAGCTGCAATGAGATCTGTAGGCTCTAAAACTGCGGGATTCCCAATCGTAGAAAAGCGATTGCTAATCACAGAAAGTCGCTCTAGATCTTTATCTATTTGCCCACTTATCTCTGTGTTTTTTTTCTGTTGTTTAAGCAGCTCGTTCCAAGCTAGTAAAGCAGAGAGTGGAGTAGCTATTTGGTGTGCTGTTTCTTTGGCCATGCTGGCCCAAAGTATGTTTTTGTGGGCACTGTTGCTCAGTTGCAATAAAAGGTAAAAGAGACCTCCAAAAAGACAAAAAATGGCTACAAGCCCATAAGGGTAGTATTTGAGTTTCTTTAAATTCTCAGACTCTCCATAGTAAAGAGTCGCTAAAAGGCTGCCCCCCTCTGATATTTGAATGGGTGGGTTTTCTGCTTCATACTTATTCTTTAGAGCTTCTATTTCTTTAGCGTCATGAGGTGTTGGACCATCGTAGTTGTTAAATGTGTAAGATCCGTCGGACTGGACCAGCAACATAGGGGTGTTCTTGTTAGATTGAAAAATCTGCAGGATTAAATCTCCCATAGGGGTATTGGGTTCAGCAGCTAAAAATTGAGATTGAGCAGCTGCCCAAACAGCCATGCGCTGTTGTTCTACTTCTTTAAATTGCAGAAAAAAATGGTGGGTTTTCCATAGCAATAGGCCTAAAAATAAAAGGCTAGCTCCAGTTAGCAGCAGTTTCCCATAGGCATTAAAAAAAGACTTGAACATATTTTTATACTCCCTTGTTCGTTTACGTTGTTTAAAAGTAGGTATTATTTTTGGGACCTATCTAAGGCGGGACCCTTACAATTTATTACCTTTGATTTTCAAGAAATAAAATATTTAAAGTACGCGATATGGAAGTGCAAGGAACGGTAAAATTAATTGACGAAACTAAAACTTTTGGCAGCAACGGATTTAGAAAAAGAGAAATGGTAGTCACCACTGAAGAACAATATCCTCAGCATATCATGGTAGAGTTCATTCAAGACAAATGTGACCTACTCAACTCCTTTGCCCCAGGACAACGCGTTAAAATTGGCATTAATTTGCGAGGAAGAGAATGGGAAAGCCCACAAGGAGAGACTAAGTATTTTAACTCCATTCAAGGTTGGAAAATAGAAGCTTTGGAAACCCCATCTACAGCTGCAGCTGGAATGCCACCAGTACCCCCCATGGAAGCATTTACCCCTGCTGACCAACTAAATGAGGAAGATCACGACGACCTACCCTTTTAAGAAATCCATAGATTTTAAAGCCCGCTTTTAAGCGGGTTTTTTTGTGGTTTTTTTGAAGCAGTCTTCTTCATGGTCATCCACCATTCCTGTAGCTTGCATAAAGGCGTAGACAATCGTGGGTCCCACAAAATTAAAACCCCTCCTTTTAAGATCTTTGCTAAGGCGGTTGGAAAGTGGGGTGTGTGCAGCTGCTTCTTTGTAAACAGCTACTTTATTTATAAGGCTTTGGCCATTCGTAAATCCCCAGTAATACGCGCTAAAACTACCAAATTCCTCTTGAATACGAATAAAAGCTTGGGCATTTTGAACTGCAGCTTTAATTTTGAGCTTGTTTCTCACAATACTGCTATCTAAAGCCAATTGATCTAATTTGTTTTGGCCGTAGGCCGATATTTTATGGTAATCAAAGCCGTCAAAGGCTTTTCTAAAAGCCTCTCTTTTTTTTAAGATGGTAATCCAGCTCAATCCAGCTTGGAATCCCTCTAAAATAAGAAACTCAAAAAGTGTGGCGTCCTCCCTAACTGGCACCCCCCATTCTTTGTCGTGATAGGATTCGTAAATAGGGTCTCCCTCACACCAGCTACACCTTTTTTTATTCATAAATTTGTCATTTATTTTTAAAGATACAGAAAACACCTATGCCCTCACAAAAAGACCTCCTTCAAACTGCACTGGCAGACGCATTAGATTATGAATCCTATATGACGCTAATGAGTTCTTTGGTGTCCGACGGGAAAAGCACGGGCATAGAGCAATCAGAGGCCTTGTCTAACTACACCATGCTCAATCAAAAGCGCATGCAGCGCCTCAATAAAACTCTGAAAATTTCTGAAGAAATTTCTGATAGAATAGCTGCAGATCCTAGGGTTTTGGTTTTTTTGGTGCTTACGGAAAGCTGGTGCGGAGACGCCGCTCAGTCTCTTCCAATGTGGGCCAAGGCTGCCGCACTAAACTCCAATTGGTCTGTGTTACTAGTATCTAGAGATACCCACCCAGCCCTTATGGACGCTTATCTCACGGCTGGTGCTAGATCCATTCCTAAGGTCTTAGTTATAGAGCCAGCTACTCATAGGGTTTTATTTGACTGGGGGCCAAGACCCAGTACCCTCACTCAAATGGTGTTGGATTTTAAGGCGGCTCATGGTCTGTTAACTGCGGATTTTAAAAAAGATCTTCAACAATGGTATAACAAAGATAAAGGCCAAACTACTCTAACAGATATGTGTTCCTTATTGGAAATAAAGCACTAGCTCAGATGCTTAGTTGGTAGAGTTGTGTAACACAGTTTGTCTGAGACGTTCCTCTATTTTATTTAGCTTGAAAATAGTAAGTGATGGTTCCCCATTGCATTTTTCCTTGGGAGCGATTAAAACTAGATTGTCCAGAATATCTTAGGGCATTTTCTAAAAGGCATCCGTTAGAGGTTGTACTTAGCGCAGTGTTAACCTTAGTTTCCAATACCCTTCCGTCTGGGTGTACCTTAATGTCTATGACCACCTTGCCCCCCTGCTTACATATGTATATAGGGATGGGTAATTTCTCAGAGTAACGCTCAAACAAACTGTAGTATACTCTTGTTTTTTTGGTAATGTTGTTGTGGTCACTTACCATAGCTTCTAAGCTATCTAAAGCCTGTTGTTTTTTTTGAGCCAATGCCTTTAACTTGTCTTCAAAGCTACCAAGCCCCTCTCCCTCGGGAGAGTTGGCATTTGCAGCGGTGTTTTTGGCCACACTAGTTTTTTCTTGGGTGTTATATGATTGATTGCTTTCAAAGGGATCTGTAGTCCCAGGGAGCTCCTCTTGTTTTGTTTTCTCCTCTTTTAAAAGGGTTTCAGTAAGTACTTCTGACTTTAATTCTACTAATATTTCTATCCCTTGATCTGGTCTTGAAGCATTGGGATACAGGTGTAAGTTTAAGAGAATGAGGCTCAGGAATCCCAAGGAAAAAAAGGTGCTCAAAGCTGCCAATTGGTTCTTGCTTAGATGATTTACAAAATGTAAAAATCTAATGGATTGCGTTTGTATAAAGGAGATTAATTTAGCCATCTAAAACACCCAGTAGCGCTTTAAAAGAAGCCGCGTCTACTGCATTATCTACGTTAAAATCCCCTATTTTGGTTCTTCTAAGTTCAGATAAATGTGCCCCACTTTTTAAAGCCTTCCCAAAATCATGAGCCAAAGACCTAATGTAGGTACCTTTACTACATTCTATCTCAAAACTAAGATCCGGGAAATGAGTGTCGTTTACTTCAAAGCGCTCAATGTGTACGGCTCGTTTTGGGATGTCTACTTCTTCCCCAGCTCTGGCGTATTCATAAAGTCTTTTCCCTTCTTTTTTTAACGCAGAGAATACCGGAGGCTTCTGCAGAATATTTCCTCTAAAGACAGGAAGAGTTTGCTCTATGAGTGTTTTGTTTATGTGATCTGTGGGAAAGCTGCCATTAAATTCAGTTTCCAAGTCGTAGGAAGGAGTGGTCTTCCCGAGGCGGATAGTTCCTGTGTAGGTTTTTTGCTGCCCCTGAAGCTCTGATATTTTTTTGGTAAACTTCCCAGTACATATGATGAGCAAACCAGAAGCAAGTGGGTCTAGCGTACCTGCATGTCCCACTTTAATTTTTTTGACGTCAAATTTTTTTTTAATGGCCCATTTTACGGTGTTCACCGCCTGATAAGAGCTCCATTCTAAGGGTTTGTCTATCAGCAACACTTGTCCCTGCATAAAATCTTCTAAGCTAAGTTGTTCTAAAGACATTTTTATTAAAGTATGGATAGTAAAATGGCTGCTCCACCTACAAGCGCACAGTAGAGGGCAAAAATATAAAGTTTACTGTTTTTAACCAGGCGCAGCATGAGTCTACAGGCCAATAATCCTGAGATAAATGCAGCTATAAACCCAAGAATTAGGGCTGCAGTGTTTTCTGTGTCAAAGTGTACTTCTCCACTGAGAAAGTCTTTGGCCACCTTTCCTAAAATAAGTGGGATAACCATAAGGAAAGAAAATCGTGCTGCCTTTTCCTTGTCAATTTGTAAGAGCAGGGCGGTGGCTATGGTAGCACCAGACCTGGAAATACCAGGTAAAATGGCCACCCCTTGGGCCAATCCTATAAAGAGTGCTTTAATATAACTAATCTCTGCTTGGCTCTGTTTGGTTCTCTCGGACACAAAAAGGAGCCCGGCAGTGAGTAATAACATACTGCCTACAAGCATGATTTTTCCAGAAAACAACTGCTCTAGAAGGGAGTCAAAATTCAGTCCAATGTATACGGCAGGAATCATAGAGATTAAAATCTTCGCAGAGAAATGCCTAGCCGTTGCGTCTTTTCTGTTGCCAAGCCCCATGAAAATGTCAAATACTTCTTTCCTAAAAATTACTAGAGTGCTGAGGGCTGTGGCAAAATGTAACATCACGGTAAAAGCGAGTTGTTCTTCTGGCATTCCTTCCGTGCCAAGCAGGGCCTTTACCAGTTCCAGATGCCCACTGGAAGACACCGGCAAAAACTCTGTGAGTCCTTGAACAATCCCTAGAATAATAGCGTCTAAAAGTTCCAATTACTTTGACTTATTTGGATTTAGCAAAATGGCATAAACTTGTATACCTAGTCCTATGAGCACTAGGGTAGGTGCCAAGCGTATTCTCCTAAAATTGTAGATTTCTGGATTAAATACATTGGGGTCCGTGCTTTTACCTCCAGACATCAGTAGGAACCCCAAGACCATAAATCCAAGTCCTATAAACAAATAACGATAATTCTTTTTCCCAAACACAAAGGTTTTATGCGGGCTGTTCTTGTTTTTCATATAGTGTTTTTAATAAAATAAATCTGCAGATCTAAGGTTTAAAAAACGCTGGGCTGCAAAAAAAGTACTCCCTCCGGATATGCCTATTCCCAAACTTAAAATAAGGAGTGCAAGGACGGCGAGTTCTATGGGATTTTGAGCCAAACCAAGGCCAGGAAACACATAATCTAAGTAGGCTAAAAGCCCTGCCAAGGCCCCAATGGCAAGTAGGGCTCCAATAATTCCTAATTTAATGTGGGTATACAAAAATGGCTTTCGGATAAAACGCTTTGTGGCTCCAACCATCTGCATGGTTTTGATAATAAAACGTTTAGAATACAAGGCCAATCTAATAGACGCATTAATGAGTAAGACTGCAATTAGAGTCATAAATGCAGAGAGGATTAATATCCAAAAGGAGATTTTCTTAATGTTGTTGTCTAACAAGCCCACTAAAGGTTGGTCATAATTAACCTCTGCTACAAAGGATTTTTGGGTAATTTCTGAGACAATTTCCTCTAGCTTTTCTTCATTCACAAAATCTGCTTTGAGGTTTAGGTCAATAGCATTTTTAAGAGGGTTATAACCTAGGAAGTCTAAAAAATCTTCTTCAATCTCCTCTTTGAGCATGGCCGCTGCGTCTTCTTTAGATACATAAACCGCTTCTTTGGTGTAGCTAGCAAGGGCAAGGGATTGCTGTAACTGGTCTATTTCTACCTGCTTTGCATTGTCTTTTAGGAAAATAGATACTTTTATCTGCTCTTTAAAGTGGTTTCCTAATTTTTGTGTGTTAATCACTAAAACTCCAAGTACCCCTAATAAAAATAATACCAAAGCAATACTCAAGACTACGGAGAAGTAAGAGGAAATTAGCCTTCGTTTTTGATAGCGTTCAAAAGATTGACCCATAGGAGGTAAAAATATCTGCGGTAAAAATAACAAACTTAAATCAATTCTGTAGGGTTGTGCATTGAATTGTAGTGGTCTAAACGCTTTATTTCTTTTAGCTTTGAGCCAATTAACTTATTTTTGAGGCACATTAAAAAAATGGGCCAGTTGGCTCAAAATATAAAGCCTTTGAGCGGCTTACAAGAATATAAGTATGGAGTACAATTTTAGAGAGATTGAGGCCAAGTGGCAAAAGTATTGGGCAGAAAACAAAACTTTTAAGGCAGAGAACGAAAGTGAGGCCCCTAAATATTATGTGTTAGACATGTTTCCCTACCCCTCTGGTGCCGGTTTACATGTGGGCCACCCCTTGGGCTATATTGCCTCTGATATTTATGCCAGGTACAAAAGGCACTGTGGCTTTAATGTTTTACACCCTATGGGATATGACTCTTTTGGCTTGCCAGCAGAGCAGTACGCCATACAAACGGGTCAGCACCCAGCCCTCACAACACAGACCAATATTGATAGATACAGAGAGCAGCTAGATAAAATAGGTTTTTCTTTTGATTGGGACAGGGAGGTGCGTACCTCCTCTGCAAACTACTACAAATGGACTCAATGGATATTTGGACTTTTATTTAACGCTTGGTATGACCTTTCTGAAGATCGTTCTAAACCCATAAGTAGCCTTATTTCTCAATTTGAAAAAAACGGAAACGAGGGCGTTCAGGCCGCTGTAGACAGTCCCGTAGCTCCCTTTACAGCAGCCCAATGGAGGGAGGCATCGGCCAAAGGCCAAGAAGATATTTTACAACAGTATAGACTCACCTATTTAGCAGAGGCTCAGGTAAACTGGTGTCCTGCTTTGGGGACGGTTCTGGCCAATGACGAGATTGTTAATGGAGTTTCTGAGCGCGGTGGCCATCCTGTGGTGCGCAAAAAAATGCTTCAATGGAGCATGCGTATTTCTGCTTTTGCAGAGCGTTTACTGCAAGATTTGTCTGGTCTAGATTGGCCACAACCTCTTAAGGACAGCCAAACTAATTGGATTGGTAAGTCTGTGGGTGCGATGGTGACTTTTAAAACCAAGCCTACTGATTGGTGTCCTGAGCTACTAGATATTGAGGTGTTTACCACCAGGCCAGATACTATTTTTGGGGTGAGTTTTATGACCCTGGCTCCAGAGCACGAGTATGTAGAAAAAATCTGTAGTCCCCAGCAACGAGCAGCTGTAGAAGCTTATGTACAAGCTACAGCCAAGCGTTCTGAGAGAGAAAGAATGGCAGATGTAAAGACCATTTCGGGGGTGTTTACAGGGGCCTATGCTACGCATCCGCTTACTGGAGAGGCTATTCCCATTTGGATTGGAGACTATGTGTTGGCTGGTTACGGCAGTGGTGCAGTAATGGCTGTGCCTTGCGGAGATCAAAGGGACTTTGATTTTGCTACCCACTTTAATATTCCTATCCCTAACATTTTTGAGGGGGTAGACATATCTCAGGAAGCTTATACTCAAAAAGAAGGTGCTGTAATAGCCCATTCAGATTTTTTGTCGGGCCTCCCGTATAAGGAGGCACTCACCAAAGCTATTGAGGCCTTAGAAGCCAAAGGGGCTGGTTACGGAAAAGTGAATTACAGATTGAGAGATGCTGTTTTTTCTAGGCAGCGCTATTGGGGAGAGCCGTTTCCAATATATTATAAAAATGGGGTGCCTACACTTATAGACCTGGCTCATTTGCCTGTAGTTTTGCCTGAGGTAGACAGATATTTGCCTACAGAGACTGGGGCACCTCCTCTTGGCAATGCAACGCATTGGGCTTGGTGTACAAAAACCCATCAGGTGGTGGCCAACGATCTAATAGATCAGGAATCTGTTTTTCCTATGGAACTCAATACTATGCCGGGTTGGGCGGGGAGTTCTTTTTATTTTAACCGTTATATGGATCCTTCTAATACAGAAGAAATGCTCTCTGAAAAAGCAGCAGCGTATTGGCAGGAAGTAGACTTATATATTGGTGGTAGCGAACATGCCACAGGTCATTTACTTTACGCTCGTTTTTGGCAGAAATTCTTGTATGATATGGGCTTGGTGCCACAAAAAGAGTTTGCCAAAAAGCTCATTAACCAGGGCATGATTACTGGAACTTCTGCTTTTGTATACAGACTTTCAGGAACGCAAACTTTTGTATCTAAAAACCGCATTGCCGGCAGGGAAGTGGAGCCCCTTCACGTAGACGTTTCTATGGTGAATCTCTCCGATGAATTGGACATAGACGCTTTTAAGGCTTGGCGAGAAGAATACGCTAGTGCCCAGTTTGAACTGGAAGACAATGGGGTGTATATAGTAGGTAGAGAAGTAGAGAAAATGTCTAAATCTAAATTCAATGTGGTGAGTCCAGACGCTATTTGTGAGCAGTACGGAGCAGATTCTCTGCGTTTATACGAGATGTTTTTAGGCCCCTTAGAGCAATCAAAGCCTTGGAATACAGCCGGAATTACCGGGACACATGGTTTCTTGAAAAAACTATGGAAACTTTATTTTAATGAAGCAGGGCCAGTTTTTCAAGATGTGGCGCCTACGGCAGAGAATTTAAAGACCCTTCACAAAACCATTAAAAAGGCTACGGAAGACATTGAAAACTTTTCTTTCAATACCTCGGTCTCTACCTTTATGATCTGTGTGAATGAACTACATGCACAGGGCTGCAAGAGCAAGGAGATCTTAGAGGCATTAGCCATTTTAGTCTCTCCCTATGCACCGCATATGGCAGAGGAATTATGGGCTGGTTTGGGTCACAACACCTCCATTTCTAAGGTGCCTTTCCCGCAGTTTAACCCCGCACATTTGGTGGAGTCTGAAAAAGAGTATCCCATTTCATTTAATGGCAAAATGCGTTTTAAAATGAAATTACCTATGGATCTTTCAAAAGAGGAAATAGAGGCCGCTGTAATGGCTTACGAAAAAACGAAGCAGCAGTTAGATGGTAGAACGCCTAAAAAAGTGATTGTTGTTCCTGGTAAAATTATTAATATAGTGGGCTAAGGTCCTATAAAATAAAAGCTATTTACCCCTAAAGTAATTTTTATTAAGCCCAAGGGTATTTAGGAACATCCTGATAAAGTTGAATTACTGTGCTATGTACCGCTCAGTAGCAGTGGATCACAGATTTATTTGCGGCTGAGTAAAGTTGGATTACTGTTTATTGTAGACCCAGTAAAATAGAGTATTTGTTTATTTAACACCATAATAAAGTTGGTTCTCATGGGTGGCTTGGGACTTATTTCTAATTTTGACTGAAATTTTAAAGTGCGTATGGAGTTTATAGAAATTTTGGGTTTGTTGGCTGCTAGTTTAACCACCGCTGCCTTTGTGCCTCAGGTATTTAAAGTGCTTAAGGCAAAGTCTACCAAGGACATTTCTTTAAGTATGTATTTGGTGATGTTTACAGGAGTTGTACTCTGGCTTATTTATGGTCTACACCACGGCTCTGCCCCGATCATTTTTGCCAATAGCATTACTGCTCTGCTCACTTTTTCAGTGATTGTTCTAAAACTGAAATACAAATAAATTCCAGCTAAGGCTATTGTATTTGGTTTAGGCTATTGGATCTGCTTGGTGCCTTAGCACTGTTTGCGCTGCTGTGGCCTGGTAGTTGCTCTGACATTACATTTGTGTCATTCTGTCTCTTTTTTATAAGCAGTCGTGTTTGGTCTTAAATTTGTAATATCTATTTAAAAAAACTTTAAATTATGATGGTATACTATGTAATTGTTGGTCTAATGGCTTTGGTGAGCATGGCTGTGAGTAGCAAGCTTAAAAATAAATTTGCCACCTATTCTAAATTGCAGCTTCGCAATGGCATGAGTGGGGCAGAGGTTGCACAGCGCATGTTGGCAGATCACGGGCTTCACGATGTTCAAGTGATTTCTGTGCCTGGGCAGCTTACAGATCACTATAACCCTCTGACTAAAACGGTTAATTTAAGTGAAGCTGTTTACGGCCGTCGCAATGCCGCGGCAGCGGCAGTGGCCGCACATGAGTGCGGGCATGCGGTACAGCATGCCACGGCCTACCCATGGTTACAAATGCGCTCTAAAATGGTACCTGCCGTTCAGGTGGCTTCCGGTTTGTCTCAATGGGTTATTATGGGGGGGCTTTTTCTATCTGTAACTACGGCTTTGGGTAGTGGTCTCATGATGGCAGGTATTATTTTATACAGTATTGTGACTGCCTTTACCCTAATTACCCTTCCAGTAGAATACGACGCTTCTAATAGAGCTTTGGCTTGGTTAAAAAGAAAGAATATTGTAGGACAAGAAGAGTATGCAGGCGCTGCAGATGCTTTAAAATGGGCTGCAAGAACCTATTTGGTAGCAGCTATTGGAGCCTTGGCTACTTTGGCATTCTTTGTGCTGAGATTTTTGGGCAGCAGAGACTAATTGTATTTGAGAGAAGCAAATGGACAGCAGTCTGGAATGGGCTGCAAATAATTTTACTAAGCTACCAAACTAGTAGGTAGGGGGTATTATAGCCCAATTTGCCTATCTATTTGCTGGTCCAATGAGATAAAGGTTTCTGTTCGAGAAACCCCTTTTATTTGTTGTATTTCTTGGTTGAGCAGTTTCATAAGATGCTCATTGTCTTTGCATAGTACTTTTATTAAGATAGACCAGTTACCTGTGGTGTAGTGGCATTCCAAAACTTCAGGTATGTTTTTAAGGGCAGACACTGCAGCGGGATTGCTCATGGCCTTGTCTAAATACACCCCTATATATGCCATGGTATTATACCCCAAACTTTTGGCGTTCACCACATATTTAGACCCCTGAATTACTCCAGAAGCTTCTAATTTTCTGAGTCTTTGGTGAATGGCTGCTCCTGAAATACCAATAGATTTAGCTATTTCAAGAATGGGCTTTTTGGCGTCTTCCATGAGAAATCGTAGAATTTCTTTATCAATTCCATCTATTTTTGCTAGTCCAGTTGCTGTGCCCATAGTTTTCATTTGTAATTAAAAACAAAGATAATCTTTCATTTATAATAAAATATACAGACACTCTTTCATTTGTAATGTAAAAAGCAGATTAGCTTTTGTATATAATAAGTTCGTTTAAAAACTCATCTTAAGAGCTGGCTACATACTCTGTGGCGTAGCCTAAATAAGGCACATCAAAAGAGTGAAAGGCTACGCCTTCTTTTTCTAATAAGTCTAAAATGGGTTGGTATATTTCTTTAGTTATTGGTATATGCACCCCTGGAGTTTGTATGGTTTTATTTAAAATGAGCAAAGTAGCCATAGCCATGGGTAAGCCCACAGTTTTTGCCATGGCGGTATGGCTTTGTGAATTTCCTAAAACCACCATATGTGCGTCTATTTGCTTCATTTTGCCTTCTAATTCATAGCCAAATTTATGATACATGACCACCATATCCTTCTCCTCCTCTGCCAATGTCCAATGCTGTTCTAAGATTTCTTGTAGGAGCTGTGCAGGTGTAGCATTTGCTTGGGTGAGTTTGTGTGTATGACTAAACAGGTCTAACTCTTCAAGTTTATTCCACATAATGTCGTCTTGGTCAATCTTCAGATAGTGTCGCACTTTAAGCTCTACAGAGTCTGTGGGAGAGTAAGGCAAGAAAAGGTTTATAAATTCCCTGTAGCTCATTCCCTTACTGTTTTCTATCTGATAGGTGTCATCGGTAAGGCCTAGTTGTACAAAAATATTCCAAGCCTTTGAGAATCCAACCCGCCTCATGGTTCCCCTGTACAGAGTAAGGCAATCTTCCAGGCCGTAGGCCTGTCTGTATTTTAGGGAATCTCTATTGGCATATGCCTCAAAGGTGCCATAACCAGCTACCTTCATAAATTCTGTCCGTCTAAAAAGCTTGTGGTACGGAATGTACTTATAGGTTCCTTCCTGTATAAATTTAGCAGCACCCCCTTGGCCAGCAATTACTACATTTCTGGGGTTCCAGGTGAATTTATAGTCCCAAAGATTGGGCTGCTCTCTGGGGGCCACTAAGCCTCCAGTAAAAGATTCAAAAAGCTTCATTTTTCCACCCTGAGCTTTTATATCTTCAATGAAAGCCATAGCACTCATATGATCAATGCCAGGATCTACGCCCATTTCATTTAAAAAGATAAGCCCTTTTTGAACAGCAGCTTCTTGCATTTGTTTTATTTCTTCACTCAAATACGAAGCTGTAACTAGATGTTTTTCGAATTGTAGACAATCTACTGCTATGGGTCCGTGCATGCTTGCAGGGAGCATAGAAAGAACGATGTCTGCCTTTTTGATGAGGCGATGTCTAAGCTCACTTTCTAAAATATTACCTTCTTTGAAACTTATTCTAGGGTGATTTTTAAATTCAGCAGCCCTGTTGGAACGTTTTTGGTCTATCACACATAATTGTATGCCAGCAGTTTCGCTATGCGCTAGTAAATAATCTATAAGATAGGCAGTAGATTTTCCTGACCCAATAAGTAAAATGTGCTTCATCATAGGAATCCTTTAGGGGGAATACCTAAAATTAGCAAAATGTTATATTTCTAAGAAATACAACAAAATAAGTTATGAACAAAACAATTACTTCTTATTGGCGCCGGTAATGTACTTCTGAAGGGCCATAGTCATAGAGGGTGTTTCTGGTGTGGGTGCTTTAATGTCAATTCTCAGACCTGCTGCCGTAGCGGCATTGATAGTAGAGTTGCCAAAGACAGCAATTCTGGTGTTATTTTGTTTAAATTCCGGGAAATTTTTTAATAGAGACTCTATGCCTGAGGGACTAAAGAACACGAGTACGTCATAGAGTACGTCGCTTAAATCAGATAAGTCACTGATCACAGTTTTATAAAATATACCGCGTTTCCAGTCTATGTTTAAGCTATCCATAGTTTCAGGGACAATAGGCTTTAAAACGTCTGAGGATGGTAAAAGAAATTTTTCGTCTTTATATTTTTTAAGAAGAGGTACTAAATCTGTAAAATTCATTTTGCCTACATAAATTTTACGCTTTCTGTACACCACATACTTCTGAAGATAATAGGCTACTGCCTCTGACTGGCAAAAGTAACGCATGCTATCTGGCACTTTGAACCTCATTTCTTCTGCTAACCTAAAGTAGTGGTCTACTGCATTTCTGCTGGTTAGCACGATGGCAGTAAAGTTGTTGAGGTCAATTTTTTGAGCGCGAACTGCTTTTGCGTCTACGCCTTCCACGTGAATAAAAGGTCTAAAATCTACCTTTACTTTTTCCTTTTCAATGAGCCTTGCATATGGAGAGTTTTCCATTTTTGGTTCTGGCTGAGAGACTAAAATTGTTTTTACTTTCATAGTTTCACTCTTTAAAGGATAGACCCGATTATAAGAAAAGGGGCAATTTCAAGAGCGCAAAGGTACAAAATAAAATAGAAAAACTGTTCGCTAATGTATTTTTGATGATTTCTTAAAATCACTAACCAGCCTACTAGAGTAAAAGTGAAAACGCAGGCTAAAGGAATGAAAAATAGCAGCATATGATCTCTAACAAGAAATAGGGAAATGAGATTTGACACACAAAATATGAGATTAGCGTAGTAAAAATAACTACTCTTTTTAAATAAAAATTCCTCTATTATTTTTCTGTTATTAAAGAGCGCTGCGTGCAGGAGTTGAAGCAGCTGTTTGAGTAGTATAAATCCAGCTACAAAGCACAAAATATGGGCAAAAGAGAAGTTTAGTATGGCCTTATTGCCAAACACAGATGCTATTTGCTCCTTTTGAAGGTATAAAAACAAGCTGGTATTTAGAATGGCAAAAATTTGCCAAATGAACTGAAATGGATGTAAGTAGGCCTGTTTTTTGTTAAAGAGCAAGACGTATTTGGTGTTGCTCATTAAACGGATAAAAACAGAAAATCGATAGGTGAATTTTTCTTTTGTGACTATAACGAGTAACAGAGAAAGCAATACAACCGCAGCCATCCAATCCGGAAGAAATTCAGGTCTTAAAACGGGTTCCATACACTTATTTTTATGTGTTCATTTCCCAGTAAAAAGGGTAAGGAATGTGGGGCGAAACTAAGCCTTAGGTATGAAAAATTGGAAAAATCATTTGGTTTTCGAACTTTCCCAGACAAACGTATGCTTTTCCCAGGCAAGATGTAGGAGGTTTTCTTTTGAGCTTCCGTGAGAGACAATTCAATGGGTTCTATGATTTTAAATTGCTTGTAGGCGTTTAAAAAAGCAAGTCCTGTTTTAAAATCACTCAGCGCTACTTTATGCGCATAGGGGTTGTAAATACTAAACTCAATACGGTCTTTAGAAAACGCTGTTACCGTAGATTTTAAGCGACTCAGTCCGGGGTAATTAGTAATCCATTTCCCGTAGTATAGTACCTCCTTAGTTTTCTGGAAAGAAAAGTCACTACCCAAAGAGTCTTTGGAAATATATGCCACTTTCTTGCCCATCATATCTATTTCAGAGCCATCTATATTGTACTGATTTTGCCTGTATTGAACACTGTTTAAGGAGTGTGTTTTGTTTCCGGTATAAAAGGCATACATAGCAGCATTTCTGTAGGAGTTTTCAAAGACCACAGGAGCATTGCCCACTTTGTCTTTTAAGGCAGCTGTCCAACTTTCATTTCCGTGTGCCTCGTAAGAAATGGGTAGTAAAGGCTCATAAACCAGACCCAGCCTTAGAAACATAATGATTAAAATATTGATAGATCCAAATACCCATAGTCTGCTTCTGAGTTTTGGATTCTCTAGGATCGTTTCAAAAACCAAATAGGCTATAGGAATACAAATAACAACGATCCATTGGGTCTGAATACGTCTGTTAAAACTAGAAATAAAGAAGAATAGTAGTACTGTGAGGATAACACCCCACATGCTCTTGTTAAGGGGGGGGTGGTTTTTAGATTGGAATAGGGCCTGGTACACAAATGGAAAAGTAAGACCAAAGATGGCTATTAAATTCACCCAATATCCCAGTCCAAAATCAAAAAAGTCATACGCTCGGTTGGGTCTTTCAAATAAATGGTAGGCAACAGAAACAAAGTTGTGCTCATACAACCAATATAAATGTGGTGTGTAGGCTAACAAACTAATTCCAACAGCCGCCCAAGCTTTGTGGTTTTTAAGCAATTTTAAATTTCCAAAAATCACCCCCAAAATTACTAACACAGCGTGGTATTTGGAGTACATTAAAGCTGCCATAACTAAGCCAATTCCTATGCTTACCCCCCAGCTATCCAACTGGTAAAAGCGTTTGAGTAAGTAAAAGAGCAGGGCTGTAAAAAAAAGCAATGGGGTGTCTGGAAGACTAAAAAAACCATAGGCATTAAGGAGTGTCATGGAAAAAAGCAACACTAAAAAATGGCGGTAATAGTCCCATTTCTTTGGGTTAGAAATGGTTTTCCAAATAATAAGATAGCTAGCGGAAGACATAAGCACCCCTACTATTCTAACACCTAGGGTGCCCTTAAAAAATATGCTTCCCAATGCAATCATCCATGCTACCATAGGGGGGTGGTCAAAGTAACCCCAGTCTAATTGGGTAGAGAAATACCAATAATAAGCCTCGTCATAAATAAGCTCCGTATAAGTAGCTTGTAATACATTAACAAGGGTCAAAATACCTATAAGCCCGTATAGATATTTTGGAGTAGAGACAGGCATTCGTTTGTTTTTAGTGCGAATTTACAAATTATTGATGGCTTGGTAGGGTATATAAAAATGATAAATACAAGCCAAGCCCCCTTTATAACGACCCGAATGTATTATTTTTGTGGGCAAAGCATGCCACATGATCCAGCGGATAGTTATTATTCCTACTTACAATGAGATTGAAAATATTAGACAAATTATTCAAGCAGTGTTTCATTTGTCTATGGATTTCCATGTGCTTATTGTAGACGACGGCTCTCCAGATGGTACTGCAGCTGCTGTTAAATCTATGCAGCAAGAATTTTCAGAACGGCTTTTTTTAGAGGAACGATCTGGAAAAGGAGGTCTTGGAACAGCTTATATTCACGGTTTTAAGTGGTGTTTGGCAAGAAATTATACTCATATTTTTGAAATGGATGCAGATTTTTCTCATCCAGTTAAAGATCTTGAGAATTTGTACAAAGCATGTGAAAAAGGAGCAGACCTATCAGTGGGTTCTCGTTACAAAAAAGGAATTAATGTAGTGAATTGGCCGCTGCATAGGATTTTAATCTCTTATGGAGCTTCTATTTATGTGAAACTTATTACAGGCATGCGGGTGCAAGATCCTACGGCCGGTTTTGTGTGTTATACCAGAAAGGTTTTAGAAGCCATCCCATTAGATAGGGTACAGTTTGTGGGTTACGCTTTTCAAATAGAAATGAAATTTAGGGCCCATGTGCTGGGGTTTAAAATAGAGGAGGTTCCCATTGTTTTTAAGGATAGAGAACGAGGGAAGTCTAAAATGAGTGCAGACATTGTAGGTGAGGCTATTTTGGGGGTATTAAAACTCAAGTGGCAAAGTATGTTTAATCATAAAAATTTTTAAATGGGGTACACTTTAATAAAGAATGGAACTCTTGTAAATGAAGGCCTGAGTTTTCAGGCAGATCTTTTAATCAAGGATCAATTTATTGAAAAAATAGGTGCCAACTTATCGCATCCAACTGCAGAGGTGGTAGAAGCAGCAGGTATGTATGTGCTCCCAGGAGTGATAGATGACCAGGTGCATTTTAGAGAACCAGGATTAACTCATAAAGGGAATATTTATACAGAGAGTAGGGCAGCTGTTGCAGGTGGGATTACTTCATTTATGGAGCAACCTAATACCAACCCCCAGACTACAACCATAGAAGCCCTAGAGGCTAAATTTGCCTTAGGAGCTCAAAGCTCTTTTGCGAACTACGCCTTCCCTTTTGGAGGTACCAATGACAATTTAGAAGAGCTAAAACGCTTAGATAAAAATGCCACTTCTAATGTGAAGTTATTTTTAGGGTCTTCTACAGGAAATATGCTGGTAGACAACGAGGCGGTTTTAGAAGGTATTTTTTCTAATACAGAATTGGTCATTTGCACCCACTGCGAAGACGAGGGGACCATAAGAAGCAATATGGCTGCGTTCACCGAAAAGTATGGTGAAGATATTCCCATGAGCGCCCACCCTCTTATTCGTTCTGAAGAAGCTTGTTATTTATCATCTTCTAAAGCTGTTGCTTTAGCCAAAAGAACAGACGCTAGGCTTCATGTGTTTCATCTTTCCACAGCTAAAGAAACCCATTTGTTTAGAAATGATATTCCTTTATCTGAGAAAAAAATTACCGCTGAGGTTTGTTTGCACCACCTTTGGTTTTCAGATCAGGATTACGCACAAAAAGGCAGTTATATAAAATGGAACCCTGCGGTGAAGACTCCCGAAGATAGAGCAGGGCTTTGGGAAGCATTATTGGACCACAGAATAGATGTTATTGCCACAGACCACGCGCCACATACCATTGAAGAGAAACAAAATAAATACGCTCAGGCCCCATCGGGAGGCCCACTGGTGCAACACGCTTTGGTGGGACTGCTAGAAAAAGTAGATCAAGGCGTACTCTCCCTACCTACTCTGGTTCAAAAAATGTGTCACAATCCGGCTATATTATTTGACGTAGATAGGAGAGGTTATCTCAGAGAGGGCTACTATGCAGACCTTGTTCTGGTACAGCCACAACAAGCCTGGACGGTAAGTGAAGCTAATATTGTCTCCAAGTGTGGCTGGTCCCCTTTCACAGGTACCACTTTTTCTAATAGTGTTCACAAAACTTTTGTCAATGGCCACTTGGCTTACGATCAGGGACGTATTTCTGATCAAAAAAATGCCATGAGACTTACTTTTAATAGGGACTAATGAAAAAAAGTTTACTTCTTATACTAGCTTTAATCGCTACTTCTTGTGCCCACGACGTGGTGCCCAAACCAGATCAATTGCTCTCTATGGATCAGATGGAGGCTATAGTGTATGACTTGTCTATTTTACAGGCGGCAATTCAGACAGATCGCAGCTACTTTAAGGAGCAGTCCATAACTCCCCTGAGTTATGTGTACAAAAAGTATCAGATAGATAGCTTGGTTTATGTTCAAAATGACCTGTACTACGCTTCTAAGCCATTGCAATACGAGGTGATTTATAGAAGGGTAGAAAAAAAACTACAAGCGCTTAAGGAATCCTATGACCAAGAGGCTGCCAATGCCTCAGAGGTCCCTCAGATAGAATAAGTAGTCCCTCAGATAGAATAAAAAAGTCCCTCAAATGGCAGGAGCAATCCATAGATCTATGCAGCCCTAGGGCCAACTAGAAGGTGCTATGTATGAATACTTTCAGGATAGAAGTACTGAAAAAATGTCTGAAACTAAGTACTTTAACCTTTTTTATGCTGCTTACCGTAGGCCAAACAACAAGCTTCAATCACCTGATCTATTGTTGTATACTGCATTCCTAGATCTGTAATACTTTTTTGAGCACTATAGGTGTCGCGAGATTTTAAGCCCTGTACGCTTTGTTTTGAAATGCGTCTGCTGCCACCGAAAAGTAGTTGTTTTACATAGTCTAGGCGCCACAGGATTTCTAGTGCAAGCTGTGGAATTTCATAAGTTGGTGTTTTTTTTCCAAAACCTTTGGCCATTTTTTCAAATAGTTCGCGATAACTCAGGTTCTCAGAAACACAGATATAACGCTCTTCACTAATGGAGCTATTCATGGCTGTTTGCATACAGTTTACAACATCTTCTACTCCTACAAAGCCAGTGCCCCCAGGGAAATAAAATGGTAGGCCTTTGGCTGCAAAATGAAATAGTTTACCAGATCCATTTTTCCAGAATCCTGACCCAAGAATGACCCCAGGATTTATAATAACAGCTTTTAAGCCCTCTTGTGTGCCTCTCCAAACTTCTAATTCTGCCTCGTATTTACTCATGGCATATACATTGGGTTTTTCCTGGTTCCAGCTGGTTTGCTCTGTGATGTAAGATCCTTGAGGCGCTTTCCCTAAACTAGCGATGGAGCTTACATAGCACATTTTTTTAACCCCAAAATCCAAAGATAAATTCACCATATTGGCAGTTCCATGGACATTGGTTTGTTTTAGTTTTTGGTAATCTTTAGGATTAAATGAAATTAAAGCAGCGCAGTGATAAAGCTCAGTGACCCCCTCAAAGGCGGTTTCTAGATCAGGAATGTGAAGCAAGTCTGCGGCCGCCCAATGGATTTGATCATACAAGCTTTGGCCTTTTTTGGATGCTGTCTTAAATAACGACAACACCCTTTGTTTACTGGATTCACTTCTGTATAGAGCACGTGGAGAGTGCCCCTGCTTACATAAAGACAGTAACAAATGTGCCCCAACTAGTCCCGTACCTCCACTAACTAAAATCATGGCTTAAAATTACGTATTTAATTTCCTATTTTTGCACTGTGAAAGCCCTCTTTAATCAAACTCCTTTTGAGATCCAACAACCCAGCCAGTTTGAGCGTTATGCTTTGGATTTATTTCACTTTCAATACGAGCATTTAGAGCATTATAGAGACTTTTGTAACCATTTAAAAAAAGACCCCTCAAAGGTGTCTCATTCTAGCGAGATTCCATTTATGCCTATCTCTTTTTTTAAATCACATAAGCTCCTCCACCCTAAAACTCCCACAGATTTCTATTTTTCCTCCAGCGGTACCACAGGCCAGGAAACCTCAAAACACTACGTTCCTTTTTTAAAGGAATACGAAGCGAGTTACAGGCTAGCTTTCCAAGAGTTTTATGGTTCTGTCACGGATTACTGTGTGTTGGCTCTACTTCCTTCGTATCTAGAGAGAGAAGGCTCTTCTCTAATTTATATGGTCGCAGACCTGATTGAAAAATCTGGACACCCACAGTCTGGCTTTTATTTAGACAACCCACAAGACTTACACAGAAGCTTGTTAAACTTAGAGGCAGCAGGCACTAAAACCTTACTCATTGGGGTGTCTTTTGCCTTGTTAGATTTTGTGGAACAATACCCCATGGCGCTGCAGCATACTATAGTCATGGAAACAGGAGGAATGAAGGGTCGCAGAAAAGAAATGATTAGGGCCTCCCTGCACGCTCAGTTATGTCAGGGGTTTGGACTGTCTAAAATTCATTCTGAGTATGGTATGACCGAACTTTTATCTCAGGCATACTCTTCAGGGGATGGCGTTTTCAAATCCCCATCCTGGCTTAAAATATACATTAGAGACACAGAAGACCCACTTTCTTTAGTAGGAGATCATAAAACTGGAGGGGTAAATATCATAGATTTGGCCAACACCTATTCTTGCGCCTTTATTGCCACCCAAGACTTAGGGAAGACCTATCCGGACGGAACTTTTTCTGTACTAGGTCGCTTTGACCATGCTGCTATTAGGGGCTGTAATCTTTTGGTGCCCTAAACGGGCGATACCTCCTGGGGTACTAATCCTGAAAACGAAGAATAAAGTAGTTTTTCTTTCCCCGCTGTAATAAGACATATTGCCCATCGATTAAGTCTTCAGCAGTAAGGCTATAGCTTTCCCCAACCTTTTCTTTATTTACAGAGATGGCGTTTTGTTTGAGCTCTCTTCTGGCATCTCCATTGGATTTTAAAAATCCAGTTTCTGCTGCTAGTGCAGCGATCATATCCATACCTCCAGATAGAAAATCTTTGGAGACAACAGCCTGGGGAACACCTTCAAACACCTCTAAAAAAGTTTTGGTATCTAAGGCTTTTACCGCAGCGGCAGTTGTTTTTCCAAAAAGAATATCACTGGCCCTAAGTGCGTTTTCATAGGCATCGGCGCCATGCGCAATAGTAGTGACTTCTGCAGCCAAGCGCTTTTGTAAATTTCTTAGGTGGGGTGCCTGGGCATGATTTTCAACCAGCTCTTTAATCGTTTTCTGGTCTAATAGGGTGAATATTTTAATGTATTTCTCTGCGTCTGTATCTGAGGTGTTTAGCCAGTATTGGTAAAAAGCATAAGGAGAAGTGCGCGCGGGGTCTAACCATATATTGCCTCCTTCTGTCTTTCCAAATTTACTGCCGTCTGCCTTGGTAATCAGGGGGCAGGTGAGGGCATAGCCCTTTCCACCACCAATACGTCTAATGAGTTCTGTTCCTGTTGTGATGTTTCCCCACTGGTCAGAGCCTCCCATTTGAAGGGTGCAGTTATGGGCTCTGTAAAGATGTAAAAAGTCATAACCTTGCACCAGTTGGTAGGTGAATTCGGTAAATGACATGCCCTCTGCAGACTCTGAGGAAAGTCGTTTTTTTACAGAGTCCTTGGCCATCATATAATTTACGGTAATGTGTTTACCCACATCTCTAATGAAAGCTAAAAAGGAAAAGTCCTTCATCCAGTCATAGTTATTCACTAGTACTGCCCCATTGGCCTTGGAGCTGTTAAAATCTAAAAATCTGGAAAGCTGTTCTTGTATTGCTGCTTGGTTGTGACGCAGGGTAGGCTCATCTAAAAGATTTCTCTCGTTAGACTTTCCTGAAGGGTCTCCAATCATTCCCGTGGCTCCGCCTATAAGTGCATATGGTTTGTGACCAGCCAATTGAAAATGCTTGAGCATCATCACTCCTACTAGATGTCCAATGTGAAGAGAGTCTGCGGTGGGGTCTATTCCCAAATAAGCAGACTGCATCTCTTTTAAAAGGTGTTCTTCTGTCTCAGGCATGAGGTCATGTATCATCCCCCTCCATTTTAATTCGGCAACAAAATTCTTTAGCATGCTTTAGGTTTCTTAAAAAGACAAAGATCGTTTATATTCCATAAAAACGGAAGTGAGAGGTATAAAAATGGAATGGAGTTTTTGCGGCTAAGAATTCCTTATTTAACCACTAACTTTCTACTGCTACTTTTTTCGTGGGTATAAATTCTAATGACATAGATCCCAGGTTTTATGTTGGGTAGTAACAGTTCTTTGGTTTTGAGATCTGCCGTGTAAATGGCGGTCCCAAAAACGTCATAAATGGTAATTTTTTTGGGGTCTTTGTCTGCAGTCTCAATAAAGACTTTGGCTTGAGTTATAGGGTTAGGATATATTTTGAGCTCTGCCAACTCCGTACTTTTTGTTTGCTGTGCAAACAGTGAGCTGCTTAACGCTAGACATAATATGATTCCTATTTTTTTCAAAAACTTAAGATTGCATACAATAAAGATACGATTTTTCTGTTGTGCAAAAAAAACCCGGCCAGAGGCCGGGTTAAAAATATTTTAAGAATCTTAGAATTTATAGGAGAGACCCAAAGAAATGTTAACCCCAGGAGCTAAGCTAGAAAACACAAAATCTGTATTGTCTAAATAATCAAACCTACTCTCTATTACATCGTTTAATAGGTTGTCTACCTTTAATGTAATGGTGGTATTCTTCTCTGCGCCAATTCGCTTACTAGTGTTAAAATTTAAACTGTGAAAAGGCTCTGTAAAAACATCTGGGAACTGGCCAATACCAATTACCTGAAGGGCCCTTCCTTGAACATTATAGAATAGACCTGCGTTTAGATCTTTCTCAAAAATGGTGTAATTAAGCCCTGCGTTAACCAAATAAGGAGACTGGCCTTGAAGTGCTCTGCTGGTATCTATATTTTGATCTAATGCCACAGATTGGCGTGCTTCCAATTCTACATCTGACATTTCTAATTCAGATACAATGAGCGAGGCGTTTACATTAAAGGATAAACTAGAGTCCTCCCTAGAAATAATGTTATTTCTCATTTCTACCTCTATTCCATAAACTGTAGCTTCTTCTGTATTTCTGGCTACCAGTGTATTTGGGGTAGTAACGTCAAAATAGTTTATCTCTATGGGATTTTCAAAATATTTATAGAATGCACTAACAGCCATAAACCTATTGCCTTCTCCGTAATGCTCCCATCTCAGGTCAAAATTATCTACATAAGTGGGTACCAGATTCACATTACCTACAAAGAAACGCTCTGTAATAGGGTCGTAAATATTGGCTGCAGAGTTTTCCTTAAAACTAGGTCTGGCAGTTGTTAATGAGTAGGAGGCTCTTAAATTGGTTTGATCGTTAAAGGAGTATATAAAGTTTAAAGAAGGATA
The DNA here is from genome assembly GCA_022239325.1 of Flavobacteriaceae bacterium LSUCC0859. GTDB lineage: Bacteria > Bacteroidota > Bacteroidia > Flavobacteriales > Flavobacteriaceae > MAG-120531. The sequence continues at coordinate 176,965 of JAKOGP010000002.1, read as the reverse complement.
CAGATCTGCTACATCTATAAATTCTTCATTATTGTATACTGCCCCTGACACATCTTGACCAGTGTATAAAATTTTATACTGCTCATATCTCAAGCCTACAACAGCTTTAAAGGCTTTAGAGAAAAATAATTCAGAAGAAAAATAAGCTGCTGCTGTCTCACTTTCAGACTCGTATTGGTTGGTAGGTTGGTAATCTCCAATCACAAAAGAACCTTTGTCTTTTGTTGAATTCCAAATAAAACTAGAGTTTAAAATATTGTTGTATTCTCCGCCTAAGTCCATGGAATTACCTCTGTAACCAATAGAAAATAAATCGGTTCCAAATTCACGGTCTTTATTGTTATAGGCTACTCCTAGTTTTAATTTGTTCCCTTCATTTCCAAAAAGGCTAAAGTCATACTTAATATCTGCCTTTGCAGAAATTCCGTATTCTTCTAGATCTCTCCACAATCTGAGCGGAAGGGCAGTAGAGGAGTTGTCAATAATTCTGTTTCCATTTGGCAAAACATTAAATACAGATTTTCTAAAGTCAATATCCCTAACATGAGCTACTGAGGGCGCAAAACTCCAATCAAAATTCAATTTATCACTCAATCTATAGGCTCCAGAAAAAGGGACAGTTACAATGGTTCTTTCTGTATGGGTCATGGTGTTGGTAACTCCAGAGTATGGGTTTTCTATATAGTCTTCTAAAATACCGTCAAATCCGTTACTCTCCCCGCTTTTAACAGCAAGTACAGTAGCTTTATGCTTGAAGTTTCCAGTTTTTAGGGAAACCCCAAAAAGACCGCTGGCAATTGCAGTAATAGAACCTAAAGCACCCTCTTGTCCGTCAAAGTCTTGTTGAAACCCATTTCTCACCACCACACTCCTATTGACCACATTGTCATAATAGTCTGCGTCATACTTATAGTTCATAGAGGCAATAAAGCCTACAGCACTATTTTCAGATAGGCTGTATTGGTTAGAGGCGGTGCCCCCTATGCTGTAGTCTAATAAGTTGTTTTCCATGCTCACCCCCATTTGTTTGGTAAAGGCATTGGTGCTGGAAACTAAAAAGGCTTCTTGCTGTGCGTTATTAATATTCACAGGTCTTGCGAAATCTACTATAGATGAAAAAGGGAGGTCATTAGCACCGCTGTCAAAAGAAAGCGCATTCAAAGAATACTCCGGTAATGCAGGTGCGTCTTTAAGATTTGTAGATGGATTGTAACCGGCAGACATAGAAAGGCTGTATTCTGGAATGGCAGAAAAATCTTTTAGAATTACATCTACCAAACCTCCGGTGAAGTCTGCTGGTAAATCTGCACTTGCAGATTTACTAATTAAAATATTTTCAATCAAATTGGTTGGAAACACATCTAATTGTAACGTGTTCCTATCCGGGTCCAAACCTGGAACTTCAAGACCACCTAAAAGGGTTTTAGAATATCTATCTCCCAAGCCTCTAACATATACAAATTTACCTCCCTGTATGGAGACTCCTGGAATTCTTTTAATCGCGGCGGCTACATTGCTGTCACCAGATTTTTTAATAGTCTGTGCAGAAAGTCCATCTAATAGGGTTACAGCGCCTTTTTGAATGGCTAAAACTGCTGCCTCATTATTTTTTTTGGCAGACACTGTGAGGACCACTTCTTCTAAAGCATTAGAACTTGGGTTCAGTGTGATATTTACAATGACTTCCTCACTTCCAGAGACTTTTACATCGCTCACCACTACAGTTTCATATCCCAGGAAGGAGAAGGCTACATTATAGGTTCCGGCTCCTGGAGTTTCTAAGGTATATCTCCCCTCAAAATCTGTAATAGCACCTGTAATTGTAGCTTCGCTGCCATTTTGGGTAAGAACCACATTGGCAAAGGCCAAAGGTTCATTAAAATCACCATCCATTACAACGCCAGTTATGGCAGACTGTGCATATAAATTACTAATAGCAAGGGATAGGCTTAGGATAAATAATATTCTTTTCATTTAATTGTATTTAAACAAACAAAAGAATAGCCCATAGAAGAGCTATTCTTTGTCATTCTTTTTTAATGGATATATTATTAGTTAAAAAACTGAGTCCAAGCAAAAACGGTTTCGTTAGCTCCTTTACCAGCTGGTCTTGTAGTACTAACAGAAATCCATGTAGCAGAGTCTTCAGATACTTGACCGCCAATTACGTCAGACTTAGAGTCTGAAGTTACTACTACGAAATCTTTAAAGTTTAATTTTCCTTCTATAGGGGCAGTTCCAGCGCCATCATAAGTATCTGCGTCTATACCACCTAAAGTAGTAGAGGCTGGGAAATCTACAAATAATACGTTTTCATTAAATCCGGTAGCGTCAGACTTCCAGTTTCCAAAAGTGTCAAACTTAGCAGCGTCAGATCTTCCATAGGCAGTTACATTTTTAACAGTGTACTCTCCTAAGATAGCATCGTTAGGCTCTTCTGTACCATCAATCTCAAAAACAGTATCTGAACCTGGAGCCATAATAACTACTGCATTAGAAATGGTACCGTCATAGGCTTGGTCTAAATCTATACCGTCGTCATCAAAGTTGGCAATTACAATATTGGTTACGTTTACAGCACCTCCGAAGATTTCAATTCCGTCATCTTCAGATCCGATTAACTCAATGTTTTCGATTACTGTTCCAGATCCTACACCACCCATAGTTAAACCTTGTAACTCGTTTCCTGGAGAAACAGCAGTTCCTGTGTGACGGATAGAAACATACTTCATAGTTCCAGAGCTTTCTGCATTGTCAGACCCACCGTATTTAGTGAATTCATATCCAGAAACAACACCTTCTATGTTAGCTTCCCCATTGGCTGCACCAACAATTCCATTTCCTAAGATGATTACAGAACCCCAAAGTCCTTTATCTGTTACAGAACGGTTTGGAGAAGTAGAGCCATTGGCGTAAACAATTTGGTCATTAGCATCCGTAAAAATGATAGGTTTGTCTGCAGTACCTACAGCGTTAATTTTACCGCCTTTTGCTATAATAAGCACAGTAGCATTGGCTCCAGTTCCAGCAGCAGCTTTTACTATAGTTCCTTCTTCTATAGTAAGTGTTGCACCGTTTTCTACAACTATTTTACCATCCATAAGCCAAACCTTATCGTTAGTCCATGTAGTGTTAGAAGTAATAGAAGTTACCCCTCCTGTTCCAACTCTAGAAACGGTTGGATTACTCAAGGCGTCTGCAGCGTCTAAGGCAGCTTGGATAGCTCCGTCAATGTCTAATGCACCTAGTCCGTTATTTACGGCAGTAGTTGCAGCAGCTGCAGCAGCGTCTGCAATAGTTTGTGTATTGGGATAGTTTTGTAATGCAGCAGCTACGGCAGCATCTACGATTTTTTGAACCTCTGCACTGTCTAATACAGCTTCAGTTTCACAAGAAGAAAATAATACAGCTCCTGAAAATAGGAAAGCGACGATTGATTTTTTCATTTTTAAAATGGTTTGATTAAAATATTTTTGTCAAAAGTATGGCAGGCTTTCAACAGTGATATTAATAGAGTGTTAACAAAAAATGACCTAATGGTTCTTTTTTCAGCACCTTACTCTAATGAGGTGTTGTTGAAAATTTTGCAGCTATTTTTGTTTTTACCCACAAACCCAATGATTTCAATATCTGTAGCTATTTTTAAGGGGTTACTTTAATGTTAACAGATTAAATGAATGTTAAGCCCTTTAGGGATATAAGTATTATATTTACTTTTGAGGGTAACCATTTGGAATAAGCATGAATAATAAAGACATTAAAATTCTTCTTGTAGACGACGAGCCAGACATCTTAGAAATTGTGAGTTACAATTTAAATGCAGAGGGCTATCAAGTATACACAGCTAAGAATGGGATAGAGGGGGTAGCTAAGGCCAAAAAAAAACAGCCCCACCTTATTATTATGGACGTCATGATGCCTGAAATGGACGGTATAGAAGCCTGTGAGGCCATACGCAATACACCAAGTTTAGAAAACACCATTATCACCTTTTTAACTGCAAGGGGTGAGGATTACTCTCAGGTAGCCGGATTTGACGCAGGTGCAGATGACTATATTACCAAGCCTATTAAACCTAAAGTCCTTGTAAGTAAGGTAAAAGCTTTGTTGAGAAGGTTTAATGACAATGTAACTTCTGAAGTGTCAGAAGATATTGTACATGTGGGAGACCTCATTATAAATAGAGAAGAGTATAAGGTAATAAACAAAGGGGAGGAGTTACTCCTTCCAAGAAAAGAATTTGAACTATTAGCCTTACTTACCTCAAAACCTAATAAAGTTTTTAAGAGAGAGGTTATCTTAGATAAGGTTTGGGGCAATGAGGTAGTAGTTGGTGGCAGAACCATTGATGTGCACATCAGAAAACTCCGTGAAAAAATCGGAGATGAAAATTTTAAGACGGTAAAAGGAGTTGGCTATAAGTTTGTACTTTAGCAGCCTATGGCCATAAAACTTAGAAAATCTTACCGCTTTGCACTGCGGTCTTCTTCTATAGTGTCACTCACCCTGACCCTAGTGCTCTTGGCTATACAATACCTAACACATAGCATAGAATGGGTAGTGCTTTTGTCTTTTTTAGGTATTTCTTTTTTAGTCACATTTATTATTATTCAGCTTAGGGTAGAGAAATTTATATACAGAAGAATAAAAAAAATATACGATGAGGTTTCTCTATTAGAGTCTAGTTCACTGGCTAATGTGCCCGTCACAACAGACATGAAAACCCTCACGGAAGAAATTGGAAAGTTTGCTCAGGGAAAAAAAATCGAGATAGACACCCTTAAAATTAGAGAGGAGTACAGAAAAGATTTCTTAGGGAATGTGTCTCATGAGCTTAAAACCCCTCTTTTTACCGTTCAGGGATATATCTTAACACTGCTAGACGGTGCTATGAATGATAAAAAAATTAGAGAAAAATATCTTCAACGTGCGGCCAAAGGAGTAGACAGACTTATTTACATTATAAAAGACTTAGATCTCATTACCAAGCTAGAGGCCGGAGACCTCCATTTGGTTCCAGTTAGTTTTGACATTGTAGAGCTCATACAACAGGTGTTTGATATGTTGGAAATTAGAGCACAAAAAAAAGAAATTACCATGTCTTTTGACATAGAATATACGCAGCCTATAATGGTCACTGCAGATAAAGACAAGATACAGCAGGTGCTCATTAATTTAATAGTAAATTCCATTAAGTATGGTCATAAGGGAGGAACAACAGAGATAAGCATAGAAAACCTCATTAAAAATAAAATTATAGTTCGGGTTACCGACAATGGAGAGGGCATAGAAAAAAGCAACATACCTAGACTCTTTGAGCGTTTTTACAGGGTAGACAAAAGTGGCGCCAGATCTGAGGGTGGTTCTGGCTTAGGTTTATCTATTGTAAAACATATTTTAGAGGCCCATGAAGAAAAAATCTATGTAGAAAGTGTTCCAGATGTGGGTTCAGAATTTTCTTTTACTCTAGAAAAAACACTAAACAATGAGCTGTAATTCGCCTGGTATGTGAAGGATTTCAAGCCTTTATAATAGGAAGACATTTTGTGGCGTGTCCCAACCCCCAGTAGAGTGGAGCCACTAAAATTTTGGGCGTAGGCGTCATATTGCAAAAGAACAAAAAGGGAAGCAAGCGTATATTTCCTTAGCTTTGCCAAATCATTAAATAATATGTTTTGGGGAGTAAAAACAAGTTAAAAAGATTCAAAGAAAACGAAACCTTTGCCAATGTGTTCCAGCCTAGCAGAGCAGAAGTGCTCCAAAATGGTTTGCAGAAAAAAGGCCAATGGCATACTTTTTTTGGCAATGACAATCCCATTGTGTTGGAGTTGGGTTGTGGAAAGGGAGAATACACCATTGGATTGGCAAAGCGTTATCCCAATAAAAATTTCATAGGCATAGACATTAAAGGTGCTAGATTTTGGCGCGGTGCCAAGACCGCCATAGAAGACCAGCTCTCCAATGTGGCCTTTGTGAGAACTCAAATAGAATTAGTAGATCACTTGTTTGACGCAGGAGAGGTGAGTGAGATTTGGATTACCTTCCCAGACCCTCAAATCAAATACAAGCGAACCAAGCACCGCATGACCAATCCTATTTTTCTAGAGAGATACAAACGTATTTTAAGCTCCAAAGGTTGTGTGCATTTAAAGACAGATTCTGAATATATGCACGGCTATACCTTAGGGTTGCTACAAGGCTTGGGCTTGCCTATAGACTACGCCAATCACGATATTTATAAAAATGAAGGGGCAGCTCCCGAGGTACTAGAAATCCAAACATTCTACGAAAATCAGTATCTTGCACAAAACAAGCCCATCACCTATTTGCGTTTTAGGTTCCCCGCCTAAATAAACATCTAAAAGGGCCTAACGAATACAGATTAGCCCAAATGAACCATTTGATTGTCCTTTTTTTTGTGACTTTTTCTGCTGCCTTTATGGCCACAGTGCCTCCGGGTTTGCTCAATATGAGCGCCGCAAAAATCTCCGTTCAGAAAGGTCCTAAAAACGCCTATATCTTTAGTTTAGGTGTTTTTAGTATGGTGCTTGTTCAAGCTTATATTGCGGTTCAAATTTCCAAATATCTGTTTAGCCACTCAGAGGTTATAGCCCTGCTAATGAAAATAGCGATTGTTATTTTTTTGGGTTTCGCCATGTATTTCTTAACCCAGGCCAGACGTCAGAAAAAGAAAACGAGTTCTTTACCCAACTTAAGCAAACGCAATAGTTTTTTTAAGGGGGTGTTTTTAGCTGGAGTAAACCTTTTGAGTGTACCTTATTACAGCGGCTTAAACGCCATGTGGAAAAGCTCAGGGTGGATAAACTTCATACTTCAAGACACTTTGGTCTTTATGTTCGCAGCAGCTTCTGGCACCTTTTCTGTGCTGTATTTGTACACCGTTTATTTTAAAAAGTTGCAAAGGAAAAATAGGACTTTTTCTTCTAGAGCTAATTATATTTTAGCTGCGCTGATGCTTATCTTGGCGTTTTTGACCCTCTTTAGAATTCTATATGAAATACAGTGACAACACCACTTCTTTTTTTGAAAGGGTTTACGAGCTGGTACGGCTCATTCCAGTTGGAAAAGTAACTACCTATGGTGCTATTGCTAGGTATTTAGGAGCCTCTAGATCTGCAAGAATTGTAGGCTGGGCTATGAATGCCTCCCATGGAGACATGAGTATTCCCGCCCATCGTGTGGTAAATAGAAATGGCTTACTCACTGGAAAGCACCATTTTGAAGGCACTCAGCTCATGGAGCAACTTTTAGAAAGTGAGGGCGTGCGTATTGAAGACCATCAGGTAGTAGACATGAAATCTCATTTTTGGGACCCTAATTTGGCTTTAGAATCTAAGGGATAAGCCTTATATTTGTAATTTAGAATGAATTTAATTAGGGGTATTTTCCCCGGAATTGGCAGCAGCCAAAACAGAAAAGCATGCAAATAAAAAAAGCAGCCGTATTAGAGGCTTTGTCTAAGATCAGTGCCCCAGGAGAAGGAAAAAATCTTATAGAGAGTGGCTCTGTTACCAATGTCCAGGTTTTTGGAGACGAGGTGAGTGTAGACATTACTATTGGAAACCCTAGTTTACAGGCCCGTAAAAAAACAGAAGTAGAGGTGCTCAAAATCATCCATTCTGAGGTGTATGAAAAAGCTAAAATCACGGTTCAGGTAAAGGCATCGGCTGCGGCAAAGCCGCAGACCAATGAAATAAAAGGAAAGCCCATCCCTGGCATTCAAAATATTGTAGCTGTTGCCTCTGGAAAAGGTGGTGTTGGTAAATCTACAGTAACCGCTAATCTAGCTGTCACCCTGGCTGGAATGGGATTTAAGGTTGGTGTTTTGGACGCCGATATTTACGGGCCCTCTATTCCACTGATGTTTGACGTAGCTCTTGAGAAACCTTTAGCAGTGAATATTGAAGGTAAATCTAAGATGAAACCTGTAGAAAACTACGGAGTTAAGGTATTGTCTATTGGATTTTTTACCCAACCCAATCAGGCGGTCATATGGCGTGGTCCTATGGCAGCCAAAGCTTTAAATCAAATGATTTTTGACGCTCATTGGGGAGAACTAGACTTTTTGTTATTAGACCTACCTCCAGGAACAGGAGACATTCACCTGAGTATTATGCAATCCTTACCCGTTACCGGAGCTGTGGTGGTAAGTACACCACAGGAGGTAGCCCTGGCAGACGCCAGAAAAGGGGTAGCTATGTTTATGCAAGAGGCCATTAATGTACCTGTATTGGGCGTGGTAGAGAATATGGCATATTTTACGCCTGCAGAACTTCCAGATCACAAGTATTACATCTTTGGGGAGAAGGGAGCTGAACATTTGGCAACAGACATGAACATTCCCTTTTTAGGCGCTGTACCTCTGGTGCAAAGTATTCGAGAAGCTGGAGATGTGGGAAGGCCTGCAGCCCTTCAAGAAGGAGGTCCTTTAAAAGAGGCCTTTGAAGATATTACCAGAAATGTGGTAACCCAGTTGGTTTCCAGACATACTGATTTACCGCCTACAGAGGCCATAAAAATAACCACTATGGCAGGTTGTGCTGCTGTAAAACCTAAATAGAGAAAAATGAGTGCAGACGCTTTACAAGTTCAGGTAGAAAAAGCCCTGGAGGAAATTAGACCTTTTTTGCAATCAGATGGTGGCGATATTGCACTAGAAAGTATTGAGGGTGCCACGGTAAAGGTAAGGCTTATGGGCGCCTGTGTAGGTTGTTCTGTAAATCAGATGACTTTAAAAAGCGGCGTGGAACTCACCATAAAAAAATATGCCCCTCAGATAGAGGAAGTGATTAATGTAGCAGACTAAGTAAAGCTAAGGTTCAGCTTTAGATTACTGACTTTTGTCATGTGATATTCTTTAGCAGGGTTCTATCTTTGTTTTTTCTATAAAATTGAATTGCCAAAAATTGCTATGATACAAACAGATATTCTCATTATCGGTGCAGGGCCTACAGGTCTTTTTGCTGTTTTTGAAGCCGGACTACTCCAACTTAAATGCCACATCATAGATGCTCTACCTATGCCGGGAGGGCAACTTTCCGAGCTGTATCCTAAAAAACCAATTTATGACATTCCAGGCTTTCCTGAAGTCTTGGCGGGGGATTTAGTAGATAACCTCATGGAACAAATTAAGCCTTTTGAACCGGGTTTTACTCTTGGAGAACGTGCAGAGACTATTGAAAAACAGGCAGATGGCAGTTTTATCGTGACCACAGATAAGGGAACTGCACACCACACTAAAATAGTAGCTATAGCCGGAGGTCTGGGAAGTTTTGAGCCAAAAAAGCCACCTATTGAAGGCTTGGAGAGATTGGAAGACAAGGGTGTAGCCTATATGATTAAAGACCCTGAGGTGTACAGAGATCAGAAGGTACTTATTGCTGGTGGAGGAGACTCTGCCTTAGATTGGAGTATTTTCCTAGCAGAGGTAGCCTCTGAGGTAACATTGGTTCATAGAAGGAACGAATTTAGAGGGGCTCTAGACTCCGTAGAAAAAGTTCAGGAACTTAAGAATATGGGTAAGATAAAGCTCATAACACCCGCAGAAATAGTAGGAGTTCACGGAGCAGATCGTTTAACTGCAGTAGACATTCTAATGGCTGGTCACAAGGAAGTGATTACCCAAGAGGTAGACGCTTTTATTCCTCTTTTTGGACTGTCTCCCAAACTGGGGCCAATTGCTAATTGGGGTATAGAAATAGAAAAAAATGCCATAGTGGTAGACAACACTCTAGATTATATGACCAATGTTCCTGGAATATACGCTATTGGAGATGTAAATACCTATCCAGGAAAGCTCAAATTAATTCTCTGTGGTTTTCATGAGGCCACCCTCATGTGCCAGAGTGCCTACCAAAGAATATTTCCTGAGAAAAGATATGTGATGAAATACACTACAGTAGGAGGAGTTACTGGTTTTGATGGCTCTAAAAAAGAAGCCCCAAAAGCGGTGGTCAAGAAAATTGAATAATACAATGAGGTTGGGCGCTCAGGCAAAGCGAATGTAGAAAGTCCTACTAAAAAAGCACATCCATGGCACAAGACATAAACATCACAATCGTAGACCGGGCGGGGGAGCAGCATCTAGTTCAGGCCCCCACAGATATGAATATGAACCTTATGGAATTGGTGCGTTCTTATGAACTAGCGCCAGAGGGAACTATTGGGATTTGCGGGGGTATGGCCATGTGTGCCTCCTGCCAATGTTATGTAAATAGCCAACACAGCTTACCAGAGAAGTCTGAAGAGGAAGAAGCCATGCTCTCTGAAGCCTTTAATGTGAGGGAAAATAGCCGATTGGGATGTCAAATTCCTCTGACAGAAGATCTGGAGGGTCTCATTGTAAGCTTAGCCCCTGAGGAATAGCTCCTATATTTTAGCCTGATAGGTAAAAAGCTCGAAATACCTTCCCTGTGAAGCAATGAGTTCTTCATGCGTACCTTGCTCTGCTATACGACCCCCTTCTACGACCAAAATCTGATGCGCTTTTCTAATGGTACTGAGTCTGTGAGCAATCACAAAGGTGGTCCTGCCTTGGGTGAGCGTTCCCAAACTTTTCTGAATAAGGGCTTCACTTTCGGTGTCTAAATTGGAGGTGGCCTCGTCTAAAATTAAAATACTGGGATTGGCCAGTATGGCTCTCGCAATGGCAATTCTTTGGCGTTGCCCTCCAGATAGCTTTACCCCTCGCTCTCCAATAACCGTGTCTAGGCCTGCTTCAAAACGATCTGTAAATTCGTTTACATAAGCTCCCTCTACTGCCGCTTGAAGCTCCTTTTCAGAGGCCTGAGGTCTGGCGTATAAAATATTTTCTCTGATGGTGCCCTCAAAGAGGAATTCGTCCTGTAGAACAACACCTAAGTGTTTTCTATAGCTTTCTAAAGTAATACTAGAGAGCTCCTGGCCATCTAATAAAATACGGCCTGAGTCTGGATTTATAAAGGTGGCCACCAGCCCAGCAATGGTAGACTTCCCAGACCCTGAGCTTCCCACAAGAGCAATGGTTTCTCCAGCAGCTGCGTTAAAACTAATCTCGTGTAATACGTCTTTATCTTCTTCATAGGCAAAAGACACCTTTTCAAAGCTAATGGCTCCTTGAAGCTGTTCTATAGAAATATGTCTGTTTGGGTCTTCTTCCTCTGCAGTTTCATTCATGAGCTCTTCGGTGCGGTCAAGACCAGCCAAGGCCTCCGTGAGTTGGCTTCCAATATTGCTCATCTGTACAATGGGGGCCACCATGAGACCTAGTAAAAAGGTGAAACTTAAAAATTCTCCCAAGCTCAATTCATCTATCATGATTTTATAGCCGCCTATTCCCAGAATTCCAGTGGTTGCTAGACCCAAGAGGAAGGTGGCAGAAGAGGTCATAAACGCAGTGGCTGTGAGACTTTTTTTGACGTTCACAAAAAGCTCATGTACCCCTTTTTCAAATACTTTGGCTTCCTGTGGAGCTGCGTTAAACCCTTTAATGACACGTATACCGCCCAAGGTTTCTGTGAGACGCCCTGTGACCTCTGCATTAATTTTTCCTCTCGCTCTAAAAATAGGCCGGATGACTTTAAAGGCTTTGAGTGCTATAACGGCAAATATGGCCAGCGGAATAAGGGTGAATAGCGTCATGGACACCGATATTTGTAAGAGCAGCACCAAAGAGACTACGGCCGTAATAGTCCCACCTACCAGTTGTACCAGTCCGGTACCTATGAGGTTTCTCACCCCTTCTACATCTGTCATTATTCTAGAGACCAGAGCCCCAGATTTGGTGTTGTCAAAAAATCGAATAGGCAGGCCAAGAATTTTTTGCTGTACCTGCGCCCGTAGTTCTGCAATGAGGTATTGTGCCTGAACAGAGAGAATTTTAGTGAGTAAAAAGGAGGTGACGGCCTGTACTAAAATGGCAAAAATTACCACAGCCACTAAGATCTTAAGCCTATCGATGTCTTTATTGGGAATAATCTCATCCATAAATATTTTTAGGGAGAGCGGGGCAACAAAACTCGCCACCTTACTAATTACAATGAGTAAAAGCCCTAAAAAAACCATAGAACGCCTGGGCCAAATGATGGTTTTAAAGGCAGTAAGGATAGATACTTTGTGTTTCTTTTTAGTGGAATTTTTATCTTGTTTCATAAGTGCAGCAGCTAAAAGGTAAAGGTACTTTTTTTGTATCTTTCTATTTTATTTTTCTTTTTAATTAACTCCAGCCTATTATGAAACCATTCCTTGTCTCCCTTTTGTTTGTTTTGATCTCCTGCCAACCCCAAACTATGTCTGAGGCAGACAGGCAGCAGGCTCATGCGGAGCAAACTACTATTATTAGAGATTCTTATGGAGTGCCTCATATCTATGGAGAGACTGACGAAGACGCTGTTTTTGGTCTGTTGTACGCCCAATGTGAAGACGATTTTGGACGGGTAGAGGACAATTATATTTGGGCCATTGGACGTCTGGCAGAGGTAGAAGGAGAAGCGGCCATTTATTCTGATTTGAGAGCGCGACTTTTTATGACCAAGCAGGAGGCTATTGCTCGCTATGAAGCCGCTCCAGCCTCTGTGAAATCTCTCTGTGTGGCTTTTGCAGACGGAATAAATTACTATTTAAGAACCCACCCAGAGGTGACCCCTAAACTCATTACTCATTTTGAACCCTGGATGCCCATGTACTTTAGTGAGGGTTCTATTGGCGGGGATATTGAACGTATTTCTACCAAAAAGATACAGGCTTTTTACGAGCGTGGAGTGGCCCTCCCAAAAAAGGAGTCTCTCGCAATAGCCAGAGCTCAGGAGGCAGCAGAGCCGTCCGGCTCTAATGGCATAGCCATTAGTGGCTCGCGCACTAAAAGTGGCGAGACCCTGCTACTTATAAACCCCCACACCTCTTTTTTCTTTAGGGGCGAGGTGCACGTAAATTCCAAAGAGGGTTTAAACGCCTATGGGGCGGTTACCTGGGGGCAGTTTTTTGTGTATCAGGGATTTAATGAAAAAACAGGATGGATGCACACTTCTACTTATACAGATGTGATGGATGAGTATGTAGAAAGCATCCGCCAGCAAGGCGACAGTTTGGTGTACCGTTATGGAGAGGAAGATAGAAGGGTAGAACAGCAAGTGGTTACTCTGGCTTTCAAGGACCTGGACGGAAACCTACAACAAAAGAGTTTTCCACTATACCGAACCCACCATGGGCCCATTACGCATATGGAAGGCGACAAGTGGGTGGCCTCTGCTATGATGTGGGACCCTGTAACGGCTTTGGAGCAGTCTTATATTAGGACCAAACAATCTAATTACGACGGGTTTAGAGCCATGATGGATCTGAGAACCAACTCTTCCAACAATACAGTTTACGCAGACGCTTCGGGGAATATTGCCTACTTTCACGGGAATTTTATTCCTAAAAGAGATGTGACTTTTGATTTTACACAGCCTGTAGACGGCAGCAACCCCGCTACGGATTGGAAGGGGTTACACTCGGTAGACGAAAATATTTTGTTGCTTAACCCTCCCAATGGTTGGCTCCAAAACTGTAATTCTACACCTTATACAGCGGCCTTGAACTACAGTCCAAAGCGTGAAAATTATCCTGTATATATGTCTAAGGATCAGGAAAATTTCAGAGGTGTTCACGCCATTTCTCTACTGAAAGACATGCCTCCTATAGATTTAGATGGACTTATTAGTCTGGCACATGACCCCTATTTGCCTGCTTTCGAGGCTTTAATTCCTGGATTGGTGGCTGCCTATGACGCGATTGGAGGTGCTTCTACAGAGATGAAGGCTGCTATAGAAGTACTCAGAAGCTGGGACTACAAAACATCTAAAGCTTCTGTGGCCATGTCTTTGGCTCATTTTTACGGAACGCTATATGGCGCAAAGGGGGAAAGGCCTGAGGGGCTATCTTCAGATATGGAACACATGATTTACTTTGGTACCCAGTCTCCTTTGAAAGAAAGGCTACAGATTTTTCAAGAAACCCTGAGCCAAATGACCACAGATTTTGGCACTTGGAATACCCCTTGGGGAGAAATTAATAGGTATCAGCGTTTGAATGGAGACCCTAGGCAAGCTTTTAATGACAGCCTGCCCAGTATTGGAATTGGTATGGCCTCAGGCAGGTGGGGTGCCTTGGCGGCCTATGGAGCGCGTTATACCAACAACACAAAGAAAATTTACGGGACTCGTGGGAATAGTTTTGTGGCAGTGGTCTCTTTTGGAGAAAGGCTGCAGGCCAAGAGCATACTGGCTGGGGGGCAAAGTGGAGACCCTAAATCTCCTCATTTTAATGACCAAGCGCAAGCTTACGCAGACCAGCAATTCAAAGAGGTTTTGTTTTATAAGGAAGACGTATTAAAAGACGCTAGGCAAAGCTATCGTCCTGGAGAGCGTATGGCTTTAGAGAATTAGTTCTATTTTATTCTCTAATTACAGTCATGGTGCCTCTTGCACCTGTAGAGAGGTTCCAGATGTTTTGGTACATGAGGTTTCCCTTTTCATCATAGACATCTACTTGGGCCGTATTGGGCCCTGAAGCTCCCTGATTTAAGGCTTCGAAGATTAAAATATTAACCCCTTCTTTAAGGTCTACATTGAGCCCTTGAAAACCAGCAGTAAGGGTGAGGTTTTGTTCTATAATATTGCCGTTGAGGTAAATTTTAACTCGGTCTCCGTCTACGTATTCATGGTCTCTGCAAACCACTCCAACAAATTTAGAAACGGTTTTAATACTGCCCAGATGGACGTCTCCAAAATATTGTTTAGCTTTTTTATTCTCTTTTTCTCGAATCTTAGGATCAATTTTTAAAAAGGCTCCAGCTTGTACCAGTGTTCTGTTGGGCAGCATTTGTATCTGATTTTTTTCCATAGTAACGTCTATGGGATACAAGAGCTTGGGTTGGTCCTTGGCGTTAGCTGCAGGCAGTTTAAAAGGATTTTCAGAAGTTTTGGCAGGATCTTTCTTCCCTATTTTAATGGATTTGCTGCTATTTTCTTGGCCATAGAGTCCTATGCAGCATAGGCTACAAACACAGACTAATAAAAAACGCTTGGGCACTTTCATGCCATAAAGGTACTAAGGTTTAGGCAAAGTACACATAGATAGCAATCACCAATACACAAACTCCTAGCCCCATTTGCTTTACATATTTAAAGGGCTCAATGTTTACCTGCTTGGTGTAACTAAGCTCAAAAGGCGTTTCTCTTGGTTTTAATTTTCCAATGAGCAGCATAATGCCTGTGTTTAATAAAAATAGCACAGCCATGACATCTAAGTAATGTGGGTAGGTACCTCCATTATCCTCTACCATAGGTTGGAGTATAAATTGGCTAATAATATAGAGTAAAGATCCAGAGATCACCCCAATTTTAGCTGCGATGGCAGGGACTTTTTTGGTGGTGTAGCCTACAAATATCACTGTTAAAATAGGGATGCTATAAATACCATTCACCTCTTGCAGGTAGTCAAAAAGGGTGCCTGCATTGGCTATTAAGGGTGCAATACACATGGCTGCAATGGCTAAAATTAGCCCAAAACGTTTTCCGTTTTTTACCATCTCTAATTCGCTGGCATTGGGATTTATGTGCTGCTTATAAATATCTACCCCATAAAGGGTCACTGATGAGTTTAACACGGAGTTAAAAGAGCTTAAAATAGCTCCAAATAAGACTGCAGCAAAAAAACCAACCAAAGGCAATGGCAAAACTTCTGCTACCAGCATGGGGTAGGCACTGTCTGCCTTGTCCAAGCCACCCTCAAATAGATGATAGGCTATAAGTCCAGGAAGAACAACCAATAAGGGACCTAAGACCTTGATAAACCCGGCCAGTAAAAGTCCTTTTTGGCCTTCTGCTAGGTTTTTAGCAGCCAAAGCCCTTTGTATAATCTGTTGGTTGGTGCCCCAGTAAAACATATGAACGAGCATCATCCCTGTAAAAAGGGTATGAAATGGCACTGGATCTGTTTCAGAACCCATAGATTTAAATTTCTCCGGGTTGCTTTCTACTAAAATTTGTATTCCTCCCATGACATTTCCATCACCAATGGCCAGAAGTCCAAAAAATGGGATCATAAGCCCTCCTATAAGCAGCCCTATGGCATTGATAGAATCTGAAACCGCTACGGCCTTTAAGCCTCCAAATACCGCATAGATACCTCCAGTGATACCAATACCCCACACACAAATCCAAATGGCTGCGCTCTCAGAGACTCCTAGGAGTTCTGGAATGTCAAACATACCACTGATGGCTACAGAACCAGAGTACAAAACTACTGGTAAAAGCACTACAGCATAGCCTGTTAGAAACAAGATAGAGGTAATGGTCTTGGTAGTTACGTCAAAACGACTAGCCAAAAATTGTGGGACCGTGGTTAGACCTCCTGTGAGATATCTGGGAAGCAAGAAAATAGCAGTGAGTACCATGGCAATAGCGGCCATAGTTTCCCAGGCCATTACAGAAAGGCCACTTTCGTAGGCAGAGCCATTGAGTCCTACGATTTGTTCCGTAGACAGGTTAGTGAGTAATAAGGAGCCTGCAATGACTCCTGCAGTAAGGCTTCTCCCACCCAAGAAATATCCGTCTGAGGAGCGCTCATCTGTTTTTTTGGTAGCTAAATATGCAATTAAAGCAACAAGCAGGGTAAAGCCTACAAAGGAGAGTATTCCTATCATGGTTGGTTTTTTTTAAGGTTGGTAAATATAAATTATTTTAGTGTTTTAAGCTTAGATACTTGGTAATTACCTACAGCTTCTCCCTGCTTCACCCCTTCTTCAATAGCTCTTCTATAATGAATGCCGCCATAGAGTCTTGAGATGGCAGCTTCCTCAGAGGCGGCCAAGAAAGAAGGATAAGAGCGAACGCCTAGTCCGTATACCTCTTCAGTGGTGTCTTCAAAAGCAAAATTATCTCCGTAAATATCTGTTAGAGCCACAGCTGCTGCTCTCGAGATTACAGAGTGTCCAGAGGTGTACTCAGGAAAGGGAGGGGTCTGTAATAAGGGCAACCAGGTTTCGTCTAAGAACTCATTAATGAGCGTTTCTGGCCTCACAATTAGCTTATTCCACTTGGTATTCCAGCAAGAAATGAATCCGTCAAATAAGGCCGCGGAAACTCTTGTGTAGGCATGAACGGTTTCGTCAAAACTGCTAGCCGCTTGGGTAGTTGCAATTTTAGTTATTCCTATCCAATGGCCTCCTGGAGTAATTTTTTTGGTGGCGAACATAGCGTGCCCTCTGTGGTGAGACACATAGGGGTTACAGTCCCAGAAACTAGCAATTTGTGTAGCCTCTGTACTGCCATCTATCTTTTCTCCCAATTCGTACACTTCAAGTAGTTCTTTGTAAAACGGACTGTTCTTATCCATGTCTACCGGGTATGGAGCAGCTGGTTCAAACTGGTCTGCACTTTCAAGAACCAGCGTTCTAATTTTATTCCAATGGGGTTCTATACCCTCCATATAATCTGGAGGGGTAGGTTTCCAAAATGCAGTTCCTTCCTGAATGGTGTATTTAGGATAGGTTCTGGTTTGCTTGTAAAAATCTGTGTCTGCCCAGCCCAATATATGTGCAGCCACCGCCTCTCCATAGGCTAAAGATGCTTCTTTAACTGCAGAGGGAAGCCCCTCTTCTTCTAATTTTTCATACAAGGCCTCTCGGTAGCTATCCATTTTGTTTTCTGAAAAAATGAGTGCAGTTCCTACTTTAAGAAAAGCATGTATGGCAGCCAAATGGGGATTTACTTTTGGGTCAGAAAGGCTTGGAATGCTTGTAAACCCACTTATCTGACCCTCTAAATCTTCATATTTCTCAGGGAAGGCTTGTTGCATAATGCTGTAGGCGGCCACGGTAGGGTACATATAGACTCTAGAGGCTACTGGAGGAGAAAAAATGTCGTAAACAATCACATCTGAAAGTTGCTGCATGCTTTCATTAAACAAAACAGGGTCTTCCAGACTTTGGATGTAGGTGTTGTTTTCCTCACAGCTAAGGATAAATAATAAACCAAATAAGCTTAAAAAGAGGCTTGTAATGGAGAAGTGTTTCATTTTTTTATTGTAATTGTGTTAGATTTAAAGTTACAGCAGTGCTGTTGTTGTATAAGATAAGAAGCTTGTTTTCTGGAAGTTTGACCAAAGCCCTACCTTCTTCAAAGGGTGCAATAGGGAGCTCTTTATGCTGGGTAAAAGTACCTTGTTTAAATTCAGATAATACGCCTCCAGGATTTGCGGTAGTTTGTCCTAATTGGGTCACATAGCCTTTGTAATTTCCTACATAATACAGTCTTTCTGTTACAGGCTCGTAGTGGAAATCTTCAATACTACTCATTTGAGCAGCTCTTGGTAATGGCTGTCCCTGAAACCCACTGGTCTGATTAAGATATACCATAGATCTGAGTTCCTCTATTTTTTTGGTTTCGGTGTCTTCAGGAATTAGATCAAACAATTGTTTCAAAGATCTTACCTTAGAAAACGCCTCGTAGGAGGTAAACTTCTTTTTGATGAGGGGCATTTGCCCTGCCAACTGATCTTTAGTAGCAAAGGGGATATGTTGGCCCTCATAGTCATAAAAAAACACTGGATCTATTTGACCATTGGCGTCAAAATCTGCCAAATGTAATACCACAGGTGCTTCTACAGAGGCTGTTAATTTCATATTTAAGCCAGCATTCCCAGCCAAAATATCTAAGCGTCCATCTCCGTTAAGGTCTTCTAGGGCAAGGGTGTTCCACAAGCCACTGCTGTGTTCTAGGCCAAGAGCAATGGTTTGGTTTTCAAAGCGAACTCCTTGCTGGTTCATTAAGACGGTTACGGGCATAAAATCACCCACCAATACTAAGTCTAGAAAACCATCTGAGTTTAAGTCTCCCCAAGCACTGTCCGTAATCATACCAAATTCTACCCTATCTAGTAGCTCAAAATTCCCTTTTTGGGTGTTTTTCAAGATCACACTATATGGAGCTACGCCATAGGCGCCTGGCATAGATCGAGACCCTAGAAAGAGATCGTCATATCCATCATTGTTAAAGTCTGCTACAGAGATGCTACCGCCATTAGATTTGGGCAGTACGGCAGCAGATCTGGTAAATTGGCCTAGTCCGTTGTTAATGTAGAGTCGGTCTGCCAATTGTATGTCTCCTTCGGGGCTGTCATTTCCACCACTCATTACGTATAGATCTAAATCTCCGTCATTGTCATAGTCAATAGCTGCAGCGTCTACGTCTTCATAAAGTGCGTCTTCTAAAAAGGCTTCAGAGGGAATGCGGCTAAAGCTGTGGTTTTCATTTTGTTTAAAATAACTACTTTCCTGGTATTTGGCCGCTCCCAAATACAAGTCTTTAAGACCGTCTCCGTCAAAGTCTTCGAAGACGTAAGCGGGTCCCTCTATAGATAATTTTTCTAGCATCAGTGGCTCTCGCTCATAGTCATAATAGGTGTTTTCCGTATGGGTAAAGGGGAAGCTCTCGGTAGCCTCATAGATTATTTGCGGCTTAATTTGTGTAAATTGTGCCGTTTGTGAGTCTATCTTGTGGTACTGATTGGCTTTCAGATTCGTAAATCTTTGTTTTTTGCCTCCTAGATATTCTATATGAACAGAATCTATACGGTTCTTTTGACCCAATCCAAAGTGAATGTTCTGGCTAGACGCCGATGCAAACCCTCTGCTTGCCGTAACTTCTTTATACCATACTTTATCTTGGCTATATACACTAATTTTGGCGCCTTGCGTATTGGGTACCTCAGCAGACGGACTCACTTGGAACCCTACAAAATTTTGAGGGTTAGTAGTGTTTTCTAATAGTTGAGCAGGACTATTAATATTGTTTATCAGCAGATCTATGTCTCCATCCAGGTCCAGGTCACTGTAAGCTGCTCCATTAGAGTAGGTGTTGTTTAAACCGGCCTCTTGGCTGTATTTAGAAAAGATCATTTGACCTTCATTTCTTAAAATGACATTGCCAATATGTAATTGAGGCATTTCCTCAATAAGCTTTTTTTCTAGGGCGTCTTGTTGGTTTTGTTGGTATTGGCTAAAGTTTACATTACTCATATAATTAATGTAATCCAAGTCATTAGGCCTTCTGTAAATTCCATTACTGATAAAAATATCAGATTGGCCATCATTATCAAAATCTTCAATAAGCGCAGACCAACTCCAATCGGTGGCATAGGTTTGAGTGAGTAAGGCTATTTCTTTAAACGCCCCACGACCATTGTTTAGTTGTAAATGGTTTCTAGAGTACTGCGGTTGGTATCCAAAATTTGATTTTATTTGAGCCACCTTATCTGTGTCTTCTCCTCCAGACTTAAGTAAAATTTTAGCCTGATCTGGCATCATGTCCAAGCTAAAAATATCTAATTGAGCGTCGTTATTTAAATCTGCAACATCTAATCCCATGGTAAATCTGGAACTGTGACTGATCATTTGCTTACTAACTTCTTTAAAAGTTTTGTCTCCGTTATTCAAAAACAGATAGTCGTTTTCGTGAAAATCATTCCCAATGTATATGTCAATAAAACCATCTTTATTAAAATCTGCAGTGGCCAATCCCAATCCATAACCTAAAGGGCTGCTAAAAATGCCTGCCTCTGCGCTTACTTCTTTAAAGTCTAATACCCCAGTTTCTAGGGTGTTTTCATAGAAGCGATCTCCAGATAGTAGGTCCTTCTCTGATCTTTTGTCTATTTTGCCGTAGCTTCTTGGGGTGTGTACGGTGTGGTTTAGTAAGTATACATCTAGGTCTCCGTCATTGTCGTAGTCAAAAAAACTAGCCTGGGTACCAAAACCAGAAAAATCTAAGTGAACCTCTTTTGACACTTCTTCAAACTGCATATCACCCTTGTTCAGGTACAGTTTATTGTGGCCTTTAAGGGATTTATATTGCCCTACGACAGAGACATAAATATCCAATAGCCCGTCATTATTAACGTCTGCCATAGTGACCCCATTAGACCAGCTGTCTGAATTCAATATGCCAGCAGATGCAGTGATATTTGAAAAACGGAGCTCGCCCAGGTTTTTATACAATTGGTCTTGAACTTGATTCCCTGTAAAGAATACATCTTCCAGTCCGTCATTGTCTAGGTCTCCAATGGCCACTCCAGCTCCATTATAGAAATATAAGTATTCAATAATATTGAGATCAGAAGTAGGTTCTAAGCTATTGGTAAAGTCAATACCAGTTTGAGTGGGGGAGAGTGCTTCAAAATATATAGGCCCCTTTTCTATTTCTTTGTTACAGGCTATTAATAGGGTGGCCGTAAATAAAAGCAAAGTCCATTTCTTTAGTATGGGCCCCTTTTTGTATGTTGGATGTAAAGACATATTAAAATTTAAATGATGAAATAGAATCACTGTTTCTAGTCACTATTAAGCGGTTTTTTATACGTTGGAAAGACCTGATTTCTCCTCTTAGAGTAAAGCCTTTGTTCCCTGGAAAGCTACTAAATACATCATTGCCTTTATTTTCCAGATAGGTGCCAAAACTAGCGTCGTATCTTCCAACTTCTGGCTTCACTCTAAATAGATTCCCTCCCATGACAATGTCTAAGTCTCCATCATGGTCAAAGTCAAAACTCTCTATAGCAAAAACCGGCGCCATTTGAACAGAAACTGGAAGGTCTAATGCTCTAAACTGAGTCCCACCCTGATTTATGAAAATTTTAGTTCTCAATTCATTGGCTTCCAATTTTAAACTTTGATCCATGGCCTCTTGGGTCAGAATTTGGCTAAGGTCTGCATTTTTAAAACTCTTGTAGTCTGGAAAACGCTTTTTTAAGCCTTTCATTTGATCAATGAGGTTGTGTCGGAGGTTAAATGGATAGTATTTGTTGTCTTCCCCCATAAAACTCAGAATAGG
This sequence comes from Flavobacteriaceae bacterium LSUCC0859, assembly GCA_022239325.1. Classification (GTDB taxonomy): domain Bacteria; phylum Bacteroidota; class Bacteroidia; order Flavobacteriales; family Flavobacteriaceae; genus MAG-120531. Next base: position 155,096 of record JAKOGP010000002.1, on the reverse strand, counting down.
GTCTAGGGCTCCATTTTCGTCATAATCTTTTACAAAAAGGGCTAATGGCCTTTCTCTAGAGGCTTTAAACCTAGAGTTTTCACCATGGTTTCCTATAATGAGATCAGGATAGCCATCTGCATTTAAATCCGTAATGTTCAAAGCAGACCACCAGCCTTTTTCCTGGTTTAGTTCCCCTGCCATAGCGGTGAATTTTGAGCCTTCGTTTAATAAGATGTGAACTCCCATAAATTCCCCACTTAGCACTAAATCTAGGTCAGAATCTCCATCTATATCTGAAAAATCTGCAATGCTAATCATTCCAATTTTTTGCAGCATTGGAGCTAGGGTCTCGGTTTGATCTTCAAAGACGCCTTGGCCATTATTAACCAGTAAATGGCCACTCCCTGGAAGTCCGTATGCGCCATTTATGGAACGTTCTCCCACGAATAAGTCTATATCTCCATCTCCGTCTATATCTCCACTTTTAACCACCCCAGTATTAAAAAATTGTACTGCCGTAGGTAGTTCCTGCTTACTTTCACTAAAATTCCCTTGGCCGTCATTGAGATAGATTTGGTCTGCTAATTCTGGAGAGAACTTAGAAAATTCAATCCCTCCATGTCCCATATATAGGTCTAAATCGCCGTCTTGATCTATATCTAATAGGGTGAGGTCTGTAACCTCAGAGGCTAAATCTTTGTTAAAGATAAAATGGTTATTCACCGTAAACATTCCATTGGAGTCTGCCATAAATATCTCAGAACGATTTCCTTTACTACCACCAATAATTAGATCTTCAAAACCGTCCCCATTAATATCTCCTTTGGTAGTTTTTGGTCCTGGAGTACTCATCATATGGTGCAATAAACGGTCTCTGTTAAAGTCTATGAATTTATTTTCTTGATGTACATAGGCCGGTCCCTCTTTTGTAGGAGTAAAAACAATATCCTTGGGAAGTGTTTCCGTAGGCTTTTCAGATTTGCCCGTGGCCATATCTAAAGTAAGGAGGGTATTGGGAGTCACTTTATTTAGAGCAGTCTTTTTCCCATTGGGCCATAGTACAGAGATGTCTACAGGACTTGCAGAGGGGAGTCCAATATGGGGTTTAAGGTCCATACTAGATTGAAAGCCTCTAATGGGCTGCTGTGCTACGGTGTAGGTGTTTCCTTCCTGAACCACTGTTATTTGTGCACCAATCCCCTGGGTGTTTTTGTCTGCTCCTTTAATTTTGAACTGTATAAAATGGTTTTTTGGATTTTTTTCACTCTGATTTTTATAGACAAACAGAGGCATATTCACATTGTTTACCACAAGGTCCAGGTCTCCGTCATTGTCCAAATCTCCGTAAGCTGCTCCATTAGAGAAACCTTTGGTTTCTAAACCTAAATTTTTATCCCTACTAAAGTTTAGATCCCCTAAATTTTTATAAGCTTGGTTCTCTATAGGGTTAGAAGGAATAATATCTATAAGCCTAGCATAGTCTACCTGATTGTTTGCCACAATGGAATTAATTACCTCGTCACTGGAGACGTATTGTAAATAATCCTGATCTGTAAGATCTCTGTATATCCCATTGGCAATAAACAGATCTTTGAGACCGTCGTTGTCCATGTCAAAAAACAAAGCCCCCCAGCTCCAATCTGAGGCCTCTACTCCCGCTAGACGGCCAACCTCACTAAAGGTGTTGTCCCCATTGTTTAGCTGTAAGGTGTTTCTGGTGTACTGGTGATAATACCCATTTTTTACATTGTAGGTGTATTTGTCCCAGTCCTCAAAAGTGGTAACAGACTTCAGTCTTTCATAGTCGGATGGTAGCATCTCTGTGACGAAGATATCTGCTTTTTGATCGTTGTTTATGTCTGCCATATCGGCCCCCATGGAGGCCCCAGAAATAGAATTAATAGCGCTTGTTAAAGTCTCTTTAAAAGTACCATTCTGATTGTTTATATAGAGATAGTCTCTTTCAAAAAAATCATTAGAGACATAAATGTCTTCCCAGCCGTCGTTATTCACATCTCCTACGGTTACCCCAAGTCCAAATCCAATCACAGAGCCGTAAATACCTGCCTTTTCACTTACGTCTACATAAATACCATCTTGATTTTCTAAGAGTTTGTCTCCACCTTTAACATCCCTCTTTGGCCTTTCGTTTCTTCTCAAATCAAAGCTCCCGATGGCTTGGTAAGAGTTATTTAGTAAGTATACATCTAGATCTCCATCCTTGTCATAGTCAAAGAAAGAGGCATGTGTAGAAAAGCCTTGGTCTGCCAGTCCATATTTCTCTGCAGACTCTATAAACTTGAGGTCTCCTTGATTTATAAAGAGTTCATTTTGCTTGCTATCTCCCTTTACATCTCCTGAGTTACACACATAAATATCTAATAATCCGTCTGCGTTAACGTCTGCCATAGTTACGCCAGTAGACCAGGCTCGGTTTCCTCCAACTCCTGAGGTTTCCGTGATATTTTCGAATTGGAAATTGCCTTTGTTTAAAAAGAGTTGGTTGCTTTCCTGATTGGCTGTGAGGTAAATATCTACTAAGCCATCGTTATTAATATCTCCAATAGCCACACCCCCACCATTGTAAAAGTTTCTATAGGTGTACACATTAAACTCATTGGAAAAACTAAGTTTGTTTTCAAATTCTAAACCAATGCTTTTATTGTCTTGAAGCTCAAATAGGGTATTGGTTTGCTTGTCGCAGCTCCAAAGGCACAACAGGAGTAGAATACAGGTGGCGAATGCTTTTATTTGCATATTCTTACTTTAGTTTTGGAAATTTATGTCTTAGATCTTCTAAGGTAACTTTAACATCTTTATCGGTTGCCGTTTGCACTATAATCTGTCTATTTCCGTCAATTTTAACATAGGTGTCTTTATTTAGTTTTTCATTAGTCACTTTAAAAAAGTCATTCCCCGGATACCAACTTTTAAGGGTATCCATGGCTACAAACATCAATTTGTCAGATTGTAATTCTGGGGTCCAAGGAGACCATCCATCATAGGCAAATTCCATATCTAAGCCTACCATTTTTTGGTTGTCGTCAAAAATGCCATAAAACAAATGGGTGATGTTTTGAGTGCTATCGTTTTTGAGTTCATAGGCCACATATTGGTTTTTTGGACCTTGTGTGATAAGCCCTTTCTTGTTCAGCTCCCAGCATTTGGCAAAAAATTCTTTTTTAGTATCTCCAAAAGATAAATCAAACTTTAAAATGTCATGACGCTCTCCATGAGCCATTTCATTTTTTACAGTTTTGTCATAGGTAGATTGACAGCTTTGAAGCCCAGCCATCATGATCATTAATACACATAGGAGTTTAGTGAAGTTTTTTAATCTGAATACTGTCATTGTTTATACCGATAATTAGAAATGATTTGTTCTTTTCTTTTAAGATACTAAAGTCTCTGATCTCGCCTTTTATTTCAAGAGACCTTGGAGATTCAAATATACCGTTCTTTTTGTTTATTAGGAGCCACCCCATAGAAGATTCTGTTGCACCAAACTGAGGTTTCACTCTACTTTGGTTACCTCCTAGAATGACATCTGGATATCCATCTTTGTTTACGTCTTCTGTGAGGATGGCAGAGACATTTGAATATTGAATTTCTGCTGCAAAAGCCTCTCTTTTAAATCCGTCTTTAGACCCCCAGAAAATACTACTTTCTGTGATGTCTAATGTTTTTACCGTTTGGTTTTGTATATTTTTGTTTTTAAAAATATCCTCAAAGCTTGCTTTAGCATAGTCTTTATAATATAAAAAGTCTTTTTTTAAAGATGGAATTTGTTTTGTAAGCTCGTCCTTGTCTACAATTGGGTAATCTTTGCCTTGGAACTCTTGGGTGTAAATTTGCTCCATACTTCCATTGAGGTCATAATCTCCCACATATAATTTCATATGCGCTTTGTAAAAACTATTCGTGCCCGTATTGCCAATGACTAGATCTGTAAAACCGTCCTCATTTAGATCTTTAACAAGCAAACTACTCCAAATTCCAGAGGTTTTTTGAAGTCCATAAGCTTCAGTGGCCTCTTTAAAATTCCCCCTTTCATTGAGAAATACTCTTACCCCCATCCATTCCCCAACTACAATGAGATCTTCCCATCCATCCTTGTTGAGGTCTATGGCTTTGGCGTCCGTAATCATTCCAAGATTTTGGAAGGGTATTGGATTAGTGATCTTAAAATTCCCCCCTCCTTCATTTAATAAGATATGGCCATTGCCGTCTAAACCATAGGTTTCCACACGATAGCGTTCTCCTACAAAGAGATCTATACGGCCATCTTTATTTACATCTAATTTGGCTAAGGCCCCAGTACTTAGCGGTCTTTTGAAAGCAGGAGCAACTTGTTTGCTAAAATGGCCTTGGCCGTCATTGATATAAATTCTATCGTGAAGGTTGAATGAAAATTTTGAAAAGGCTTTGCCTCCGCTACCAATATAAATATCTAGGTCTGAGTCTCCATCTACATCTAAAAACAAAGCTTCTGTGTCTTCGCTTACGGCGTCTGTCTGGAGTAGCTTTTCATTTGTTTTTTTATGGGTATTGTTGCTGGCATTACTTAACCAGATTTCTGAGGCTTGATTTTTGGCGCCTCCAAAAAAGAAATCTTCAACTCCATCTCCATTGAGATCTCCACTTACTATCACTGGGCCTTCATTGCTAAACATTTGGGGTAACAAGCGTTCGTTGTTAAAATCTATATAGCTGTTTTCCAGGTGTTTAAATCGCAAATTCCATTTTTTGGATTGTGCTAAGTCTTCTGTCTTAGCTGCTTCTGTGCGCTGCTGTTTGTGTTTTCTGACTTTTGTGTTTAGCTCTTCTATTACAATATGTTGGTTGGAGGCTATATCATAGAGTACACTCTTAGTACCCCTTGGCCAGTAAATTTCTACACTATCTAATTTTGTATGATTTCCAAGCCCCATATGAAGCCTGTGGCTGATAGCGCTCTGGAAGCCTCTAGAGGGAAATTGTTCCACTAAGATATGAGAGTCTTTAAAATATCCTATGACTTTGGCTCCAATGGCAAAAGTGTTTTTCCCGCTTCCCTTTAGGCCAATAGAAAGGTAATTATTTCCTTTGCTAGCGGCAGTGTTTTCATATACAAAGGCCTGCTTGTTAATGTTATTAACTACCAGATCTAGATCTCCATCATTGTCTAAATCTCCATAGGCACTTCCATTACTAAAACTAGGGGTATTAAAGCCCCAAGTGTCTCTTACATTTTTAAATGTAAACGCACCCGTGTTTTGAAAGGCTGCGTTAGGCACAGCAGCAGAGGGCATGACATCTATGAGTTTACTAAGCACTTCTTCGTCCTCTTCTATAAGTTGGCGTACCTTTTCATCGTTGGCCATAAAACTCAAATAGTCTCTGTCTAATAAATCTTTATGTATCCCATTGCTGATGTACAAATCTTTGAGCCCGTCGTTGTCCATGTCAAAAAATAAGGCAGCCCAACTCCATTCCGAACCTTCTATTCCTGTGCTTCTGCCAATTTCAGCAAAACCTGTAGGCCCCATATTTCTCTGAAGTACATTTCTGGGAAGTTGTTTTCCATAGCCTTTCTCAAATGCCAATTGATGTTTGTCCCAGTTTTCGTAGGCCGTTTTTAACTTTTTTCGCTCCAAGTTCTCTGGAAGCATTTCTGTGACCATAAGGTCTGTTCGTAAGTCGTTGTCTATGTCTGCAGCGTCTGCTCCCATAGAGCCCATAGAAAGGGCATTGAAATAATGGTCTCCTTCTTCTTTAAAACTTCCGTCTTGTTGGTTTATATACAGATAATCTTTCTCAAAAAAGTCATTCGAAATAAATAAATCTGGCCATTGGTCGTCGTTAAAATCCGAAAGGGTAATGCCCAATCCAAAACCTATTTTGCTGGAATATATGCCAGCTTTTTCAGAGACATTTACAAAATATCCATCTTGATTTTCAAGAAGACTGTTTCCGTCAGGATCTGGAATCAATCGCTGGTTTTCTATGAGGTCATAGGCACCCACAGAGCGCATGGAGTTATTGAGTAGGTAACAGTCTAAATCTCCATCTCTGTCGTAATCAAAAAAAGCGGCCTGCACGGAAAGCCCTGTAATGTCTAATCCATAAGATTTTGAAGCCTCTTTAAAAGTGTTGTCTCCCTGATTAATAAAAAGTTCGTTGTGGCGATTTTCTCCTCCTGGCATTCCAGATTTACTCACATAGATATCTAATAAGCCGTCCTGATTAATGTCTACAAAAGTAGCCCCTGAGGACCATACTCCTTTGCAGGCCACTCCCGCTTTTTCAGTGATGTCTTCAAATTGGAAGTTTCCTTTGTTAAGGTATAAGGCGTTGGAAACTAAATTGCCAGTAAAGTAAATATCTACTAATCCGTCGTTGTTAATATCTCCTAAGGCCACACCTCCACCATTGTAAAAGTTTCTATAGGTATATGGATTAAATTCTTCTGTGTAGGATAAGGTGTTTTCAAATAGGATACCCGTCTCTGACCCACTACGCAATTCAAAGAGATATTTTTCCTCCTTACAGCTCCATAAAATACACAAGCAAGCACTTGCAAATACCCGAGCAAATATGTGTGAAGCTCTTCGCATAAATGAGTTTATTAAGTTTTTGGTGGGAGGCTGGTATAACAGGCAATATAATTAAAATTATACTTTATTTCAAGCGCTTTGCAGGCTTATTTTTTTGACTTTAAAGCAAAAAAAAAGCGGCCCAATTGGGCCGCTTTTAAATGAATCTATACTATTAATTAGTATCCAGGGTTTTGAGTTAAAGCCCCGTTTGAGTTTTGTATAGCGTCTTGTGGAATAGGCATTACAATTCTGTAAGCGTCAGAATTTGTTTTTTCCCACCAAGAGTCATTCCATTTTCCAAAACGGATAAGATCTGTTCTTCTTGAGCTTTCCATAAACATTTCTCTACCTCTTTCTGCTAAAAATTCTTCAGCTGTGATAGATGCTAAGGCAGAAACTCCTGCTCTAGCTCTAATAGTGTTTACGTCTGCTAAGGCCATAGACCAATCTCCTGCTACTCTAGCTTTAGCTTCTGCTCTCACTAAGTAAATATCTCCCAATCTTACAAGTGGGTAGTCATTGTCTAAGTCTGGTCTTGCGAAGTTTTTGAAGGCAAATTTACCAAGTCTAGCTCCAGCAGTTCTTCCTGCGTTTGGCTCTAATTCGTTTATAGAAATAGAGTAGTCAATTGCTGGATCTGCAGCGTCAGATGCTAAATCTACAATTACACTACCTCCAAAGTCTGTTTGAGGTCCTACAATAAAGTTCGCCTCTTTACGAGCATCTCCATCTGAGTATGAGTTGTAAAACTCCTCTAAGGCAGAGTAACCATTCCAAGGTTGGTCTTGGAATAAGTAAGTAAACTGAGAACCGTAGTGTAAGGTCATTTGGTGAAAGTTCATTCCTCCAGCAGTAGCCTCATCGTACTCTACAGACCAGATGATTTCTGGGTTGTCATAGTTAGATGGTGAGAACACAGCAGCATATCCTGTTAAATTATCTGGATCTGATGCTACAGCTGGTCTCTTTGCTGGGTTAGGTACAGAAACAGAGCTATCAGATAATCTGTAAGAAGAATTCTCAATAATGTAGTTGGCTGCGTCATGCGCTTCTTGCCATCTGGCAGTACCTGTATATACCTCTGCGTTTAAATACAACTTAGCCAATACACCTAGTGCAGCAAATTGGTTTACTCTGTATTTTACGTCGTCGGTTCCTAAGGCAGAACCAGAAAGATCCATGTTAGCTGTAACTCCAGAAATTCCAATAGCAGATAAGAGTTCACTTTCAATTCTCTCAAATCCAGCTGTTCTAGATAACTGAGCGCTGGTTCCAGACTCGTCTACAAAACGGATTCTTCCGTACATATCTAACAACCTCCAATGTAGGTAGGCACGCAATACTTTGGCTTGCGCCATTAGGTTTGCATCTAAACCTCCGTTTTCAATGGCATTGTTTACCTGTGCAATGGCGTTATAACCACCATTCCAAACGTCTTTAATAGGTCCGTTAGCAGCAGTTTGGTTGTGTCTGTGAATGTCAATCCAGATTCCACCATCATACCAGTCACCACCTTTTTGAGTTACGGCCATTTCATCTGAAGAAACAGATTGAACGGCAAAGTACCCTCCGTGACCAGCTGTTCCAGTACCTCTTAGGGCACCAAAAGCATTGGTTAGTCCGTCAGAAACGGTGAAGGCACTTCCACTGTAAGAAGCATTTGTTACACCGTCTACAGTGAAGTCGGTAGTCAAATCTCCTACCAAATCTTCCTCTAAGTCAGTACAAGAGTAAGTTAGACCTACTAATCCTATACCTAAAAGTATTTTGTTAAAAGTTTTCATATAATTTTTTATTTTTTAAAAGTTAATATTAAGTCCTACTGTAAATGTACGAGCAGAATAGTAGTTATTTCTTCTGTCCATACCAGGAGCTAATACATTGCCATTGTCAGATAAAGAAGGCTCTGGATCAGATCCTGTATATTTAGTCAGTACAAAAGCATTTTGAACATTTAATGATAAGGTGGCATTGTCAATCACACCACTGTTCAAGTTTAATTTTCTGGCTACAGTTAAGTTATCTAACTTGAAAAAGTCTGCTTTTTCAACATATAGAGAACTAAATTGTGCATTGGTAATCTCTGGATTAGCCAATTCAGTATTGATGTAGTTATAAGACTTCTGAGATCCTACTCTTGGCTCGTAAAATACACGGAAAGTGTTTACTAAGCTGTGTCCGAAAGCTCCTCTAAAGAAAGCATTTACAGACCAGTCACCAAAGGTAAGTTGGTTGGTCCATCCCAATTCAAAATCAGGAGTACCTCTACCCACTACTGCATAGTCTGCGTCGTCATTAAGCATGTTAGCTTGGTTGGTGTTAATGACACCATCTCCGTTAACATCCACGAAGTTTTGAGTTCCGTTAGTCACTGTACCGTCCCATACTGGAGCGTAAATTTGACCAATTTCTTCTCCTACTTTAACTCTAATGGCATAAGTGTCATTCTGACCTGGCGCTCCCAAGTTAGCAAAACGCTCTTGCTCAGAAACGTACTCATCTAATACCGTCTCATTGGTAGACCAAACCACACCAGTGTTGTAGGTGAAACCGTCATTTTGAATTAGATCGTAGTTCACAGCCAATTCTACCCCTTTAGAAGTTACTTGACCTGCGTTTTCCCATCTTCTGTCAAAACCAAATACCGTAGCATCTACTTGTCTTTCTAAGATAAAATCTTTAGAAGTTTGAGAGTAAATATCTAAGGAAGCTGTTAATCTGTCTGTATTTAAGTCAATACCAAAGTTAGTTTCAGATTTTTCTTCCCATTTAAGATCTGGGTTTGCAGCTCTTACTAAAGATGTTGTACCTCCAGAGGTACCACCACCGGCCCATGCAAATCCTCTCACTTCTTGAGAAAGACCATTGGCAGCAGGTAAGTTACCAGTTACCCCGTAAGAAACACGAGCTTTTAATTGGTTTACTCCTTCAAGGTTTAAGTATTTATTTAAGTCTGTACCCAAACCAATTGCAGGGAAGGTACCGTATTTGTTACCGTCTCCTAATTTAGTAGATCCCTCTCTTCTCAAAGAAGCATTTACAAAGAAGTTGTCAGCTATCGTTACGTTCGCTCTTAAGAAGTAAGCTTCAATTTCATTGTCTGGCGCCATGTCAGAGTTCGCTCCAACAAAACCTTGATTTAATAAATCCTGACCTAACTCAATTGCATTAATGTAGTCAAAGTCGTTGTTTGGGAAGTCACCTACTGTTACAGAGTGAGAGTTAAAGTTTTGCTTTTGGTAAGAATATCCTCCTGTTAACACAACATTTGAGTTTCCAAAAGATTTATTCCAAGTAGCATATGCTTCGTATAATTGGAAGCTGTACTCGTCGTCATAGAAAGTAGCAGATCCTTTTCTAGAAGGTGATGCAGCACCACCATTCCATAAAGAGGTACCTCTATAATACAATCTATTTCCGTACTTAGACAACTGGTTGGCCGCATTGAAGTGAAGGTCAAAGTTGTCAGTAAGGTTATAGGTGAAGTTAGCAGAGTAGTTGTATTCTACTTTTTTACCTTCATTGATGTTTTGGTTTATAATAGAAACAGGGTTGAATGAGTCAAACAATCCTAAAGTTTCAAAGTACCCACCAAATTGCTCCCCGTTAAACGCATATGGAGCATCTGCAGCAAATACAGGTGCGGTAGGGTTGTACAAGGTAGCATATCTAAGTGCCTCGTTAAAACCATTTTTCTGATCTCTATCTGTGAAAGAAGAAGAGAATTCGATTTTTAATTTGTCATTTAAAGCTCTTGTAGAGAAGTTCAAACGCGCATTCATTTGCGTAAAGCCATTGTTCTGTAAAATACCCTCTACATCTCTGTAGTTAGCAGAAACACGGTAGCTTGTAGAACCAGCTCCACCTGCCATAGAAATGTTGTGAATGGTAGAAGCAGCCGTTCTAGTTACCTCGTCTAACCAGTCTGTACGTGAACCTAAGTCACGACCTCCAGCAGCCAAGAATTCATCTGGGCTCATTAAATCAATCGTATTTAATCTGCTCGCGTTAGAGTACTGTACGTTATAAGAAATCTTTGTCTCACCAGCAACCCCCTTTTTGGTAGTTACTAAGATAACACCAGAGGAACCACGAGAACCGTAGATCGCTGCTGCAGAGGCATCCTTAAGTACGTTAATAGAAGCGATGTCTGTTGGATCTACGTTGGCCAAAGAAGCTCCGATAACTCCGTCAATAACTACTAATGGAGAAGAATTCGCTCCAACCGTAGAAAGACCTCTCAAACGAATTTGAGCACCAGAGTTAGGGTTCCCCCCTTTGTTGTAAATCTGAAGACCTGCTACCTTACCTTGAACAAGACCCGCGGCGTCGTTTACAACCCCTTGGTTAAATTCTTCTTCGCTAACGGCAACTACCGCAGAGGTAATCTCCTTTTCTTTCTGGCCTCCATAACCTGTAACGATTACTTCATCCAATTCGTTGTTGGCAACTAGTACTACGTTAATAGTAGTTTGATTTCCAACTACAACTTCCTGAGCAGTGTAACCTACATAGGAAAAAACTAAAGTGTCTCCACTTCCAGCATTAATGGTAAAATTACCATCAAAATCTGCTGTTGTTCCATTGGCAGTACCTTTCACAACAACAGATGCTCCTAATAAAGGACCATTGGCGTCTGAAACATTACCAGATACTGTCTGTGCCTTTGCAAAGCCAAAGCACATAATGGCTCCAACCAACAAAAAGCTTTTGAGTAGCATAATTTTCATAAATAATTAATTTTAAGTTTAGTTAATTTTAGTTTAGGCGTTAAACATATGTAAATTTTGTGTTAAAGGTCAAACAAAGACTGTAATAAATTGTTACGAAAACGGTTTCGTGTTGATAAGTCCCGCTAATTATCATCCTGATAATTTGAGGGTACCAACATTATGAAGCTCGTAAAAAATTTGACTGCAATTGTTTTTTTAACATAAATCCTCTCCAAATATAACAAAATAATAATTGTAGACTCCAACAATACCAAAACTTCATTTGTTTTTTTTAACTATTATTTAACTTTATTACTAAAAATTTATCAGGTCTATAGACTTGTAAATCCTAAGAATCTTACCTTGCAAGAAATTTTATTGTTGTGAAGCCAAAAATCACTTTAAAAGACATTGCTCGTGAGTTAGAAGTCTCTATTTCTACTGTTTCTAAAGCACTAAAGAACAGTGAGGAGATCAGTAGGGACACCAAAGACAAAATTCAAGCTTTTGCCAAGTTGTATAATTACAAGCCCAATAATATTGCGGTAAGCCTTAAAAATAGGCGCACTAAAAACATCGGGGTCATTATTCCAGACATTGTTCACCATTTTTTTACTACGGTGATAAGCGGTATTGAAAAGTACGCCAACGCCAAAGGATATAACGTATTGGTTTGCGTGTCTAACGAAAGTTTTGACCGAGAGGTAATCAATATGGAGCTCTTGGCCAACGGTTCTATAGATGGGTTTATCATGTCACTTTCCTCCGAGACCCAACTAAAAAAAGATTACAACCATATAAAAGAGGTAACACAGCAGGGTATTCCGCTCGTGATGTTTGACAGGGTTACTCCAGAAATTGCCTGCGACAAGGTAGTGATAGATGACGAGCAAGGCGCCTTTTTAGCCGTTAAAAAATTTATAGAAAGTGGCAAAAAGCGCATTGCACTGGTAACCACAGACGACTACCTGAGCGTGAGTAAAGCTAGGGCCATGGGCTATGAAAAAGCCCTAAAATCACATGGAATTTCTTTAGATCCATCTTTGATTTTAAAACTACCTAGTATGGAAGTAGAAGAGGAGGCTTTTGAAGCTTTTTTTTCTGACAAAAAGGTCGATGCTGTTTTGTGTGTCAATGAAATTTTTGCCATACACGCTATGCGTTTGGTTCAGCTCAAAGGCAAGCGTATTCCAGAAGATATTTCATTTATTGGTTTTACAGATGGCTTACTTTCAAAGTATGCCATGCCTTCGCTAACCTCTATTGCGCAGCACGGAGAAATTATGGGCGAAGAAGCGGCTAAAATGCTCATAGAAAAGGTAGAGATAGAAACAGAGGAAGAACAATTTAGTACTACCGTATTGCAGCCCACCCTAATGGAAAGAGAGTCTACTAAATAATAAGATTGATAAAGGAATATGAGTAAAGGATTTATTTTTGATCTAGACGGTGTTATAGTAGACACTGCCAAATACCACTATGAAGCTTGGAAATCTCTAGCACAACAATTTGGATATGATTTTACCCCCCAAGATAACGAACATTTTAAAGGGGTGAGCCGGGTAAAGTCTTTAGAATTACTTCTAGAAATGGCACAATACAAAGCTACTCCAGAGCAAAAAGACCGTTGGCTCTCCGAAAAAAACACTGCTTATTTGGCGCTGATTTCCCATATGAATGACAAGGAAATACTCCCAGGCATTCCACAAATTTTGGATCTTCTCCAACGCCAAGGCAATTTAATAGCCCTCGGTTCTGCTAGTAAAAACGCAGAACCTATTTTGGAGAAAGTGGGATTATTGTCTTATTTTAATACATTAGTAGACGGTAACTCTGTTTCAAAGGCCAAACCAGACCCGGAAGTATTTCTCAAAGCTGCCCAACAGTTAGGATTGCCTCCAGAGGATTGTGTCGTACTTGAAGACGCCAAGGCAGGAGTGGCGGCCGCGAAAGCGGCAGGAATGCAGTGCATAGGGGTTGGAGACGCCACCATTTTAAAGCTTGCAGACTATTGTTTTGAGACCACGGCCGCCATCCCATTAAGTTTAATTAAAGAATTATCGCAGTAAATATATGAATGCATCTTATATACAGCCTCAGGCATGGAGCCTGGTAGAGGAAGGCTTTAATCCCAAACATGTTAAATCTTCAGAAAGTTTATTCAGCATAGGCAACGGCGCTATGGGCCAAAGAGCCAATTTTGAAGAATACTACTCTGGCCCTAGCTTTCAAGGGAGCTATATTGGAGGGGTTTATTATCCAGACAAAACCAGAGTGGGTTGGTGGAAAAATGGGTACCCTGAATATTTTGCCAAGGTGCTCAATGCTCCAAGTTGGATAGGCATTCATGTTAAGGTAAACGGCCAAGAATTAGATTTGTATACCGCTAAAGAGGTGTCTGTGTTTCGCAGAGAGTTAGATATGCAAAAAGGGCTTTTAAAAAGACATTTTGAGGCTACTTTATCTGACCATACCAAAATTAGAGTAGAGAGCTGCCGTTTTTTGAGCATGGACCAATATGCTCTGGGAGCCATAGAGTACAAAGTGATGGTACTCGAAGGAACAGCAAGTCTAGAAATAAAAAGTTTCCTAAACAGTGGGGTAAAGAATGAAGACTCTAATTGGGACGACGCTTTTTGGCAGACCACAACCCTACATGCACAAGAAGAAAAAGCACTCATTGAAGCTCAAACTAATAAGACCCATTTTAAAACAGCTACCTACCAAGGCACCCAGGTATTTGTAAACACCCATGACAGACAAACTCCCAGCCAAACCATAAAGGAAGATTTGGAAGTGGGTCATTTGTATGAGTGTTCTCTAAAAGCGGGCGAGGAAGTAGTAGCATATAAATATGCAGGATATGTCTTGCAAAGAAAACACAACAAGCCTTTACAAGAGGTAGCGTTTGAGTTGGTAGACCAGGCTGCATCGGCCGGATTTCCGGCCCTATTGGCCGCACAAGAAAAAGCTTGGAAACAGGTTTGGGACATGGCAGACATTGTCATAGAAGGAGATGTGAAGGCGCAGCAAGGCATTCGTTTTAATATTTTTCAGCTCAATCAGACCTACACAGGAAAAGACGCCACTTTAAACATTGGGCCCAAGGGCTTTACAGGAGAAAAATACGGAGGGAGTACCTACTGGGACACAGAGGCCTATTGTATTCCTTTTTATATGGCAACTAAAGACCAAAAAGTAGCTAGGAACCTCTTGCAATACCGCTATAATCAGTTGGATAAGGCCATTGAAAATGCAGCAAAATTAGGGTTTTCTAATGGTGCGGCACTCTATCCAATGGTTACTATGAATGGGGAGGAATGTCATAACGAGTGGGAGATTACCTTTGAGGAAATTCACAGAAATGGGGCTATTGCTTTCGCCATTTTTAATTACTACCGCTATACGGGAGACTATACTTACATTCCAGAAATGGGGCTAGAGGTGCTCATTGGTATTGCCAGATTTTGGCATCAGCGGGCTACTTTTTCAAAGGACAAAAACGCCTATGTGATTTTGGGAGTAACAGGGCCTAACGAATATGAAAACAATGTAAATAACAACTGGTACACCAACTACTTGGCCAGCTGGTGTATAGACTACGCGCTAACTCAAATTCAAAAGGTGAAAGATGGGTATCCAGAGGATTACCACAGAATTATGGGGGTGTGTAAACTCAAGGATCCTGAGTTAAATAAATGGGCTAAGGTGGCTCAAAATATGTATTACCCAAAAGATCTCACTAGAGATATCTTTTTACAGCAAGATGGCTTTTTAGACAAAGAGCTTACCACTGTGAGAGAATTAGACAAATCAGATAGGCCTATTAATCAAAAGTGGAGCTGGGATAGAATTTTGAGATCTCCTTACATTAAACAAGCAGACGTTTTACAGGGCTTTTATTTTTTTGAAGATCATTTTGACCTAGCTAGCCTAGAGCGCCATTTTGATTTTTATGAACCACTCACCGTGCATGAGTCTTCCTTGTCTCCTTGTGTGCATGCCATTCAGGCGGCTAAGTTGGGCAGGATGGAGCAGGCGTATCAATTCTATTTGCGCACCTCCAGATTAGATTTGGACGACTACAATAAAGAAGTGGAAGAGGGCTTACACATTACCTCCATGGCAGGCACTTGGATGAGTATTGTAGAAGGCTTTGCAGGATTGAGAATGAGAGAAGACAAGTTGTCTTTTGAACCGAGAATTCCAGCACAATGGAAGGCGTATTCCTTCAAAATTAATTTTAGGAATAGAATTATAAAGGTGGCTGTCCAAAAGGACGTCGTCAGATTTGAACTTAACGGCCAAACAGATTTATCTATTAGAGTTTTTGGAGAGCGTCATGTTTTAAGTCCATCCAAAGCCTATGATATTAAAATTTAATATGAGGTATTTTAAAAAAGCAGGTTACCTTCTTGTATTATTTTTTGGGTTCCTGTCTTGTAAAGACACAGAGATGAATAATCCAATAATTGTGGCCCACAGAGGAGCCATGGGCTATGAAATGGAAAACACCATAGCCTCTGTAGAAAAGGCATTAGAACTGAAGGCGCCTATGATAGAAATTGATGTTTTCCAAATTGCTAGTGGGGAGTTGGTGGTGTTTCACGATGACACTATGGAGAGACTCTCCAATGGAACAGGTCCTATTGTGGACTACGATTGGGAAAGCCTTTCTAAGATTGTTTTAGAGGGTGGGCATTGCATTCCTTTACTCTCTGAGGTACTGGAGGTGGTACAGGGGAAGGCCAAACTCAACATTGAATTAAAAGGACCTCATACGGCCCTTCCTGTTTTAGCCCTTATAGAACCTTTGGTTGCCTCTGGAGCATGGGACTTGGAAGATATAGTGCTCTCAAGTTTTGATTGGCCTCAATTGTTACAGGCCCGATTGCAAAACAGTAGTATTCCCATTGCGGTGCTCACTGAGGAAGACCCTTTAGAGGCTGTAGAAATGGCTAGATCGGTACAGGCTGTTGCTATAAATGCGTATTTTAAAAATTTAAGTGTAGAGATTGTTCAGACCATACAGGGGGCAGGTTTCCAGGTTTTTGCCTGGACGGTAAACCGTCCTCAAGATCTGGCGGCTATCAAAGCCATGGGGGTAGACGGAATTATTACCAATTTCCCAGATCGCCGTTTTTAGCTATGTAAGGGCTTGTTGCTTTGGGTCACTACTTTGCTTAAGTAATATATTTAGATGTTAGATATTGCAATTGTTGGCGGGGGAGCCGCAGGTTATTTTGCCGCCATTCAGGCAGCATTAAAACAACCGGGACTTCAAATAGCCATTTTAGAGAGAGGAACTTTGGGTTTAGACAAGGTCCGGGTTTCGGGAGGAGGTCGTTGTAATGTGACGCACCATGCCTTAGATCCTAAGCATCTCAGCACCCATTACCCCCGTGGAGAAAAGGCTTTATTAGGTCCCTTTCACCATTACGGTCCCGCAGAGGTAATTGCTTTTTTTGAGCAGCAGGGGGTTCCACTAAAAATAGAGTCGGACGGTCGCATGTTTCCGGTGGCCAACAGCTCTGAGGCCATTATTAATTGCTTTGTTAGACTGAGAGAATCTTTGGGAATTTCTCTTTTTGACAAATGTGCTCTCAAGGCTTTAGCTCAAAACTCAGATGGCTCCTGGCTGCTTCATACCGCCAATCAAGAGATTTCTGCTAAAAAAATCCTATTGGCTACAGGTAGTAATTCCAAAATATTTTCCATGCTCTCTAGTCTGGGTCATGAGATGGTACCCGCCGTTCCATCTTTGTTTACGTTTCATATTTCAGACCCGCGTTTGGAAGGTTTGGCTGGTTTAAGCACTCCTGCTTTGGTGCGTTTGCGCTTGCCAGGTGAGGCTGCTAAAAAGTCCTTATTGACCTCTGGTGCTCTACTCATTACCCACTGGGGTCTAAGTGGCCCCGCTATTCTGAAGCTTTCTGCCTGGGGTGCTAGGGTGTTGGCAGAAGCGCATTACGACTTTAATATAGAGATTAATTTTTTACCACAATACAGTCCCACAAGCATATTGGAGCAACTTTTTGTACATAAGAAAAAGCAGGCCAAGAAGAAAATTTACAGCAGTTATGATTTTGAGTTACCCAAGCGATTGTGGCAAAGATTAGTTGCTTTTAGTGGTATTTCAGAAGACGTGGAGTGGGCCAATATCACCAAAGACCAACTAGCTGCATTAGGAAAACAACTCACTCAGGCTAGCTTAGCGGTTACAGGGAAAAGCACCTTTAAAGAGGAGTTTGTGACAGCTGGAGGAGTGAGCCTCAAAGAAGTCTCCTTTAAAGACCTACAGAGCAAATTATTCCCGGGTTTATATTTTGCTGGTGAGATTCTTAATATTGACGCCATTACTGGCGGATTCAATTTTCAAAGCGCTTGGACTACAGGGTTTCTGGCGGCTCAAGGCATGGTAAACGCCTTAGATAAATAGATGCTTTAAAAAGAGATTCCTACTGCGTTAATTTAAGTACCAAATAGCAGCATTGAGCAGGCTTGCAAAAGCCACCCAAGCTATATAGGGTAGCAGCAGATAGGCGGCTGCAGCTTTTACCACCCTAAACCACTTAAAGGTAAATACCAGTAAAATATTCAGCGCTATGATAATAAATAAAGCACCTAAGGGACTTTTAAGCCCAAAAAATACAATAGACCATAGGGCGTTCAAGAGCAATTGAAATACAAAATGATACAGGGCAGTTTTTACCCATATGTGGTAATACCCCTTTGCCCAAACCATACCAGCAGCTATACCCATGAGAATATACAAGGCAGACCATACTGGTGCAAACACCCAGTTAGGCGGGTTAAAAAAAGGCTTATTTAAGGTGAGGTACCAGTCATTTACGGAGCTTTGTGTGGCAAATCCAGATAAAAAGCCTACCAACAAACAAATGGCTACAGAGATGAGGATGTAATAAATACTTTTTTTCAAAAAGTTGTTTTTTAAAGAACCCCTAAATTACCAAAAAAAACCACCCTATTTGTTTTAATCCTTCATTTTTATCAGGGCGCCAGTATATCTTGCTAGAACCCTTATATTTGCTAAAAAATATCTCTATGGAAGCCGCCTCCTATATACCAAAAAACCAAAACCCTAAATTGGGGGAAACCGCTTTTTGGCAGGCCCCAAGTAATATAGCATTGGTTAAATATTGGGGAAAGTACGAGCCTCAAATTCCCGCCAATCCCTCATTGAGTTTTACCCTAAGCCACTGTAAGACCAAAACCAAGGTGACGCTCCAGGAAAAAGCACCTCATTTAGGGTCTCAGGTCGCAGAAAGCCAGAACGGGACTTCTGAATTCTCTTTTGATTTTAAGTTCGAGGGAACTGCAAAGCCAGATTTTCATCCTAAAATCAAAGCGTTTTTTAATAGGGTACACAGCTATTTGCCCTTTCTTAGCGAGTATCATTTTAGTATAGAAAGTGAAAACAGTTTTCCGCATTCCAGTGGGATAGCTTCCTCTGCTAGCGCAATGGCTGCTTTGTCCCTATGCCTTTTAGATTTGTCTGGAGAGTTTCCCGAAAAAGGGGATTCTTTTTATGGGAAAGCCTCTTTTTTAGCCAGATTAGGCTCTGGGAGTGCTTCTAGAAGTATTCAGGGACCGCTCATGCAGTGGGGAAATACCCCTTCTATTGAAGCTTCTAGCGATATAACGGCTTTAAAATACGAGGAGATTCATGAAGTCTTTAGGAGTTATCAGGATAGCATTCTTTTGGTAGACAAAGGTGCAAAAGTAGTGAGTAGTACGGTGGGTCATGGACTCATGGAAAATCATCCATACGCCGCTGCTAGATTTGCGCAAGCACACAGCCAAATAGCCCTATTGGCAAAGGCTTTGAAGTCTGGAGACCTGCCTAGTTTTATCCATATTGTAGAGCAGGAAGCACTTACATTACACGCGATGATGCTTAGCAGTAGTCCATATTTTATTCTCATGAAACCCCATACTTTATCTATTATTGAGAAGGTTTGGGCCTTTAGAAAGGAAACCTCCGTACCGCTTTGTTTTACTTTAGACGCAGGAGCCAATGTACATTTATTGTACCCAGAGCAGCAGCGAGAAGTGGTGGTCCAATTTATTGAAAACGAATTAGTTGCCCATTGTGAAAATGAGCAGTATATTTGTGACAGTGTTGGAACAGGCAGTAGCCCTGTTTTTGAATAAAAAGCTATGAAAGGACCTTTATTTTACGCTAAGATTTTATTGTTTGGAGAGTATGGAATTATTAAAGATTCCAAAGGACTTTCCATTCCATACAACGCTGCAAAGGGATCTCTAATTATTCCTGCTCCAGGAGAAGCTACCCAGCCTGCATCTAACCAAAGCCTTCAAGGCTTTTTAGGCCACTTGAAAAGCTTAGTGGCTTCAGATGGGCTTAGTTTTTCCTTTGATTTAGAGCGCTTAGAAGCAGACATTCAAGCTGGCCTGTACTTTGACTCTTCCATCCCTCAGGGCTATGGAATTGGCAGTAGTGGAGCTTTGGTAGCGGCTATCTATGACAATTACGCCACCCAAAAAATTACGGTCTTAGAAAATTTAACAAGAGAAAAATTACTGAGACTCAAAGAATTATTTGGAAAAATGGAGTCTTATTTTCATGGCAAATCCTCCGGATTAGACCCTCTCAATTCTTATTTAAGCCTCCCCATTCTCATTCACGCCCAAGACCATATTGCCTCTACCGCCATACCATCTCAGTTTAGTGCTGGAAAAGGGGCTGTGTTTTTAATAGACTCTGGACAGGTAGGAGAGACAGCACCCATGGTACAGCTTTTTATGGAGCAAATGAAACAGGAAGGCTTTAGAAATATGCTCAAAGAGCAGTTTATTAAACATACAGACGCCTGTGTAGAAGACTTTGTAAGTGGCAATATCGGCTCTCTTTTTTCTAATATGAGACAGCTTTCTAAGGTAGTTTTAGATCATTTTAAACCCATGATTCCTGCTGAATTTCACTCTTTATGGCAGCAAGGTTTAGCCACGAACGATTACTATCTTAAACTTTGCGGTTCTGGCGGTGGTGGGTATATTCTAGGATTTACAGAAGACCTAGAAAAGGCTAAAAAGGCATTGTCTTCTTATAAATTAGAAGTCGTTTACAATTTTTAAATTTCACAAATGTCCCAAAGACCTTTAGCAAGAATTGCCCTAAAGGCATTGGCATTCATTTCTGTGCTCCGCGCTTACAATATTGCGCTCATTATTTTAGCGCAGTATCTGTGTTCCATTTTTATTTTGGCTCCTGAGAAGCCTCTGGCTGCCCTTTTGTGGGACCCACATTTGGCCTTATTGGTATTGGCTACAGCCATCGTAATTGCTGCAGGTTATATGATCAATAGTTTTTATGACGCAGAGAAAGACTTGATTAATAAGCCTACTAAGACCATGCTAGATAGGCACATTTCTCAGAGGGCAAAGATTAGCGCCTACTTTGTTTTTAATTTCTCTGCCGTTTTTATTGCCAGTGCCGTGTCTTTTAGAGCTGTACTTTTTTTCTCTGCTTATATTTTTGGAATTTGGCTGTACTCTCACAAACTTAAAAAAATGGCATTTGTTGGGAACTTTGTGTCTGCCTGCCTGGCCATTACACCCTTCTTTACGGTTTTCGTATACTATAAAAATTTGGAACCCGTTATTTTTGTTCATGCCTCATTTTTATTCCTCCTTATCTTGGCCAGAGACATGATCAAGGACCTTGAAAATTTGGCGGGTGACTTTACCTTAGATTACAAAACTGTAGCTGTCACCTATGGGGTAAACACCGCTAAGCTTTGTATTAGTTTACTTCTATTAGCCTCTTTTGTGCCCACAGCAGCCTTAGTCACTAATTTTGATATAGGAAAAATGGATCTCTATTTTACAGCAGCTTTTGGGCTCATAGCCTTTTGCGTTATAGGGTTGTGGATGGCCAAAAGCAAGAGGCATTATGTGGGTTTACACAACCTCATTAAACTAGTGATTGTTTGTGGTGTTTTTGGAATTTTACTTATAAAACCAGACTTGGTTTTAGGCCGTTTTTTTTAATGACCTCATTCTAAAACAATACACTACCTTTGCAGAAAATATAAGCCAATGGCAAGGAATGATTTTAATAAGGGGAAAAAAGCTTCGGGAAGGGGCGCTGGAACTTTTAGAAAGAGTAGCAGTGTAAGAGGAAACGCTCCTTTAGGTAAGTCAGAGGAGCGCCCTAATACCCCTAGTGGAGCAAATAAAAAAGGCTTTAGGAAGGTGGTAAAAAGGGATACCTTTGCCAGTGGCTCCTCAGCCTCCCAAGCCAAAAATAAAGAGGGACAGAAACAGAACCCTAACCCCAAAGACGGCACCATGAGGCTCAATAGATACATCTCCAACTCTGGTGTGTGTTCTAGGAGAGAGGCAGATATCTTTATTGCAGCAGGTTCTGTGAAAGTGAATGGTAAAGCGGTTGTAGAAATGGGATACCAGGTGGGTCAAACCGACATTGTGACCTTTGATGGTCGGGTATTAAACCCTGAAAAAAGAGTGTATGTACTCCTTAACAAACCCAAAGATTTTGACAGTGCCTCCAAGGACGTGAACCATCCAAAATCTGCCTTAGGCCTTGTAGCCAACGCTACAAAAGCAGCCATAAAACCCGTGGGGCGCCTAGACAAAACAGCTTCTGGATTGTTGCTCTTTTCCAATGATGGGGAGCTTATTACCAAGCTTACGAAGCCCAAAAATGGCTTTAGAAAAATTTATCAAGCTTCTCTTAATAAGGCATTAAAAGAAGCAGATCTTGAAAAAATCAGAAAGGGATTGGTGCTAGAAGATGGTCCTGTTCGGGTTCATGAAATTTCACTCATAAAAGACGCTCCAGCTACGGAAATAGGAATTGAAATTCTCAGCTCTAAAAACAACATCATAAAGCGTATTTTTGAGCATTTGGGTTATGAGCTCCTTAAATTAGACCGTGTGGTATATGCTGGTCTTACCAAGAAAGATCTTCCTAGAGGCCAGTGGCGAATGCTTACCGAGCAGGAGGTCATTAACCTAAAAATGATCCAGTAATACCACAAAAAGTTATAGACTTCTTTTCCCACAATTAAGTAAGTGGCCTTTATACTATAGTTAAATCGAAGGCTTCTTACCCATAATTAAGTTAGAGGTCTCCTCATAGCAATCAGGCAGAGTTTTTAGACGGAGTCTCTTTTTAATATGGGCTTTTTACATTGAGTTAAAATTTGCAGGCACGTTTCATTTTAAATTTAATTTCTTTTAGACACAAATTACCCATGCTTCCCTCATGGCTATGAGACAGCTCTTTCATGGGTACATAACTTCCATTGGCTATATGTGTGGCCATTTTTTGATAGGCTTCTCTAAAAGGTATGCCGTCCAAGACCATTTGGTTCAGGGTGTCTACAGAATACATGGCTTCGTACTTAGGGTCTTCTCCTAAATTTGGATTGGGTATGATGTCCTTTAAGGTAAAATGCATGAGATCTAAGCAGCTTTGTAATTCTGTGATGGAGGGGAGCAGAATTTCCTTGAGCAATTGAAGGTCCCTGTGATAACCACTGGGTAAATTGGTAGTAAGCAAACTGAGTTGGCCGGGTAAAGATTGTATTTTATTGCACTTGGCTCTAATAAGCTCAAATACATCGGGATTCTTTTTATGAGGCATAATACTAGACCCAGTGGTGAGGGTGTCTGGAAAACGGATAAAATTCATATCTTGACTCATGTACAAACAAATATCCATAGCCATTTTACCCAGGGTAGCAGCTAGCCCGCTCATTCCAAAGGCCATGGCTTTTTCAGTTTTACCACGTCCCATTTGTGCCGCAACCACGTTGTATTTAAGGGTGCTAAATTCAAGTGCCTGGGTAGTCATTTTCCGGTCTATTGGAAAGGAGCTTCCATATCCGGCTGCAGACCCCAAGGGATTTTGATCACAGACCTTATAAGCCGCTTCTAAAAAATAGACATCGTCTATAAGACTCTCTGCATAACTTGAAAACCAAAGCCCAAAGGAAGAAGGCATGGCCAGCTGAAGGTGCGTATAGCCCGGCAGTATCTTGCTCTTATGGGTTTCTGCCAAGTCTAAAAGCAACTCGAACAAGTTCTGGGTTCCTGTTTTTAGATCTAGAATTACATCTTTTAAAAACAGTTGCATGGCCACCAAAACTTGGTCATTTCTAGACCTGGCAGAGTGAATTTTTTTACCTACCTCACCCAGTCTTTGAGTGAGCAAGAATTCAATTTTTGAATGTACGTCTTCAAACTCATTTTCTATTTGGAATTCCCCTATGGCAATTTCTTTTCCTATTTGCTCCAGACCACCCACCAAACGCAGTGCTTCTTCCTGGCTTAGCAGGCCTACTTTGGCCAACATTTGCGCGTGTGCTATGGAAGCCCTAACATCGTAAGGGGCTAAAAATAGGTCTAAAGCCCTGTCATTCCCTACTGTAAATTGATCAATTTTTTCGTGGGTGCTACCCCCTTTGTCCCAAAGTTTCATCGCTGCTATTTTTGATTTAAAAAGCGTTCTAATAACGCTATGTATATTGAAATTCCTTCTTTTATTTCCTCACAGTAAATAAATTCGTCTGCGGTATGAGAACGGCTACTGTCGCCAGGGCCTAACTTAACAGACGGACAAGAGAGTACGGCCTGATCAGAGAGGGTGGGAGAACCATAAGTGCTTCTTCCTAAAGCCTTGGCTGCCAAAACTATGGGGTGATCTGTTGGTACGGAAGAAGCGCCTAGTCTAAGGGAGCGAGCCCTCATTTGGCAGGGGGCCTCAGACACCAAAATGTCATTAATTTCACGGTTGGTATAACAGTCATTCACTCTAACATCTACCACAATATCTACCTCTGAAGGGATCACATTGTGTTGGCTGCCTGCCTGTATTTGTGTTACCGTCATTTTTACAGGACCTAAGAAATCTGACACTTTATTAAAGCGGTAGTTTTCAAACCACTGCAATACCTTTGCCGCTTTGTAAATGGCCTGATTGTCATTTGGGTGTGCTGCATGAGAAGGCGTGCCGCTTATTTTTCCATCAAAGACTACTAAGCCTTTTTCTGCAACGGCCAAATTCATAAGCGTAGGTTCCCCCACAATGGCTATGTCTATGGGGGGTAAAATGGGGAGCATGGAGTTTAGTCCCAGTGGTCCAGAGCTCTCTTCCTCTGCAGAGGCCACTATAATTAGGTTGTGACTCAGGTCTTTACGATTGTAAAAATGGCTAAAGGTAGCCAGGAGCGACACCAGGCTGCCCCCAGCGTCGTTAGCTCCTAAACCATATAATTTTTCTTTTGTGATTTGGGCCTTAAAAGGATCTAAGGTATAAGCCTTGTTTGGCTTTACGGTGTCATGATGTGAGTTTAACAGCAGGTTTGGCTTATTGGGGTTGTAATGCGCATTAAAGGCGTAGAGGTTGTTATGAGTTCTTTTAAAAGAAATCTCATGACGTGAAAACCAAGCCTCTAATAGCGCAGCTGTTCCATTTTCCTGAGAAGAAAAAGAGGGAGTTTCAATGAGACTTTGTAAAAGCCTTAAAGCGTCCTGATAATAGGTTTCTAAAGTGTGTTGGTTCTCCATATTATTTTAATTGGGTGCCATGCCCCTTTTCTTTTAAGATGTTTTCGTTTCCTATAATCACTTCTGCTACACCAGCTTGAAGTGCCTTAAACCCATTTTCTAATTTGGGAATCATACCCGCATGTATGCTTCCATTGCCCACTCCCTCTTCCAATAGTTCCTCTGTGAGCAGCGGTATCACCGTATTTTTTTTTAGGTCTGAAAGCACTCCGTCTTTTTCAAAGCAGTACAAAAGCCTACAGCTATAACCCACTACCATGGCAGCGGAGAGGGCACTGGCTATGGTGTCTGCATTGGTGTTAAGTAACTGTCCCTTTCCGTCGTGAGTAAGAGCGCAAAATACCGGACATATCTCCGCTTTTATAAGCTTTTCTATGAGGCTGTAATTCACGGCAGTGATGTCTCCTACAAATCCGTAATCTATCTCTGAAACAGCTCTTTTTACTGCAGAAATACTATTGCCATCTGCACCGCTCAATCCTAAAGCATTACAACCAAAAGATTGCAGACATGCCACAATAGTCTTGTTGGCCCAGCCAGCATAGGACATGGTGGTGACCTCAAGACTTTCCTTGTCAGTAATGCGTCTTCCATGTACCATTTTAGTTTTTATTCCCAGTTTGCTGGCCAGAGCTGTGGCAGATTTCCCCCCTCCATGGACTAAAACCTTAGGCCCTTTTAGGGCAGCAAATAGCTCACAAAAACGTCTTAATGCTTGAGGGTTCTCAATAAGCCCGCCACCTATTTTAACAATGCTTAGTTGTTTTTTCATTGTAAGGCTTTTAATGATTATCTTCTAACAAACGGCCTAGCACCCATTGTGCCGCATAGGTTCTGTTGTTGGCCTGCTCAAGTACAAGGCTATTGGGTCCGTCTAAAACGCTATCTGCTATAACCACATTTCGTCTTACCGGCAGACAATGCATGCACTTTGCGTTTTTGAGTTTCTGTGAGCTCAGGGTCCAGGAGGGGTCTTGAGACCGAACTTGTCCATAGTCTTTAAAGCTGCTCCAGTTCTTTACATACACAAAATGGGCGCCTTCTAAAGCTTTATTTTGGTCAGTTTCTATTGGTACTCCGGCTGTTATTTCTGGATCTAATTCATAGCCTTCTGGATGGCTAATTACAAAATGGACCTCCATTTTTTTCATCGCCTGCACAAAACTATTTGCTACCGCATGGGGTAAGGCCCTTGGGTGCGGCGCCCAACTTAATACCACCTTGGTTTTTGGCCTTGGCTCCCATGCTTCATTCTCATTTCTTTGTGAGTGCAACACCTCATTTGCTCCCGCCTGCTCTGTAATGGTCATGGCGTCTGCTAAAGCCTGTAAGGGGTGCCCAAGAGCGCTTTCTAAATTCACTACTGGCACTGAGGCGTACTTTGCAAAATAATGCAGTACTTTTTCTTGACGGTCTTCCTCATAATCTTTTAAACCTGCAAAGGCCCTTATTCCTATAATATCACAGTATTGAGAAAGTACTCCAGCAGCCTCTTTTACGTGTTCTGCCTTTCCTTGATCCATCACCGCACCGTTTTCAAATTCCAGCTGCCAGCCCTCCTCGGAAAAGTTCATGATCATGACCTCCATGCCAAGGTTCTTAGCTGCTTTTTGAGTGCTAAGACGGGTTCTAAGGCTGTTGTTAAAAAAGAGCAAGCCAAGGGTTTTAGCCCTTCCCAAATGGGTTTGTGCCCTGGGTTCCTTTTTAAGTGCAATGGCCTGGGTAATGGCCTGGTCAAAATCTGGAAGGTCTTCTAAAGACAGATAGTGTTTCATGCTATTCTATTTATGATTTTAGCGTTTTTAGTGCTTCTTTCAGAGCTTCAAAAAACTGATCTATATGCTCCTTTTCTATGTTTAATGCAGGGAGAATTCTCAAGACTTTTTTATCCTTGGCAGCGCCGGTGAATATGTGATGGCTATATAGTAACTCTTTCCGGAGATTTCCCACCTCAAAAGGAAAAGAGAGTCCCAGCATCAGCCCCCTGCCTTTAAGACGTATGTCTGCAGGGAGGCTAGCCATTTTAGAGCGAACATATGTTTCCATCTCTGCCGCTTTTTTAACAAGTCCCTCTGTCTCTATAACCTCTAATACCGCCAATCCAGCCCTACAGGCTAGGTGATTCCCACCAAAGGTGGTTCCCAGTTGTCCATGGTTCCCTTTGTATTTTGGGTGCACTAAAAGCCCCCCAATAGGAAACCCATTCCCCATACCTTTAGCCATGGGAATAAGGTCTGGTACCACCCCATGATGTTGAAACCCAAAAAAGTGACCACTCCTACCAAAACCAGTCTGAACTTCGTCTGCAATGAGTAGGGCACCATGTTTATGACAGAGCCTTTCTATGCATTTAAAAAAAGAAGTACTGGGCTGGTCTAGACCACCCACTCCCTGAATGGACTCTATAATGACCCCACAATAGGCTTCGGTTTGCAAGGCTGTCTCTAGTGATTTTTCATCTTCAAAATCTAAAAAAAGCACCTCATGCCCTCTGTTAATCGGTGCCTGAATAGCAGGGTTATCTGTGGCGGCTACCGCCGCCGATGTCCTTCCGTGAAAACTGTTCCTAAAAGCAATAAGCTTAGATTTTCCACTAATAAATGAGGCCAATTTAATAGCGTTTTCATTGGCTTCTGCACCGGAATTGCACAGAAATAGTTGATAGTCATCACAGCCTGAAATGGCACCCAGTTTTTTTGCGTAGGCCTTTTGTACCGGGTTTTGTACTGCATTGCTGTAGAAGCTAATTTTGTCTAGTTGGTCTTTAAGGGCACTGCTGTAGTGGGGATGGTTGTGTCCAATAGATATCACAGCATGGCCTCCGTAAAGGTCTAGGTACTCTTGGCCTTTCTCATCGGTGATTACAGACCCTTTGGCCACTACAGGGCTTATGTCATATAAGGGGTATACGTCAAATAGTTTCATAATTGATTTTTTGTAATGTGGCTGATTTTCTCATATGATTTTTGAATCCCCTGAATAAGGGCAGCACTCATGCCTTGGTGCTCCATCTCATTTAAGCCAGAAATAGTACAACCCTGTGGGGTGGTGACCAGGTCTATTTCTGCCTCTGGGTGGCTCTGGTTTTCCTGAAGTAAACTCGCTGCCCCAAGTGCGGTTTGCACTACTAATTCCAAGGCGTTATGGGCTTCAAAACCAAGCTGTACAGCCCCCTGGGTGTTGGCGCGTATCAGTCGCATCCAAAAAGCAATTCCACTGGCACATATGACTGTCGCTGCCTGCATTTTGGACTCTGCAATAATCATGCTATGTCCCATTCTATCAAATATAGCTTTGGCTATGGAAATGCGTTTTTCTCCCGGGCTATTGGCACAAAGGCAGGTCATAGACTGTCCCACTGCTATGGCTGTATTGGGCATGGCCCTCACAATAAAATGCGCAGAACCAACCACTGCCTCTATTTTCTCTATAGAAAATCCGGTAATGGTAGAAATAAGCACATGTTTGTCTGTAAGTAAGTCTTTAACCTCTTCTAAGATGTCTTGAAATTGAGCAGGCTGTACGGCAAAGATTAAAATATCTGACTGAGCTACCGCCTTTCTGTTGTCAGAGGTTATGTGTACCTTGTCAAAGGCCTCAAAAGACTTTAAAGCCGCCGTGTTTCGTTTACTCAAATACATGCTGGTGGCTCCGTCTGTTTGCAATATACCTTTTGCTATAGACTGCCCGAGATTTCCTGTTCCAATAATTCCAATCTTCATCTGTTCTTTTCGGTTTGTTGTTATATGGGAGTTTTTCTTTTCCTATTATTAAAAAGCGCTGCCTTTTAGGCCCAAGCCTAGTTCCTCTTCCAAGCCCAAGGCTAAATTCATGTTTTGTATGGCCTGACCACTGGCTCCCTTTAAGAGATTGTCTATGGCTACAGTTATTAATAACTGATCCTGGTGTTTGTGCAAGTGCAGGTGGCATTGATTGGTGTTTACTACCTGTTTTAAGCTAATGGGTTCCTCAGAAATATGGGTAAAGGGGGTCTGAGAGTAGTAGCTGTAAAAGTAGGAGTAGGCTTGTTCTAGGGAGCCTTCATAAGGAGTGTATAAGGTGGCATAAATGCCACGACTAAAATTCCCACGTTGAGGGATAAAGTACAAGGGTGGTAAAGGATCTGTTCCCTGAGCCAGCTTTTCTAAGTCTGCTTCAGATTTGGGAGGTGTGTTTATTTGAACCACACTATTCCAGTTACTTTCTTTATTTTCTGCATAGGCTTTTGAAGCTTCTGTTAATTGCTCTATGACTTCTTCTAAGTGCTGGTGGTCAAAGGCCTTATACCAAGACAAGTTGTTGTCCCTCCAACTGTAATGTGTAGTGGCTGTAGGGATAACACCAGCACCTGTGCTTCCTGTGGTGCCGTTTATGTGCACCGGATTTTTTAATTGCTGGTTGGCTGCTAAAGGCAGTAGTGCCAGTTGTAGCGCAGTGGCAAAACACCCAGGATTGGCAATGTATTTCGCTTGGGTAATGCTATTTTTATTTTTTTCAGGGAGCCCATAGACAAATGTTTTACCCAAGAATGGATTGTTTTTTTTGTGTCTAAAGTCTGTGCTGAGATCAATAATAAGGCTGTGCTCCGAAAAAGAATGCGCTTCTAAGAAAGCTCTGGAGTTTCCATGACCTAGACATAAAAATACCACGGATACCTCGGGGTTTATTTGGTCTGTGAAACACAGATTTGTAAGGCCTAACAGATCTGGATGGGCTTTGCTCAAAAGTGCTCCCGACTGGGTTCTAGAGTATACAAAATCTATTTCTACCGCAGGGTGATGCAGCAGTAGTCTGATCAGTTCTCCTCCGGTGTAACCGGAACCTCCTATAATTCCTATCTTAATCATCTAAGGGGTGTTTGTGGTTGTATATGCTGCCTGCATTGGCAGTAATTTTAATAAAGCCTTTGGCGTCTTGTGCAGACCAGGCTTTGTTCTCTTCTCCATAGGTGCCAAAACCAGCACCCATAAGGTCGTTTTTAGAGGCTATGCCGTCTAGGGTAAATCTGTAGGGATGAAGGCTTATGTACACCTCACCACTTACTTTAGATTGACTGCTGTTTAGAAAGGCCTCTGTGTCTCGCATAACAGGGTCCAGGTATTGACCTTCATGTAAAAGCATGCCGTAAAAACTTGAAAGCTGCTCTTTTTGTTGCTGCTGCCATTTACTTAAGGTGTGTTTTTCCAAAAGGTGGTGCGCCTTTATTATAATCTGAGCTGCGGCGGCCTCAAAGCCCACCCGTCCTTTAATTCCGATGATGGTGTCTCCCACATGTATGTCCCGTCCTATAGCGTAGGCCGCCGCTATCTTCTCTAAGTTTTGAATGAGGGTCACAGCCAGGTCTTTTTTTCCATCTATGGCAGAGAGCTCCCCCCGTTCAAAACTCAATTGTATTTTTCGGGGCTTAGTCTCTGTAAGGGGAGAAGGATAGGCTTCCTCGGGAAGGGGTTCTGAGGAGCCCAGGGTTTCTACCCCTCCAACAGAGGTTCCCCAAAGTCCTTTATTAATAGAGTATTTGGCTTTTTCCCAAGAATAGTCTATGCCTTGAGATTGCAGATAGGCAATTTCTGTTTCCCTGGAGAGGTGCTGGTCCCGTATGGGAGTAATAATCTGAATTTCTGGAGCTAGAATACTAAAAATAAGGTCAAATCGCACCTGGTCATTACCTGCCCCGGTGCTCCCATGGGCAATAAAGCCCGCTCCAATTTTTTTAGCATAACTAATGATTTCTATAGCCTGTACAATCCTTTCTGCACTAACAGAAAGTGGGTAGGTGTTGTTCTTGAGAACGTTTCCAAAGATGAGGTATTTGACCACTTTTTCATAGAAAGTTTGCACGGCGTCTATAGCTTTGAAATTTGAAACTCCCAGCGCATAGGCTTTGGCTTCCATTTCTTTAAAATCAAGATCTGTAAAGCCACCGGTGTTTACACTAACTGCATGCACTTCAAAGCCTTGGTCTGCACTGAGGTATTTGGCACAGTAAGAGGTGTCTAAGCCTCCACTGTAAGCGAGTACTAATTTTTTCATTTTTTCATTTTTTGTTTGGCGCTCTCCATATATTTCGAGCCTGGATTAAGGCTTAGTGAAGCCTTTTGACTTTCTTTATTTTTTTTGAGAAACAATTGTTCTTTTATGCTTTTAAGTCTTTGAAATGCTTTGGAGTTAAAACTTTTTTTAACCACATTCTTTTCGTACAACATGCCGGTACACAGACACATTTTTTGCTCTGTTCTTGTAAGAACGTCAAAGTTTTTACAAGTCTGGCAGCCTTTCCAAAAATCTGGATCTGTGGTGAGTTCTGAAAAAGTGACGGGTTTGTAGCCCAGCTCATAATTGATCTTCATAACCGCCAAGCCAGTAGTAATTCCAAATATTTTGGCCTTAGGGAATTTTTGTAAAGAGAGATCTAAAACCGCTTTTTTAATTTTTTTTGCCAATCCTTGATTTCTAAAATCAGGATGTACAATAAGTCCGGAATGGGCTACGAATTTTTCGTGACTCCATACCTCTATATAACAAAAACCAGCAAAAGTTTGCCCCTCTAGGGCAATGATGGCATTGCCATTCTCTAGTTTTTTCTGAATGTATTCTGGGGTTCTCTTAGCAATACCCGTACCTCTAACCAATGCAGAGGCTGCGATGGTGTCACAAATAATAGGGGCATATTTAAAATGAGAAGCGTTGGCCGTAACAATTTTCATTGAAGGACTTTGAAATTAGAATAAATAATATAAAATGAATTCTCAGGGGGGAATTGGACACACCTAATTCCTAAATAGAAAACACCCTTACGGGCGGCGGCGCCTTGGGGCAAATAAACGCGCAACAGCAGGAGCTGTTGTTAATGTTGTAGTATATGAATTAGCGTTTATCACGATGTAAATGTATACAAAAAATAAGGTCGTTTTACCTTTGGGTCTTATTTAAGCCTATTTTTTAAACATTTTTAACAGAAAAATATTCTACAGGATTTATTCTAACAATTTCATAAATGAGCACTGCAAAAACGCATAGATACTCAAAACCTAGAACCCAAAGGTTTTCCTTGAAGTCTGGGTGTGCATAGGTCACATAGCTTAAAAATACACATAGGCTCCATACAATAAAATATCTATATGGGGTAAAGAGACTTAACAACAGACCGAATATAAGATACCAAGGGTGCACCGTTGTTGCCAAAAATAAATGCCCTGTATACATAAATAGCATGGCTGTTAGTGCCCACTTTATCTGCTGCTTTTGATCCTTTAGTACTTTTGTTTTTCTGTATTGCCAAACCCACACTCCTATGGCACAACTCACTATTAGGATGGGTAAAATTTTACCATAAGTAAGAATGGTTCTGTAAGCAGAGTGGCCTGCTAGCTGGGAAATGGATTTTATAAGGTTGTAGAGAGAGGCATTAAATTCAAAATTGTTAAACCACAATCCTATGGTTTGAATATAATGACTAAAAAAGCCCGTTCCCAATAAAGGCCAAAGCAGAAGTGCACTAAAAAGTACAATATACAGACCACTTATAAACCAGCGTTTAAGCCTCATAATTCTCAATAAAAAGGGATAGAATAAGATGGGAATGAGTTTGGTCATGATGGCCAATGAAATACACAGGGCCATAACAAGATCCATAAGCCATGAAGTGTTGGAGTTTAATATACCTTTTGATAGTTTTTGTTGCGCTAGAAGCAAGACACAGATGCCCGCTAGAAAAAATGCAATCATGATCCCTTCCAAATGCAGATTACCAGAGAGCTCTAGGACTACTAAAGGATTTAAAAAATACCAAAATGCTTTCCATTTGGGGAGTCCTAGCTGCTGCATCAGCCAGCGGCTTAGAAATAATATGGCAACATCTGCTCCGAGAATGAATACCCTAAAAACACCTACAGATACCAATACACTTTCTTGCCCAATATAAGCCGCTAAAGCATAGAGATATTGGCTTACAGGAGGGTAATTGGAGTAGTGTTTCTGACTGAGTTCCCCCATCTGCTCATATAAAAATGGAGCGTTGGGTAGGGTTTCTCTAAGCTGGTCTATCAGTTCATTAGGGGAGTATAAAAAAGGATTTATACCCTTTAAAAAAATGGAGCCATCCCATAGGTATCTATAAAAATCTTGAGAAAGCTCAGGAATAGAAAAAAATAATACCAATCGGTATAAAATTCCAGCAAAAAGCAATAAGCCAAAGCTTTCTCGCGCTATGCTTAGTAATTTATAGCTTGCATAAAAGCAGGCTACTGCCAAGCATATTAGTTTTAAGTAGTCTTCTCTAACTAGGTCGTACCCAAAAATTAGATAGCACACACTGCATAATAGCAGCAGTCCAATAGGGAATAAATGGGTCTTAAAATAGGCAATCATGGCTATATTTTAGCGCTTATGGACTTGAAAAATACAAATCCAAAACCTAAAAATAGCATAAAGTGAAAGGGAAATAAACCAAAGTCGTTCAAAGGAACAGCCACGTACATACCGTATAAAAAATACCCCATTAGGGCTCCTTCAATAAGTACATTGGGTGAGATTTTTTTGTTGAGATATCGATTGCTCTTCCAAGAGTCTTTGAGCTGTGTGATATTAAACTTAGGGGTGCGAACAAACTCAGATCGCTTGCCCATGTGTCCCTCTAATACCGCCAGTGAATTGTGTAGCGAGAAGCCGAGGGCTACAGAAAAAAAGGTAAAAAAGAGGGCTATATACTCCAAGAACTTTTCAAAACCACCCCCCTGAATATTCTTATAAGTGAACCAATAACAAAAAAATAAAATAAGGGTACTCACTATAAAAAAACTGGTCACTTCAAAGACCCAGGCTAGTTCAGGGTAGCTACTCTTAATAAACATCATAGGGATGCTTAGCAGGGCTACCGTAAAGACAAATAAAAACATGGAGGAGTTTAATAAATGCATGAAACCGTGAAATTTGGTTTTGAAAGGCAGATTTTTGGCTCCTAGTACCTTTCTGGCAGATTTTCTAAAGTTTTCTGCGCCTCCTTTGTTCCATCTAAATTGTTGAGACCTGGCAGCGCTAATAACCATGGGGAGCTCTGCAGGGGTTTCTACCTCCTCTAAATACTTGAATTTCCAACCTTTTAGTTGGGCCCTGTAGGAGAGATCTAAATCTTCAGTGAGGGTGTCGCCTTCCCAGTTTCCGGCATCTATAATACATTGCTTTCTCCAAATACCAGCGGTTCCATTAAAATTAATAAAATGCCCTTTGGAGTTTCTCCCTACCTGTTCTAAGGTAAAATGAGCGTCTAGGGCAAAGGCTTGAATTTTAGTCAGTACAGAGTAGTCTCTGTTGAGGTGTCCCCAGCGGGTTTGTACTACTCCTATTTCTGGTTGGGCAAAGTGTGGGACGGTTTTTAACAACCAGTCTTTTTGCGGTAGAAAGTCTGCGTCAAATATGGCAATAAATTCTCCTTTGGCCACCACTAGTCCCTCTTTGAGAGCTCCTGCCTTGTAGCCTTCTCTATTGCTTCTCCTAATGTGAACAATATCTAGGCCACTGGCTTGCAGTTTGGCTATTTGTTGGGCGTTGTCTTGTACGGACTCATCGGTAGAGTCATCTAAAACTTGGATTTCTAATTTTTCTTTTGGGTATTGTATCTGAGCTATATTATCTAGTAGTCGCTCTACTACATAGGCCTCATTGTACAGAGGCAGCTGTATAGTAACATAAGGAGTTTGCGCAGGATCTTTTAAATTCCAAACAGGTCCTTCTACTGTTTTCTTTTTGAATTTTAAATAATTAAAAAGCAGGTTTAGTTGCGCTAGGCTGTAAAAGAAAATGCCTAAAAGGGCTAAGGAGTAAACGCTAATGATAAAATAAGTGATGAGATACCCCATTATTTAAAACTGTATTTAAAAATCCAACCCAGGATCTTTACGCCGGCAAATATAGTGCCTTTTACGGTTCCTGACACCTTAGAAATACCAATTCTTTTTTTATAACGAACGGCTACTTCTTTGTATTTTAGGTGATTGCGCAGGGCCTTTAACTGCATTTCTACCGTCCAACCATAGGTGGTGTCTTGCATGTGTAAAGATAATAGAGATGCGTAACGAATGGCTCTAAAAGGGCCCAGGTCTGTGTATTTTGCAGCAAACATGATCTTCATAAGCCAGCAGGCTAAGGCATTTCCGAAGATTTGCTGAGGGGTCATGCTGCCTGGCTCACGGAGTTCTTTTACTCTGGCACCTATGACCATGTCATAGCCCTCTGTGAGA
Organism: Flavobacteriaceae bacterium LSUCC0859; assembly: GCA_022239325.1. Classification (GTDB taxonomy): domain Bacteria; phylum Bacteroidota; class Bacteroidia; order Flavobacteriales; family Flavobacteriaceae; genus MAG-120531. The sequence continues at coordinate 120,008 of JAKOGP010000002.1, read as the reverse complement.
ATGGGTGCAATAATTTTGGTGAGTTCCTCGGGGTAGTCTGAATAATCGCCGTCTAAAAAAACTACAATATCTGGTTGTGTTTCTTGCTGGGCTATATATTCAAGGCCTTTTAAGCAGGCGTGGCCGTAGCCTTTTTGGTTTTCTGTAAGCACGGTGGCGCCAGCCGCCGCAGCAGCAAGGGGGGTGGCGTCTGTAGAACCATTATTCACTACAATAATCTCTGAAACAGACTCAGGAATTTCTGCTAAGACTTGGCCAATGGCGTCTGCCTCGTTATAGGCAGGAATAATCAGGCTAATTTTGGGTGTTTTCTCAGGCATATGCTATGGGGTTGAAAACTAGTACGGGTAGTGCTTCTGGAGCTTTATGAGGTATGGCCCTCTTGTTTTCTATTTTTTTTGGTTTAATAAATTTAGGAGGGAGACATCGTTTCCAAGCAAAATTTCGGTGGGATTAATTCTCCCTTTTTCTGGTCCCTGTTCTAATTTAAGTACCCCTCTAGGGCAAACGTCTGCACAAATTCCACAGCCTACACAGCTGGAACGGACAATATTTTCTCCCTTTTGAGCGTAGGCTCTTACGTCTATTCCCATCTCACAGTAAGTACTGCAATTCCCACAAGAAATACATTGGCCACCATTTGTTGTGATTCTAAACCGAGATTTAAAACGTTGTACAAAACCTAAATAAGCTGCTAAAGGACAACCAAAACGGCACCATACTCGGTTGCCAAAAATGGGATAGAAGCCAGTTCCAATTACTCCGGCAAATACGGCCCCTATAAGAAAACTATAGGTGTTTTGGATGGATTGGGTTTTGAGCCCCCACAGGCTAGAAGCTCCTGTAAAGTAACTGTATAGGGTGGCTGCAGTCATGACCAAAGCAAAGAGCAGTACCCCATGTACCAACCAGCGCTCTACCCTCCAAGAGAAGAGGGATTTACTAGAATGTTGCCGGTAGGGGTCTCCTAAGGTTTCTGCCAAACCACCGCAGCCACATACCCAGGAGCAATACCATCTTTTTCCAAAGAAGTAGACCATCACAGGCACTACTACTAGCGTGAGTACGATGCCCCAAACCAAAATGAATAGGCCTAAGCCTCCTGAACTGATGAGGTTTTTCAGGTTCCAACTAAAGAAAAAGTCGTAGTCTAATGGGAAGGCGTTTTTAAAATCGGTGGCCGGCAATTGCAGGCGGGTCATGATCTCTGGAATGAGAAAAGCAAAGACTATTTGGAAGAAAAGCACCGAGCTAGTTCTCAAGAGCTGGTAGGCATTGTGGCGGTATTTAATATACATGCGCAGGGCCATCACCAGCATGACCACACAGTACATAAAGCCATACACAAACCATCTGCTGGCTGGCCCACCGTTTAGTGCTTCTGAGATGGGGTCTAAAATTAAGGTCCAATGGTGGCTGTACTGTGGGGCAAAATAGAGCAGCAAATAAAAGCCTACTAGATAGGCAAAAACCAACCAAGCTACCCAACCTCTAGCTGTGGCAGAGGTCTGGTATATTTTATTATTTTTTTCTGCAGCACTAACTGTATTCCAGGCTGCTGGGAGTATAAAAAACAGGGCGCCTATAATACCCAGGCCAAAGCTGAGCCACCAAAATAGATTCGGATGCTCTTTTACCCAGCCTACGCTACTTAGTCTGGCCAAGTCTAAAGTCAATTCTTTGGGGTTGGCATATATGATTTTTTGATAGGCCGCTCTTTTGGCTTCTTTAGAAAGATTTGGCTCACGGGCAGCTGCTCTATAGTGGTCATTACTTAGCTGCACTAAGTTTTCTATGCCTTTGGTTAGATCGCTTAGTTGTAGGTAGCTATTGCGATAAAAAACTTCCTTTGACTTTTGGATAAAAACAGAGGAGCGAATGCCGTGCTTTTCTGCAACTTGCTCAAAATGCTGGGACTTCATTTCAAATTCCCCCATGAGGGTGAGGGCCGTAAACTGAGTGAGCCCCACCACAAATAAAAGCAAGCCTATTTTTTGGAGCGTTTTCATGTTTTTTCAGATTGGAGATTAAATATGCGCTTCCAGGATTTTTTTTGAAGTTGAATCTGCTGCCCGGTCTTATGGGTATAAGCCTTTATAATTTCATGGTGGTAGCTGCGGTAAAATTCAGGATCAAAATTGGCATCGGCCCAATGGACCAGGACATAGGAGAGACTTTTTTTCTCGCTAAGCCAGCGGTCTACCATTTCGTGACGCAGCCGCATACCAAAGCTGTTTACACCCAAAAATTGCTCACTCTGGGAATGGTAAGCTAGGCTCAAGGCCAGGGCTTTATCTGGGTGCTCCCAGTGAAATAAAGAAACCTCTTTGGTATTTTCCCGTGCAGACGGTACGGCACCATAGGTTTGATATTCCATGTCAAAAAATTTAGCAGAATTAAACCAGTGGCCCGGGCGGTAAGGTCTGCGTTGCCCACAAATAGTCTGCGCTAGGGTTTCTCCCATCATACGGCCCGTATACCAAACAGCTTCTATAGCACGCCTACCAGGCATGGGCTCTTGCTGTTGGGCACAGTCTCCAATGGCATAAACATCCGGGAGATTGGTCTCTAGATAGGCGTTTACCAGCACCCCTTTGTCTAGGGCCAGGGGGCTGTTTTTTAAAAAATCTATATTGGGCCTCACCCCGGTAGTGACACCTACTAGATTACAGGGAATGGTTTCCCCCTGATCTGTGAGTACGGCGGTTACCTTTCCGTCTTTCCCTATAATTTCTTGTAAGCTGGTTTCTGTTCTTAGGTCTATTCCCTTGCTTAGAATGTGTTTACTTATCAGTTGGGCATTTTCCTGAGGGAGTACACCATTCCAAAAATGGGTTTCTCTGACCAAAAAAGTCACCGGAATGTGGCGGCTGTGTAGCATTTCTGCCAACTCTACGCCAATGAGCCCACCGCCCACAACTACCGCTCTTTTACACTGTTTGGCATGTGGGGCGTATTGCTCTAAACTGGCTAGATCTTGCTGGCTGTATAAGCCTTGAACCCCACGAAGTTCTTGACCGGGCCATCCGTAAAATTGTGGGGTAGAGCCTGTGGCAATAATGAGACTGTCATAGGATAGGGGAGGGTGGTTTTCCAGTGTTAAGCTTTTGTGGTCTGGGTCTATAGCCAGGACCCTGTCTTGCAATAGATCTATTCGATTTTTTTTCCAAAACCAATCTTCGTAGGGTTTGGTGTGTTCTAATTTCATATGACCCATATAGACATACATAAGCGCTGTTCTGGAGTAAAAATGGGCGCTCTCAGAGGAAATCACTAAAATCTTGAAATCTGATTGTTTGCGAATATGGCGGGCCGCCGTAATTCCAGCAATTCCATTTCCTATAATCACAATCTGTTTCATGGGTATTTTGATCTTTAGTAGCCACAGGGCTTAAAATCTATGTAAATATCTTACTTTTAAAATAAAAAATGAGCTTCTCTCACAGACTATCTATACTTTGTTTGTTTTTTTGTCTTTCTGGGCCCTGGCGGGCCGATGCTCAAAAAATAAACGGCCTGAGCTTTGTGGCCTCTAGAGACTCCGTAAAGCCTGTGCATGTGCAGAGCGTGAGAAATATGAATGCCAATTGGACGGCGCTAATGCCCTTTTCTGTTTTGCCTAATCTCCAAAGCCCCCAGCTGTGGTTTGAGCAGGACCGCCAATGGTATGGAGAGACATTGGCTGGAGTAAGGCAGTATTACAGGGCTCTGAAAGCCCGCGGAATAGAGAGTATGATAAAGCCCCAAATTTGGGTGCGAGACGGCTCCTTTAGTGGCCATATTAAAATGCAATCTGAGGCAGACTGGTTGGCCTTTGAACAGCGGTATAGGGAATTTATATTGCCTTTCGCAAAACTGGCCCAGCAGGAGGGAGTAGGTGTTTTTTGTATAGGAACAGAGCTCAAAGATTTTGTGAGGGCCCGGCCTAATTTCTGGAACAAGCTCATTGTAGAAATTAGAGGAATCTATAAAGGTAAACTCACTTATGCAGCCAACTGGGATGAGTATGCAGAAACCCCTTTTTGGCCTGCCTTGGATTATATTGGTGTAGACGCCTATTTCCCTTTGACAGAGGTAAGGGACCCCACCGCAGCCACTTTGAAAGCCGCTTGGGCTCCTTATGTGAGGGACTTGAAGAACATGGCAATGAGCTGTAATAAAAAGGTGCTTTTTACAGAGTATGGCTACAGGTCTGTAGACTATGTTGGGGCCAGGCCTTGGCGTATAGACCGAAACCAACAGCCGGTAAATTTGGAGGCTCAAAGCCGCGCTTTAGAGAACATAGTGCATGAGTTTTGGCCACAGGATTGGTTTGCTGGTGGTTTTGTTTGGAAGTGGTTTATGCATTTAGAAAGCGCAGGGGGTCCTGAGGACAACAGATACACCCCACAAAATAAACCAGCTGCTAGTGTGCTGGCTAGGGCCTATGCCAAATATCTGTAGCGGGACTTGGATATGCTACCCAAGGGTCTATAAACTTTCTATCATTTTTCTAAATAGGGTAATCATTTTTGGCTCGGTAGCCCCGGCAATCGCAATAATTTCTGCGATGTCTACCGGTTTTAAGTGGTCTGGGTCACATTCGTCGGTGAGCACAGAGATGGCAGCTACGGGTAGCCTAAGGTGGTTGGCTACAATCACTTCTGGTACGGTAGACATTCCTACGGCGTCTGCCCCCAGCATTTTTATCATTCTGTACTCTGCTCTGGTTTCTAGTTGGGGGCCTACCACGGCAGCATAGACCCCTTCTTGTAAACCTATACCCTCTGCCGCAGCAATCTCTTTAAGGCGGGCATTCATTTTGGGATCATAAGGGGCACTCATGTCTGTAAAGCGATCTCCAAATTCCCCCACATTTTTAAATGCCAAAGGAGAGCCTCCCTGTAGGTTTAAATGGTCTTCTATAAGCATCATCTCTCCTTTTTTATAGTGGAGATTCACAGCTCCAGCCGCATTGGAAATGAGTAAGTGTTTAATACCCAATCCGTGCATCACCCGTATGGGGTAGGTTACATCCATGAGGTCGTAGCCCTCATACACGTGAAAACGGCCCTGCATGACTACTACTTTTTTGCCGCCGAGCTCACCGTAAATGAGTTTGCCACTGTGAAACTCTACCGTGGCTAGAGGAAAATAAGGAATCTGATTGTAATGGGCTTCTATAGGGGTCTCTATTTGAGCTACCAACTGGCCCAGACCAGTTCCCAGCACAATGCCAATCTCTGGTGCGTCAAATCCTTTTTCTTGTAAATAGGCTATGGAGTCTTCTAAGTGTTTTGCAATCATGAGTGAGAAATAAATGGGGTAAATATAGGGTGTTCTGTAAGGTCTTCTAGGGTGTCTATGTCATTTTTATAGGACAATAAGCGGTAGGTCCCTGGGGCCAATTGCTCGGTGCTCTTTTTTAAAACTTGGTTGGTGCTCCAAGGCATATGATCAAAAAGGGCCCGGTTCATAGAGGCTTGTCCAATGAGGTAGTAACCTCCGTCTACTGCAGGTCCAAACACCGTTTTACAATGGTCTAAATGGGAAAAAGCGTTTGTAATATCAGAAGCTGTTAGGTCTATGAGATCCGAGCCAATGAGCACAATTTTTGTGTAGCCTTGAGAAAACCCCCACTGAAAAGCCGCCTGCATTTTTTCTCCCAAATCTCCCTCACATTGGTCTTGTTTTTTAAAAATATCTGTTTCCCAGAGGTCTTCAGAGATCACCTCTTGAGAGTAAAAAACAGCCTTATCACAAGGCACTTCTAGCGCTATATTATGGGTGTGGTCTAATAAAATACGATATACTTCCAAGGCCTTTTCAGCACCAATACGCTTTGCCAAACGGGTTTTGCAATGCCCAAGGACTGGGTTTTTTACAAAGACAATTAAAAGGTTTTTATGGCTCATAAGCTTGCAGCTTTACCCTGCTAAGGTCGGAATTATCACAAAAATTATTCTTACTTTGGAGAAAAATAAACCTGATTATAAAAAAATGAACTTTTTATTGCGCCCCCCTTCCTTATTCGTGTTTCTTTTGATAGTTTTGAGCGCTTGTAAAAATACCCCCAAGCCAGATTCCATGACAGAGACTACATATTATACCGAGGCCCACAGGCCACAATACCATTTTTCACCACCGACGCATTGGATGAATGACCCCAATGGTCTGGTGTACCACAAGGGGGTGTACCACTTATTTTATCAGTATTACCCAGAAGATATTGTGTGGGGCCCCATGCACTGGGGGCACGCTACTTCTACAGACATGAAGCATTGGGAGCACAAGCCTATTGCCCTATTCCCAGATGAGAACGGCTATATTTTTTCTGGTTCTGCTGTAGTAGACCACCAAAATACCACAGGATTTGGAACGGAGGAAAACCCTGCCATGGTGGCTATTTTCACCTACCACCTTATGGAGGGAGAAAAAGCAGGGAGAACAGATTATCAGACTCAGGGTATTGCCTACAGTTTAGACCATGGAGACAGCTGGACCGTTTACGAGGGGAACCCTGTAATTGGTAATCCTGGGATAAAAGATTTTAGAGATCCCAAGGTGTTTTGGAATGAGCAAACCCAGGCATGGACTATGCTTTTGGTAGCCGGAGACCACTTGCAAATTTGGGGTTCTAACAACCTGATAGATTGGGAGCAGCAAAGTGAATTTGGAAAAAACCAGGGGGCCCATGGTGGTGTTTGGGAGTGTCCAGATTTATTTCCTTTGTCTTTGGACGGCGCAGGCGCCGCCGATGCCCAGAAGTGGGTCCTACTCATAAGTATTAATCCAGGAGCTCCAAATGGCGGCTCTGGCACCCAGTATTTTATTGGAGATTTTGACGGCAAAACATTTACTTCAGACCAAACAGAACCCCTGTGGATAGACGGCGGTACAGACAATTATGCAGGCGTTACCTATAACGACACCCCAGACGGATCTCGCTTATTTATCGGTTGGATGTCTAATTGGAATTACGCCCAACTCACCCCAACCCAAGCTTGGCGCTCTGCGATGACCCTGCCAAGGACCCTGCATTTAGAAACTGTTGCAGCTTCTCCTAGATTGGTGAGTAAGCCACTCCCCATTCACAACCCAGCTTCTGCTTCTACAAGCACCTATGAAGTTCCAGTAGAAGACATTCTTTCTATTTCAAATAAAGATATAAATCAGTCTCAGATTAGGTTTGATTGGGACGGAGCGTCCGTGAACTTAGACTTTACCAACGAAGAGGGGCAGGTGCTAAGTCTGAGTTTGGATAAAGAGGAACAAACAATTTCATTAGACCGTTCTCAAAGTGGGTATGTAGGTTTTGAAGAACGCTTTAAAAATGACCAACAGATGTCATGGACCCCACTAGAGGGGAAGAATGAATTAAACATTTATATGGACGCTTCCTCTATCGAAGTATTTGTCAATGGTGGGCAATCTGTGCTCACGGCCCAGTTTTTCCCCTTGAAACCCTATGAAAATCTAACGATTTCACAGCCAGGGAACAGCCCTTTAAAGCTCAATTCATTTGAAATGACACCCATTCCAAGTATATGGAGATAAACTTTGTTCGCGTTGCCTTATTAAAATTCTAAATTTTTTCAGCAAGAATTAGAGGTATAAAGCCCAAAGGACCACCACTATTTTTTTAAGCACACCAAAAGCGATAAGCCATTTAGTGTGTTTTTTGTTTAAGGGAAGCTTCATACCAACTAAGCTAAGAATTTTGTTTGTTTTGTGAGCGTACTTAGTAATTGTCAAAGAGGTTGTCACCCACCTCATTCACTTTTATAAGTAAGGGTTTCATATAACATTGCTCAGAAACATTTTCTTTAAGGCAGTGTTGTTTCTCCCCTGTTATTAAATATCCGCCATCAGGATCTTCAGAGGGTGCTATTTTTCTTCCATAGTCGTTAAAAAATCCCCCATAGGTTCTAAACCATTGCTCTTTTCCTTTTTTATTTATTTTAGTGAGGTACACATCGTTATTCCCCTTCCCATAAGAGCCAGTGTTGCCTAATACCAGGTAGCCATCTTCTACTTCTAAAACATCTTCTACATAGTCCCAAGAGTTACCCCCTATTTTTGTTTTCCAGACCAATTGTCCACCTTCATATTTTTCTATGATAATGTCACAATCCGAGCCATCAGAACCATAGCAATTGGTGTGGTAGTATTTGATTTCTCCCCCATCTGAGGTTTTTAGTTCCTTGGTGTTCGTGTGGAGAAATAGACTTAAAAAAACAATAAAAAATTTCATAAGTACGGTGTTAAGGTTTTACCTAAAGATAGTGTAAAAGAGCAAATGTTACAGTTTCCCCTAAATATCGTTAGATTTTTTAGTCACTGAATTTAGTAGATCTCTCACGTCTCGCTCCCTACCAGGAGATAGCTCCGCCTTGTCAGGCTTCGCTTTTCCTTTGGCCCCGCTGCTGAAAAGCAAAAACCACTTGCTTTGCAGGCGTCTGTTTTTTTATGCCTCTGCGCTTACAAAAGCAAGCTTTTAAAACTCTTAGGTATAAAAAAACCCACTCCTTGGAGTGGGTTTTTGTGCTTGAAGTGGTGCCTCCAGGAATCGAACCAGGGACACATGGATTTTCAGTCCATTGCTCTACCAACTGAGCTAAGGCACCATGCAGTTAAGCGGATGCAAATATAATTGCTTCTTGAGGATATGCAAACAAAAAAAGAAAAAAAGCCAATTGTTTTTTTAGTTTGTCCATCTTTGTACTATGAATTTGGTTTTAGACATAGGGAATAGTTTTGGCAAAATCTTTCTTTACAAAGGTGAGGATCTGCTGTTTACCACCAAAGTGGCATCGGCCAGAATGGCCAAATCCCTTCTAGACCTATTTGAAACTTACCCAGAAATTAAGTGCAGCATTCTTTGTGCGGTTGGGGCTTTAGAACCTACTATCGTCCCTTTTTTAGAAGAAAAAAGTCTGTTGTTTGTAGTAGATCATAATTTAAAACTACCTTTTGTCAATAGATATGAGTCTCCAGAAACCTTAGGGGCAGACCGAATAGCAGTTTTGGCTGCTGCTGCTTTTGAGTATCCACAAAAAAACTGTTTGATTATAGACGCTGGTAGCTGTGTTACCTATGATTTTTTATCTGCAGACGGGGTGTACAGGGGGGGGGCTATTTCTCCTGGACTTCAAATGCGTTTTACGGCCATGCACGAACACACCCACAAGCTTCCATTAATTACTGCGGTAGAAGATGTGGCAGAAATTGGCACCAATACAGAGAAAAGTTTGCTGGTAGGTGCTGTGAATGGTTTGGTTTTTGAGATAGATGGATGGACGCAATCTTTGAAAGCCAAATATGAACATTTAACAGTTATTTTAACAGGTGGAGACGCGCAATTCTTGTCTAACCGCTTAAAAAATACCATATTTGCCCATTCTAATTTTTTGGCAGATGGCTTGCGCCGATTGCTTGATTATAACCAAGTTTAAATGCTTAGAAATATATTTTTTGCCATAGTCGTTTTATCTTTTTACAATCTCAGTGCCCAAGACGGAACGGTGTCTCCCTATTCCTACTTTGGTTTGGGAACCAGTAACCCAGCAAATACCGTGGAAAACAACGCCATGGGTGGCTTGAGTATTTACGGAGATAGCATACACATTAATTTGCAAAATCCGGCGTCTTATGGTTTGTTAAAGCTAACCACCTATGCCGTGGGAGTGTCTCATAGAAGAATGAATTTGAGTTCAGAAACCCAAGATAACAACACTGCCTATACGGCCATAGACTATTTGTCTGTGGCTATGCCGCTCGCGCCTAATTTGGGTATGGGTTTTGGAGTTACTCCAGTGAGTAATATGGGGTATATTTTAAATTCTTCTATAGAAAATGGAGAGGGAAAGTCTATCAATAATGTTTTTTCTGGAAGTGGCGGGCTTAGTAAGCTGTATTTTTCTTTGGGTGCTTTGCCGCTTAAAAACTTGAGTATTGGTGCCTCTATTTTTGCGAACTTTGGTTCTGTTAGCAAAGAGCGCGTTCAGTCTGTCTCTGATGTTTTGTTTGGTACTGTAGACAGAAGGAATTCTAGAATGAATGGATTTAATATGCAAATGGCAGCAAATTACATCCCTAAAATTACGGACAAACTGAGTTTATATACCTCTGTGGTGTACACTAGTGCGCTGAACTTAAAGTCTACCAATACACAAGAAATAGGGTCTATATCTTTAACTAATGGGACGGACTTAGAGACTACTTCTTTAGATTTGTCTGCTTTGAACCTGGCCAATAGTACTGTGACAATTCCCTCTAAGACCACATGGGGTATTGGATTGGGAGAAAACAAAAAATGGTTGGTGGGAGCCTCGTATACTTCTCAGGCCATGGGAGACTTTGAGAGTGCGTTTTTAAAACAAGCCAATGTTACCTATGGAGACGCTACAGCCTTTAGGCTTGGTGGTTATTACGTTCCTGATTTTGCTCCTTTTGCTTCTTTTTTTAAAAGAGCTACTTATCGTTTTGGATTTAAGATGCTGGACACGGGTATGACCATTAACAACGAACAGATTACAGATTTTGGCACAAATATTGGTGTTGGCTTACCTATGGGAGGTACTTTCTCCAATGTGAACATAGGATTAGAGCTAGGTAGTTTAGGCACTGCTAAAGCCGGTCTGGTTAAGGAAAACTATTTTAGTGTTCGTGTTGGATTGTCATTAAATGACAAATGGTTCCTCAAAAGAAAAATAAATTAATTATTTTTAGCCCTTATTTTCAAATCTTAATAAAATATCATGAAAAAGAACTTTCAAATACTCGCTTTCGCCTTCTTTGCGGTACTGAGTGTTTACACTGCTCAAGCCCAAGATTGTACTACAAATTTATCCATCTACTCAGAATTTGCTAAAGTTAAAAATTACGAGTCTGCTTACGCACCATGGAAGTCTGTTTACGATGCTTGTCCAGATTTAAACCCTGCGAATTTTGTGTATGGAGAGCGAATTTTAAAATATAAAATTGAAAAGTCTCAAGGCGAAGAGAAAACAGCCTTTATAAATGATTTATTGGCTTTGTACCAAAAGTATGGAGAAGTATATCCTAGTAGAGAGCATTTGGCAGACGTTTTAATTGATCAAGCCTTATTGAAAAACGACGAGAAAATAGCTTCTACAGAAGAAATTTTCAATATGCTGGACAAAGCTTTTAATGAAGACAGAAGCCACTTTAGCAATGCAAAGGCCCTTTATGTGTATTTTTCTTATTTAGTAGACCTTAATGAGACTGGTAAAAAAAATCTGGATGACGTATTTAACACCTATGATTTGGTAGGTGACAAAATTGCTGCAGAAATAGATGAATTGAACCAGATGGTGTCTAAGCTCCAATCTAAGGAAGAGGCTGGAACCATGACTTCTAGAGAAAAAAGACAGTTGAGCATTGCAGAGAGTAAGTCTGAAACTTATGTAAAAATTGCAGAAAGTATAGACAGTAAATTGGGAAGTTTGGCCAATTGTGAAAACCTAATACCGCTCTATGAGAAAAACTTTGAGGAGAGAAAAGGAGATGTGAAATGGGTGAAAGCTGCAGTGGGTAGAATGTACAGCAAAGAATGTACTTCAGACCCCTTATTTGTGAAGTTGGTAGAGGCTCAAAATGCCTTAGATCCTACCTCAGATACCTACTTTTATTTGGGTGTGTTAAAGAATAACAACAGAGACTTAAATGGAGCTGTTGCAGACTTTAACAAGGCGGTGAGCTTAGAATCTGACGCTAAGAAAAAGGCAAATATTTACTATAAAATTGCCACCATATACAAGAAAAATGGCAACAAGAGCCAATCTAGAAGCTTTGCCTTAAAAGCAGTAGAGAGCAATCCTAGTTTAGGAAAGGCCTATTTGTTAATTGCTGGGCTTTATGCAGACTCTGCAAACGACTGTGGAAGTACTACTTTTGAAAAGAGAGCCATGTATTGGAAAGCTGCAGAGATGGCTAAGAAAGCTAGAGTAGACCTTTCTTTGAGATCTCGAGTAAACCAAACCGTAGACAGCTATATGCAACGCGCACCATCTAAGACAGATATTTTCTCTTCTGGATTGGCCGGTAAGACAGTTAGCTTTAATTGCTGGGTAGGCGGGAGTGTTGCGGTGCCAAGCCTTTAAATGAATACAAACAAAATACAACAGACTTTAAAAAGTATTGCCATTACGGGAGTAGCGGCAATACTTTTTTTTAGTTGTAATGGGGTTGCACCCTCAAAAACTGCTGGTGGCCCAACAGAGGTGGCGCCGCAAGGCATTGCAGAGAATTTTGTGTTGTATTATACAGAAACCCCAGACCTAGCAGAAATTCCAATGGAGGTGGCTATGGGAGCTGCACTAAAAAAACCAGCCCATCTGACCGCTATTCTTAGAAGTGAGCTTAGCGAAGATTTTCAGCACCTTAATTTTCCCTACAGAACCTTTCCAAATGGCCTTGTCCTTGAGGTCTTTGACGCTAATGGCCAGAAAAGTGTAATTACCTCTGATTACGGGATTGTTTATTCTGCTACCAATGTGATAGATTTGAGAGGGAATGTTGTGATTACCACCCATGAAGGACGGGTGTTAAAAACACCACAATTGTATTATGATAAAACGTCTGAATGGGTCTTTACCTCTGAGAAATTTACCTATATTAATCCAGAAGACCAGACCGTGATGGATGGAAAAGGGATGGATTTTAGCAGAGATTTTAGTAAATTAAACGCGCACAAAACCTTTGGATTTGTAACCATAAAAGAAGAAACAAATGATTAAAATTTTAAAATACACCGAGTATTTATACCTGGTAGTAGCCGTACTTGCAGCCTATAAAGTAGTGAGCTTATGGGGGCAAGGAGATGAAAGCATGCCGCTTTTTATAGGCTTTGCTGTGGTTTCTATAGGGATGTTCTTCTTTAGAAGAAATTACCGTTTAAAGTTTGAAAAAAGGCAGAAAGAAAACAAAAAATAGTGGGTGTAGATTCATTGATAATTATTGCTTCTCTAGTTTTTTCAGCTTTTTTCTCTGGAATGGAGATCGCTTTTGTGTCTGCCAATAAAATTCATATAGAAATTGAAAAAAAGCAGGATGGCTTTTTGTCTAAAATCCTAAGCAGACTTACTAAAAGCCCCTCTAAGTTTATTGCCACTATGCTTATTGGAAACAATGTAGCCTTGGTAGTTTACGGGTTTTATATGGGGGACCTCTTGCTTACTTGGTTTCAGAGCTGGTCTGAGAATGCCCACCCCGTTTTGTATGTTGCACTAACAGACTTTAGTTTACTTTCCCAGACCCTCATCTCTACTTTAGTCATTCTTTTGACAGCAGAATTCTTGCCAAAAGTACTTTTTCAGATTTATGCCAACACCTTAATTAAAGCATTGGCTTTACCTGCTTATGTGTTTTATGTTGTATTTTCTTGGGTCTCTAATTTCGTGATCTTTATATCAGACGCCATTTTAAAATTACTTTTTAAGACTGACGGAGATCAGGTGCCTATGGCCTTTAGTAAATTAGAAATTGGAGATTATATTACGGAGCAGATGGAAGCAGTGGCGGTAGAAGATGAGCTAGACTCTGAAATACAAATTTTTCAAAACGCCTTGGAGTTCTCTGCAGTTAAAGCCAGGGAAATTATGGTGCCCAGAACAGACCTTTGTGGGGTAGACCTTCACGAGCAGCCTAAGAATTTAGTTAAAATTTTTACTGATACTGGTTATTCAAAACTTTTAATATATAAAGAGTCTATTGATAATATTATTGGATACGTACATTCTTATGAGTTATTTAAAAAGCCAAAGAATATACAATCTATGTTATTGCCCATTGAGTATGTACCGGAAACCATGCTTATCAATGATATTTTAAACGTACTTACCAAAAAGCGAAAAAGTATAGCGATTGTTTTAGACGAGTATGGGGGTACCTCCGGAATGATCACGGTAGAAGATATTGTAGAGGAGCTTTTTGGCGAGATAGAAGACGAGCATGACTCCACAGATTTAATAGAAGAGCAAATAGGGGAGCAGCATTTTAAATTCTCCGCACGCTTAGAAGTAGATTATCTCAATGAGACGTACCATTTAGAATTGCCTGAACGCGACGAATACGGGACGCTTGGAGGGCTTATTGTTCATCAAACTGGGGAAATTCCTAGCTTAAATGAAAGCATTCAAATGGGTCGCTTTTGTTTTACCATCTTAGAGGTCTCAGGAAATAAAATAGATCTGGTTTCTTTAAAGGTGACAGAAAACGACTAAAAGGGTTTTCTGTGGGCTAAAAAATAAAAAGAAGCCAAGCAGATTTAAAAAGAAAATGGTATTTTCGCCAACTGATTAAATATATTTAGACTATGGCAGTATTAGAAAAAATTAGACAGCGTACCACGGTACTGATACTCATTATTGGAATGGCACTTTTTGCCTTTGTAATTTCAGGAGTTTTTACCAACAGTGGTGCCTCAGGCCCTACAGCTGGGTCTGCCATTGGTAGCGTGAATGGAGAAGAAATTTCTATAGATGAATTTAGACAAAAATTGGAAGTAGCAGCCCAACGAGCTGGCAACGGTGCAACCACTGTGCAGTTGGTAAACCAAGTATGGAACGGTGAGCTCAGATCTGAGTTGCTTGGGCAACAAATAGAAAATTTAGGTATTTCTGTAGAGGGAGATCAAATTATGAGCTTCATTAAAAATACACCTAGCTACGCGCAACAGCCAGAGTTTCAGGATGAAAATGGGATCTTTAGTGAGGCCTTATTTTTGGCAGCAGTAGCAGATTGGAAAGCCAATAACCCATATAGGTATGAGTTGTGGCTGCAAGACGAGCAAGCCATCATACAGTCTGCTAAAGAGCAAATGTTCTTTAATTTAATTAAAGGCGGTATGCATGTGAGTCTTGAAGAAGGGGAGTTTGACTACAAATTAGCCAACGACAAGGTAGACATCTCATACGTACGTATGCCATTTAGTGCTGTTCCAGACACAACTATTACAGTAAGTGCAGACGAAATTCAAGATTATATAGACAGCCATCCAGCTATTTTTAAGCAGGAGCCTGCCAGAGACATTCGCTTTGTTTATTTTGAAGAAAAAGCCTCTGAAGAAGACGAAGCTACTATCAAAGAGTCCGTTATGGCTTTGCTAGAAGACACAGAGGAGTACAATGAAGAAACAGGGGAAACAGAAAAGGTATTAGGATTTAACAATACCAATGACATGGCAGCCTTCTTAGAGAGATACTCAGATGCGCCTTACGACACTATTTACAGCTCTAAGAATGAAATTGTGAGTTCTTTTAGAGAAACTTTGGTAGGCTTAAAAGTGGGAGAAACCTATGGTCCTTACAAAGAAAATGAGGCGTATAAGGTGTCAAAATTAATGGATAAAAAAATAAATGGGGCGGTTAAGGCGTCTCATATTCTGATAGCCTATGTAGGAGCAGAGCGAGTAAGTCCTGCTGTGACTAGGACTAAGGAAGAAGCTAGAACAAAGGCTAATGAATTACTCAGAGAGGCTAGAAAGTCTTCTACCGTATTTGCTGAATTAGCCAGAGACAATTCTGACGGACCCACAGCCTCTAGAGGTGGAGACTTAGGTTTCTTCCAAGAGGGGGAAATGACTCCTAAATTCAATGATTTTGTTTTCTCCAATAGGGTAGACGCTATTGGCTTGGTAGAGACTGAATTTGGATTCCATATTGTTCGAGTAGACGACAAACAAGATATATTTAAAATTGCTACACTTTCTAGAGATATTGAGGCCTCTGAAGAGACCATTAATAAGATATTTACAGACGCAACCAAGTTTGAGATGGATGTGACAGCGGCTCCAAAAGAATTTATGGATGTGGCAAAAGAAGGTGGCTTTGACGTGAAACCCGTTAAAAAACTATTGGCCATGGATGAAAATCTTCCTGGTTTATCTGCCCAGCGCTCTGTAGTTCAGTGGGCTTTTAACGAAGACACAGATCTAGGTGCTATAAAGAGGTTTAATGTAAATAATGGCTATGCTATTGTTCAGCTAACGGCCAGGTACCGTTCCGGAACCATGACCGTTGCCGATGCTTCTCTAACGGCATTACCCAAAATTAGAAAAGAGAAAAAAGCTGCTTGGATTATAGAGAATAAAGGCGCTACATCTCTTGAAGATTTTGCTTCTAGCACAGGACAATCCATAGAGACTGCCTCTGCCTTAAACTTAAAAAACCCTACTATTCCTGGAGCAGGTAGAGAGCCATATGTAGTGGGTAAAGCCTTTAACTTAGAGGCGGGTGCAACTTCTGAACTTTTAGTTGGAGAAACAGGTGTTTTCCTTGTAAAGCTAACTCAAAAGACGGAAGCTACAGCCCTAGATAATTACAGTACATATGCTGGTTCTTTAAATGCAGCAGCACAAAATGGTATATTTTTCAGCAGTTACAACGCTTTAAAAGAAGTGGCTGAGATTGAAGACAACAGAGCTGTATTTTACTAGTAGTTCTAACCCTAACAGTAAAAAAAAAGCGGGGGCCCGGGGGCGGGGGGGTTTTTTTTGGTGTT
>JAKOGP010000002.1:0-103495 GCA_022239325.1 Flavobacteriaceae bacterium LSUCC0859 | reverse complement strand
CCAAACCAAAAAAAAAACCCCCCCCCCCCGGGCCCCCGCTTTTTTTTTACGATGTACATACCATTTGGGAATACGAGAGCACCGTATGAAACCCACGATCTTTAAAATAGGTTTTAAGCTCTGCCAGGGATACCTCCTTAGAACCAGCCATTACAAAATCGCCTCCCCAGGCCCCCAGACTCTTTATCTGGCCTTTAAAGTCTGAAAAATGAATAGATTGTACCCTAGGAATTTCAAGAAGTTCTGAGAGCAGTAGCTCGTGTTGTTTCATAATCTCTAAAAAGCGATCCATATCTGAACAAGCCGACATTTCTTTACTCAGTGCCTCTATTTTAGGAAAGCTACTTTTAAAAAGCCCTGGATGCTTCTCCTTTTGAGCCTTATAATGTGCTATTCCACTACTGCTCTTTTGTTTTTGGTTTAGATGTACAAAAACTAGCTGGTCTGTAATGAAAGGAGCTAAGGTTTTAACTTCTATTTTGGGTTCAAAGCCAAGCGGGTCTCTGCGGTATAGGATGGGAGTTTTTACGCTGGCACAGGCAATGTCATAGCCCGAGCCCTCCATAGTTTTTTTTAATAGTTCGTAGGGGTTTACTACCGCCCAACTGGCTATATTATGGATTAGGGTAGAAGAGCTTCCAAGGCCCCAATCTTGGGGAAATTCTAAGTGGGTTTCTACTTGTACCCCCAGAGATGTCTTTAAGAAGTCTGGATTTAATTTTTTAGCAACAGATAAAATTTGAAGCAGCTGCTCTTGGGTGTTTTTTGGACTTTGTTGGAATGGCTTGTTTATGTCTTCTAGTGAAAAACTAAAATCTCCCCAGCAGTTATTTTTGTCTGAGAAGGCCTTCCATTGGAGCAGCCCAAGTTCGGTATTCTGAACCCTGAGTTTTTGCCCAAACGCACAGGGAACTGCAAGGGCAGAAACGCCGTCTAAAACCAGATATTCTCCACTGAGCAATAATTTTCCATGACTGTAAAAGGTTTGGGACATAAGGTAGGGGTCTGATTTATTTTGTAGAAGCCGCTCTAAGTTTTTCAAAAGCCTGAACCACATTGCTGTGTGTGGCAGTCTGCTGTTTAAATTCTTGTATGAGCTGCTCCTTTTCTGAAGGGGTAGCTCCCAATTGATTTAAGATATTCATGAGGTGCATTTTCATATGCCCTTTTTGAATACCACTTGTTACCAACGCGTGCAGGGCTGCAAAATTTTGTGCTAAACCCGCTACGGCTACAATTTCCATAAGTTGTTTGGCACTGGGCCTTTGCAAGACTTCTAAGGACCACTTTACAAGGGGGTGTAAATTGGTGAGCCCTCCTACGGTACCCAAGGCAAGCGGCACTTCTATCCAAAAGCTAAATATACCATCTTGAAGACTTGCGTGTGTGAGACTCGAATACATTCCATCTTTGGCTGCATAGGCATGTACGCCTGCTTCTACGGCTCTAAAATCATTTCCAGTGGCTATAACTACGGCATCTATACCGTTCATAATTCCTTTATTGTGGGTGACTGCTCGGTGGGGTTCTGCCTTTGCTATCTGGACCGCTTGGATCATTTTTTTTGCAAATTCTTCTCCACTAGCCCCTTCTATACCCTCTAGTTCTGCCACCGGACAAGAGACGGTAGCTTTAACTACGCATTGGGGGACATAATTAGAGAGAATGCTCATGACAACTTCTATGGAACTGCCTGCTAATAGGCTGCTTTGTGCCGCTTCTCTTTGGAGACTTTTTGCAAATTGCTCCAAACAGGAGTTTATAAAATTGGCACCCATGGCATTGGCTGTTTCAAAGACTGCATGGATTTGGTAATAGTGTTGTAGATCTGAGTTCTTATCTCTAAGCTCGATCTTAGAAATACCGCCCCCTCTTTTTTCCATATTGTCAGTTAGCGCGGCACAGTCTTTTCTGAGGATGGGTTCTAATTTCTCAAAAAAATGTTGGAGTTTTTCTGTATCTCCATCGTAAAAGAAATGGACTTGACCAATTTTTTCAGTCCCTAAGACCTCTGTTTTAAAACCGCCTCTATCCAGCCAAAATTTTGCAGCTTTAGCTGCTGCAGCTACCACAGAGCTTTCTTCAATAGCCATTGGAATAGCGTAAAGTTGCTCGTTAATTAAAAAATTGGGTGCGACACCCAAGGGCAGAAAAAAATTGCTGAGGGTGTTTTCTATAAACTCGTCATGCAGCTGCTGTAAGCTTTGGTCTTCTAGCCAATATTGTTTCAGTAGCGCTTTAATCTCTGGTTTGTCCTGGGTGAAGGTCTTAGATACCCATTCTATTTTTGCGTCTTTAGAAAGTTTTGAAAATCCAGCAATGGCTTGGGGCATATTCTTTGTTTTAGCGTCGCTAAGATACGGAAATGAAGAAATATGGCCTATTTGAAAGGCCTACTTAAATTTCTCGTATTAAAATGTTATTTTAGGAGCCTTTAAACCTGAAAACAGAAAACAATCCCTCGTTTATGAAAAAAATAGCCATCTTATTTGGAGCACTTTTACTCCAAGGAGTATCGGCCAGCGGCCAACAAAAAGAGATCACCGTTTCTGAAATTTATAACGGAACCTTCAGAACCCAAGGGATGGAGTCTCTGAGGTCTAGAAACAATGGGGCCCAATATACCGTATTAGAGCGTAATGAAACCTCTGGCGCTACAGAAATTGGGCTATACAATTACAGGTCTTTAGAAAAATCTAGGGTGCTTCTTTCTTCCGACGAGCTAGAAGGTTTGGATGGGTTTTCCGGATATACATTTAGTAAAGACGAGTCTAAGGTTTTATTGACTACCCAAATCACTCCCATTTTTAGAAGGTCTAGACTTGGGGTATACTATATTTATGACTTTAAAACTGGGGAGATGACAAAGCTCAGTGATGCTGCGGTTCAAGAACCCTATTTTTCTCCAGACGGCACTCAGATTGCTTATGTGAGAGACAATAATTTATACGTATTTAATTGGAACAGTAAGGAGACGCAGCAGATCACTACGGACGGGAAAAAGAATTTTATTATCAATGGGGTAACCGATTGGGTATATGAGGAGGAGTTTGGGTTTGTGCGTGCTTTTGACTGGAATTCAGACGGAACCAAACTGGCTTTCCTCAGATTTGACGAGACAGAGGTACCTACCTACTCTATGGATGTGATTGGAGAGAATTTATACCCTACCCAACAAGTATTTAAGTATCCTAAAGCTGGTGAAAATAACGCTGAGGTGCGCCTATTTGTTTACGACCTAAAAGAGAACAAACGCACAGAGGTTGTGGTTCCACAGGGGTATTATATTCCAAGGTTGGAATGGAGAAACCATCCAGACATGCTTTCTTTTCAAGAGATGGGGAGACTTCAAAATAAATTAACCCTCTACAATTACAATACGGCCAACCAGGAATTGAGTGTGTTGTTAGAAGAGACAGACGCCGCCTATGTAGACGTGACTAATGATTTGCGTTTTTTTGAGGACGACAGTTTTGTTTGGAGCAGTGAAAAAGATGGTTTTAACCACCTCTACCTTCATGACGCTAACGGAAAAGAACGCAGACAACTCACTAAAGGAAATTGGGAAGTCACCTCTTTTTATGGCTTAGATACCAAAACAAAAACCTTGTATTTTCAGGGGACTGCTAATGGAAGTATAAATAGAGATATTTATAAGGTAAGGGCCAATGGTAAAGGCTTTAGCCGTTTGAGTGAGGGAGTAGGAACACATTACGCTTCCTTTAGCAGCAACTTTAGTTACTATATTAATCAATTTTCTAATGCGAAAACACCACCAATTTACACCCTACACAAAGCCTCTAATGGGGCTCCATTAAAGGAGGTGGTAAATAACAGCGCTCTATTGGATCGCTTGGCTGCTTATGATGTGGCTCCAAAAGAATTTGGAACTATTGAGGTGAATGGCCATACGCTCAATATGTATATGATAAAGCCCACCAACTTTGACCCCTCTAAGAAGTACCCACTGTTTATGTTTCAATACTCTGGGCCTGGATCTCAGTCTGTTTCCAACAGTTGGTTAGGGGCGAATGATTACTGGCATATGATGTTGGCTTCCAAAGGTTATATTGTGGCCTGTGTAGACGGAAGAGGTACGGGTTTTAAGGGACGTGATTTTAAGAAATCTACCTATTTAAACCTAGTTAAATATGAAACCGAAGACCAGATTTCGGCTGCTACTTTATTGTCTAAACGCCCATATATAGACGCAGAAAGAACTGGTATTTGGGGCTGGAGTTTTGGGGGTCATATGGCTTCTAATTCTATTTTAAAAGGTAATGAGGTGTTTGAAATGGCTATTGCTGTAGCTCCTGTTACTAGCTGGAGGTTCTATGACACTGTCTATACAGAGCGTTTTTTGAGAACGCCTGAAGAAAATCCTGCTGGCTATGACGACAACTCCCCTTTTAACTACCCAGAGCTTCTAAAGGGTAAATTCCTTTTGGTTCACGGTTCTGGAGATGACAATGTACACCTTCAAAACAGCATGCGATTTGCAGAGTCTCTCATTCAAGCTAATAAAGACTTTGATTGGGCCATATATCCAGATAAAAACCATGGTATATACGGGGGCAATACCCGCATACATTTATACCATAAAATGACCAAATTTGTGTTAGAAAACCTCTAGATCAAATAGCTCATACACTCGCTTAGACATTCACCAAGACATTTATATTAAACTCCGAGCTCAGGCTCAAATTCGTTATGACAAACACACAAACACATAAAGATATTTTAGGACACCCGCAGGGATTATTTTATTTGTTTTTTGCAGAGCTCTGGGAGCGCTTTAGCTTTTATGGCATGCGGGCTCTTCTAACTTTGTATATGGTAAATAAGATCTTTGAAGCCCTGAGTACAAGAGACGTGGCTGCTGCTGCAGTTTATGCTTCCTATGGCTCATTGGTATATGCCTCTACCGTTATTGGTGGTAAGATCTCAGACACCATTTTAGGACTTAGACGCTCTATCTTTCTAGGGGGTATTCTCATGTCTTTGGGACACTTTGTGTTGGCCATAGATTCTTCCATGGCCTTTTTCTTAGCCCTGGGACTCATTGTGGTGGGGAACGGATTTTTTAAGCCCAACATTTCTACTTTTGTGGGCTCTCTATACAAAGATGGAGATGTTAGAAAAGACTCTGGTTTTACCATTTTTTATATGGGTATTAATATTGGTGGCTGGGTGGCTCCACTCTTGTGTGGTTGGTTGGCTGCTACCTATGGCTGGCATTACGGCTTTGGCTTGGCTGGTTTTGGGATGCTTTTGGGATTGGCCTTCTTCTGGAATGGAATTAAAAGGCAGGTCTTTGGCCAGGCGGGCTTACCTCCTTCTCAGGCCGTGATAGATAAGCCTTTATTAGGAGTGCCACAGGGAATTCTCATCCCTATTTTAGCTTTTGTTTGTGCGCCATTAGTTGCGCTTATGTTGGCCTCATATGAGCCTATAGCAAACGGGAGTACTATTTTTGGGGATCAAAACCTTGTAAACGTCATTTTTAAAGCCATTGGGGTAGTCATTTTGATCTATTTGGCCAAGGTGTTATATGACGCTACCTTAGAGGAGCGAAAAAAGTTATTTGTGGCTATTTTAATTAGCTTTTTTATGACCATTTTTTGGGGTTTTCACGAACTCTCTGGAAGTGTGATTACGCTTTTTGCCGCTAGGAATGTAGACCTTAGTTTTATGGACGCTGCACAGACCAATTCTCTTAACTCTATGTTTATCATTATTCTAGCCATCCCAATTTCTCTCATGTGGGCTTATTTGGCTAAGACAAAGCGCAACCCAAGAACGCCTTATAAATTTGGTTTGGGTTTGGTTTTTGCAGGACTGAGTTTTTATGTATTGTCTATTAGTGGCTTACAGGCTAATGAAGAGGGTTTGGTGCCTTTTAGTTATTTGTTAGTGATGTATTTCTTGCTCTCTATTGGAGAGTTATTTATGTCTCCTGTGGGTTTATCTAAGATTACAGATCTTTCGCCTAAGAGAATTGTGGCGTTTATGATGGGGATTTGGTTCCTGTCTTCTGCATATGCCTTTCAGGTGGTAGGTTTTATTAGCAAAGAACTAGCAGTAGATAGTGATAACGCCAATGTAGGAGGGTTAGAAACCCTGAGCATTTACACAGAAGGTTTTGAGCTTATTGCTATGTATTCTCTTGGAGCAGGAGTCTTTGTTTTACTGAGTTCTCCATTCATTAAAAAGCTCATGGGGAAGGTGCACTAAGGCTCATGAAACCGATAATAACCATGCGCGTCCAGCCTCCAGGCTGGACGCGCATTTTTTTGCAGCCATTTTTCCCATTGGTGCATTTGCTTACTTTGAGAATAGCTGCTGAGAATAAATTGGGTTTTTTCTAATTGTTTGGTGGCAAAGTCTTCAGGATAAGCTTTTGTTTGAGAATCTATAAGCATATAGTCTATGCTTTTGAGTATGTTGGGACCCTGCGGAGACCAAACCAAATACTTTCCTTTAAAAACGAAGGCTTTTGATAGACTATCCTGAACCACATCTTTGTAGGGGTAATTGCGTTTTAGGGTGCGGAGAGATGTATTAGAAAGAGGGTCTGAACTCCAATAAAAAAGTTTGTTGTTTCCCAGGAGAACCAGGGCCGTTTTTCCATGATCAGATACCATATAATGGGCCTGATTCCCTTTGTTGCAATGAAATTCTGCGAGCCAAACACTGGATAGAATGAACCCACCCAGGAATAGGAATTTTCCATCGTATTTTTTCCTTTTATAGGGGTACAAAAAAGCAAGTAAGCAGAGGCTCACTACTATCGTAGCCCACAAAAAACGCTTGGGAAAATAGAGGTCTGTCAGAATCCATTGTTGCTGTTTGGCTAGCTTGTATACCAATAGGTTTAAGGCCCCTAAAATCCATGCATAACTTTGGATAATTATCCTAGGTGGGTTGGCAAGTGCAAACCAAATGGCAAGCCCTAAGCCAGCTCCTAAAATGAGGCCTAAAAAGGGAAGTATTATAAGGTTACTTATTAAAAACAATAATGGGAGTTGGTTAAATGCGTACAGACTCCAGGGGAGCACTCCCAACTGAGCACAAATACTCACCCCCAATAGCTGCCAAAAAAAACTGGAGGATATTGTTTTTAGGGGTCCAGATTTCTTTAAAAAAAGGCATTCCCAATAAAATAAAAAACACAGCAGAATAACTCATGGCGAAACCCAAGGAGAATAGGGACAAGGGGTCCCAAAGGAGGTTGGCCAAATAAGCCACTCCTAAAAGCTGAATGCTATATTGAGGTCTGTTTATCATAAGGCTCAGGCTTAGAAAGCTAAACATACTCACGGCCCGAATTACAGAGGGTGAAAAACCGCTAAAAGCGGCGTAGGCCCATAGCGCAGCCATTAATATGGCCCCGCTAAGAAACCGGCCTGATTTAAGTTTGCGGAGCGGCCAAAGTAGCCCCCAAAGAATGGCAGTAATAATACCAATATGTAAACCAGAAATAGCTAAAATATGGGCCGCACCCGCATTTTGATAAGCGCTTAAACGCGCTGCATCTAGATCTTTTTTATCTCCAAAAAGTAGGGCTGCATATACCTCAAATGCTTGGGGGTCTATGCCAGACTTTTTTATTCTTAGCAGGAGTTTTTCCCTATAAGATTGGATTCTTTTTTTCCATGAAAGAACAGTTTTTTCTTTCCCTTTTAGAGGTGTAGAAGCAGTCACATACCACTGAAAATGAATGCCCTTAGTTTTTAAATAGCTCCTGTAATTAAATCCCCCAGGAACTCTGGGAGCACCAGGAACACTCAAATAACCCTGTGTCCAGAAAAAATTTCCAATCTCCCAACTTATAGCTATAGAGTCTCTAGCTTTGGTGAGGATAAGGCGCTCTGGCGGGAGCAGTCTATTGTCTTTCACAGGGTAGGCTAATGCTTCAAATCTAATCTGTGAGGGGCTGCTTTTGAGTGGGCTTTGTAGCTGTAGCAGTAAGATTTGTTTTTTAGCATGGGCTTGTAAGTTAGGATGGTGTAAGGAGGGCAGAAGTTCCAGTCTAAGAAGTCCTAAATACCCACTGACTAAAAAACAGAACACCCAAAAGCTCCCTGCTTCTTTTCTGCTGAAGAAGACCAAAAGCAACAGTCCAATCCCAAGACCTATTTTAAGTGTCCAAGAGGTTTCTAGTAAAGGGGTGTCGTAAAAGCCCCAGGCTATACCAAGGCTATACCCTAACAATACCAGGCCTAAATGAATGCTGTGTTGGTTAAACATCTTTTGAATCTATGTCAAAAGGCTGTTCTTTAGTAAGATGGGTGGGTTTTTAAACAGGTTCGTAGTGTGCAGCAGATAGACTTCAATGTACAATAAATTAATCAATAAGCCGTTTCATTAGCTTTTTGTCCTCGTTGTGCTATGGTGGTAGTCTAGGTAATTTACCAGGAATGTGCAGACTTTTAGCTTTGTTGGGTTTTATTCGCTTGTTTTATCTAAGCTGTGGGTCACAATGAGTTTAGCGGCTTTGTTTGCTGCTCCAGCAGGTCCAATGCGCTGTTTCAGTAGCTCGTAATTTTTTAATTGTGTGGCTCTTTGCGGCCCTGACACCAAACCGGGTAAAAGTTGCTCTAATTGGTTCAGATTTAGATCTGACTGTATGAGTTCTGGAACTCCTGGGGCATCTAATATGAGATTGACTAAAGAGATATAAGGTAGCTTTATGATTTGTTTGGCTACCCAATAGGTGAGCCATTGGGTTTTGTAGCAAACAATTTGTGGAATCCCTAAAAGGGCGGTCTCTAAGGTGGCTGTGCCACTGGCTACTAATGCTACAGATGCAGATTGGAGCAGGGCATAGGTATTGTTGTGCACTCTTTTAATAGGTGCGCTATCCAGATATTTATCGTAAAATTCCGAAGCCATCCCTGGAGCGGCAGCCAGAACAAACTCATATTCAGGAAAGCTTTTTGAGAGGCTAAGCATGACGGGTAAGATGGCTTTTATCTCTTGTTTTCTAGAACCAGGTAAAAGGGCAATAATAGGTTTTTCAGCGTCAAGTCCCATGGCAGATCTTACATTTGGTTGCAGCTTAGGGATGTCTTCTATAACCTCTAAAAGGGGGTGTCCTACATAGTGGGCAGGACATTCATGCGCTTTGTAAAAACTCGGTTCAAAGGGTAGGGTAACGTATAGATGGTCTATATAGGCTTTTATTTTCTGAACCCGATTGGCTCTTGAGGCCCACACCTGAGGTGCAATATAATAATGGGTGCAATACCCCGCTTTTTTTGCCCAGGGGGCAATGCGCAAGTTAAAACCAGAAAAGTCAATAAAAATAAGGGCGTCAGGTTGGAACTCCTGGATGTCTTTTTTGCAAAAAGAGATGTTTTTAAAGATCTGATTTAAATTCTTAATCACGTCTACGAGTCCCATAATGGCTAGCGATTGATAATGCTTAGCCAAAGTGGCCCCGCTGGCTTCCATGAGGTCTCCTCCCCAGGCTCTGAAGCTCGCTTGAGGGTCTTGCTTTCTTATGGCCTTTATTAGGCGGCTACCATGAAGGTCTCCTGAGGCTTCACCGGCTATAAGGTAATATTTCATGCCCCAATTAATTTTAAGAATAATATAAAAAGTGCTGCTAAGATTGTAGCCAATAACACGCCTCTGGCCCTGGCCTCTCTTTTAATTTTTAAAAATCCAAAAAAAGCGGCTAAGTTTAAAAGGGCTCCTAAACCCACCACACTTCCTAATTGTCCAGTCTCTCTGGCAAGCTTTAAACTGGTCTCAATACGGTAAGGGGAAAAGAGTAATATATAACCCAACAACCCAAAGCCATTGGCCAGTATACCTACCGTAAAACCAATAAAAATCTCTTTAAAAGGAGGTTTTTTAAGCATGGAGTTCCCAGGAGTTTATTTGTTGTATGGCATGGTGTGCTGTGAGGTCAAATTGAGTGGGGACTACAGCAATATAATCGTGTTCAATGGCCCATAGGTCTGTATCTTCTCCTTTGTCTTGAAGATCAAAGACCCCTGTAAGCCAATAATAATCCTTAC
This sequence comes from Flavobacteriaceae bacterium LSUCC0859, assembly GCA_022239325.1. GTDB lineage: Bacteria > Bacteroidota > Bacteroidia > Flavobacteriales > Flavobacteriaceae > MAG-120531. The sequence continues at coordinate 93,467 of JAKOGP010000002.1, read as the reverse complement.
CCATTGGAGAGGTTCGCTTGTCAAATTTTTCCTTCCAATTTCCTTTGGCTTGTCTGGCCACTTTTATCCCCTTAATATTTTGGGTTTTTGGAATGTTTACATTTAGAACAACTCCCTTGGGAATGCCATGGTGCAAAGCTTCTTTAATAATTTGTTGTATGTGTGTTTTGGCTGGATGGAAGTCTGCGTCCCAACTAAAATCACAAAGAGAAAATCCTATAGCGGGTATTCCCTCTATACCAGCTTCTATAGCTGCGCTCATAGTACCAGAATAAATGACATTGATAGAGGCGTTAGAACCGTGGTTTATACCGCTAATACAAAGGTCTGGTTTTCTATCAAGAATTTCTTGAAGCGCAATTTTTACACAGTCTGCAGGAGTACCACTACAACTATACTCAGACTGATCTGGAGCGTTTTTATCTATGGTAAGTTTCTCAATATGAAGCGTACTGTCTATGGTAATGGCATGGCCCATTCCAGATTGGGGACTGTCTGGGGCAACCACGACAACATCTCCAATTTCTTTTGCAAAAGAAATGAGGTGTCTTATGCCTGGTGCGGTAATGCCGTCGTCATTAGTTACTAAGATTAGGGGTCTAGCCATGGGATAATTTCTTTGTACAAAAATACACTTTTTATGGCCTTATCTGCCTTGGGGGTTTTAACAAAAAATTATTTATTTCCCTAAAAAAAACCGCGCTCTTTTAAGTATCTTAGGGCTTTCAATATCCTTAAAGGGCTGTGTTGAACTCAAAAAAAAGAAGATGAAAAAGAATTTTATACTACTGAGTAGCGTTTTTTTATTGGCCTTTGCTTCCTGCAGTTTTACCAAAGGAGTGTCTGAAACTTCAGACAAAGATAAACTGTTGTTAGAACTCATTAGCTATGTGTTGGAGAAGCTTCACTTTGAGCCCACGGAGGTAGACGACGCCTTTTCTGAGCGGGTATACAATAATTTTATTGGAGGGCTAGACCCTATGAAACGGTATTTTCTCGCAGAAGATATTCGTGCTTTTGACGCTTATAAGACCCAAATAGATGATCAAATTAAAGCGGTAGACATTAGTTTTTTTAACCTAGTTCAAGAGCGCTTGGTGTATAGAATGGATGCTGCCAAGGATATTTATATATCTGTTTTAGAGCGTCCCTACAATTTTAACCAAATAGATTCTTTAGAGGTTGATTACGAGGCTTTGGAAGCTCCAGCTTCTGCCTTGGCCCTAAAAGAAAGGTGGAGAGACCAGTTAAAGTATGTAACCCTAAGCACCTTTTTTGCCAAAAAAGAAAATGAGGCCCTAAAGAAGAAGGAAGACCCGAGTTTTGAATTGTCCTCTGATGAAGCCCTAGAAATAGCTGCTAGAGCTCAAACAAGAGAGACCCTAGAGGAGTATTTTGACCTCATAGATGACCTGGAACGCAAAGATTGGTTTGTTCAGTACCTCAATAGTATTGTGGAAACCTACGACCCCCACACTTTTTATTTTGCCCCAGAGGAAAAAGACAGATTTGACATGGGAATGTCTGGAAAATTTGAGGGTATTGGCGCCCGATTGCAAAAGCGAAAAGACCAAACAAAAATTGTAGAAGTGATTTCTGGCGGTCCTGTTTGGAGGGACCAACGGATAGAAGTAGGAGATGAGATTTTAAAGGTAGGTCAGGATGGGGAACTGCCAGTAGACATTGTGGGTATGCCTTTGGACGATGCTATTAAATTAATCAAAGGCGCCAAGGGGTCCATTGTAGATCTAACCATTAGAAAAGTAGACGGCAGTGTAGAAGTAATATCCATTACAAGAGATGTGGTTAAATTGGAGGAGACCTTTGCCAAGACTGCTACAGTAAACAAAGGAGACTTTACCTACGGACTTATTAATTTGCCAAAATTCTATGTAGATTTTGAAGACTATAACGAGCGAAATGCGGCTTCTGATATTGCTCAAGAAATTGAAAAACTAAAAAATGAAGGGGCTCAGGGCTTAATTTTAGATTTGAGAGATAATGGAGGAGGCTCCTTAAAAACAGTAGTTGATATTGCGGGTCTTTTTATAAAAAAGGGTCCTGTGGTACAGGTAAAATCAGGACAAAGTAAGATTGAGGTCTATGAGGACCAGGACAATGAGTTGGCCTGGGATGGTCCTCTTGTTATTTTAGTGAATGAATTGTCTGCCTCTGCCTCTGAAATCTTAGCCGCGGCTATGCAAGATTATAAAAGAGCAGTGGTTATTGGGAGCAAGCAAACCTTTGGAAAGGGAACGGTCCAAAATGTAGTGCCTCTAAACAATGTAGTTCGCAATAGTGAATTTGGAGACCTAGGCGCCTTAAAACTCACCACTCAAAAATTTTATAGAATTAACGGAGGGTCTACCCAACTCAAAGGCGTGACCAGTGACGTGGTAGTTCCAGATAAATATTCCTACCTAGAAATTGGGGAGCGAGATCTAGACCACCCCATGGCTTGGGATAAAATTCCAGCAGCTAAGTATGCGGCTTGGGAGGGATATATTGATTTTGAAAGTACCATTGCAAATTCTAAAAAGCGTATGGCACAGAATGAGCAACTGCGATTAATAGAAGAGAATGCCCAATGGCTTAAAGCCCAGCAGGAAAATGATAAAGTGTCTCTTCTATATGAAGATTTTGTTACAGCTGCAAAGCGAGATAAAGAAAAAGCTGCCTACTTTAAGAAAATTAATCAATATGATTCTCAGCTCACTTTTGAATCCTTAGACGTGGAGCAAAGCTTGTTAAGCCAAGACGCAGAACTCAGAGAAAAGAGAGACCGTTGGCACAGAGATTTAGCTAAAGATGTGTACGTAGAAGAGGCTGTAAATGTATTGCAAGACCTCAAACTGCGATTTTCTAAGCCAAGTATGCCTTTGGCTGCTGTAAAAGGATAAAGCTCTAGGTGTAAATTAAAAAGTAGGATAATGAGAGTAGCCAGGAACTAAGAACTACAAGACAGTTGGCTGCAGCCCACTTTGTTCTTAGCCCAGTCCGGCCTTTTTGCAAACCACCGCTCTTGTGAGACCTGCTCTTCATAGGGTTTCTGTAGCAGCTCAAATAAAGAGTGTACCATGCTGTAATCTTCTTGCTCTGCTGCTTCAATGGCCATCTGTGCCATATAATTCCTAAGGACGTATTTGGGATTAACACTATTCATAGATTGCTGTCGCTCCCTATCTGCCACCCCTTGTACTTCTAAAAGTTCCTGGTAGGAAGCCAGCCATAGTTTCCAGGACCTTAACACAGAGCCCTGAAGTTCTTTTGGCTCATAAAAGGCTTTATAAAGGGTGCCAAAAATTTGCTTTATTTGGGGGTCTTTTTCTGAAGTGGTCTCCCAGTTGGCCAGTGTTCTAAAGAAAATAGTCATGTCTGTTTCCGTAAGGCAGAGGGTATTTTCTAGAGTAGAAATGAGTTGTTGGATAGCGTTGCGTTCTTTTTTGTCTCCCTTTTTTAAAAGTAAATCTAGTCCAACTTTTTTAGCCATCATCTCCAGGTAGCCTTTTTCGTATGCCTCTTTATAGGCGTCTAAGCCAGCCTCCAAAGCAGTAGTCTCTCCTACTATAGGGTAGAGGGCATTGGCTAGCTGGTATAGATTCCATAGCCCTACCTGGGACTGATTGCCAAAACGGTACCTGCGCTGGGCAGCGTCTGTGGTATTGGGTGTCCAGTCTGGGTCATAGGGCTCCAGCCATCCGTAGGGACCGTAGTCTATGGTCAGACCTAAAATAGACATATTGTCTGTGTTGAGTACACCGTGTACAAAACCTACCCGTTGCCAATGAATAATTAAAGAAGCTGTTCGTTTACATACTTCTTCAAAAAAAGCCTCATAGGCTTTAGGCCCTTTATATTTTATCTCTGGGAAATAATGAGCAATGCAAGCGTCTGTAAGCTCTTTTAAGGCTGTTTTTTGATCGCGTGAGGCCGGTAATTCAAAGCTGCCAAAACGAATAAAATTAGGAGCTAGTCTGGCCACTATGGCACCTGGCTCATATTTTGGATTTCCGTTATACATGACATCTCTAAGCACCTGGTCTCCTGTGCCCACAAGAGAGAGCACCCGAGTGGTGGGAACCCCCAATGCCTGCATAGCTTCTGAGCATAAATACTCCCTTATGCTAGACCTTAGGACAGCAAAGCCGTCTGCAGACCGGGAGTAGGGAGTGGGTCCTGCCCCTTTGAGTTGGAGTTGCCATAGCTTGGGATGGCTAGCCGTAGAATTTGATCGCTCTTCTACACTCCCAAGATGAATGGCCCTACCGTCTCCGAGTTGCCCCGCCCATTGGCCAAATTGGTGGCCGCCATAATTCATTGCAAATGGACTCCGCTCCTTAGGGAGTAACTGACCACTGAGTAGACCAATGGTTTTAGCATCTGAAAGCTCTTTCTTGAAAACTCCCAGTGCCTTAAAAAGCTTTGAGTTGGCATGAATGAGTTTGGGATGTGTTGGTTGCTTAGGTGTAACCTCTGAATAAAAGCCGTGGGGTACCATGCGAGGCCTGTTGCTGCTAGAGGGGTCCTTGGACAAGGATTCTATAAATGGATCTGCAACAAAATACATGCTTAGGGGCTTGTTTCTTTTAAAAGACTTCTAAAGCCCGCTTTTAATAAGGCAATTTTTGGATCTATGACCACCTGGCAATATCCCTGACTGCGGTGGTTGTCATAATAGTTATGGTGCTCCATTTCTGCCTCATAAAAAGGGGCCGATGCCTCTAATGTGGTAACAATTGGATCTGAAAAATAGGCCTGCATTTCTTCAATGACACGACTAGCGATTTGTTTTTCCTCCTCGTTTTCATAAAAAATTACAGAGCGGTATTGGGTACCTACATCTGCGCCTTGTCGGTTTAGGGTTGTGGGATTATGGGTGCTAAAAAACACCTTTAACACTTGCTCTAAAGAGAGCTGTTCTGCTTGGTAGCGAACGGCTACTACCTCTGCATGGCCTGTACGACCAGAACAGATTTCTCTATAGGTAGGCCTCCCGGGAACCTGGCCACCAGAGTACCCTGGTAGGACACTGACAACTCCCTTAAGTCTTTGCATGACGGCCTCAACACACCAAAAGCATCCGCCGCCGATTATGATTTGTTTTTCTAATCCCATTCGCTTAATCTGTTTCCGTCTAATTTAAGAAAAATAAAGAGCAGTAAGCTAAAGCAAATCATACCAGAGCCACCATAACTTAAAAAAGGTAGTGGAATTCCAATGGTAGGAAGGAGCCCTAGAACCATCCCAATATTAATCATATAATGAATCCCTAAAATAGCGACTACTCCATAGCCGTACATTCTATTAAATGCATGGGTCTGCCGTTCACTCAGATACAGCAATCTGAGGAGTAAGGCAGTGAATATAAGTACTACCCCTGCGGTTCCCATAAAGCCCCATTCTTCTCCTAAGGTGCTAAAAATGTAATCTGTGTGCTGTTCAGGAACAAAATCTCCTTTGGTTCTAGTACCCTCCAGAAATCCCTTACCAAACAAGCCTCCTGAGGCTATGGCCGCCTTTGATTGATAGGTGTTGTAACCAATAGATCTACGGATCTTTTCTATGGCGTCAGGATCTTTTTCCAAGGACAGCCAAAGGCTAAAACGATCTCTGTGCCTTTGTTCAAAAACCTCATGGAATACAAAGGAAACAGAATAAGATAGCAATACGGAAAATAAAAGTCCTAAGCCTAACTTGGAAAAGGATATTTTTATTCTTTTGGGTTTAAAAACCATATAGAGTGAGGTTGTCGAAAACAACCCAGCTATTGTCCAAGTGGTCCCCCATTTTAAAACACTAATAAAGAGGCATAGGACACCTATGCCTATCCATAAGATTTTTAAGGAAAGCCCCTCTCTAAACAATACAAAACCAAGAGCAAAGAATACCAAAGCAGAACCAGGATCTGGCTGAGGTATGACCAACAAAGCGGGCAGTCCTAAAATACAAAGGGCTATGGCAGCATGTGTAGTATTTTTAATGTCCGTTTGTATGTCACTTAGATATTTTGCTAAAGCTAAAGCAGTTGCTATTTTAGCGAGTTCAGAGGGTTGTAAATTAAAAAAGCCCAGTCCATACCAAGAGGTGGCACCTGCAATGGTTTTTCCAAAAGGGAAAAGTCCAAGAAGTAACACCAAGGTTCCCAAGTAGAAAAGTGCAGAAAAGCGTTCAAATAATTTGGTGTCGATAAGAAAAATAAGCAAAATAGCGACCAGGCTAAAACCAATAAAAAAAAGTTGCTTGCCATAAATACTTGAAAAGTCTACTAGAAAGGTTTCTGACTCACTTACCGTACTAGAGTATATATTGAGCCAGCCAATAGTAACCAAGCTTAGGTATAGCAAAATACTGAGCCCGTCTACTCTTTTTTTTCTGAGCTTACCAAGCATACTCATTAATTTTAAAGTTTGTACCACTTAGTGGTTTGGCATATTCTTTTTCCAGGCTAGATTCTAATATCTTTTTTTCAATTTGTGTCTTGCTAATGTTTCCTCTGAGGTATTTCTCCATCATGAGACTAGCAATATAACCAGCATATCTGGAACCGTAATAACCGTGTTCTACATAGACAGAAATAGCAATTTTTGGTGCCTCTACTGGCGCAAATCCCACAAAAATGGAATGGTCGGTGAGCTGTTTACGCTCTCCGTTTATCCTGGTATAATTTTCTCCAGTTCCTGTTTTTCCTGCCATGGACAAACCTTTTACTTTAAGATGTTTGGCGGTACCTGTTTCATATACCTCTTCCATGCCTTGTATCACAGGCTCAAAATGAGAGGCAGATATGCTGCTGTAAACAGGCGTTTTATAAAGGGAGTCTTTAAGGGCTAGATCCCCTACTTTTTTTAAAATATGAGGTCTGTAATAATGGCCTCTATTGGCAATGACAGCAGTCATATTTGCCAGTTGAATTGGAGTGGTGGCCACTTCCCCCTGGCCAATAGCATTGGAGATAAAATAGGTGGGACCCCAGCGATTATCTCCGTAATAGCGGTCGTAAAAAAATTTGTCAGGTATTCTTCCAGGGGCACCCGTAGGAAGGTCGGTACCTAGAAAATCTCCCAGGCCAAAGCTTTTCATATGTGCCACCCAGGTGTCCATACCCTCATCTGAAGTAGGGAACTTACCAAAAATCTTTTTAAAAACTTGAACAAAATAGGCATTGCAAGACAGGGCAATAGCGCTTTTTAAGTCTCTAATGCCACCTCCGCAGTGGCAGCCTTTTTTATCTTTTCCTACGTAATAACCGTTGTTGCAGTAGACCGTTTCTTTTGGGTCTAGTACCCCCTCTTCCAGGGCGGCCAAACCATTGATCAGTTTAAAAGGAGACCCTGGTGAGGGTTGGGCTAACAAGCTTCTGTCCCAGGTGGGTTTAGCAATGGAGTCATAGTAGAGTTGGGTATAGTTTTTGGATCGTTCTCTACCAATTAATAGCGCAGGGTCATAATTGGGTCCAGTAACCATGGCTAGAATTTCACCACTTTGGGGTTCTATAGCCACTATGGCTCCTCTTTTTCCCTCCATGAGTTTTTCCCCGTACTCTTGTAGGTGCTTGTCTATGGTAATTTGAAGAGGACTTCCAGCGGTAGGTAACTCGTCAAATGCACCTTCTTTGTAAGGTCCTATCACCCTATTAAAACGGTCTTTTTGTACGTATTTAATTCCTTTTTTCCCTCTTATGAGGGCGTCGTATTGTTTTTCTACTCCAGTTTTTCCTATAAGTTCTCCGGGTACATAACCTGGATAATTTTTAAGTTCCCAAGGATTCACTTCACTAATATAACCCAGTACATTGGCACCAGCATGGGTTTTGTAATCTCTCAGGTTTTGTTTTTGGATGTAAAAGCCCTCGTATTTTCTCATTTTTTCCTGAAAAGCGGCAAAGGTTTCCTTGGAGATCTTAGACACTAATACCGAAGGGAGTCTTGGAGAATAATTTTTAGCTCGTTCCAGCTCTTTTTTAAAGGTTTCCAGATCTATTTTTACGAGTTTACAAAAGGCAAGGGTATCTTTTATTTTAACTTCTCTTGGTACCACCATTAAATCGTATGCCGCCTGGTTGGCCACGAGTAATTCCATATTTCTATCGTAGATGTACCCCCTGCTGGGATAGATGAGTTGTCCTGAAACTGCAGGATCTGATTTAAAGGCTTCAGGGTCTTCTCCTTTAAATTGTAAACTGGCAAGCTTTATGAGAAATCCCAATGCTGCCAAAACTACAATTGAAAAAAGAAGTAATTTTCTCATGATTTCTTTGAACTAAATAGTGCTAAAACAAGCACGCTTAATACAAAACTTGCTACAGAGGTCCAAAGGACTTTTTTTAAGATCCAAACAAACATACTGGGGTCTAGGGCCTCTAGGCTAAAGTATATAAAATGATGGATTAAAATGCTTAGGTATAAAAAAGTAAAACGGTGTTGCGCTGGTGTTTTATGTATTCTAAAAGTTTTTTGTTCAAAGTTTAGACCAAAGGTAAACCTCATAATTCTTGGCCTAATGTAGCACATGATCGTTAAGCATATGGTGTGCAAAGCCAAACTATCTAAAAATATATCTAAAATTAAACCCGTTACAAAACCAGCTGTCAATAGGAGGTGTCTGTCTCTGTGGGTTGGATATAGGTAGAGAAAAATCACGTAGATCATAGGGCTCACAAACCCAAAAAAATGGAGTTTACTACATATAAAAACCTGAGCCAACACCAAAGCGAAGATCCTTAAACTAACAAAAATAGGGTAGTCTTTATTCATTACTTTGGTTTTCTATGTCTTCTATGGCAGTCCTCAGTTGGTTTTCAATTACGTAAACACGGCCAATATTTTGCATGTCATTGAATAGACGAACAGAGATAAGATAATAGTCTTTAGCCTGTGTAAGTTCAAAATTTTTGATAGTTCCAATGGGTAATTGGTCTGGAAAAATAGCAGACATCCCTCCAGAGACAATGGTGTCTCCAACAGAAATTTGGGCTAGATTGGGTACGTCTATCAGTTGCACTACATTTGGCAATTTGCCGTCCCAAACCAAACCGCCAAAAAAGTCAGAGCCTTTAATTTTGGCATTAATCCTAGATTGGCTGTTTAAAATACTCTGTACCCTTGAAAATTTTTTCCCGCTATGCGTAATTATTCCAATAATTCCCTTCTCATTTACCACACCCATATCTGGAGACACGCTATCTTCTGCCCCTAAAGATAAGGTGAGGTAATTGTCTTTTGCAGTAAAGCTATTTTTTATAATCTCTCCTGAGATATAGCTAAAGTTTTTTTTTGTTTTGTAGAGGCTGTCTGGCGGATAAGGCAATTGAGCCAATTGTTGTTGTAGCACCCTGTTTTGCTGTTGTAGAAAGTCGTTTTCAGATTGCAGGGAAAAATAACGGCTTATTCCATTAAAAAAGCCATGTGTGCTGCCCGTAATACGGTTGCTAGTATTGAGGTATGCAGCACTAAAATACATCTGGTTTTGGGCACTTAAGCCAAGCGCAATAAGTATATAAAACCAAAATAGCAGCCGCACCGTATTGCCCAAAAAAAAGTTTAAAATGCGCCGCATATATTTTTTAGTTACAAACTCTAGCCAATGGCTACTTCATTAAAATACTCTTAAATTTTTCTAAGTTTTTTAAGGAAATACCTGTACCTCTTACTACTGCTCTCAGAGGGTCTTCAGCAATATACACCGGAAGATCTGTTTTTAAGGAGAGCCTTTTATCTAAGCCTCTAAGCATGGATCCTCCTCCTGCTAAAAAAATACCCGTATTGTAAATATCCGCCGCTAATTCTGGCGGGGTATTGGAAAGGGTTTCCATCACTGCATCTTCTATTCTGAGAATAGATTTATCTAGTGCTTTGGCTACCTCTCTAAAAGATACATGTACCTGTTTGGGCTTTCCAGTGAGAAGGTCTCTTCCCTGAACAGACATATCTTCTGGAGGGCTTTGTAGGTCTTCCGTAGCCGCTCCAATAGTAATTTTAATATTTTCTGCTGTAGTTTCTCCAATGTATAAGTTGTGCTGGGTACGCATGTAGTAGATAATATCGTTGGTAAATACATCTCCTGCAATTTTTACAGATTTATCACATACAATACCTCCAAGGGCAATTACAGCAATTTCTGTAGTTCCCCCACCTATGTCTACAATCATATTTCCTTTGGGCTCCATAATGTCTATCCCAATACCAATAGCCGCTGCCATGGGTTCGTGAATGAGGTAAACCTCTTTGCCATTCACCCGTTCTGCAGACTCTTTTACGGCTCGCATTTCTACTTCTGTAATGCCGGAAGGAATACAGATAACCATTCTAAGCGCTGGAGGGAATAGTTTCTTTTTCAGAGAAGGGATGTTCTTGATGAACATATTAATCATCTTTTCAGAGGCGTCAAAATCTGCGATTACCCCGTCTTTCAAGGGTCTTATAGTTTTGATATTCTCATGGGTTTTACCCTGCATGAGCTGAGCCTCCTTACCCACTGCAATGATTTTGTTAGTGGTTCTGTCTCTTGCTACAATAGAGGGGCTGTCTACTACCACCTTATCATTGTGAATGATTAGTGTGTTGGCAGTCCCTAAATCTATAGCGATATCTTCGGTTAAAAAGTCAAAAAAACCCATTCGTCTCTCAGTTTAAGTAGGTAGGTGTAAATTAGTGATAACGAAGGTAATAAATTTAATGCTTAAAATGACGGGTTCCCGTAAGCACCATGCTAATTTTGTTTTCGTTGCAATAGTCTATGCTCAATTGGTCTTTAATAGAGCCACCGGGCTGAATAACATGGGCTATTCCAGCATTTCCTGCAATTTCTACGCAGTCAGGAAAAGGGAAAAAAGCGTCTGAGGCCATGACCGCTCCAGAGAGATCAAAATTAAAACTTTCTGCTTTGTTAATGGCCTGGTTTAAAGCGTCTACTCTTGAGGTTTGTCCAGTACCACTGGCACACAATTGCTTGTTTTTAGCTAGAACAATGGTATTGGATTTGGTGTGCTTACAGAGTTTAGAGGCAAAGATGAGGTCTTCTATAGCGGCTGAATTGGGCTGTGTTTCTGTAACGTATTGCAAGCCTGCAAGCCCGTCTGTAATACCGTCTTTATCTTGTAAAAGGTAGCCGTTTAGACAGCTTCTGAGCTGTGTTTTTGGCATCGCTATCTCGTTCTGTACCAATAAAATTCTATTTTTCTTGCCTTGTAGAAGGGCCTGTGCGTCTGCCTCAAAGCCGGGGGCAATTACTACTTCACAAAACAAATTGTGAATTTCAGTAGCGGTGGCTAGGTCTATGGGGCGGTTGCATATGAGCACCCCGCCAAAGGCAGACACAGGGTCGCCCGCAAGGGCGTCCTTGTAGGCGGCTACCAGTGTTTCTCTGGTTGCCAGCCCACAGGCGTTGTTGTGTTTTAGGATGGCAAAGGTAGGGGCGTCATGGGTAAATTCTCCCATGAGCTGTACCGCAGCGTCTACGTCCAACAAGTTGTTGTAAGATAACTCCTTGCCGTGAAGCTTGTTAAACATAGCGTCAAAGTCTCCAAAAAACACCCCTTTTTGATGGGGGTTTTCTCCATAGCGCAATACCTGTGCTTGGGTGTCAGAAATTTTGAGGGCCTCCATGCCCATCTCGCCGTTAAAATAATTGAATATGGCAGTGTCGTAATGTGAAGAGGTATTAAAAGCCCTGGCAGCAAAGTCCTTTCTTTGCTCCAAAGTAGTGGCGCCATCTCCGCTGTTTAAAATAGCAAGAAAGTCTGCGTAGTCTTCCATATTAGAAACGCAAAGCACGTCTTTGTAATTTTTAGCAGCTGCTCTGATGAGCGAAATACCACCGATGTCTATTTTTTCTATAATGTCTTGCTCAGAGGCCCCACTAGCCACGGTTTTTTCAAAGGGGTACAGGTCTACAATGACAATGTCTAGCTGAGGAATTTCGTATTCATCCATCTGCTGCTGATCTCCCTGGTGGTCCTGACGGTTTAAAATGCCTCCAAAAATTTTGGGGTGAAGTGTTTTTACCCGACCTCCTAGAATAGAAGGGTAACTGGTAATATCTTCTACAGCCACTACAGGAATGCCCAAGTCTGCAATAAAAGTTTCTGTGCCACCAGTAGAGTACAAGGTAACTCCCTGCTCGTGTAATTTTTGAACAATAGGTTCTAAACCTTCTTTGTGAAATACGGAAATAAGGGCTCCAGTCGCTTTTTTTGTCTGACTCATTTGTTTTGGATTAATCGCTGCTTACTAAAAAAATTAAAGCATCAAAAATAGGTCATTTTGCCCTAAAAAGACCTGCCTATTTTAAAAAACTAGCCACCCCTTTACAAACGTATTCTAAAAAGCGTTCGTCTTCTGGGCTAAAGGGGTCTGTGTGTTCAGAATCTATGTCTATCTGACCTATATTTTCTCCGTCTACAAAAATAGGCACTACGATTTCTGATTTCACAGAAATACTACAGGCAATGTAGTTGTCCTGGGCCTGAACATCTGGCACTACAAAATTTTGGTTGCTCACAGCTACCTGGCCACAGATGCCTTTTCCAAAGGGGATAATGGTATGGTCTGTTGGAGCCCCTACAAAAGGTCCCAATTTGAGTTCTTCTTTGTCTCCGTTTCTAAAGTAAAAGCCTACCCAGTTATAGTGAGGGATGTGACGCTCTAGTAGTTCACAGATTTTTAAAAGTTTGGTGTCACGATCGTGAGGGCAAGCCACAATAGCGTCTATTTTTGGGATTAAAGGAGCAAACATAAAGCAGTTTTAAAGGCCGTCTAAGGCGGCTTGTAAATAGCCTACAAAAGTAAACACTTTTACTTAGAATTTTGTAATTTTACATCGTGAAATCTCTGATACATAAATCTATAGCATTGGCCTTGAGCTTCCTCATTATGGGAGCCACCACTTCTTGGACTTTTTCCAGCCATTATTGTGGAAGCATTCGAATAGACACCGTGCTTTTTGGCCACCCGGAAGACTGTGGCATGGACATGGCCTCGCTTTTTGAGCGTCCTACTCCCCCTACAGATCTAGGTTCGCCCTCTAGTGCAGAAGCACTGGCCAAGCCTAGTTGCTGTCATGATTTGGAGGAGCTGGTAGCAGGACAGACGGTTTTCAAGCAACTACAGACTTCCTTTGATTTTCCTTGGGCCGCAACCCAACTCGCAAGGGCTTGGGAGCCAGGGATTGCTTTACCATCTGACAAAAGTCCTGAAATATCTGCAGCTTACACGCATCCGCCCCCATTGGGCGAACTTCCAATATACCTCTTGTACCGTTCCATAATCATTTGATAAAGCACCTTGTCCGTGGGTCTATGTACCCAAACACATGGTTTAAACTTTATTAATTTTTTTATGAAACACCTATTTAAATGTCTCTGGCTTCTGGGGATCTTTGGAGCATTCCAAACCCTTGCATTTGCTCAGGGCCCTCCGATTACAGCAGACAAACCTATTATGTTAGGTGGTGGTAGTTTTACCGCCAAAACCCTTATAGAACACAGAAAAACAGACGGGGGTACTTTTCGTTACAGCCCACTTATGCTGCATTATGTTATTCATTCCAATGCACTTGTAGCGGTACACATACCACGTATATCCTATGATTTAGCCTCTGGTGCCTCTGGCCAGTCCCTGGCCGATGTGAAACTGCTGGGCAAGTATCAATTCTTGCGCAAAGACGGCACTGGAAAAACCTTTAGGATGGTAGCTAAAACTATTCAAACTTTGCCAACAGGAGCAGAATTGGGGGTGATGGAGCTCTCGCAAGGCTTGTATCAGGGCTATTACGGTCTGGTGGCAGGCTATGAAAGCTTGCGATATGGAATTTCTATGGAGCTAGGTCTGAATCACATTCCTAGGGGAGATTTGGATTTTCTCCAGCACAAACTCGGTTTTGGATTGCCGCTTTTAAAACCCCAGTACCCCAATAGACAGATTAACCTCTTTTTTGAGTATAACAGCCAATGGCTTTGGTCTCAAAAGGGGTATCAGTTGTTATATGCCCAGGGGGTGCAGTACGCTAGAAAAAACGTCACCTTAGACCTGGCTTATCAGCTACCATTAGTAAACGACATGCCTGAGGGCATGCAATTTAAACGAAGCCTCTTTTTGGGAAGTCGCTTTACTTTTTAACACAACAAATCATTTTAAAACAAAGAAAATATGAAAACAATCATGACCCTTTGTATGAGTTTTTTACTCATGAGTACACTTGCTTTTGCTCAAAAACCAATGGACACTTTTCAAGTTCAGGTAGACGGATTGGGCTGCCCATTTTGCGCCTATGGATTGGAAAAAAAATTCAAGGAATTTAAAGGTATAAAAGAGGTAAAAATAGACATAGAAACCGGTGATTTTAGCTTTGCTTATCCAGCAGAAAAAGCTTTGAGTTTAGCTGCGGTGGTAAGCCAGGTAGAAAAGGCAGGCTATTCCCCTATGAAAACCGTGATTACTAGAGCCAATGGCCTGGTAGAAACAGACGCCCCATTGGAAGCTACAGAAGTGGCTTTGGCTGAGCTTCAAACAAAAGATATATTTGTGGCGGGTAACTGTGAAATGTGCGAGGCTAGAATTTTAAAAGCCACCTCTAGACTGGAGGGCATTACAGAAGCTGCCTGGGATTCTAAATCCAAAATGTTACACATATCCTTTGACAGCAAGCAGCAATCTGAGAATAGTATTTCACAGGCTATTGCTTTGGCAGGTCACGACACTAAATTACACAAGGCCCAGGCTAGCACCTATGAGACGCTACCAATGTGCTGTAAATACGAACGTTTAAAACAATAGAAATGCGATATTCACTTAGATTTTTATTATACCCTATATCCTTGTTAGGCCTATTTGCTTCTTTGGGCAGCTGCGCAGAGAAAAGGACTGGTTCTCAAAAATGGGTGCTAGACAAGACCATAACCTTAGATGGTGTAAATCCGATCGGTCTGGCTGTTTTGGGAGATAGTTTGTGGCTTTCCGACGGGGACCACAATCGCGTGGTGGCCGTTAATGAGCGCGGAGCGCTCATAGATAGCATTGGCGCTTTGGAACGCCCCATGCATATAGCTGCTCACCAGAACCAGTTATGGATTCCTCAATACGGAGCAGATAGTGTGATAGGGGTAAACCCCAGCACTATGGCGCGTGAAATTTTAGTCCTAAAAGACGCATTGGACGCGCCTGCAGCGGTTTCGTTTTTTGGAGCCGAGAAGGCCATTGCAGATTTTTACAACCACAGAATCTTGTATTTTAATGGAGACAGCTGGCTATCTTTTGGAAAAGAAGGAAAGGATTTGGGAGAATTTTATTACCCCACAGATGTTCAAATTACCCAGAAATTTATTTGGGTAGCAGACGCGTATAACAATAGGGTACAGGTCTTTGACAAGCAGGGACAATTTGTTCAAGTAATTGGTGCCTCTCAGAAGATGAATGCTGCCACTGGTCTTTTTGTTTCTGAGGAGCAACTTTTTGTGACTGATTTTGAAAACCACAGAGTGCTCATTTTTTATCATGATGGCCAACTGGCACAGGTCTTAGATCAGGGCTTAGAGAAACCTATAGACGCTCTAATTATTAGGGATAGTTTGTATGTAGCAGATTATAAAAAGAGCCAATTGCAGCGCTATTATTTTGACCGTTAAACCCTAAAGTAATGATCACACAGTATGAAATTTACGGCATGACCTGTATGGGTTGCGTGGCCGGAGTGGAGAAAAAATTAGCGGCACTGGAACAGGTTTCTGGTGTTTTAGTGAGTTTAGAGCCTGGAACTGCCAGTATACTTTCTCCCCATATTATATCTCTAGAAGTCCTACAGCAGGCATTGGGAGATAAGTATGTGATTCGTTTAGTTGCTGCTAGTTCTAAGGCATCTAAGCAGGACAAGCAGCCTCCTATGACCTCCCTTGGCAGCCAGGGAGCAGAACAAGAGCAAAGCCCTTGGAAACAGCTTACCCCTTTATATTTGATTTTTGCATTTATCAGTGGCGGGGTTTTGCTTTCTAATTTGGATGGATTTCAGACCCAACCACTAGGACTAGTTTTTTCTGAGGCTATGTTAGATTTTATGGCATTATTCTACTTGGTGTTTAGTTTCTTTAAGTTTTTAGACCTTAAAGGTTTTCCTGAGAGTTTTGCTATGTATGACCCGCTGGCTAAGAGATGGAGTTTTTACGCCAAGATATATCCTTTTATAGAACTTAGTTTGGGAGTTTTACTGCTTCTCAGATGGTATGTGCCTGTAGTTCTTGTGGTGACTTTAATTATTTTGGGTCTCACCACTATTGGTGTACTGCAGTCTCTCTTGGGTAAAAGAAAAATACAATGCGCCTGTTTAGGTACCGCCTTAAAATTGCCCATGACTCAGGCTACCTTTATAGAAAACGCCATTATGATAGCCATGGCGGTTTATATGCTTCTGTAGTTTTTAGTTTTATATAAATAAAAAAAGCCCGCTTTGGAAACCAAAGCGGGCTTTTGTCATATGAGTGACAAGATTACATCATGCCTGGCATTCCGCCACCGCCCATTGGTGGGCCAGCTGGAGCGTCTTCTTTGATGTCTGTTAAAGCACACTCGGTAGTTAAGATCATTCCAGACACAGAGGCCGCATTTTCAAGGGCTACTCTGGTCACTTTTTTAGGATCTATAATACCTGCTTTGATCATGTCTGTATAGGTTTCTGTTTTGGCGTCATATCCAAAGTCTCCTTTGCCTTCTAGCACCTTTGAAACAACTACAGAACCTTCTCCACCAGCATTTTCTACAATGGTTCTCAGTGGAGCTTCTATAGCTCTGGCTACAATCTGGATTCCTGTTTCCTCATCTGCATTTAAAGAACTCACCTTTTTTAGGACGGATTTAGCTCTCACTAAAGCTACACCACCGCCAGCTACAATACCTTCTTCTACAGCGGCTCTTGTGGCGTGAAGGGCGTCGTCTACACGATCTTTCTTTTCCTTCATTTCTACCTCAGAAGCAGCTCCTACGTAAAGTACAGCTACACCACCGGCTAATTTAGCCAAGCGCTCTTGAAGTTTTTCACGATCGTAGTCAGAGGTAGTACTCTCAATTTGAGCTTTAATCTGATTGACTCTCGTTTTGATGTTTTTTGCGTCTCCAGCACCATTTACCACTGTTGTGTTGTCTTTGTCAATGGTTACTTTCTCACAGGTTCCTAGCATGTCTAGAGTTACATTTTCTAGAGAGAAGCCTCTTTCTTCTGCAATCACAGTACCTCCAGTTAAGATGGCGATGTCTTCTAACATGGCTTTTCTTCTGTCACCAAAACCAGGCGCTTTCACTGCCGCAATTTTAAGAGATCCTCTGAGTTTGTTTACTACTAAAGTAGCTAAAGCTTCTCCGTCTACATCTTCTGCAATAATAAGTAAGGGTTTTCCTGATTGTGCTACAGGCTCTAAAACCGGAAGCAAATCTTTCATGGCAGAGATTTTCTTGTCAAACAACAAGATATATGGGTTCTCTAGATCTGTAATCATTTTTTCAGAGTCTGTAACAAAGTAAGGAGAAAGGTATCCTCTGTCAAATTGCATACCCTCTACAACGTCTACATAGGTGTCTGTTCCTTTAGCTTCTTCTACAGTTATTACTCCTTCTTTTCCAACCTTTCCAAAGGCTTGAGCAATAAGCTCTCCAATGGTTTCTTCGTTGTTGGCAGAAATAGAAGCTACCTGCTTAATCTTTTCAGAGGAGTCTCCTACTTTTTTAGATTGCTTGGCCAAGTCTGCAACTATGGCTTCTACGGCCTTATCTATTCCGCGTTTTAAATCCATTGGGTTAGCCCCTGCTGCTACGTTTTTTAAACCCTCTTTTACAATGGCTTGAGCCAAAACAGTGGCAGTGGTTGTTCCGTCTCCAGCTAAGTCATTGGTTTTAGAGGCTACCTCTTTCACCATCTGAGCACCCATATTCTCTAGAGCGTCTTCTAATTCAATTTCTTTGGCTACTGTTACTCCGTCTTTAGTTACATGAGGAGCGCCAAATGATTTGCTTATAATTACATTTCTTCCCTTAGGACCTAAGGTTACTTTTACTGCATTGGCTAGAGCGTCTACCCCTCTTTTGAGTCCATCTCTTGCTTCAATATCAAAATTAATTTCTTTTGCCATAATTTTAAATCTTATCTAAATTAAACAATTGCTAAAATGTCACTTTCACGCATCATAATGTAGTCTGCCCCTTCCAATTTAAGCTCTGTACCTGCGTATTTTCCGTACAGTACAGTGTCTCCCACTTTTACAGTGATTTTTTCATCTTTGGTGCCAGGCCCTACAGCTATTACCTTGCCGTTTTGTGGTTTTTCTTTAGCAGTGTCTGGAATATAAATACCAGAAGCGGTTTGAGTTTCTGCAGCCAAAGGTGCAATTAGCACTCTGTCTGCCAATGGTTTAATGTTAATTTTAGCCATAATATGATTATTTAAATATTTAAATTTTACATCTGATTATAGACATAAATTGTGCCAATCCTTTTTACTGACATTTAGGTAAAAAAAAATGCCAGCTTGTCATAAGCTGGCATTTTAAAATGAAATTTTATTTTTTATTCTTGGGAGTCTTCTGCAGGAACCTCTAGAGTTTCTACAGGTACCTCTGCAGGAACTTCTTCTGGTAATACCTCAGGGGCCTCAGTATTTATATCTGAATTTAATAATTTAGATTCTGTAGCAGCAAAATTACTTTTTAGAGCCACATTAGAGAGTAATATGAGTACGATTAGTAAGGTAGCCAAAGTCCAGGTACTCTTGTCTAAAAAGTCTCCTGTTTTTTTAACCCCACCAACTACTTGGCTAGAACCTCCTCCTAAGCTAGAAGACAATCCGCCTCCTTTAGGGTTCTGAACCATAATAACAAGCATAAGCAAAACGCTTACGATAATAATTAATACTAAAAATATGGAGAATGTACTCATGACTTAATGTTTGTCTTTAATTAATTTTTGTACCGATTTAATTTGGCTTGCAAAGAAACTATTTTTTTCCGGATATTTCAAACTTAAAATTTTATAAGCTTGAAGCGCTTTTTTATATTTCTTCTGTTCTAAGTATACCCTAGCTAGAGTTTCTGTCATAAGCGCCTCCTTGTTCAGTTTTATAGAGGCCTTTAGGTCTATCTCTTCTTGAGGTTCTTTCTGAGAATTTATTTTGGGATTTTGCGCTAGAAAAGCATCTATTTGTGCCATTTTTACAGCCTTTTCATCGGTTTCTGAAGCTGCTTCTTTAGCGTTTTTATTCTCCGAAGGGCTGCTTTGTTTTTTGTTTTTGGGTGTTGCTTCAGAAAATGAGTTGGTTATGCTAAGCCACTGCTCAAAAGAGTACCTATCGTTTTTGCTAAATTGTAACGGCTTGCCCATGTCTAGGCTTAGCTCTGCCGTTTGAGGGTCTGTTTCTAGTGCAGAGGCTTGTGGAGGAGCCCCCTCTGAATTCTCATTGAGGTTTTGTTCTGGGCTTACTATTCCAGAGGTATCATTAAATGCGTCTGCGGTAATGATCTCAAAAAGCCAAGATCGATCGGTGGTGTATGCCGCATGCTTTTTTAGGGCGGCATTGTACAAATAACTGTTGGTGTTTTTTAGTCCCAGCAGGTGCATGCCTCTAGCGGCTTGGAAATAGGGATAATTCTTTAATACCTCCTCCAACTCTTGAGTTTGCTTTTCCGTCACAATTTGTGAGGGATTTTCCAATAAGTTGTTAAACTGTGAGACTTGCATTTTGCTAAAGTAGGAAACGGAATTAAAATAAAAAAAATAAGGGTTTACCAATCTGCCAATGAAGCGCCAAAAATATCTTGTAATATTCGTTCAAAAATGGCATCAAAGGCGTCATTTTTAACACTGTCTAACAAGGCGTCTGCTGGATAGTCGTAAAAAAAAGAAAATCGTTTTTCAAAGTCTGCGTCTTCTTTTGTCTTGTTGTAAAAACGAACATTTATTCCAATAGTTAATCTGTTTTGAGCCGCTGTTTGTTGTGCGGTAGCAGACATTGGAGAGACTCTGTATTCTACAATTTCACCCTCATATATTAGGTCTCCATTGGTGTTGGTGAGGTCTAGACTTGTTTGGTTTTGAATAAAATCTTGCAAGGCTAAGGTAAAGGTGTTATCTAAACCAGGTTCTATGGTAGAACCAGGACTGTCTGACGCATAATTTTGAAAGAAATTAACTTGAAAGGTTTTTGCAGTCCCAACATTTCCTCCTGTAAAATTATAAATGCCACAGCCTTGAAAAGTAAACACAAGGCTTGCAATTAGCCCAAATTTTATTGCTTTACTCATATGCTTAGGGAGCCACTTATTGTCTTTGACTTTGCTTAAAAGATTCCGTTTCATAGTTCTAAGAAGGCGCGCCTACAGGTTATATTGTTTGATTTTTCTATATAAGGTTCGTTCAGAAATACCCAATTCTGCCGCCGCTAGTTTTCTTTTCCCTTTATTGCGTTCTAGAGATTTTATAATGAGTTCAATTTCTTTGTCTTGTAAAGATAGGGTTTCTTCTTCTTGGATTTCCTCTGCAAAGTGATACTTGTCGGAAACTCCAGCGTTTGGGACTTTTTGAAGATTTGTTGGCTCAATGGCGATTAATTTATTTTCCTCTCTCCCAGACGCCGTAGCAGAGGTAGCGGAAGGTAGAAGTCTTTCGTTTTCAAAGGTTTCTTGTTGGGCGTAGGTCTCGTTTGTTTCATACTCCATAGTAGACTCTAGGTCTTCTGTGGTTTCAAAATCAGATTCCGAAGCTTTATTTCCTTTGCCATAAATCTTGCGAATGAGGCTGTCGTTTTCTTTTTGAACCACCGCTCCATCTTTCCCTTTCATGAGTTCTAGAGTGAGCTTTTTAAGGTCATTTAAGTCTCCTTTCATGTCAAAAAGTACCTTGTATAAAATTTCTCTTTCATTAGAGAAATCAGAGGCTTTTTTCTCGGTTTCAATAAGAGCAGGTAACTGACTGTTTTGGGCATTGGGCAAGTAAGTTTTAAGGCTTTGGGCACTTACCTGTCTGCTGGCTTCTAACACAGAGATTTGTTCAGCAACGTTTCTGAGTTGCCTAATATTTCCAGGCCATCTGTAGGAAAGTAGTAGGTCTATGGCAGCCTCTTCTAACCTAATGGTTGGCATTTTGTATTTTTGACCGAAGTCCGATGCAAATTTTCTAAACAATAGATGTATGTCTTCTGCTCTATCTCTGAGAGGAGGAACGTTAATTTCTACTGTGCTTAGCCTGTAGTATAAATCTTCTCTAAATCTCCCTTTTTTGATGGCTGTTGGCATAGCTACATTGGTGGCAGCTACAATTCTAACATTGGTTTTTTGAACCTGAGAAGAGCCTACTTTCAAAAACTCTCCATTTTCTAATACCCTGAGAAGTCTCACCTGAGTGGTAAGGGGTAGTTCCCCTACTTCATCTAAAAAAATAGTTCCTCCGTCTGCCACTTCAAAATATCCACTTCTAGTAGCAGTTGCCCCAGTAAAGGCCCCTTTTTCATGGCCAAAAAGTTCGGAATCTATGGTGCCCTCGGGTATAGCTCCACAGTTTACCGCAATGTACTTAGCGTGTTTTCTGTGGGATAGAGCGTGTATTATTTTAGGTAGAGATTCCTTTCCTACGCCACTTTCCCCTGTTACCAATACGGATATGTCTGTTGGAGCCACCTGTATGGATTTTTCTATAGCCCTATTTAAACCAGGATTGTTTCCTATGATTTCAAACCGTTGTTTAATGCTTTGTACAGATTCCATATAATTATTTTTTCTCTGAAGTGAGGTTTAAAGATTCCTTAGCATAGCCTTTAGCTGTTCCAATGAGGGTGCCTGAAGTGCAATCCGTAATGAGTACATTCACAAAGTCTCCCACTTTGTAGTTTTCTTTTGGAAAAACCACTACGCTATTGTAAGCGTTTCTTCCCATGAGATCTTGGTCAGACTTTTTAGATATTCCTTCTACTAGAACCTCCTCTATTTTGCCAACTCGCTCTTGGGTTCGGATACCAGAATGGGTTCTCTGAAGTGCCACTACCTCTGCCAGTCTATCTGCCTTGGTTTGTTCAGGAACATTGTCTTCTAAATTTTTACCAGCTGCAGTTCCAGGTCTGTCTGAATACTTGTACATATACCCAAAGTCATATTTTACATATTCCATAAGACTGAGGGTGTCTTGGTGGTCTTCCTCCGTTTCATTTGGAAAACCAATAATCATATCTTGAGAAATGGCACAGTCCGGAATGATGGCTCTTATTTGGTCTATCAGTTCCATATACTCTTCTCTGCTGTGCTGTCTGTTCATGGCTTTCAGAATTCTGTTACTACCACTTTGAACAGGAAGGTGAATGTGTTTGCATATGTTGGGGTAGGTTGCCATAGTTTGTACCACCTCTAGGGTCATGTCTTGTGGGTTAGAGGTAGAAAAACGGATTCTCATTTTAGGAAAACTTCTAGCCACCTGAGCCAGTAGGCTTGAAAAATTTATGGCGGTAGCCTTTTCCATTTCACTAGCTTTATTAAAATCTTTTTTTAGACCTCCTCCATACCACAAATAGCTATCTACATTCTGCCCTAATAGAGTAATTTCTTTATAACCAGCCTCTTCTAGGTCTGAAATTTCTTTGATAATAGACAAGGGGTCTCTAGACCTCTCTCTACCTCTTGTAAAGGGTACCACGCAGAAGGTACACATATTGTCACAACCACGGGTGATAGACACAAAGGCGGTAATCTTATTGGCTGCTAGCCTAACTGGAGCAATGTCTCCATAAGTTTCTTCTTTAGATAAGATCACATTTACGGCTTCTCTGCCCGCTGCAACCTCTTGGAGTAAATTGGGAAGGTCTTTATAGGCATCTGGTCCTACAACCATATCTACAATTTTTGACTCTTCTAAAAGTTTCTTCTTGAGCCTTTCTGCCATGCAACCTAGAACTCCTACTTTTAAGTGGGGTTGTATGCGTTTTACAGCTTGGAATTTCTCTAGTCGTTTTCTAACCGTTTGCTCTGCTTTATCTCTTATGGAACAGGTGTTAATAAGCACTAAATCTGCCTCTTCTAAAGTTTGTGTGGTGCTATACCCTTCGTTTGCAAGTATGGAAGCTACCACCTCTGAGTCTGCAAAATTCATGGCACACCCATAACTTTCTAGGTATAATTTCTTATTTCCACTTATTTTAGGTTCAACAACTTGTTTATCAAGTACTTGACCATTAAATTGATTGGGATTTTTATGAGTATAACTCTCGTTTTTTGTTATTTGAATATTTTCTAACTCGTTTTTATTCAATGTTTTATGTTTTTAACTCAAAATGGATGAGTATAATTTTTTTCAATCAATTTTCATTTTTCAAGTGATAGCACCTAATACATATAACCTGTATCAAATAGGGTACAAAATTAGGAAAAAGTAATGATAAACGGACATTTTGTCAGTTTATTAAATAAATGGGAAATAACATTTCTACTATTATCCATTCTAAGTTATGCTATGTTATTTTATGTAGATATGAAGTAAAAAAAGAATAATAAAAATGGAATTAATAAAATGGACATTATTAATATTCTTTTAGATATGGATATGTCATCTCTCCATTCTAACACCCAAACATTTTTAAAGTATTTTTTTAACATTAATATTGATTTTGGTAGTTACTATATGAAACTATTGCTGCTATTAAGCCTGCACAGGCAATTCCAGCAATTCCAACAGTTAAAACACCAAGCCATGTGCAAACACCCAAAAATGCTAGCGGTGCCAACCAAGCTCCTTTTCCACTGCAAGATTTTTTAGACATAGTTTGATTAAATCTAGCAGCATCCTCCTCTGAGTAATTATCTTTAACTGTCTTTGAAATTACAAAAAATTGCTTCTATTGCAGTCCATTGGTCATTGTTTCATTCCAAAAAATGAATTACGTTTTCTTTATAAACTTCCAGATTTTCATTTATTGATTACTTCTAAGAAAAGGAGGTTGCATCTCAGATTTGCGACATTTTGCAAGTACTAATTTGTTGGATTTGCGGAGGGTTTTGGGGAGTTGTTTTAGGAACTGTATGGCTTTAGGCGGTTTAAAATAAAAAAATTGACCTACTTTTGTCTGCATAAATACATCGAATGGCAAAGAATTTAGTAATTGTAGAGTCACCGGCAAAAGCCAAAACCATAGAGAAATTTTTAGGTCCCGATTTTAAAGTAGCTTCAAGTTATGGGCACATTGCAGACCTACCCTCCAAGGAGTTAGGAGTTGCAGTTGAAGATGATTTCTCTGCTAAATATATGGTGTCTTCAGACAAGAAAGCCTTGGTAAAACAGTTGCAGACTTTAGCTAACAAGGCAGAAATTATTTGGTTGGCTAGTGATGAGGACCGTGAGGGAGAGGCTATTTCATGGCATTTGTCTGAGACTCTAAAATTAGATGCTTCTAAAACTAAGCGAATTGTATTTAATGCGATTACAAAATCTGCTGTGCAACACGCCATCCAGAACCCAAGAGATATCGATTACAATTTGGTAAACGCCCAGCAAGCAAGAAGGGTTTTGGATAGATTGGTTGGTTATGAATTGTCGCCGGTACTCTGGAAAAAAATTAAACCTGGATTATCTGCAGGAAGGGTTCAGTCTGTGGCAGTAAGACTTATTGTAGAGCGTGAAAGAGAGATTGACGCCTTTACTCCCGAGGCTAGTTTTAAGATCACAGCTCAGTTTACCACTGAATCTGGAGGTGTTTTTTCTGCTAAGATCTACAAGACTTTTAAAAATGAGGGAGCCGCCTATGAATTCTTAGAGCTCAATATGGGGGCCCAATTTCACATATCTCAACTAGACACTAAACCTGCTAAAAAATCTCCAGCGGCTCCATTTACCACCTCTACGCTGCAGCAAGAAGCTTCTAGAAAAATCTATTTTTCTGTATCCAAAACCATGCAGGTGGCTCAGAGACTATACGAGGCGGGTCATATTACTTATATGAGAACAGACAGTGTAAACCTGTCCAAAGAGGCTAAAGAAGCTGCAGAAAAAGCCATTGTAGAACACTATGGGGCAGCGTTTAGCCACCCAAGAGACTTTACAGGAAAAACAAAAGGGGCGCAGGAGGCTCACGAAGCCATTAGACCTACCAATATGATGGTTCAAAACCCGGTATCTGACAGAGATCAAGCCAAATTATACGACCTCATTTGGAAACGTACTTTGGCGTCTCAGATGTCAGACGCCAAATTAGAAAGAACCAATGTAAAGATTGCTGCCAACACCCATCAGGAATTGTTTACTGTCAGTGGAGAGGTCATTACATTTGAGGGATTTTTAAAAGTATACCTAGAAGGGGTAGACGACGAAGAGCTTGAAGAACAAGAAGGCATGCTCCCTGCCATGAAAGTGAAGGAATCTTTAACCTACAGGAACATTACCGCAACGGAGCGTTTCTCTAGGCCTCCATACAGATATTCAGAAGCTTCTTTGGTTAAAAAGCTGGAAGAGCTTGGTATTGGACGTCCCTCTACTTATGCTCCTACAATTTCTACTATCCAAAACAGGGGTTATGTAGAAAAAGGAAGTATTGAAGGAGTGGCCAGAGCATACCAGCAGTTGATACTGACCAAGGATAGTATAGATGTGAAAACCCTTTCTGAGAATGTAGGTTCTGACAAGGGAAAGATGGTTCCTACAGATATAGGAATGATTGTAAACGACTTCTTAGTAGATCACTTTTCAAGTATTTTAGACTATAACTTTACCGCCAAGGTAGAGGAGGATTTTGACGAAATTGCACAGGGGACCGAAGACTGGAAAAAAATCATGAAAGATTTTTACAATGATTTTCACCCCAGAGTACTCCAAGTAGAGGAGCATGCAGACCGGGCTTCTGGAGAACGCCTTTTGGGTAAAGACCCAAAGTCTGGGAGACCCCTTATAGTAAGATTGGGACGTTTTGGAGCTATGGCACAAATTGGTCATGCAGACGACGAGGAAAAACCCATTTTTGCCAGTTTATTGCCGGAACAATCCCTTGGAACCATCACTTATGAAGAAGCTCTAGATTTATTTAAACTTCCAAGAGCTTTGGGGGAATACGAAGGAAAAGAAGTTTTGGCTAGTGTGGGCAGATATGGTCCTTACATTAAATTTGGAGACACTTTTGTTTCCATGGATAGAGGGGAAAGTGCCTTAGACGTTACTATGGATAGAGCTATAGAGCTTATTGTAGAAAAACAAAAAGCAGACGCACCTATAGCAGAATACGAAGGCCACGAGGTAACTAAAGGGACTGGACGTTTTGGACCTTTTATTAAGTGGAATGGCATGTTTATTAACGTAAACAAAAAATATGATTTTGACCATCTTTCTAAAGAAGATATTACAGAACTTATTGAGTTAAAAAAGCAAAAAGAGATAGACAAACTCATTCACAATTGGGAGGAAGCTGGTGTGAGAATAGAAAAGGCCAGATGGGGCAGACACCACATTATTAAGGGTAAAATTAAAATTGAGTTGGCCAAGGAGGTAGACGTAATAAACATGACCTTGGAAGAGGCCCAAGACCTTATAGAAAAAAAGGCTCCCAAGAAAAAAGCTGCACCTAAGAAAAAAGCAGCTGCTAAGAAGAAGGCTCCAACAAAAAAAACCACTACCACCTCAAAAAAGACTACTCCTAAAAAATAATTTTTTTACGCCATGGCCTTAGACCTTCTCCTTCCTGTTTCAGAAAAGCTCCTGGCTCACAATACCTTATTGCCTCCTCAGGCTTTGGGGAATTGCATGGCAATTCATTCTGAGAAATTGGGTGTACCGGATTTAGAAGGGGTTCAAATCGCTATTGTTGGAGTGAATGAAGCAAGAAACGCTTTTGAAAAAAAATCAGATCCACAACATACAGACCCCATTAGAAAGCAGCTGTATAAACTCATGTATGGGAATTGGAAAGCTACTATTGCAGACCTTGGAGATGTGCCGCTGGGAGCTGCCGTTTCTGACACATACTTTGTGGTAAAAGAAGTGATGGCTACCCTTTTAAATCTGGATATTATTCCCATAGTTATAGGGGCTACCCAAGATATTACCTATCCTA
The DNA here is from genome assembly GCA_022239325.1 of Flavobacteriaceae bacterium LSUCC0859. Lineage (GTDB taxonomy): Bacteria > Bacteroidota > Bacteroidia > Flavobacteriales > Flavobacteriaceae > MAG-120531. The sequence continues at coordinate 66,428 of JAKOGP010000002.1, read as the reverse complement.
TGTACCGCTCGTTTGAGGTGCTGCATAAAATGGTTAATATGGTGTCTATAGACAGTCGTTTTGACTTTGGGGTTCAGGAGACTCTTATTTCTTCTCACTCTTATATGAGTAGAATTATAACAGAGAAGCCCAACATTTTGCATAATTTCACCAATCTTGGTTATCAGTCCTACTTTAATGCGCAAGAAGAAATGGACCTCATGGAAAAGTTGTTCTTTGAAGGGCATAGATTGGGTGTGCTTACCCAAGACATTTCTATAGCAGAACCTGTTCTAAGGAATGCTCATTTGGTGAGTATAGACGCCAGATCCATTAGAGCTGCAGACATGGGCTCTGGACCAGATTTTTCTCCTAACGGCTTTGATGGAAAAGAAATTTGTACCCTAGCTAGATACGCTGGCCTGAGTGAGTCTGTGATGATTTTTGGTCTTTTTGAGGGGAGCAACCACCCCACTTCTAACCAACTCATGGCCCAGCTCATATGGTACTTTATAGAGGGGTTTAGTTATAGGGTGAAGGAGCATCCGCTAGAAGCGTCAGAAGATTTTTTAAAATTTACCGTCACTCAAGAAGAGCTAGATTTGGTATTTTTTAAAAGCTTAAAATCTCAAAGATGGTGGGTTCAAGTCCCATTATATCATGAACCACATACTAAAGAAGTGCGGGCTGCGTTATTAGCATGCAATGAAAAAGACTATAAAGATGCTTGTTCAGATAAAATCCCAGAAAGCTGGTTTAAAGCACAAAAAAAAGGTTTTATTTAATAATGATTATTGTATTTTTGCTCTTTTTACTACATTCAAAAACAAAGTTATATATTTGAAAATTATAAATTTAGCCTCAACAATGAACCGCTTATTAATTGTATTATTGACTTTTGTTTTGCTATTTGCCAGTTGTAAGTCTAACAACACGAAAGGAGAATTGATTGGGGTTTCCGGACAGAAATGGTTTTCAGAAAAGCCATACGGCATGGAACTTATTGAAAGCGGATCATTCGTGATGGGTAAATCTGTTGACGACTTCGCACAAACTCAAAATGCTCCCACCAAAACAGTTACGGTAAAATCTTTTTATATTGATAATACAGAAATCACAAATTCTGAGTATCGACAATTTGTAAATTGGGTGAGAGATTCTATTGCGCGTTATAAATTAGCAGTTTTAGCAGATGAGTTGGGAAAAACTCCTGAAGACGGGGGTATTGGCTTATATGCCTTCAAAGATCAGGATACTACTGACATGAGTCCTTATGCAAAATACATGATGTATAATGCTCCATTAGATGAAGATAATCCATATGCTGCTTTTAGTTTGAACAAAGAGGAAGAACTCATATGGGATACCTCGGAGTATCCAGATGAGTACTACTCTGAGGTCATGGATAATTTATATTTGCCCAAAAATGAGAGTACTAACGGAATTAGATCTATTAGGACTAGTGAACTGAAATACAGCTATAATTGGTTAGACACTCAGGCCGCTGTTAAGGATAGAGCAGAATCTAGAAAGGAGTATATCAGAAAAGAAGTAGTACCAGTATATCCAGATACTACAGTATGGATTAAAGATTTTACTTACGCTTACAATGAGCCCATGCATAATGATTATTTCTGGCATGACGCATATTCTGATTATCCTGTAGTTGGTGTTACATGGAAACAAGCTTTGGCTTTTTGTAATTGGAGAACCAAATTCAAAAACGACGACCAAAGAGAAAGGGGAGAGCATCCTGTAAGTGCCTTTAGGTTGCCAACTGAGGCAGAATGGGAATATGCGGCAAGAGGAGGAATTGAGGGAGGAACCTACCCATGGGGAGGACCTTACTTGTTAGGTGATAATGGGTGTTTTATGGCAAATTTTAAGCCTCTGCGAGGTGACTATTCTGCAGACAGTGCCTTGTACACCGTAGAAGCTAAATCATATGCTCCTAATGACTATAACTTGTATAATATGGCTGGTAATGTTTCTGAGTGGACGGTCTCCACTTATGATCCAGGCTCTTACGATTACGTCTCTACCATGAACCCTTCTGCTGGAGTAATGTCCAATCCAAAAAAAGTAATTAGAGGAGGATCTTGGAAAGACGTAGCTTATTTTTTACAGGTTAGTACAAGAGATTATGAATATCAAGACTCTGCAAGGAGTTATATAGGTTTTAGGACCGTTCAAGACTTCTTAGGAGAGTCTGGACAAAAAGATAGAAGAAAATAAGAAGGAAATTAATATAACCAAATCTAACTTAAATTTATAGCAAAATGGGACAATCACTCAAGCAAAAAAAAATCCAAGGAATGGTTTATGGACTTGGAGGTGCAGTTGTAATTTTAGGAGCGCTGTTTAAAATTCTACACTGGGAATTCTGGATTTTTACTGGAAGTACCTTACTTGCGGCCGGTCTTATTACAGAAGCCCTAATATTTACCTACTCGGCTTTTGAGCCAGTAGAGTTGGACTTAGACTGGTCTAAAGCCTATCCTGAACTTAAAGGCGGGGAACCTAGATCAAAAGCTATTGCAGGATCTGACACAGACGCTCAAATGTCTAAAAAATTAGACGCCTTACTTAAAGAAGCAAAGATAGACGCAGCCCTTATGGAAAGCTTGGGAGCAAGTATTAAGAATTTTGAAAGCGCTGCTAAAAATTTATCACCTACAACAGACGCTATAGCTTCTACCCAATCTTATTCTGATCAATTAGCAAATGCAGCTAATCAAATGGAAGCCTTAAATAACTTATACAAAAGTCAGCTAGAAAGTGCTGGCGCTCAGGCAGCAGTTCAAGAAAATATTGCTCAAAATGCAGCAGCACTTAAAGCGCAAATGGAGGCTATGACGGCTAATTTAGAGTCTCTAAACGCGGTATACAACGGTATGTTGACGGCCATGAACAGAAAGTAATTTCTAATTAAAATATTAAATTCATGGCAGGATCAAAAGAAACACCACGTCAGAAAATGATTAATCTCATGTATCTGGTCTTCATAGCAATGTTGGCCTTAAACATGAGTAAAGAGGTTCTAGGCGCCTTTGGTATAATGAATGAAAAATTTGAGTATACCAACAAAGAAATGATATTAGTAAATAGCCAGTATTTTGAAGGCTTAAAACTTAAAGCATCTGAAAGTCCAGAAAAATTTGGATCACTGTTTAGCTCAGCTAAAACAATAAAAGAAGCTGCAGACAGTTATTATAACTACATTGAAGATTTAAAAACTAGAATGACTGCAAATCTGGAAGATAAAACAGACTATGTTGTTATGGATAAGACTGATTTCTTAGATCAGTTGTTTTTCAATGGAGATAATATTTCCAAGGAGGGTCAAGAATTTCTATCTCAACTCAATAATTTTAAATCAACGGTCAAAGGATCAATACCCCCAAACCTCGTTGGTTTATCAAAAGGAGTAGATAGAAGATTTACTACAGGAGATGAAAACGGTGAGGTTAAAAACAGGGAAGGAAAATCAATTCCATGGTTAAACTATCACTATGAAGGTTATCCATTAGTAAGTTCTTTGGCAAGTCTAACTCAAATACAATCTGACATAAAAATTACAGAGCAAGAAGTTTATAAGGGTATGTTAGAAGGTCAGTTAACTTCTGAGGTGTCAATGAGTAATTATACCACGCTTCTAGAGCAAGAAAAGTCTGCATTTTATCAGGGAGAAGCTTTTTTAGGTAGTATTGTACTTGGAAGGAAAGACGCTAGCACAAGACCTAATTCTGTAAATTTAACTCTAGACGGCAGAAAGCTAATAGACGGTGAAGATTATATGATTGAAGACGGTAGGGTTAGACTCACTGTAAACGCAGGTAGCCCTGGTGACCACCAAATTAAGGGGGAGTTAATTTTCCTTCAAGATGGCGAAGAAACCAAAGTGCCTGTTCAGTCTACTTTTGCAACTATTACAAAGCCCAACGCTGCTGTAATTTCTGCAGATAAAATGAATGTAGTTTACAGAGGCTTGTCCAACCCAATGACTATTTCAATTCCAGGCGTTGCAGATAACAACGTTAGGGCTTCTGCTCCCGGTTTAACAAAGCTTAGTGGAAGTAAATATACTCTTAAGCCTCAGTCTGGAAGAGAGGTTAAAATTACTGCTATGGGTAAACTACCTGATGGTAAAAACATAGAAACCACCACTTCTTTTAGGATTAAAGAAATTCCAAAGCCAGAGGGGACTATTCGAGGCGAATCTGGAACTGTTAAAATGCCAAGAAATAATTTAGAGATTTCTACTGTTGGTGCTATGATGGACGACTTTGACTTTGATTTGGATATTGCTGTAAGTGGCTTTAAACTTAAAATTCCTGGACAACCAACAGTTGTGGTGAAAGGTAATAAGTTAGATAATAGTGCTAAATCTGCCTTGAAAAGGGCTTCAAGAGGAGATTTGGTTCAGATATTTGATATAGAGGCCTTTATTACCAATAACAAGAGCTATAAACTTAAAAAGGTTTCTCCTGTAATTGTTGAACTCGTAAACTAAAGTTTAAATGAAGGATTGTATACAGATTTTTGTTTTATACTTTTGTGTTGGGATCCTATCTCCTTCACAAGCTCAGTCTAATCTGCTAAATTCTAAAACTCCAGAGGAGTATAGAGAGTTAGCTCAAAATGCTCCTGAGGACCAAAAGCCTTTGCCTTACGGATACGTAGACGATAGAGATATTTTGTGGTCTAAAACAGTTTGGGAGGTGATAGATTTAGATGAAAGAATAAATTTCCCACTTTATTACCCTGTAGACACTGTGGCTTTAGACGCGAGCAGGAGGTCTTTATACGACGTACTTGTTAAGAATATCAAGAATGGAAATCTCGAGGGAGTTTATGTAGACTCTTATTTTTCTGAGAAGAGAGCTTTTGAAGATCTCCAAGCCACTCTTACTAAAATTGACACTACAGACCTTGGAATTCAAGCGCTTAACGCAGGAGAACCAGTTCCTCAAGAGTATATTACCAGAAGAGACATCACTGCGGCAGACATAGAGCAGTTCCTCATTAAGGGTATGTGGTATTTTGACAAGCGCTTAGGTGAGCTAAAATACAGACTCCTGGGCCTAGCCCCTGTGGCTCCAGATGTGAATTTCATTGACGACGATAGTATAGATCCTGAGGAAAACAAAGTCCCACTTTTTTGGGTTTGGTATCCTGGTGCTCGAGAAATCCTTCACAATGCTAAAGTGTATAATCCAAAAAATCCTTCCAATCCTATCTCTTTTGATATGCTTTTAAATGCCAGGAGATTTAACGCCACTATTTACAGGGAAGACAACGAGTATGGAGACAGAGACATCAAGGATTATATTGTAGACAATGCCTTATTCCAGCTTTTAGAATCTAACAGAATTAAAGAGGCCATTCGAGACAAAGAACAAGATATGTGGAGTTATTAAATTCTTCAATTATATGCATGAAGCGCCTCTCTCAGAGGCGTTTTTTATAAATGAGAATGAAAAAGGTAGACAGTATTATTGTAGGTCTTGGTTTGGCCGGGGTAGCCTATGCCACTCAAATGTTAGGTGCAGATAAGTCTTTTGTTGTCCTTGCAGACGACTCCCAAACTGCCTCTGTGGTAGCGGGTGGGCTATACAATCCCACTATATTAAAAAGATTTACAGCCGCTTGGAAGGCCCAAACACAGTTAGACCAGGCGTTACCCTTTTATGCATATTTAGAGCGCTTGTTAGGCGGTACATATGACTATCAGTCTCCTATTCTTAGGCGCTTTGCCTCTGTAGCGGAGCAAAATTTATGGTTTCAGGCCGCAGACAAACCTTCTTTAGCCCCTTTTTTGTCTACTACTCTTGTAGAGAACGGCAATGAAAATCTATCTATCCCCCATAAGTTCGGAAAAGTAAGAGGTACAGGTAGGGTAGACACCAAAGCCTTAATGAAAGATTTTAAAGCCTATTTGATAGCTCGGGACCTCTATATAGAGGATTCTTTTAACTACGAAGCACTCCTAATTAATTCCAATGGCGTTCAGTATGGAGACCTGCAGGCGCAAAGGGTAGTTTTCGCAGAGGGCTATGGCTTAAAAAACAATCCATATTTTAATGGGCTTCCTTTAGAAGGCACAAAGGGAGAGGTGCTCACGCTTAGAATACCAGACCTCAAAGAGTCTCTGATCATAAAGTCTGGAGTCTTTGTCATTCCATTGGGCGAAGATCTATACCGAGTGGGTTCTACCTATTTTTGGAGAGACAAAACCCTCGGGCCTACGGCCGATGCTAAGGAATTTTTGTTATCGAGACTAGAAAAATTCATGAAACTCCCCTATGAAATTGTATCTCATTCCGCAGGGATAAGACCCACGGTTTCCGACAGAAGGCCTTTGGTGGGGGTACATCCTACTTTTAAAAACTTATATGTGCTCAATGGAATGGGGTCTCGAGGGGTTTTAATTGCACCCAGCGCTGCAAAGGCCTTATTTGAATTTATTTACGCCTCTAAGCCCATAGACCCAGAAATGGATATCGCTAGATTTTCTGCTCTGCTTTAAAAATTTCTACAGCTTTGGGGTCGTAATGCATGAAAATATTAATCCAAATGTTTCTGGACAAGCGAATAACAACAGGATAAAAAACAAACAAAGTACCAATAATAGCTATAAATGCTGTTTTGAGATTACTGCCTAAAAACAAGTAAGAAATGACAAATGCAGCTACTGCAAAGGCAATACCTACGCCATAGCTTACATACATGGCTCCGTAAAAAAAAGAGGGTTCCATCATATACTTGGCGTTGCAATGGCTACAGCGTTCTTGCATTTTAAATAATTTACTCAAATGGTAGGGGTTGCTGTCTACATACATGTTTTCTTCTTGGCATCTGGGACAACTTCCTGTTAAAATGCTATTTAGTTTGTTTCCTTTTTTTAACATTTGCACAAAATTTATGTAAAAATACGCCTTTAGGATATTTTTATATGTAACATCAGTCACAAATCATGCTCAATATACACAAGTTATCTGTTGGTTTTGGAGGAGAATATCTTTTTGAAGACATCTCTTTTAGATTACATGCAGGGGATCGTGTAGGTCTCATAGGAAAAAATGGTGCTGGAAAATCTACCCTACTCAAGTTATTGTCCAAAGACATGGCTCCAGACACTGGTGTGATAGCCTCAGAGAAAGACCTCAAATTAGGTTTTTTAAGGCAGGATATAGACTTTGTTCAAGGAAGAACCGTTTTGGAAGAAGCCCAACAAGCCTTTGAAGAAATTAAAGCACTGGAACTTCAGTTAGACGAGATTAATCACCAATTGGCCACCCGAACAGACTATGAGAGTGAGGTTTATTCTCAGCTCATTGAAGATCTCAGTGAAATTACGCAGCGCTATGAGATGGTTGGGGGGTATAACTACCAAGGAGAAACGGAAAAAATCTTGCAGGGTCTGGGATTTAATAGATCCGATTTTGACAAGAAAACAGAAACTTTTTCAGGGGGTTGGCGCATGCGAATAGAATTGGCCAAGTTACTACTGCAAACCAATGATGTACTTTTATTAGATGAGCCTACCAACCATTTAGACATTGAATCTATTATTTGGTTGGAGCAATTTTTAAACCAGTTCACAGGAGCGGTCGTGATTGTATCTCATGATAAAATGTTCTTAGATCATGTGACCAATAGGAGTATTGAGATTTCTTTGGGTAGAATATATGACTATAACAAACCTTACTCACAGTATTTGGTACTTAGATCTGAGCTTAAAGAATTACAATTGAATGCTCAAAAAAATCAGGAGAAGCAAATCCAACAAACGGAAAGACTAATTGAAAAGTTTAGGGCCAAGGCCTCCAAGGCAACCATGGCACAGTCTCTCATTAAAAAACTAGACAAGATAGACCGAATAGAGGTAGACGAAGACGACAATTCAGTCATGAAATTGAAGTTTCCAGTATCTGTTACCCCAGGAAAGGTGGTAATAGAAAGTCATGGGGTTTCAAAAGCCTATGGAGACCATCAGGTACTCTCAGAGATAGACCTACTCATAGAGAGAGACTCCAAAACCGCTTTTGTGGGTCAAAATGGACAAGGTAAATCTACCTTGGCAAAAATTATTGTGGGAGATATAAAAGCCTCACAGGGTCATGTTAAGTTAGGACACAATGTGCAGATTGGTTATTTTGCTCAAAACCAGGCAGAATATTTAGATGGGAATAAGACAGTGTTAGATACCATGATAGACGCTGCAAATGAGTCTAATAGGGCAAAGGTGAGAGATATATTAGGGTCCTTTTTATTTAGAGGAGACGACGCAGACAAATACGTTCGTGTACTCTCCGGTGGGGAGCGCAATAGACTGGCTTTGGCAAAAATGCTTTTGCAACCTTTAAATGTACTGGTGATGGATGAGCCTACCAATCACTTAGATATTAAATCTAAAAATGTTTTAAAACAAGCTTTGCAAAGCTTTGAAGGTACTTTGTTGTTGGTGTCTCACGACAGGGATTTTTTACAGGGTCTTACCAACAAGGTATATGAGTTTAAGGACCAAAAGATCAAAGAGTACTTAGGAGATATAGATTTTTATTTGGAGCAGCGCAAGGTGGCCGATTTTAGAGCTATCGAGAAAAAGCAGCAACAAAAGAAATTATCCAAAGAGGCGCCTGTAAACAAGGAGTTGAGTTACAAAGAGCAGAAAGCCATGAAGTCTTTGCAAAACAAACTCAGCAATATAGAAGCTCAAATATCAGATCTGGAAGCAGCCATTAAAAAGCAAGACCAGTCCCTAGAGTTGGATTATGAAAAGACCGCTTCAGATCCTGAATTTTTTGATCGCTACCAGAACAACAAATTGGCACTTCAGGATTGCATGAAACGTTGGGAGAAAATTAGTGAAGAGATAGATTTATCTGGTTGTTAAGACTGTTTCTAAATGCAAGCAATCTCATTTTTTTAAGTTTTTTTTAACATTTTAAGGCTTTACTATTGGATAGTTTTGTGGTCTTATTGACTTAGATACTATTCTTATGGATTTAAATAAACTGAGAAGTGCCATTTTAGTTGGTGCAGGCATCATAGGAGTTTTTCTGGCTGCCGTATTTGCTAAAAATTTGGTAGACAGTAAAGCCGCTGCAGTGGTCCCAGCAAAAATTGTGGTTAAAGAAGCGGCAATTTCATATGCCAAAAACGGCCCAGTACCAATATATATAAACGCTCAGGGTTTGGTAAATGCCAAACAGAAAATTGAGCTTTACGCAGAGGTTCAAGGTATATTTAAGCCAGGGAATAAGCTTTTTAGAACAGGACAATCTTATGGGCTTGGAGAGACTTTGCTGCAAATAGACGCCTCTGAGTTTTTAGCCAATGTAAAAGCTTCAAGAAATAATTTGCACAATCAAATTGCAGCCATCCTTCCAGACATCAGATTAGATTTCCCAAACAATTACCAAGCGTGGGCCTCTTTTTTAAAGCGCATAGACATTGAAAAAAACATCCCTGCGCTGCCGGAAATGGACACAGAAGACATTAGGCTATTTATTTCAGGGCGTGGTATTTTAACGGCCTACTACAACCTAAAAAATCTAGAGCAAAGACTCTCTAAATTCTCTATAAGAGCCCCTTTTACCGGGATACTCACTGAGGCTTTAGTTCGAGAAGGCACCTTGGTGAGGAGTGGTCAAAAACTTGGCGAATTCATGAAGCCAGGAGTGTATGAATTACTGGTTTCTGTTCCTCAATCTTTTTCAAAAAAGCTCCGTAAGGGGGCTATTGTTGAGCTAGAAAATTTGGAGGGCACTAAAAGTTATACCGGTTTTATTAGGAATATAAATGCCAAAGTAGACCCTAACACACAAACTACAGCAATTATGATAGAAACCACAGATGCTCAATTATCTGACGGGGTCTATGTCAGTGCCAAATTGCAGGGGAATGAGATGGAACAGGCTATTTCTCTCCCTAGAGCCTTGGTGCGTCAGGATGGTCATATTTATACGGTTAAAGACAATGTATTACAATCACTAGCGGTTCATGTGGTTCATTATTCAGAAGACCAGGTGGTAGTTACTGGTATACCAGATGGAACTGCAATGCTAGCCAAGCCTATTATGGGAGCCTATGAAGGAATGCCAGTAAAAGTGACACCATGAGAAAAATCATAGCCTATTTTATTAAGTATTCTGTTGCGGTTAATATTTTTGTAATTGCATTTTTATTGTTTGGAGTTTTTGGGGCTAGTGCGCTAAAATCCTCTTTTTTCCCACTTACAGAATCTAAAATCATTCAGATTAGTATTACTTATCCTGGCGCCTCTCCCCTAGAAATAGAAGAGGGGGTCATTCTAAAAATAGAGGATAATCTTAAAGGTTTACAAGGCGTAGATCGCGTAACTGCTGTTGCCAATGAAAATAGTGGGCGGATTACGGTAGAGATTGAAAAGGGTCGCAATATAGACTTTATGTTGTTAGAAGTTAAAAATGCAGTAGACAGGGTACCCTCTTACCCTACTGGAATGGAACCATTAATAGTAGCTAAGCAAGAAGCTATTAGGCCTACCATCTCCTTGGCTTTCAGCGGTAAAAACATACCACTAAAGGTTCTGAAACAAATGGGTAGGGGTATTGAAAATGACCTCAGAGGCATGGATGGAATCTCACAAATTGTGGTCTCAGGTTACCCAGATGAAGAAATAGAAATTGCGGTTAATGAAACCCAATTACTAGCTTATAATTTGAGCTTTTCAGAGGTAGCACAAGCGGTTTCTAACGCCAACCTTCTCATTACAGGAGGGACAGTAAAAACAGATGTAGAAGATTTTTTAATCCGGGCTAATAACAAATCTTATTACGGTACTGAGCTGGAAAATCTCGTTGTGAGTACACAGACCAACGGTACTATAGTGCGTTTAAAAGATATAGCAGAGATTAGAGATAGGTTTTCAGAGTCTCCCAACGCCACTTTTTACAATGGGGAAGAATCCATTACAATTACCATTAATAGTACCAATACGGAAGATCTTATTTCTTCTGCTACTAAGATTAAAGAATATGCAGCCAACTATAACGAAACCCATCAGGGGGTGCATTTAAGTGTTCTTAGTGATCAGTCTATAACCCTTACCCAGCGAACGGAATTATTGGTTAAAAATGCTTGGCAAGGAATGTTACTGGTGCTTTTTTTCCTCTCTTTGTTTTTAAATACCAGATTGGCCTTTTGGGTTGCTTTTGGTTTGCCAGTTGCTTTTCTGGGCATGTTTGCTTTTGCGGGTTTGTTTGATGTGACCATTAATGTGCTTTCTCTTTTTGGAATGATCATTGTTATTGGGATTTTAGTAGACGACGGTATTGTGATCGCAGAAAACATATACCAGCACTACGAAAGAGGTAAAAAGCCTGTTCAGGCTGCTTTAGATGGAATTCTGGAGGTTATACCCCCAATTGTGTCTGCTATTATAACCACCGTTTTAGCCTTTTCTATTTTCTTGTTTTTAGACAGTAGGATAGGAGAGTTTTTTGGTGAGGTTTCTGTGATTGTGATTTTAACTTTGGTGGTGTCTTTAGTAGAGGCCTTAATCATTCTTCCAGCGCATTTAGCACATTCTAAGGCTTTGCAACCCCTAGACGCAGCTCCCAAACAAGGCATGGCAGCTGTTTTTGCTAAACTTAGAGGATTTAACGCTGTGGGAGAAAAAATCATGAATACGCTCAGAGATAAAATGTACGCACCAGTATTGTTGTTTTCTTTGAGGCATAAAATTTTTACTTTTTCTGTCTTCCTAATAGCACTTATCCTCACCTTAGGCTCTGTAGGAGGAGGGGTTGTAAAAACAGCCTTCTTTCCTAGAATAGCTAGTGATAGAGTTTCCATTAGTTTGGTCATGCCCAATGGAACCAATGAGCAGATTACAGATTCTATTATTAGTATGATTGCCCATAAATCCGAAATAGTAAACCAAGAACTAACCGCTAAATACCTAAATGGTACAGATAAAGTTCTCTTTGAAAATGTTATAAAAACTATAGGCCCCGGAGCTTCTAGGGCTAGTCTAGAAATAAATTTACTTCCAGGGGAAGAGCGTCCAGACGCCATTAGATCTGATTTGGTAACCACTAGACTTGCAGAGTTGGTAGGGCCAGTTATAGGAGTAGAACAGCTTATTTACGGTTCTGGAGGTAATTTTGGAGGCAGTCCTGTGTCTGTTTCTCTGTTGGGAAATAATATAGAGGAATTAAAGGGCGCTAAAGTCAGCTTGAAAAAAGCACTTTTAGAGAATGATCTTTTAAAAGATGTGGTAGACAATGACCCAGCTGGGATTAAAGAAATTAGACTCTCATTAAAAGACAATGCCTATGCATTGGGCTTAGATGTAAGAACTGTGATGGCCCAGGTTAGATCAGGTTTTTTTGGTACCCAAGCCCAAAGATTTCAAAGAGGGCAAGACGAGATTAGAGTTTGGGTGCGCTATGACAAAGAAGACCGCTCTTCCATAGCTAATTTAGAAGACATGAGATTGCTTACACCTAGTGGGAGCAAAGTGCCCTTGGGAGAAATAGCTAGTTATAGTATAGTTAGAGGAGACGTTGCCATTAATCATTTGGACGGCAGGAGAGAAATTCAAATTTCCGCAGATTTAAAAAATCCAAATACTACCAGTGGGACAGATATTATGGATGAGATTAAAGCTCATATAATGCCAGAAATTCAGGCAAAATATCCATCAGTTACTGCCTCATATGAAGGTCAAAATAGAGAGGCAAATAAACTTACTAAGTCCTTAAATAAGGCTGGTCTGCCCATTTTATTTTTAATATATCTGACCATAGCATTTACTTTTAGAAGCTACACCCAGCCCATATTATTACTCCTACTTGTTCCCATCAGTCTTACAGCAGTAGCTTGGGGGCATTGGATACACGGTTTCCCCATCAATATCCTATCCCTTTTAGGAATAATTGCACTACTTGGAATTATGGTGAACGACGGATTGGTCCTCATTGGGAGGTTTAATACCAACCTCAAAGAGGGTCTGAGTTTTGATCAGGCCCTAATAGAGGCAGGTAAATCTAGATTTAGAGCTATATTTTTAACATCCATCACAACCATTGCAGGTTTGGCACCACTACTATTAGAAAAGAGTAGACAAGCTCAGTTTTTAAAACCAATGGCCATTTCCATTGCATATGGGATTGGTTTTGCTACGGTACTTACCTTAATATTACTGCCTGTTTTCTTAGCGTTTAACAACCGTTTGAAAACCACATTTAAGTGGTTGTGGTCTGGAAAAATGCCTGCAAAAGAGTCTGTAGAAAGGGCTGTAATTGAAATTGAAGAGGCACACCATTTAGATGGAGATACCTCATTGTAAAAGAGAGACTATGAGTCATAGAATTAGAACTATTTTTTTAGTGAGCCTTACGTTTTTGGTCACGATACACAACCAAGCACAAGAAATTGTTTTAGACAAAGAGAGCGCTTTCCAGGCAGCTTTAGAAAAGAACTTTGGTATTTTAGTGTCTAAAAACCAGCTGGAGATTGCAAAAAACAATGCTAGTGTGTTAAATAGTGGTTTTTTACCTAGTCTTTCTGCCACCTCTGCAGCTACCTACAACCAAGACAACAGTACCATTGAATTTCCAGGTCAATTCTTAGAAGATGGGAGTCCGAGACCCGATGTAATTTTAGATAAGGCAGAGGCCCAACGCTACAATGCGGGCCTTCAATTAAACTACACACTTTTTGACGGCATGGGTAGGGCGTATAACTACAAATCTCTCAAGGCCCAATATGCCTTAAGTGAGTTACAACTTAGAGAGACTATAGAGAATACTTTAATACAGCTTTTTAGTGTGTATTTTAGGGTAGCTCAGGCTACAGAAAACACTAGTGTTTTAAAGGATATTTTAGCGCTTTCCAAGCGCCGATTAGAAAGAGCCCAATACGCCTTTGAATATGGTCAATCTAATAAACTAGCAGTGCTTAACGCTCAGGTAGACGTGGCCAATGACAGCATAGCTGTGATGAATGCCCAGCAAAGCCTTTCCACAGCCAAACGCGATTTGAGTTTGCTCATTGGGCAGAAGGAGTCTGTAGCTTACCGAGTAGACACTCAGCTCACTTTCATGCCCTTACCCAATTTAAAAACGCTATTAGAAAGTGCTAAGACTCAAAATGTTCAATATCTATTGGCACAAACCAACCAAGAAATTAATGAATTTGATCTCAAGGTTAGTCAGTCTGGCTTTTTGCCCAGAATTGGTCTTGTGGGGAATTATGGATGGAATTTAAACCAAAGTGCCGCATCGGCATTTTTTCCTGGTACTAATAATACCAATTATAACTTGAGCTTAGGGGCCAACCTCACTTGGAATTTATTCAATGGAGGGCAAACCACTACCAGGATTAAAAATGCAAAAATAGCCTTAGAGAATCAGGCTATATTAAATGCTCAGCAAGAGGCTACTTTTGAGAGAGATCTTAAAAATGCCTGGGAGGTCTATGAAAATAACTTGGCGATTTACCAGCTTCAAAAAGAACTTGTGGCTACGAGTTTAAATAATTTTGAGCGCTCTGAACAACAATATGCATTGGGTCGTATTACCGCTATAGAATTTAGACAGGCCCAGTTAAACCTGCTCAATGCTCAAACCAGTAGCAACGCAGCCAAATACAATGCCAAGTTAGCAGAGTACGCTTTGTTGCAATTGGGAGGCGCTTTGTTAAATACAGATTTTTAGTGTAAAAATCTGTTTAACTGTTTTTTCAAGCCCATAGGTGCTAACTAACACAGCTAATTTATCTTGGGGTGGAGGTGTATTTTCTCACTATGGCGTCTACACAGTTTATACCATCTACTGCGGCAGACATAATGCCTCCAGCGTATCCGGCACCTTCTCCACAGGGGTATAAACCTTGGATTTCTATATGCTCCATTGTTTCAGGATGTCTTGGAATGGAAATGGGAGAGGAGGTCCTGCTCTCTGGGGCGTGTAACACGGCCTCGTTGGTGTAATACCCTTTCATTTTAACTCCAAAATCTTTAAATGCTTTTTTAAGCCTTTGTGCAATGATAGGTGGGAGTACTTCAGATAGATCTACAGAAACAATACCCGGCTGGTAGGATGTTTTAGGAAAGTCTACTGATTTTTTCCCCTGGACAAAATCAATCATTCTTTGGGCGGGTACCCGCTGTGTTTTTCCTGCAGCTTCCCAGCAGTCTCTTTCTATTTTTTGTTGAAACTCCAAACAAACAAACGGATTGTTTGGATCATAGTTGGGTAAGTCTTCTGGTGCTAGTGTCACTACAATTCCTGAATTGGCATAGGGATTATTTCGCTTGCTAGGACTCCAACCATTGGTTACTACTTCTTCTTTGTCTGTGGCACAAGGTGCTATTATACCGCCAGGGCACATACAAAATGAATACACCCCCATGCCCTTAACTTGTGTTACTAGCGCATAGGAGGCCGGGGGTAGGTATGGGTTGTCTGTTTGTCCGTGGTATTGAATTTGGTCTATAAGCTGCTGAGGGTGCTCTGCCCGAACCCCCAGTGCAAAACCCTTCGCCGCAATAGCGACACCTCTTTTGTGAAGCAGGTAGAAAATATCTCTGGCAGAATGTCCAGTAGCTAGTACCACCTCAGAAAAATCATGCCATTTTTCTCCATTGATTTCAATAGCGTTTATAGCGTTATTTTCAATCCTGAGGTCGGTGAGTTTGGCGTTAAAATAAACTTCTCCACCCCCTTCCATAATGGCTGTTCTCATGGCAGTAATAATGGCGGGTAATTTGTTGGTTCCTATATGGGGGTGAGCGTCTACCAAGATGTCTTCAGAAGCCCCAAAGTGTACGAGCCATTCCATGGCTTTGAGCACGTTCCCTCTTTTTTTGGAGCGGGTATAAAGTTTGCCGTCAGAATAAGTGCCTGCTCCGCCTTCTCCAAAGCAATAATTAGATTCAGGATGTACTATTTGCTCTTTATTTATGGCTGCCAAATCTCTTCTTCTAGCCCTAACATCCTTGCCACGCTCAAATATAACGGGTTGGTGGCCAGCCTCCATAGCCCTAAGTGCTGCATAGAGCCCAGCTGGTCCAGCGCCTATAATGGCTATTTTTTTTTGGGTATCTACCTGGCTAGGAGTCCAATTTTGAGGCGGTGTTTTTAGACAGTCCTGGGTCCAGAACTCCAATTGTAAATTGATTTTTATTTGGGGTTTTCGAGCGTCAATAGAGCGTTTTCTTATTCGCCAGTCAGAGACATCGCTAGAATGTAGTTGTGCCTTTTGAAGGCCTATTTTATAGATAAGCTTGAGGTCTTCCTGCTGCTCAGGTTTTACGACAATTTGTACCAGGGTATGCATGGGGTAAAGATAGCGGGAATTTTAATCGGCTGCCCAAAATTCAGTAGCTTTTACAGCGCGCTGCCATGCTTTAATTTTAGTATCTCTTTCTGCCCAGTCTACATTTGGTTTATATTTCTTATCTATGGCCCACATGGATTGAATCTCTTTTTCGCTCTCCCAAAACCCAACAGCCAAGCCTGCTAAAAAAGCAGCCCCCATGGCGGTGGTTTCTGTTATTTTAGGCCTTAAAATATTGGTTTGTAGCACGTCTGCTTGAAATTTCATGAGAAGTTCGTTTATTGCAGCTCCTCCGTCTACCCTGAGTTCCCTGACCCTTATTTTTGCGTCTGCCTCCATCGCTTTTAAAACATCCATGGTTTGCATGGCAATTGACTCAAGAGCGGCTCTAGCAATATGGGCATCTGTGGTACCCCTACTCATGCCAAAAAGGCTCCCTTTGGCTTGCATATTCCAATAGGGTGCGCCTAGTCCAGCAAAGGCGGGAACAAAGCATACACCATCTGTATCTGGAACCGAACCCGCTAAAGCAGAAATTTCACCCGCCGAATCGATTATTTTTAAACCATCTCTAAGCCATTGAACTATTGCTCCTGCCATAAAAATACTCCCTTCCAAGGCATAGGTAGTTTTATTTCCAATTTTCCATGCCACAGTAGTGAGTAGTTTGTTTTTTGAAATGATGGGTTTATCTCCAATATTCATTAGCATAAAACAACCTGTACCATAGGTGTTTTTGACCATACCTGCTTGGGTACACATCTGACCGAATAAGGCCGCTTGTTGGTCGCCAGCTATTCCAGAAATAGGAATGGAGCCCTTAAAGAGTGCTTCTGAAGTATGTGCATATACCTCGCTTGAAGCTGCCACCTGAGGCAGCATATTTTTTGGGACATCAAATATATCTAACAGTTGTTTGTCCCACTCCATACTTTGAATATTAAATAGCAATGTTCTGGAAGCATTTGAAACATCTGTAATATGTTTTTTCTCTTCAGAGATATTCCACACTAACCAACTATCCATAGTGCCAAAAAGTAAGTCTCCTGCTTTTGCCTTTTCTTTGGCGCCCTCCACTTCATTTAATATCCAATTTACTTTGGTGCCAGAAAAATAGGCGTCTATAACCAGTCCAGTTTTTTCACGGATAAGTGCTTCATGCCCTGCACTTTTTAGGGCATCGCAATAATTTGCTGTGCGTTTGTCTTGCCAAACAATGGCGTTGTAGATAGGTTTTCCTGTGTTCTTGTCCCATACTACAACCGTTTCTCTTTGGTTTGTAATTCCCATGGCTGCGATATCTGTACCATGGAGTCCTTTGAGGGCCAAGGCCTTTTGGGTGACCGCTATTTGGACGTTTAAAATTTCTAAAGGATCGTGTTCTACCCAACCCGATTTAGGAAAATACTGGGTAAACTCTTGCTGGGCCTCAGAAACAATTTGCCCCTTTTTATTAAAAATAATAGACCTACAGCTGGTGGTACCCTGGTCTATAGATACAATATATTTTGACATGAGTTTAATATATTAAAAATATATGTGTCTAGGCACTTTAATTATACCTAATACACCAGTTACTGGTGTTGTACTCCGTATAAGGGTCGGATGCTGTTTTTTTAAAGCGAAGTATGTTGGTGTCTTTGTTGTATTCCAGTAAAAAATATACTTCAGCCGTTCGTTCGCAAGTTAACTGACAAAAACAATAGGAAGCGTCATCTGCAGTTAAGCCAGCACTTAGATAAACAAATTGAGTCCCAGCACCTACGTTCTCATTGGTTCTACTTAAGAAAGAGATTTCTTCAAAATTAACAGTTGCTGCTGTGTACTCCTCTTGTTTTTCTTCACATGAAAAGCATACAAACAGAATGCAAAGGCTTAGAATTTTTTTCATTTTTTATTTAAATGTACAAAACATAATATTTATGGGCCCAAAACATTTGAAGCCTAAGAGAGTTTGTTCATTAGCTTAGGAATTGGGGCAGCTTCCCCATTTAGGAAGTTGGTTTGCACTAAGTTTTGATGCTCTAGAAAAATCTTTGGGAGCTTGGCTTATTAGAGGAACACACCAAGAACTCAAATCTTTACTGTATTGGCTTGCTCCGTAAAACATTCCTTCCATTTGATTTACCTTTTCAGTGTCCCAAGAGCTTAGATCTCTGTTGTATTCAATAGCCTCTGAAAACATATAAGACATATCCCTCACCTTTGAGGTGTCCCACTTACTAATATCTCCGTTGTAGATAGAGGCCCGGTAAAATAAATAACTCATATCTGTAACTGAACTGGTGTCCCAGCCTCCAATATTTGGAGTAAGAGACTGTCTGCCTTCAAGTAAATAGCTCATATCTGTGACATAAGAGGTGACCAAATAAGTGAGAATTTCTCGGTCATTTTTAATAATATCTCTAAGCGTTTTATTGTCTACTACAAGGTATTCATTTCCTTTAAATTCAATTCTGTCCCCTATACTGGCAAGCGTTCCTGCTTTTACTGTAATTCCATTTGAAGCCAAATATAAGGGGCCCTCTGGCACTGAAGCATCTGTTTGGCTTTGAGAATTAGAATTGTTGTCTGCAGTATTGGAAGTACTTTCCCCTGAGCTGTGGTCTTGACTTTGATTTTGGGAGTCTGGATTTTTTAGATCTGTGTCACTAATCTGCTCCGTAGAGCAACTTATTCCAAAAAATAAAAACCCAATTAAAAAGGCTCTCATTAAACTTGAATTTTGCAAGTCTACTCTTTTCTTTTCCATGTTTGGGTACGGCCAAGAAAGGAGAAGCCCAAATAACCTCTTACTTTTAGGGTATTTGAATTCTCTAGCGATATGGTGCAGTCATAGTTTTTACCATTTGCAGGGTCCATGATCTTTCCATCTGTCCAAGTTTCCCCATCTTTAGATAAACCTTTAACAATCACAAGACCTTCAATGGGCTTATTTTTCTCTGCTCCCTTACAATTAACACATAATTTCCCTTGATCTTCAGGGAGCAGCAAGCGCTTCACCTTTCCGTAAAGTTTGCCCTGAGACTCATAGAGGGTAATTTCGGATTTTTCAACACCAGTTTCGTCGTCAATGCTTACCCAGGTACCAGTGACTGGAGCAGTTTGAATGAGCCATAATAAACTCCATAAAAATAAATGCATCATTTTTTATTTTAAAGGTACTAAAAAATGCTAGTTCATAGAAAACAGAGCTAAGGAGTCCCGTACATCATATAGTCTAATTAATATTTAGCCTTAAAAAATAAGCTTATTTATTTTTTTTAAAATTGCAAAAGGTGAATTCTTGCTTGGTATTAAATGGTGTAATATGTGTATAGGTGCTGCAACTCATTTTGCTAAATAGTGGAGCGAATTGTTCCACTAAACTTATTTCTGAATATGGAGTTATGTTTATACCACTGCATTTTTTTGGGCCGTTTTCTGAAAAGGTTCCTATAGAAAGGAGTCCTTGCTCACTTAAGCTATGGTGTGCAGTTTTTATGTATTTTTCAATATCTGTTTTTGTATTCAGAAAATGGAAGGCCGCTCTATCATGCCAAAAATCGTAGGTTTCTTTGGGTTTAAAAGCGGTAATATCTGACACTATCCAATTAATTTTTTGGCTAAGTGGCCCTAATCTTTGTTGTGCTCTGAGAATGGCTGCCTGAGAAATATCTAAAACTGTGATATTTTGGTAGCCTTGTTTTAAAAGGGAGTCTGCCAAAAAGCTATCGCCGCCACCTACATCTATAATTTTTGCGGTTTTAGGGATCTGGAAAGATTTAAATGTCTCTAAAGAAGTTTTAGGAATGGGCTCATACCAGCTTACTTCTGTTAAGGCTTTCGTTTTGTAAATATGTTCCCAGTGATTTTTACGTGCTTCTTCAGTCATGGCATTTATACTAGTATTAGATATCCTGCAATATAAAATAAAAAAGGCTTTCAGTTATCTGAAAGCCTTTTATGAAGTAGTAAAGGGTTGTAATTTGATATATAAAAATAGATTTATTGTTAATGTAGTTTTGGATGTTAATTGGAATATTTGTGGGAGAAGTAAGATAAATTATAATAGAAATAAAATGTATATATCTGATTATCAGTAGTTTATATTTATTATTTTTTGGATTAATTATATTGATTAATTATGTGTGATTTTATTTTATTTGATGAATAATTAGTTTTAATGGTTATATATTTTTTTAGTGTAATGATTGTAGTAATTTATTAATTATATTTTTTATATATTATTTTAGTGTAATGATATTATATTGGTATTATATATAGATAAGTTATTGTTATGAGTTATAAGTGGTATAGTAAAAATAGAGAATATAGTTATGGTGATTATAATAAGGATATTAAAAAATATTTTAATGAAGATAGTGGTAAGTGGGTAAGTAGATTAAATAATATAGTAATTGATGAAAAATATATCAGATATGAGTTTAGTTATTGGGATGAAAGAGAGATTGAGAAAATATTTGGGTATGATTTAGTTGAGAGAATAGGTAGGTTTTTGTTTGTATTATACAAAAAAGGAATTGAGGTTGAGAGAAGAAGAGATAATAGATGGGTTTATGTTGAGAGTAGTAAAGTATGTTGTGGAATTTTGGGAAGTAGATATATTGAAATAATTGCTGAGTTAAAGAATTTAGATATAATAAATATTAAATATGAAAAAGGAAAGTTTGGGAAGAAAAAAGAGTTGTATGAGTTGAATGATGGGTTTTTTAATGAGAAATGTGAAAGAAGGATTGTTTGGATTAGGAATAGTAGGTTAAATAGATTTTTAGATAAATTATATAGTGGAGAATTGAAGGTTGGTAATGATAGAGATGAATTTATTTATTGGGAAATTGAAAGTTGTAAAAATGTTGATGTTGTAAGTAATAGTGATGGTATTGGTGTTTTATTGAAGAGAAGATTGAATGGTAAAATTGAGTTAGATTGGGAAAAAAGAGATTGGGATTTTATAAGTAATAAAGAGAGAAAAAAAGTTGAAAGGGGTTGGGATGATAAAAGAAGAAGTGATTATTTGTTTAATGGAAGATTGAGTTTTGATTTATTAAAAATTGAATTAGATGAATTAAAAAGAGGAGGATTTAGTTTTGATGGATTTGGTAGAGATAATAAAAGTGGCAGGTATGTAAATATTATAATTAATAAGGAAAAAGAATTTAGAAGTGTAATAAAATTAGATGGTGAAAATGTTGTAGATGTTGATATGGTGAATGGTTATGTGAGTTTGTTTTACAGATTATTGAAGGGTATTAAAAATGTAAAAAAAGGGGAAAGTAAATTTGATGATTATATAAAAAAAATTGTTGGTGATATTGATGTAAGTGATTTTTTGAATAAGTATGAAATGTGTTTTGAGGGAAATGAAAGAATTGATTTTTATAAGTATTTAGGTATAGAATTAGGAGTTATTGATAAAAATATTGGTGAGGTAAATAGGAAATATATGAAGGGATTGATTTTGTATTTGATTAATGGAGAAAGGGGAGATGGAATGAGAAAGAGGTATTTGAATAATCAGTTTAGTTATGATGAGATAATGGAGAAGATTTTTTGTAAAGGGGGATATGAAGTAATAGAGAAAATAAAAAATAGTGATATTGATTTTAAATTAAGAGGGGAGAATTATTATGGATATGAGAGATTTAAAAATATGAGTAGGGTGTTGATGAGTATGGAGGTTTTAATTATGAGAGGTATTTGGAAGAAATTTATTGAAAGAAAAATATTTTATATAAGTTTATATGATGGGATGTTAATTAAAAAGAGTGATTTAGGTATTGTAAATATTTTAATTGATAGTGAGTTAGAAGGGTTGAATAGTTGTATTAGTTTTAAAAGCAAATAGTACAGATTTTGTAAAATTATTAAGGTTATGGATAATAGAGAAAAAAATTATAAGAGGAAGTTTAATGAAAGGGGTGATGTAGTAGAAAAGAAATGCAGTATATGTGATGAATGGAAAGATATTAAGGATTTTGTAAAAGATAAAAGTAATAGAATTGATGGTTATAGTTTTAGATGTAAAAAATGTGTTTCTAAATATTTAAGAGATTATAGAAATGGAGAAGTGAGTGAAAGAGGTAAGTATTATAGGGTTGATTATAATAAAGAATATGTAGAGAAGAAGAAAAAAGGAAATTAATATTAATAGATATGTAATTATCAGATAAAAATAATTGTGGATTTAATTTAGAAAAGTATAATGAAAGTTATGCTTTTTTTTATTTAAATAATTGATAAAGAGTTAGTTATATGGTTGGAGGCATGAGGGAGTGGTATTAATTTTATAGTAGTATTTTAATATTAATATAGAAATGATGGTTATGGATTTAGAAAAGTTTGAGTATTTAGATGGAAATGTATTGTTAAGTGAAAAAGAAATTGTTGAAAGATATTTAGAAATGGTTGTTGATGATTTTAGAGAGGAGGGATTTTTTGATGATGATATATATGATTATTTGTGTAAAATAGTTTTGAAGGTAATGATGAAAGGAGATTTAGATAAGTGGAGTGATGTTATAAATGAATTTAGAAAGTAGTGTATATTTTTTTAGTGTAATGATATTATAAATTATAGATATGAAAAAGGTTATAGGATATATTAGAGTAAGTAGTAAGAGTCAGATTAAAGGATACAGTTTAATTAATCAGAGTAGTAAGATTAAAGATTATTGTAAGTATATGGATTATGAATTATTAGATGTTTATGAGGATAGGGGAATAAGTGGTATGAGTATAGATAAGAGAAATGGTTATAAGGATATGTTAGATTATTTGATGAATAATAATATTGATGGAGTGGTAGTGTATAGTTTGAGTAGGTTGGGTAGAAGGATGAGTGATGTAATTGGATTGTTAGATGTATTGAAAAAAAATGGAAAAAGTTTTTATAGTATAAAGGAGAATTTGAATAATGAAGATAAGATTGGGAGTTTGATAGTTAATATAATGAGTAGTATAAATGAGTTTGAAGTAGAGAATATTAGAGAGAGAATTAGAGATGTTAAGAGGGAAAAGAAGAGTAAAGGATTAGTTAGTGGGAGATTGATGTATGGATATAATGATGTAGATGGTAGATTAGTTAAAAATGAAGAAGAAATGAAAGTGATAAGTAGAATAAAGGGATTAAGAAGTAGAGGGTATAGTTGGAGTAAAATCAGTAATAGATTAAATGAAGATGGTGTTAAAAGTAAATATGGGGGAGAGTGGTATATGAGTAGTGTTTATAATATGATGAAGTTATATATGAGTGTGTAGAAAATAATAGTGATGTATAGAGTAATGGTTTTAAAGAAAAATTTATAAAGTATTTAGTTAAATTCCCTTAAAAAGTATTTTTTGGTAAAAAGTGGGAAATATTGGTGTTTATATTGCTGAAGATTTTTTGGTATATAGGGTGATAGTGTATAGAATAAATAAGTAAGTGTGTATAGAATTATATTAGGTATATAAGTGTGTGTGGGGTGTAGGGGGATTTTTTTAAGAATGGTGTATCAGCATAAAGTTATGAATAAATTTTTATGGAGTATACTAAAAAATAGGGTTTTATGGGGTAATAGTTGGAAATAAGGGGGAGTGGTATTATATTATATAAAGAGTGGTTTTAGCAAAATAAAAATATGAATTTGGATTGTAAAATAAAACTGATTAAATAAAAAAATAGGGAAAAATAGGTATAAATAGGTGTATTCAGAATTTGAAGATATTTATAATAAAAAAGAATTAAATATGAGAAATTTAAGAATAGTTGGGAGTGATTTTGAAGAAATTGGAGTAGAAAATGATGTTATAAAATGGGAGAGTGATGATAGTTTGAGAGAGAGAGTGATGAGAAATGATTTTAAAAAAATTTATAGTTTAGATGATGTAAGTAGATGGATAAATTATGGTTTAAAAATTGGTGTTGTAAATAAGGGTAAGGAAAAAGAGGAAGTGGAAATGATGATGAAGTGGATTGATTTATTAGGAAAAGGTGGAAAAAATATAAATGTTTAATTAATATAAATTTTAAGATGGATAGTGAAGTAGTAAATAGAAGATTTGTAAATAAAAAAGGGTTGTGTGAGTATTTAGATGTGAGTATTGGAAAGGTTGAAAAGATGATGTATGATGATGGTTTGAAATATGTGAAATTTGGAAGAAATGTTAGATTTGATATTAATGATGTTAATGATTATATGAATAATAGAAAAATTAGTTAATGTAATAAGTTCTCATAGTAAAAATGAAGAAGTGATGATAGAGATATTGTCACTTTTTTTTTATAATTAAATTGAAAATTTTTTATTAAGGATTTAGATTAAAAAGAATGAAAAATAGTTAAAATTGAATTTCATTATTTAATTCACTTAATCTCTCCAATATAAAGTCATAATATTCTTTTCCTAATTCACTTCCAATAAATCTTCTATTCATCTTTTTACATACTATAGCAGTTGTTCCTGTTCCCATAAATGGATCATATACTATCTCACCTTCTTTTGTGAAGTTTTCAAGTATTTTACTGATTAATTCTTCAGGAAATGTTGCACCATGATTTTTACTTACTTTTTTACCTCTTTTTATTTCCCAAATATCATTCAATGTACCTCTTTCAAAATTTGCATATTTATATTGTCTGCTAATTGGGTAATCAGTTTCAAAAACTAAAATCAATTCAGTTCTTCTATTTAATACTTGCTTTTGCATTGCAGGTTGTGCAACTCCTTTATCCCAAACTATTATATCTTTTAACTGTTCATTAAAATCACCAATCATTTTAAAGATTGATCTTTTAGAACCTGTAACAATTTGGATATTATAAAATACAACTTTTGATACTCTTAATAATTCACTTAAAACATTACTATGAAATTCATTATACTCTTCAATAGGTAAATTATCATCAAAAGTTGAATATTTAGTACTTAATTCCTTAACAATTTGTCTTGAGCAGTACTTTCCATTTCTAATTCTCAAATTCATATTGTATGGAGGTGATGTAATAACACAATCCACACTATCATTATCCATTCTACTTAATGTTTCAAGACAATTTTCAAAATAAACTTTATCTAATTCTATCACAATTTGTACTTTAGTTTCAAAGATATGAACTAAGTAATGAATAAAGTAGAAAAAATAGTAAAGGAATTTAATAGAATTAAAAAATTAGGATTTGTTAAATCAAACAGAGTAAAAAATAAAGATGGTGGTATTGGAAATACTTTTGAAGATTATTTAGGGGTAGAGGAAAATAATCTCAAAGATCCAGATTTTGAAGGTTTTGAGATTAAAACTCAAAGAGAATTAACATCAAGTTATATAACTTTATTCTCTAAATCACCATCATATCCAAAAGGAGCAAATGCAATTTTAAAAGAGAAATATGGAGAGGTAAGAGATTCTAGTTTTCCAGATTTAAAAAAACTTTATGCTAGTGTTTTTGGAAATAAATGGAGTGAGGTTTATGGTAAGTACTTTATGAAAATGCATGTAGACTATTCTAATAATAGGGTTTATCTTCATGTTAAAAATGGAGGGGAAATTTATGATGAAGTTTATTGGAATTTTGAAGATTTAGAAAAAGGTTTAAATAAACTGAATAAATTATTTGTTGTATCAGCAGAACAAAAAAGCATAGATAATATTTATCATTATCATTATAACTCTGGAACTGTTTTTTTAGATATTGATTTTAATGAATTTCTTAAAATTCTTGAAAATGGATTTATACAATTTGATATAAGAATAGGTGTTTATAAATCTGGTAAAAATTATGGAAAACCTCATGATCATGGAAGTGGATTTAGGATTAAAAAGGAAAGTTTATATGGATTATATAAAGAGAAGTTAGAATTGTAGTATTATTTAATATATAAAGATAGAATAAGTGATGATAGAAATATTATCACTTTTTTTATGTCTTATAGTTAAGATTAATTGGGATATAATATGAAAGATTAGTTTTAATAGGGGTTAATGAGGTTTTAATATAGTTGTATATAAAAAAACAGATAATGTGAGAGAAATGTTTAAATTTATGGGAGACATTATTTAATATATAAAATTGTAATTATGAAGGTTGGTGTTTATTGTAGAGTAAGTAGTGAAAATCAGAAAGATAATAGCAGTTTAGAAAGTCAGAAAGAATTAGGTATTAAATTTTGTAAGGATAAGGGGTTTGAATATGAGGTTTTTAGTGAAGTTGTGAGTGGTGTGAAGATGGGTGGTGATAGGGAAGTATTTTTAAAGTTAGAAGAGAAAATATTTGA
This sequence comes from Flavobacteriaceae bacterium LSUCC0859, assembly GCA_022239325.1. Lineage (GTDB taxonomy): Bacteria > Bacteroidota > Bacteroidia > Flavobacteriales > Flavobacteriaceae > MAG-120531. Next base: position 39,858 of record JAKOGP010000002.1, on the reverse strand, counting down.
TGGAGAGATTGGAGGTATATGGTTATATGATTGGGATAGAATGATTAGGGATGTAGAAGTGATGTTATATTTTAGAAAATTAGTTGAGGATAATGATATTAGGGTTTTTGTTGGGTTTGAAGAAAAAAATATTTTAGAGGGAAGTGGTGAATTAGAATATGGATTGAGCAGTGTATTCAGTGAGTATTGGAAAAGGAAGTTGGTTAGGGTGATGAAGGAGGGAAGAAATAAAAGATGGAGAGAAGGAAAAGGATTAGGTAATATAGGATTTGGTTTTGAAAGTGTAAATGGTGAGGTAAGTTTAGTAAAGGAGGAATGTGATGTGGTTAGAGATATGTATAATTATTTCTTATATAAAAATGTAAAGAAATATGCTGATGTGGAAAAAATGATTGAAAGTAAATATGGGAAAAAGGTAAATGGGAAGAGAGTTGTTTATAGTGGTTTAATTAGTAGAGTATTAGGGAGTAAAAAATATAATGGAGAGTTAGTTTTTGAGACTGATAAGGATGGTGAGTTTAAATTTGAGTTAGAAAAGGTTGTTGATGATGAAGTGTTTGAAGCAGTTATTGAAAAATTAAAGTTTGTTAAAGGGATTAGAGGTGGAAATAGTAAAGAGATTTATTTGTTGAAAGGAAAGGTATTTTGTGAGGATTGTGGAAAGAAAATGTGGATTGAGGGAAGTGGGAAAATGGTGAATGGTAAGAGTTATAGGTATTATAGATGTAGTGGATATAAAGAATTTTGGAAAAATAAAAGGAGAGGTATTGAAGTGAATGATGATGAGTTGTGTGATAGTGGTTTAAGAGGTAATAAAATAAGTAAAGATAAATTAGATGAAATTGTGTGGAATGGGTTATTCAGAATTTTAATGAATAGTGATATTATAATAAAGGATTTTAAAAAGAGATATAATAGTGAGGTTGGTTTAAAAGATAGATTTATTGGTAAAAAAGGATATTATGAAAGGGAATTGAAAAAGTTGAATGATAGAAAGAATAAAATAATGAATTTGTATTTAGATGGAGATGTTAGTGAGGTTGATTATAAGGATTGGATTAAAAATGAATTTGAGGTAAGTAAAAAGGAAATTGAAAAAAAGAAAAAAGGAATTGAGGGAGAAATTGTAAAATATGGTTATGTAGATAAAATTGATAGTTGGATGAGTTATATGAAAGAGGAGATGTTAAAGGATTATTATATTGAAAGGAGAGAGGATAAGAGAAGGATATTAGATAAGTATGTTTATAGTGTTTTTGTTAAGGAGATAATTGAGGAGGATAAGAAAAGATTTGAAATTAAAATGGGGATAGTGTTAGGTAAAGAGAGGGGTGAAGTAGTATTTGATGTAAATAAAAAAAGGTTAAATCTAAAAAATAGAAATAACCAGTTTTATATATTAAATGATGACTTAGTAGCGGGAACAGGACTCGAACCTGTGACCTTCGGGTTATGAGCCCGACGAGCTACCTACTGCTCTATCCCGCGATGTGGATGGCAAAGATACGAATATTAATAGTTTACGACCAAAGGAAAATCAAAATTTATTTTTTCCGGCTTCGCTCTCCTAGCAAATAAATATAGAGAAATTGTAAGTCTAAAAATTAAAGTCTCTAAGGGTCTGTTTTTTGTATCACTAAACCTTTACTAACTGCCTTAGAAATAATAAAATAACCAAGTGGGTTTTCACTAGGATCTGTTTCATTGATAATATTTCCTTTTAAAGAGGCAGCTGCAGTTCCAAAAGGACCACCGTTGGCGTCTGCTTGCTCTAAGAGTAGTTCCATATAATTGAAGTATTGTTTGCTTATTCCGTAGGATTTTATGTTCAAGGTGTCTCCTACACGAAGCTGATCTGGGTCATAGAAATTTGAAAATGTAAAACTACTCCCTTGGAAAAAAAGATCTCTGATGGGGATAAAATCATTAAATCCTAGATCAAACAAGAAAAAATTATCAGAATCATTTAAGTCCCTGAAGGAGATCACAACTTCAATCTCGTCACCATCAAATAAGGTTCTAGTTCCTTGTTTTAAAGAATCTATGGGAGAGACTCCATATATTTTAGATTTTGCTCTATAGGTTTTGTTCTCATGATTTACTACTAACTCATAGCTAGCGTCTTGATTTGAAAATAAATCTGAGTACTCAGTAGTATACCAACCATTTGAGGAATGAAGTAGTCTGTGTTCCTCCCCAGTTTCTAGATTGGTTATTCGTACGTCTGCATTTTCTACTGAGGGGAGAGAAGTGTCAAAATAATCTGCTGTAAAACTCAGTCTTACTCCTCCTTCTACGATATGTTGGTTTGTGGTTTCAAACAGATTGATGTTACCATCTATCACAAGGGTAGGTGTTGTACTAGGTAACTCTATTTCAATTACGTCTTCACAACCTATAACAATGATAGAAAACAGAAAAAGGATTGTTAATTTTTTCATATCCTAGAATTTAAAATTATAAGTAATGGAGGGTACAATACCAAAAATGGAGGTTCTTAAAGCCTCATTGTTTCCCGTATCTGAATTTTCCCTAAAGTTTATAGCAGCGGCATTGCGTCTGTTGTATAAATTGTATATTCCAAAATTCCATTCCCCCTGTACTTTTCTATTCCTGTTTTTTGAGGGTGTTAAGGTAGCAGAAACATCAAACCTATGGTATGAAGGAAGACGTTGTTGGTTTCTAGGTCCGTATAAGGGTACATTCATACCTCTGTACTCATATTGGCCTAGCGGGTAGTTGGTAGCTTGGCCTGTTTGAAACACAAAATTGGTATTAAAGCTCCATTTCTTATTTTGCTCATAAGTTGCATTTAATGAAAAATCGTGTGTTTTATCAAAGGGAGTTACATACCACTCCCCATTATTTATTCCTGTTTCTTCCGGACTTGCACCTGGAGTTCTCTGTTCAGATTTAGATAGGGTGTAGGCCAACCACCCTTTTAAGCTGCCCCTATTTTTTCTGATTAATATTTCCAAACCATATGCCCTTGCCTCTCCAGGGAGTATGACCTGTTCTATACGATCATTAGCTATTAAATTGGCACCATCTATATAATCTATCCTATTTTGAATGGTTTTATAAAATGCCTCTGACTCTATGGAGTACATGTCTTCTTTAAAGTTTTTAAAGAACCCTCCAGCAAATTGGTCTAAGAGCTGAGGTTTTGCAAAGGGCCCACTTGGGGTCCAAACATCTAATGGAGTGGGTGAAGATGTATTGGAGAGTAGGTGAAGGTATTGGGCCATTCTGTTATAACTAAATTTTAAAGAGTTGTTTTCATTGAGCATGAATGAGAGACCCAACCTAGGTTCAAAGTTGTTAAATTGAGCTAGACTTTCATGCCTTTTGTAAGACTCCTCTCTAATAGGAATAGCCGCTTCATAAATTTGAAAATCACGATTAAAAACAACCGCTTGGTCGTTTTCATAGACGCCTAATTGGTCTTGTCCCAGTCTATTAAAATAGCTCCATCTTAAGCCATATTGTACACTGAGTTTCTCAGAGATCTTTTGCTCTGCTTCTAAGTAAGCGCTAAATTCATTGGCATATTTTTTTGTGAGTTGTTGTTTCACTATGCCAGAACTCTCCTGATTAGGTTTAATGAGTCCAGGATTAAAGGTGTAATAGATGTTGTTTAACCCATAATTGAGTTGAAACTCTGAGGAAATATAATTTTTAAAGTCGTATTTAATATTAAAATTTTCAATGCCAGAGTCCCACTGAAAACCTAACACATCTAACTCTAATCCATAATAGTAATCTGAGTAAATTAGAGAGAGGTTGGAAAATAGCTTATCTGAAAACAAGTGATTCCATCTAAAATTAGCTACTGAATTCCCATATACATTTACAAAGCTATTGCCAATGCCAAATAAATCCCTACCAAAATAACCAGAGAGGTAAATATTGTTATTGTCATTTATTTTATAATTGAGCTTGGTGTTTAAATCATAAAAATAAGCGCTGTTTTCATTACCACTTAGGGCTAAAAAAAGATGGGCATAAGACGCCCTGCCTCCAATGAGAAAAGCGCCTTTATCTTTTTTTATTGGACCCTCTGCCAAGAGCCTGCTAGAAACAAGCCCAATCCCTCCGTTCATTTGGAACTGTTTGCTATTACCTTCTTTTTGATAGATATCTAAGACCGAAGAAATCCGACCCCCATATCTGGCTGGGATACCCCCTTTGAATAATTTAACATCTTTAATAGCGTCTGGATTAAATACGGAGAAAAAACCAAAGAGGTGGGAGGAGTTAAATACAATAGCTTCATCTAATAAGATGAGGTTTTGATCTGCTGCACCGCCTCTAACATTAAAACCTGAGGCTCCTTCACCAGCACTGGAAACTCCAGGAAGTAACAAGAGAGACTTAATAACGTCTGCTTCTCCAAGAATGGCTGGAATTTTTTTTATGCTAGCCGCACTAAGGCCATGAACACTCATTTGGGGCTTTTTGATCTCCGTTTTCTCTATGTTGTTGGTTAAAACAACCTCATCTAGTAATTGAGATTCTTCATTTAATTGGAAGTCAATTTTTTGGTTAGAAGTTATATATACCCTTTTTAAAATCTGCTCATAACCCAAATAGCTCACTTCCAATTCATAACTTCCTTTGGGAATAGAAATGGAATAGAATCCGTATTCATTAGTGATAACTCCTTTTTTTAATGAGGGAATAGCTACTGTAACTCCAATAAGGGTTTCGTTGCTGTTAGCTTCAGATATGGTACCGCTGAGCGTGACGTACTCTTGTTGAGCAAATAAATATGAGTTGCTTATTGCTATTATTATAATCAGAAAGTACAGCTTTAATAACCGCATAAGCAATTTTAATTTTGTTCAAAAATACCTAATGAAAATGGGCTATTTCTAAAGCTTATGTTAAACTTGTTTATTCTGTGATAATCTTAAATTCCCAGGCACCCAATTCTATTTCGCTGTTTTCTGGAATATAACTGGAGTTATTAAGATAGTCCGTGTATAGTTTGCCATAACCAATTCGAACTTTTTGGGTATCATTGGAGAAGTTACCTATAAAACAGAGTTCCCTGCCGTCTTTGCCTCTTTTAAATGAAAAGATGTTTGGATTGTTTGTTTTGAGTCTTTTATAAGCGGCAGCAGATTTTCCGCCATGAAGGGCGGGGTGCGCGTTTTTTAGCGCACCTAGCTTAGATAGAAGCTCAAAATAGGCGCCTTTGGTTTTGGGAATGCTGTCTTTTTCAAAGAATTTTAGGCGGTGGTTTAGATCGTATTCTTGGCCGGAGTAAATAAGCGGCATACCTGGAAGGCTGTAAATTAGCGCTGTAAAAATCTCTTTCCTGCCAGGCATGCGTTCTTCTAAAGTGCCTGCCCAGGAGTTTTCATCGTGGTTGGTTATAAAATTCATTGTAATGTCGTCTGCCGCCAGTAGGGTATCCATTTTAGCGAGGTAAGCGTCTAATTCTGTTAGGCTTTTGTGCCCCTTAGAGAGATCGTTCATGAGGTGGTGAAGCTCCCAGGCATAGTGCATGTCAAAGGCCTTTTCCATGAGAGAGGCCTGCTCAGCCTCTGCCAACATAAACACGGGCTTTATTTGTTGTAAGGCAGTGGTTGCAGTTTCAAAAAAGTCTTGAGGAACCTGGTGGGCCACGTCCATTCTATAGCCGTCAATATTGGCTATTTCTACCCAATAGGTTAAGGCGTCTAACATAGCTGTTCTCATTTCTTGGTTGTCGTAATTAAGGTCTGCAGTGTCTGTCCAGCCATATGATACTCCAGTGTCTGGATCGGATGGATCTATAATCTCACCTTGCTCATTTTGGGTGTAGTAGTCTGGGTGTTCCTTTATCCATGGATGGTCCCAGCCAGTGTGATTGGGTACCCAGTCTAAAATTATATGCATTTCGTTTGTGTGGGCTGTGTTCACTAGAGTTTTAAAATCTTCTAAGCTTCCAAATTCGGGGTTTATGGCTTTGTAATCTGAAACTGCGTAATAGCTTCCTAAATATTTTTCTCTTTCCTTGGGGTCTTCAATCTGGGAGGTAAACAGATCCCCTTTGGCCTTGCGTTTTACTTTAGAGATGGGGTTAATAGGCATAACCCAAATGATTTTGACTCCCAATGCTTTGAGTTTGGGAATATCTTGGGTAAAAGCCTTAAAGGTACCCTCTGGAGAATACTGCCTAATATTGGCCTCGTAAATCACTGCGTTTTCTGAAGTGGCCTCCGTAATAGCTGCCACATTTGTAGATGTGCGCTCTTCTTTTTTAGCTGGTAACTCTTTACAACCCAAGACTAAGACTAGCGAAAACAAACTAAGGAACATATATTTTTTCATCACAAAAAGCTTTAGTATCCAAATATAGGATTCTTATGGGAGTTCTCTGCACTTTTGCTATCTTGCCCCAAAACACTTTTCATGAATCTGATCAATGATTTTTTAACTTCTGTGCTACCTTACACCGAGTGGGTGATGTTATTTTTAGTAGTAGGAGGTGGGCTTTTTTTAGCTGTGTATTCCAAGTTACTTCCTTTTAGATACTTTAAGCACGCTATAGATATCACCAGAGGGAAATACAGAAAAGAAGATGACCCCGGAGAGGTGTCTAGCCTGCAGGCCCTTTCCTCTGCAGTAGCTGCCACTGTAGGTATGGGTAATATTGCCGGAGTGGCGATTGCCATATACCAAGGAGGGCCCGGAGTGGTGTTTTGGATATGGATTACCGCGCTCATTGGCATGGGTATTAAATTCTATTCTTGTAGTTTGGCAGTGATGTTTAGAGGGGCAGACTCCCAGGGTGTTATGCAAGGGGGACCTATGTATTATATGACTCAGGGTATGGGTAAAAAAGCCAAAGGGATGGCGGTTTTTTTTGCCATTGCTGGTTTGTTTGGGGTGCTGCCAGCTTTTACCACCAACCAGTTTACCCAAACCCTAATGGATGTGGTGAGACCTCATGAAAATATTTGGACCCTTTCTGTTTTTAAATGGAAAGTCATTATAGGTGTGAGTTTATCTGTAGCTACCTCTTTTGTGGTCTTTGGAGGGCTAAAAAAAATTGCCAAGGTAGCAACTGCTATTGTACCTTTTATGGTTCTAGTGTATTTGTTAGCGGTGGTCTTTATTATGATTCAAAATGCCGCGGCTGTATTTCCGGCTTTTAAATTAATATTTTCAGAAGCTTTTAATCTGGAGACCGCTGTAAAAGGCGGATTTTGGGGACTTATTATCATAGGAATTAGACGGGCTGTTTTTTCTAATGAAGCTGGAGTGGGAACCGCGCCTATGTTTCACGGGCAATCTAAAACCAAGGAGCCCATTCAGGAAGGTTTAGTAGCCATGTTGGGCCCATTTATAGACACTATTGTGGTGTGTACCCTAACGGCTTTAGTGATCATAGTTAGTGGGGCTTATTTGTCTGAAGAGACCAATGGTATTCTAATGACACTCTTGGCATTTAAGACCTCCTTGTTTGGGTATGGAGACGTGTTACTCATGTTAGTAGTAAGTGCCTTTGCGCTTTCTACCCTCTTTACCTACTCCTATTATGGCACCAAATGTCTTTCTTTTCTCACCAACGCGAAAATTGGGCCCAGCTATAACTACATTTACGTTGGGAGTATTACCTTTGCAGCGGTTGCCTCCTTGGATCTAGTGATTAATCTAATAGATTTGTCCTTTGCACTAATGTGTATTCCCAATATGATTGCCGTGCTGTATTTGGCACCCAAAGTAAATGCTGCCACTAAAAAATACTTTCTAAAACAGGCTCATGAGCGAACATAAATCTGGATTTGTCAATATTATAGGGAACCCCAATGTGGGGAAATCTACCCTTATGAATGCCTTTGTAGGAGAAAAACTCTCCATTATTACCTCTAAGGCACAAACCACAAGGCATAGAATTCTAGGCATTGTGAACGGGGAAGACTTCCAAATGATTCTCTCAGACACCCCAGGTATTATTAAGCCCGCCTATGAGTTGCAGGCTTCTATGATGGATTTTGTGAAGTCTGCCTTTGAAGACGCAGATATTCTCGTTTATATGGTAGAATTGGGAGAGAAAAGCCTCAAAGATGAGATGTTTTTTCAAAAGCTTCAAAATTCTAAAATTCCCGTTTTGCTTTTACTCAACAAAATGGATATTTCCGATCAGGCAATTTTAGAAGCGCAAATTGCCTATTGGCAAGAGCAGCTCCCTACGGCAGAAATACACCCCATTTCTGCCCTTCATAATTTTAATGTAAAAGAAGTTTTTTTAAGACTTATAGAACTGCTCCCCGAGGGTCCAGCCTATTATCCAAAAGATCAGCTTACAGATAAACCAGAGCGTTTTTTTGTTAATGAAACCATTCGAGAAAAAATACTTCAGCACTATAAAAAAGAAATTCCCTATGCGGTAGAAATTGAGACAGAGGAGTTTTTTGAAGACGAAGACATTATTAGAATGCGTGCGGTAATCATGGTAGAAAGAGACTCTCAGAAGGGAATTATCATTGGCCACAAAGGTGCCGCCTTAAAAAAGGTTGGAGTAGAGGCCAGAAAAGATTTGGAAAAATTCTTTGACAAGCAGGTGCATATAGAACTCTATGTGAAGGTAAACAAGAACTGGCGTTCTAACAGCCAGCAGTTGCGCCGCTTTGGCTACCAGCAAAAATAGCATCGGCCGGAGGCCAAATTCAAGAAAAAGAAGCTCCTAAGTAGCCACAAATCCTGCTGCGTGAAAATTAAGTAGTACTTTTGCAACAAATTAAGAAATATGAGCGCTATTGTAGCCATTGTAGGAAGACCTAATGTAGGGAAATCGACCTTTTTTAATCGCCTTATACAAAGGAGAGAAGCCATTGTAGACGCCGTGAGTGGGGTGACTAGAGACCGTCATTACGGTAAAAGTGACTGGAATGGTCGCACTTTTTCTGTGATAGATACCGGTGGATATGTGCTGGGTAGCGACGACGTTTTTGAAAAAGAAATTGACCATCAGGTGGAGTTGGCTATAGATGAGGCAGACGCCATTGTATTTATGGTAGACGTAGAAACCGGGATTACTGGTATGGATGAAGACGTTGCCAAATTGCTTAGAAAGGTAAAAAAACCGGTTTTATTAGCTGTAAATAAGGTAGATAACGCCAGTAGGTTAGAAGACGCTGTGGAGTTTTACAACCTTGGCTTGGGGGATTTTTATCCCATTGCCAGTACCAACGGTAGCGGTACAGGAGAGTTGCTGGACGCTCTAGTAGCGGCTTTGCCTGAAGACAACCATGCTACCGAGGAAAGCGAGTTACCAAGGTTTGCTGTTGTGGGACGCCCCAATGCTGGAAAATCTTCGTTTATAAATGCCCTGATTGGAGAGGAGCGCTATATAGTGACAGATATTGCTGGAACTACCAGAGATAGTATGGACACTAAATACAATCGCTTTGGATTTGAGTTTAACCTAGTAGACACAGCCGGAATTAGACGTAAGGCTAAGGTGAAGGAAGACCTTGAATTTTACTCTGTTATGCGTTCAGTGCGTGCTATTGAGCACGCCGATGTGTGTATTCTAGTCCTAGACGCTACCCGTGGTTTTGACGGTCAGGTAGAAAATATTTTTTGGTTGGCTCAAAGAAATAATAAGGGGATTGTGATTTTGGTCAATAAATGGGATTTGGTAGAAGACAAAGAAACCAATTCTGTAAAGGCCTATACCCAGAAAATTCAAGAGGCCATTTCTCCTTTTGTAGACGTGCCCATTATCTTTATGTCGGTGCTCACTAAACAGCGTATTTTTAAGGCGATAGAGACCGCAGTTCAGGTGTATGAAAACCGTTCCAGAAAAATTTCTACTAGGAAGTTTAATGAGTTTATGCTTCCGCAGATAGAATATTATCCGCCACCAGCTTACAAGGGGAAATACGTAAAAATTAAATTTTGTACCCAGCTTCCTGGCCACTACCCTCAATTTGCTTTCTTTTGTAATTTACCACAATACGTTAGGGACCCTTACAAGCGCTACCTAGAAAATAAGATTAGAGAGCAATATGACTTCTCCGGGGTGCCTATCACTATTTATATGCGAAAAAAATAAGCCCGGAGCTTCTTAAACTTACGTTAATTCCCGCCCTTGCTTTTTAATTGGGACTATTTTTGCTGTTATTTTTAAACCTTTTGCTACATCTGTAGTCTAAAGTTAATAATGCATTCAAGAGTACCCTATGAACCACCGTTTTACTTTCCTGTTTTTTACATTTTTTAGTATTTTAAGCCTGAGTGCACAAGACTTCGTAATTAAAGGCACCTTGATAGACAAGGACATGCAAACGCCCCTAGACGCTGCAACTGTTTATGTAGAAACCCCTCAAGACTCTGTACTGGTGGCCTACAGTATTACAGAGCCAGACGGCAGTTTTATGATAGAAGGTAAAACCAATTCAAAATCTCTTGTTTTTTTTGCAAGTTTTAACGGCTATACCCCTTTAAAAAAACAGATTCAAATAAGTGCCCAAGTAAACATGGGCCGTTTGAGTTTGGAGCAACAAGTAGAACAGCTAGGTGAGGTGTTGGTAGCTGCAGAGCGGGTGCCAATTGCGGTTAAAAAAGACACCTTAGAGTTTAACGCCAACTCATTTAAGACACGCCCAGACGCCACGGTAGAAGACGTACTTAGAAAATTACCTGGAGTGGCTATAGACGCCAATGGAACCATTACGGTAAATGGCCAAGAAGTAGATCAGGTGTTGGTAAATGGCCAGGTGTTTTTTAGTAGTGACCCTAAGGTGGCTACCAAGACTTTGCCTAAGGACATTATCAGTAAAATTCAGATTACCAATACCAAGACCAAGCTAGAGGAACGCACCGGAGACGACGCTCAAAGCGAAAATAAAACCATTAACCTCACCATAAAAGAAGATAAGAACAAAGGGTACTTGGCTAGGATGTCTGGTGGCTACGGAACAGACGACCGCTACCAGGCCAATGGATTGGTGAATTATTTTAACAATAAAAAGAGGGTGAGTGTTCTGGCTAGCAGTAATAATATTAATAATGCTGGTTTTTCATACGACGAGGTCTTTGACATGCTGGGTGGCGGAAATTCTAGGCGAAATTTTGGAGGAGGCTTTAATGTAGGAGGTATTAATTTTGGCTTTGGTCAGGGAATTACCACAGCTTCTACTGTGGGGGCTAGTTATGCAGACGCCAAAAAAGGGGCGTATGAAATAGACGGGAATCATTTTTATTCTTACTCAGATTCTTATAATGACGAGTCTTCTTTTAGGGAAAATATTTTGCCAGATAGCAGGTTCTTTACAGAACGCACCTCTAGCTTTAAAGGGACCAATCAAAACAACAAGGGCTCTGCAGATTTAGAATTTAACTTAAATAAGAACTTAATTATCAGTTTTGAGCCCAATGTAAATGTGGGAAATACCACCACTTATAATGACCAAAATACCCTCTCTAAGAATGAGGCGGGTGGGCTAATAAACACCAACCGGGTAAAAACAGCGAGTAGGGCAGATCTAAGAAGCTTCTCCAATCAGATGAGTATATTCCAAAAATTAGATACGATTGGAAGTTATTTATCTGTAGATTTTGATTTTTCTCAAAATAACAATGAGAGTCTTACTTCTTTAAACTCTCTCAGAGAAGTGTACACAGACGCTGGTATAGAAGAAACACTTTTAGACCAACAGACCCGTTCTGAGAATAAAAACACTAGCTACAATGCGGAGCTCGAATACAGACAAGCACTTTCTAAAGATATTTTTGTAGAAGCTGGCTTTGCCTACGACCAAAGCAATAGAGAAAACACCTTATCTGTCTTTGATCTAGACCCTAGCAGCGGAGATTACTCGGATTTTAACAACCTACAAAGTTCAGATTTTAACTTTAAAACCACTCAGAAAACCCCTTCTGTTGGGCTTAGAAATAACTCTGAAAAGTGGCGACTGCGCATGACGGCTAGTTACACAAACGCTAGCTTATCTAACCAAGACTTTTTGCAAAATGCCAGTTTTGAGAAAGAGTACAACAAACTACTTTTGAATATGTACGCCCGCTATAGTTTGGGTAAAAACAAGAGTATGAGTCTAAGGTACTCTAACAACCTAGATTTACCGAGTATAAACCAATTACAACCTGTCCCTAACTTAAACAATCCCCTAAATATTGTGGTTGGAAATCCAAATTTGGACCCTGCACTAAACCACCGTGTAGGTATAAATTACAACAACTACAATTGGAGAGAGCGTTCAGGAGTTTTTGTATACGCTGGTGCTACTTTTATAGACAATAGGGTGAGTGCAGTGACCCTTACAGACGAGAACTTTTTAAGGAACACCACCTTTACCAATGTGAATGGTAATTATAATGGATATTTTGGAATTGGATACTCCAAGCAGCTCAAGAAAGACTCTGTCTACACCATGAATTTGAATATTAGACCCAATGCTAATTTTTCAAAAAACGTAGGCTTTTCCAATGGGCAACTATTAAAAACAACCACGGTAAATCTAAGTCCCTCAGTTTCTACCTCTATAAACTTCAATGAAAAGATACAATTAGAACCTGGGTATTCCTTAGGGTATTCTAAAAGCACCTATAACTTAGACAATTTGGAAGATGTTACAGTGTTAAACCACAATGCCAGTTTAAAAACAACTACCTTTTGGCCAGAAAATGTGGTCTGGGGGAATGACATTACCTATTCTTACAACCCCAATGTAGGTCCTGGCTTTGCTAGAAATGCCTTCTTTTGGAATATGAGTATTGGAATGCAAATGCTTAAAGATAAGGCCACTCTTAAGGTCTTAGCTTATGACATTTTAAATCAAAACATCAATACCAGAAGGACCACCGCAGAAGATTATATTGAGGATTTTCAAGGCACGGTACTACAACAGTACTTTATGTTGAGCTTTAGCTATAAGATAGATAAGTTTGGCGGTAAGGCGCCCAATCGGGGAGGTAGAAGGTATTACGGTGACTGATAAGCTGTTGTATTATAGCTTCTCCAGTAGACTTATAACTGCTCTTTAATTTTAAGCAGTTCTGTCCTTACATTTTCCAATCTTTTCACAAGCTCTAACTTGTCTGCAGTGGTATTCTTTGCTGTTTTTAAATGCGCTTTGGCGCCCTCTAAAGTGTAGCCCTTCTCTTTTACCAGATGGTAAATGAGTTGCAGATTTTTCACATCTTGTGGCGTAAATTTCCTGTTGCCTTTGGCATTTTTCTTGGGCTTGAGAATGTCAAAAGTATTTTCCCAAAAACGAATGAGAGAGGTGTTTACCTCAAAGGCTTTTGCTACTTCACCAATACTGTAATATCTTTTGTCTGCTAAAGGGAGCATTAATCTAGGGATTGATTTTCTTGGTTCGCAAAACGCAATAGATTTTCAAATTCTTTGGGACTTAAAGTACCGGTATAGAAATTAATAGGATTTATACGCTGTTTGTCTTTCCAAACTTCATAGTGTAAGTGAGGTGCCTGGGAGCGGCCTGTGCTGCCTACATACCCAATGATATCTCCTCTTTTTACGCGTTGCCCTCTGCGAACATTATACTGACTTAGGTGGGCATACACAGTAATGTAGCCAAAACCGTGATCTATGCGTATGTGTTTTCCAAAGCCAGCAGCTCTATTGTCTGCTCTTTGAATGCGTCCATTACCAGTAGCGTATACGGGGGTGCCTCTAGGTGCTGTGAAATCCATACCTCGGTGTCTTTTCCTGACTTTGGTGAATGGATCTGATCGCCATCCAAAACCAGAGGCCATTCTTGTGAGGTCCTGATTAGAGATAGGTTGTATAGAGGGGATGGCGTCTAATAAGGCCTCTTTTTCTGCGGCTAAGGCGCTAATTTCGTCCAAAGATTTAGACTGTACCACAAGTTGTTTTTGTAGAATTTCAATTCTTTTTGCAGTGTTAATGATGAGCTCAGAGTGGGCATATCCCTCAAGATTTTTGTATCTATTAAGCCCACCAAAACCGGCCATTCTTTGAGACTCAGGTATAGGGTTGGCCTCAAAGTAAACCCGGTATAGGGTGTTGTCCCTGCTCTCGATATTTTGTAGTACCAAACTTGCCTGGTCCATTTTTTTATGGAGTTGTTCAAATTGAAACTCTAGATTTTTTAATTCCCTACTTAAACTCAATTCTCTAGGTGTATTTACTAAGGAGGTGTTTAGTAGAAATATTAGACCTATCATTCCAAATAGGAATGAGGCCAATATAAAAAGCATGAATTTTTTAAAGCGGGTGATCTTCTTATCTGCAATTTCGCGATAAGAGAGCGTCTCTGAGTCGTAATAGTATTTTACCTTAGACATCTGTAGAAATTATGCTATTTTTGTGCCGTTATACGCAGCCAATACACAAATATAATCATTGTTTTTCTATCCAATCATTTTTTAGAAAAACCTTAAGTTTAGTTTGTTAAGTAGTGCCAATCACATATGATAATTTGCATTTATGAAATCTCAAGATATTAGAGCGGCTTTTCTAGACTTTTTTAAAGAGAAAAACCACAGTATTGTACCTTCTTTTCCTATGGTCATTAAAGATGACCCCACCCTGATGTTTACCAACGCCGGAATGGTGCCTTTTAAGCCTTATTTTTTAGGGAATACTGTTCCTAAGGATCAGCGGGTAGCAGATTCTCAAAAATGCCTTCGAGTGAGTGGCAAACACAATGATTTGGAAGAAGTGGGTAAAGATACCTATCACCATACCATGTTTGAGATGTTGGGTAACTGGAGTTTTGGACTCCAGAAAGGCAACACCAATGGTTATTTTAAAAAAGAAGCCATTGCTTGGGCATGGGAATTGCTTACGGAAAAGTTTCAGATTGACCCCAGTTGTTTGTATGTTACTGTATTTGAGGGATCTAAAGACGCAGACGCTTTGGAAATGGACCAAGAGGCCTTAGAATTATGGAAAGCCATAGTACCCGAGTCTCAAATTTTATTTGGCAACAAAAAAGATAACTTTTGGGAAATGGGAGATCAGGGTCCCTGTGGCCCCTGCTCTGAAATACATGTAGACATTAGATCAGCCGCAGAAAAGGAAGCAATTTCTGGAGCTAGCTTAGTCAATATGGACCACCCTCAGGTGGTAGAGATTTGGAACCTGGTTTTCATGCAATTTAACAGAAAAGCCAATGGAGATTTG
Organism: Flavobacteriaceae bacterium LSUCC0859; assembly: GCA_022239325.1. Lineage (GTDB taxonomy): Bacteria > Bacteroidota > Bacteroidia > Flavobacteriales > Flavobacteriaceae > MAG-120531. The sequence continues at coordinate 24,725 of JAKOGP010000002.1, read as the reverse complement.
GAGCCACTGCCAGCCAAACACGTAGACACTGGTATGGGCTTTGAACGTTTGTGTATGGTTTTACAAGGGGTCCAGTCTAATTACGACACAGATGTTTTTACACCGATTATAAAAGAAATAGAACTTATCTGTGGGACCACTTATGGCAAGAAAGAAGAGACAGACGTTGCCATACGAGTGATTGCAGATCATATTAGAACGGTTTCTTTCTCTATTGCAGATGGACAATTACCATCCAACACAGGAGCTGGTTATGTCATTAGAAGAATTTTAAGACGGGCCATACGTTATGGTTTTACTTTCTTAGATAGTAAGCAGCCTTTTATGTATAAATTGGTAGGGGTACTCAGCAGAACTATGGGGGGGGCTTTTCCGGAACTCAACACCCAAAAACAACTCATAGAAAATGTGATCAAGGAAGAGGAACAGTCTTTTTTAAGAACCTTAGATCAGGGCCTCATTTTATTAGACAGTCTAATTCTCACCGCAAAGGATAAGGTGTTGTCTGGTGAAAAAGCCTTTGAGCTTTATGACACCTATGGTTTTCCTATAGACCTTACAGCACTAATACTTTCTGAGCGTGGCTATAGTCTAGATGCTTCTGGATTTGAAAAATCCATGCAGGCACAAAAGCAACGCTCCAGAGCTGCCTCTGAGGTAGCTAAGGAAGATTGGGTGGTGCTTTTGGAAGACGACACCCAAGAATTTATAGGTTATGATTTATTGCACACACAGGTAAAAATAACCAAATACAGAAAGCTTACCTCCAAAAAAGAAGGCGAAATGTACCAGTTGGTATTTAATCTAACTCCTTTTTATCCTGAGGGTGGAGGCCAGGTTGGAGATAAAGGCTATTTAGAGGCGCCCAATGGAGATGTCACATATATTGTAGACACCAAAAAGGAGAACAATGAAATTATTCACCTCGCTCAGAGCCTTCCTAAAGAGCCCTCTCAATCCTTCAAAGCCACGGTAGACCAAAAACAGCGAGATAGAACCTCAAAGAATCACACAGCTACACATTTATTGCACGAGGCGCTGAGAGCTATTTTAGGAACACATGTAGAACAAAAAGGTTCTGCGGTGCATTCAAAATACCTCAGATTTGATTTTTCTCACTTTTCTAAAGTTTCAGCAGCAGAATTGGCAGACATTGAACGCTATGTGAACTCGAGAATAACCGCTCAAATTCCTTTGGAGGAAGAGAGAAATATGCCTATTGCCAAGGCCCAAGAACTAGGAGCTATGGCCTTGTTTGGAGAGAAATATGGAGACACGGTGCGTTGTGTTAAGTTTGGAAAGTCTGTAGAACTCTGTGGGGGGACCCATGTAAAAAACACATCAGATATCTGGCAATTTAAAATAAAATCAGAGTCTGCCGTTGCCTCCGGTATTCGCAGGATAGAGGCCATTACCGCAGACGCTGTGAAAGACCATTATTTGCAAACAGACCAGACCCTGCAAAATATTTTAGATCAGTTGCAAATCCATGCAGACCCAGTAGCGGCTATTGCTAAGTTGCAAGAAGAGCACAGCCAGCTCAAAACTTTAGTGGCAAGCATGCAGAAGGAAAAAGCTGGGGATGTTGCAAAAGAGTTAAGTGCTTCTTTTACAGAGGTTCAGGGGGTCCGATTCCTAGCAGCAGAAGTATCTTTAGACGCTGCAGCCATGAAAGATTTGTGTTTTCAATTGGGTGCCAATTCAGAAAACACCTTTATGGTCTTGGGATCTAGTCACGAGGGTAAAGCGCTCTTGAGCTGTTATATTTCCAAAGAGTTGGTGGCTGCAAAGTCACTTAACGCAGGACAGATTGTTCGCGAATTAGGTAAACACATTCAAGGGGGGGGCGGCGGCCAACCATTCTTTGCTACAGCAGGTGGGAAAAATCCAGCAGGTATAGCGGAGGCCATTGCAGCGGCAAAGTCTTATGTTGTAATGTAGCATACTTAGATCTGGGTTACAGGCAATGTAAGTCATGCTTTACTATTAGTTTAAAGGGACTCACAGGCCATGCACCGCTTTTCGCTAAATTGAATTGAATTTGCCCAAAGTTTTTACCATGAGGGCTTTGCCTTTTAGGATAATAACGTAATATATGGACTTACAAACTAGAATTCACATTTCTGCTGCAGTTGCTCCTATTAATTATGAGAGCCAGTTGGCTTTGTGGGGTTCCTGCTTTAGCACCCATATAGGTGAGAAATGTAAGCAAGCTCAGTTTAGGACGCAGTCCAATCCCTTTGGTGTTATTTTTAATCCCATACCCATGGCTGTTTTGTTTGAAAGAATGGCCAGTGGGCGGCTCTTTACATCTGATGATTTTTTTGAGTTTCAAGAGCAATGGTACTCTTTTGCCTTTCATTCACAGCTAAGTCAGTCCTCAGAGGCTGCCAGTATAGAACTAGCCAATCAGGCCTTATTAGAGGCTATTGAATTCATAAAAGGCAGCAGTCACCTATTCATTACATTAGGTTCTGCCTGGGGTTATGTATTGGCAGAGGGTGCCTCCTCAGATAGCTTTGCTGCTACAAAGGCATCTGACTCTTCTGAGGTATGGGTAGCCAATTGTCACAAACAGCCCGCAGCTAGCTTTGTTAAGAAAATGGCCACTCAAAGTCAGTTGCATAGCGCTTTACAACGCATACAACAAGCAGTGCTACAGCTAAACCCTCACATTCATCTGATATTTACAGTCTCTCCAGTACGTCACCTAAAAGATGGTTTACAGGAAAACAGTAGGAGTAAGGCTGCCTTACTTACCGCCATGTACGATTTTATGGAAAGTGCCTCACCTGGGGTTCAGGATCAGATGTCCTATTTTCCTGCCTTTGAAATACAGATGGACCAGCTTAGAGACTACCGGTTTTACCAAGCAGACATGACGCACCCCACCGAGCAAGCAGTGTCTTATATTTGGGAGCGTTTTAAGGAGGCGTATATGAGTCCAGCTTGTTTGAAATTTATGGAGCGGGTAAGTCAGGTGCAAAGAGATTTAAATCACAGGCCCTTTCAGGAAAACTCCGCAGCACATACAGCCTTTAAGGCCAAAGTAAAAGATCAGATCAGGGGCATTAAGCAGCAATATCCTTGGATGTTCTCCCTGGATCTGTAGGTTCACAGAAACCTTAGGATACCTTTCTATTCTTTGTGATAGCCTCCTATTTTTTTTGAGGCGGATACTGAGATAAAATTTCGTCTACAAATTTTTGAATGACCTCTTGCTTTTTCATGGGTTCGGATTGTGGCTTTAAGACCCCTTCGCCACTTCCTTGCCAGAGCAAACGTTTGGTATTTGCGTCTATAAAATCTATATATAAACTGCCCTGGGCATAGGTGCTCACCGTTGTGTTTCTCATTCCCATGCCAGGCCACATCCAGGGGTTCCATCCCCAACCCCAGCCCATGCCCCAGGCCCCACCAAAGGTGTTGTTGTTAAACACGTCTACTTTAGCAGACTCTTTCGTGAAAATATTGATTAAAATTTGAGGGTTTTCAGAAGGGGTAAAGCCCTTGGCCTGAAGTGTATTTTCTAAGGCTTTTAGTATGCGTCGCTTGTCTAAATCTGAGATTTGAACCTGGTCTATTCCCTTCTTGTAAAAAGCGTAGGTCTTGTATGTGTCAAAGGAAACACTTGGGTCATAGTCTGTCATTACTTTAATAGAGTGACAGCTGCCTAGTGTGAGTAGCAAGATGAATAAGAAGAGGAAGTGTAAGAGCTTTTTCATAGGGATATATTTAAAATGATGGAACTGTATCTTTAGTTTTCAGTTAGTGGTTTAGATGGCAAAAATATGTTTGGATAAGGGTTTAAATCCCTCTTTTTGTGTTATTTACAACCACTGCACTGAAAAAAATATAATTTCTATAATTAAAAATTCAAAAAGTGTGCCAAGCTAAATGTTATTGGCTGTTGGTTTTGTTGTTGTACCCATAAGGGCAATGCCTGCAACCACTCTCACAGCAGTACCCGCGTTTTAGGTGGTATTGTGCCGTAAACACCCGGTAGCCACTGGGGTCCATATAAAAGTCTCCTTCTTCTACAGGGATGTGTTTCTTCATATTTGTTACAGTTTTTTTAAGGAACTAAATTACAACTTTATGTTCAAGGCTGTATCTTTGGTTTTCTATTCATAGATATCTATGTCCCAAGAAATTGCTAGCTATACACAAGTAGACCTTCCCCTATTGAAAGAGAAGCGTGTGTCCTTGACCATAAAACGAGAAGAGTTACTTTTTCCTGGTATCTCTGGGAATAAATATCGGAAGCTCAAATACAATATAGAGGCCGCTAAGGCGGCAAAGCAGCGTACGCTGCTCACCTTTGGTGGTGGTTTTTCAAACCACATTGCCGCTACCGCTTTGGCTGGAAAAATTTATGGGTTCCAAACAATTGGGGTGATAAGGGGAGAAGAATTGGAAAGTAAACCATTAAATCATACCCTCTCCAAGGCTGTAGCTCATGGAATGAAATTACATTTTGTGTCTAGAGCGGCTTACAAAGAAAAAGTAAGTCCTTGTTTTTTAGGGGAATTGGAGGCTTTGTATGGAGATTTTTATTTATTGCCTGAGGGCGGGAGTAATGATTTGGCTGTGAGGGGATGTGCAGAAATTATTAATGTGCAGGATAAACATTTTTCCCATATGGCCTTAGCTGTTGGTACTGGTGCTACCCTGGCAGGCGTGGCGGAAGGAGCATTTCCCGGGCAGCAAATTCTTGGATTTCCAGCTCTGAAAGGTGATTTTTTGCAAAAAGATATTTGTAATTTTACAAGCCAAAGGAATTGGCGTCTAATGAAAGACTATCACTTTGGGGGTTATGCCAAGCTTACACCAGAACTAGTTCGTTTTATAAATGAATTTAAGAGGACAAGCCAGGTGGCATTAGATCCTATTTACACTGGGAAAGTGGCCTTTGGCCTTTTGGATTTGGTGAGAAAGGATTATTTTCCGTCGGGCTCCCATCTGTTAATGATCCATACAGGTGGTTTACAAGCCCTGGAAGGAATGAACGAAAAATTAAAAAAGCAAGGAAGCGAATTATTGTTATGAGGCTAAGATCTGTTTTAGGAATGTGTTTTCTGGGACTCCTTTTAAGTTCTTGCTTTGCAAAGAAAAAGCGTACTTTTGGTGGTGGCGCTTCAGAAAAGGCTAGTGGGTATAGCTCTGTAAAAAGAGATACAGATAAGAACAACTCTAGCTCTCCAGAATCTTTTGTCTTTCATTCTGCTCAAGATTACATAAATACCTTTGCTCCTATTGCCATTGAAGAAATGGAGAAATACGGAATTCCTGCAAGCATTACCCTGGCGCAAGGTTTGCTAGAAAGTGGGGCAGGGCAGAGTAATTTGGTTAAAAAGTCTAACAATCACTTTGGGATAAAGTGTCATACTTCTTGGCGGGGTCCCTCTACTACTCATGATGACGATAAAAAAGGAGAGTGTTTTAGAAAATACCTACACCCTAGGGAGTCCTATAGAGATCATAGCTTGTTTTTAGTGAACGGACGTAGGTACGCTTTTTTATTTGAGTATTCCATTAAAGATTATAAATCCTGGGCTAAAGGGCTAAAGAAAGCTGGCTATGCCACAGATCCAAAGTACCCCGATAAATTAATTGCTCAAATCAAGACTTATAACTTAGACAGGTTTGACACGCCCAAAGGGGCAAAGAAATGGTCTAGAAAGCTATCTAAAATGGAGTTTAACACTCCCACTGAGAGTAAAGGTAATGCCCGGGTTCACCGGGTTCAAAAAGGAGATACTTTGTACAGTATTTCAAAAAAATACGGTCTGAGTATTTCGGTCCTAAAAAAGCTCAATGGGCTTTCTAATAACAATATTAAAATTGGAGACGAACTCGTGCTCGGTTCCAAATAATAATGAACAATCTCTCACATGCTTATAGACAAAAGTGTATAAGGGTTTGTTCTATATAATAATGAGTAATCTTTTACATGCTTATACATATAAGTGTATGAGGGTTTGCTCTATTTTTAAGTGAAAAAGAAACATATGAATTATCAAAGAAGCAGCGCCTTATTTAAAGAAGCACAACAATATATTCCTGGGGGTGTGAACTCTCCAGTTAGGGCATTTAAAGCCGTTGGGGGTACACCTATTTTTGTAGATAAAGCCAAAGGCGCTTATCTCTATGATGTAGATGGCAACAGATATATAGATTTTATTGCCTCCTGGGGGCCGCTCATTTTAGGACACGCTTATGAGCCTGTTTTATCTGCTGTGGTAGACAAGGCAAAATTGGGGACCTCTTTTGGAATGCCCACGGCAATAGAAACTGAATTGGCTGCCTTAGCGGTTTCCATGGTGCCAAATATAGATCAGATCCGTTTTGTGAACTCAGGAACAGAAGCATGTATGAGTGCTATTAGACTGGCTAGAGGATACACAGGGAAAGATAAAATAATTAAGTTTAAGGGCTGTTATCACGGGCATTCCGACGCCTTTTTAATTCAGGCGGGGAGTGGTGCAGTAACTTTTGGAGCACCCAGTAGTCCGGGTGTTACCCGGGGGACTGCTCAGGACACCTTATTGGCAGACTACAATGACTTGGAAGGGGTCTTAAATCTGGTGCAAGAGCACAGAGGAGAACTTGCTGCAATGATCATAGAACCCGTAGCGGGTAATATGGGTTGTGTTCCTCCTGACCCTATTTTCATCCAAGGTTTGAGAAAGATATGTAGTGAGGAAGGAATTTTACTGGTCTTTGATGAGGTCATGACCGGGTTTAGACTAGCCGCTGGTGGTGCTCAAGAGGTCTTAGATGTGGCCGCAGATATTCTCTGTTTTGGAAAAGTAATTGGTGGGGGCTTACCTGTTGGTGCTTTTGCTGCAAAGAAAGAGATTATGCGCCATCTGGCACCAGAGGGGCCGGTATATCAGGCGGGTACACTCAGTGGTAATCCTTTGGCCATGAGTGCTGGTTTAGCTATGCTCAAAGCACTAAATAAAGGAGTTACTTATAAGAGTTTGGCAGAAAAAACAGCTTATTTGCACAGAGGAATCCAAGAGGTCTTAAACCGCCATAACATACCACACACTATAAATAGAGTGGGTTCTATGATCTCTGTTCATTTTTGCGCGCATGAGGTGGTAGACTTCACCACAGCTGCTGCCGGTGATAATGACACCTTTAAAAAGTATTTTCACGGTATGTTGTCACAGGGTGTCTATCTTCCTCCCTCTGCTTATGAGAGTTATTTTTTAAATGATGCTATAAGTTATGAAGATTTAGACTTCACCATTGCTGCTTTAGAAAAAATAGCTCCTAGTTTACATTAAAAAAAAGGGAGGCCAGTGGCCTCCCTTTTTTGGAAATGGTTGGTTATTTAAGACCCTTATTTAGGATCCAAAATGTGGTTAATTCTCGCTATGGCGTCTTGCATATGGTATCTAGATAAGGTGTTAGCTGCTCCAGAAAGTCCATTTCTTAACTGGGCTCTCAGGGTCACTAATTCTCCTCTTACCACAGAACGAATGTCTGACTGAGATGTTGTTACGGCAGTAGATTTCTGGTAGCCACCATATTCTGGTAGTTTTCTCTGACTTTCTGCCGTCATGAGATATTCCAAACGGTCTATATGCCCTTTCTGCAGGTTTCTTCTGTAGGTGTCTATGGCGCGTCCGTTGTATATTTCAGACCAAACTCCTCTTCTGAGTTCAGACATCATTTGAGTGAGGGTGTAAGCTTTGTTTCCCATAGCTGTTTCATGCTCTATGAGTCTGGCCATTTTACCTAAGCTAAGGACATTGTTTAGCGTTCTTACCTGTACCCCTCTAATACGTTCTACCGTACCTGAGTATTCTGTTCTGGATAGGATGTCTTGGTCCAGCATCCACTCTGGAGTGGTAAATAATTCCTTTTGTAAAAACTTCATAGCCTCCATTTGGTGAGATTTAGCCACTGGAGTATATACCGCTCCTTCTTGCTCATAGGTCTTGTGGTTTTCGTACACCCCACCAATATTGTTAGACACATGGCCCATATAGCGGTTGTATTGAGATAACACCTGTCCGTATAAGGTAGCTAGATCCTCGTAATCTTTTCCGTTTTCAGAGGTCCACTTAATAAGATTAGGTACAATCCTCTTGAGGTTCATAATCCCGTAATTGCTGGCCTTCATGGCGTTGTCTCCCAGATCCTCTGTTTGAGAACTTGGGTCTACTACATCTCTGGATTGCTGGCTTCCAAATCGGTACATGGGATCTCCTTCATGTGCTAAAATCCAACTGTCTAAAATGGGTTTTTCTTCCTCTGCAGTTTTATCTAAAATGGGTCTGTAACCCCACTCTATACTGTATTTGTCATATACACCAATATTTGGCATAAGAGCTACTCCTTTATCTTCTGGCTGTGCTACGTAATTAAAACGTGCATAGTCCATAATAGAGGGAGCTGTTCCGTATTTGCTAGTAAAGCTAGCAGACCTTAAAGAGTCTACCGGGTAAGCGGCACTAGAACCCATATTGTGTGGTAAGCCCAGAGTGTGTCCTACCTCATGAGAAGAGACAAATTGAATAAGGCGTCCCATAACCTCGTCTTTAAAAGCCACGCCCTGTGCTTCTGGGTTAATGGCAGCAGTTTGTACAAAGTACCAGTTTCTAAGTAGCGTCATCACATTGTGATACCAGTTAATATCGGACTCTAAAATCTCTCCAGATCTTGGATCACTTACGTGAGGGCCGTTGGCATTTGGAATGGGAGAGGCTAAATAGCGAACTACAGAATAACGAACGTCTTCTGGAGACCATTCTGGGTCTTCTTCTGGTGTAGGAGGATCCATGGCAATAATGGCATTTTTAAAACCTGCTGCCTCAAACGCTACCTGCCAGTCTTCTATACCTTGTTTAATATATGGCACCCATTTTTTTGGTGTAGCCCTGTCTACATAGTATATAATTGGTTTTTTTGGTTCTACTAATTCTCCCCTTTTGAATTTTTCAATATCCTCGTCTTTAACCTCTAATCTCCAACGATCTAAAAACTTAACAGTTTTACTTTCCTGTGCATCTAAACCGTAGTCTACTTGGTCTCTTTCAAACCAGCCTACCCTTTTGTCAAAATAGCGTCGTTTCATTGGTGTTTCAGGAAGTAAAATCATAGAATTGTTAATCTCTACAGAAATAGATCCTAAACTGCTGTTAGAAGGTGGGTTGCTAGCTAAATATGTTTTTACGTGTCTGGCTTCTATGTTTTTTGGATAAGATTTCACACTTTCTATGAAACTTCTATCGCTGTCCAATCTGGAAGCCTTGTATCTTTTTTTGTAGTAATCTGGCATTCCCAGCGCACTAACGTCTTTGCTAAAAAGATCTGTTACTTCTATCACTGTAGAGCTTGCAATGGAGTCTTTTCTGTTAGACTTCACGTCAAAGGCATATAATACAGGCTCAAAATTGGAGTTTATCACAGCTTCTTTAACGGGTAAAGAGTCGTTGGCTACTACCTCATGGCTTACCACTCTGAGATACACTTTATTGCCTTTCTTTTCCCATCTCATGACTTGGGTGTTTATTTTTCCACCTCCGAAGCCAATACCGGCTGCAGTTTTAGAAATTCTACTCACCATTAGCATTTCTCTACCAAAAAGCTCATTTGGTATTTCGTAGAAGTAGTTTTCTTTTATTTTATGTACGTCAAACAAACCAGTATCTGTTTTGGCTTCTTTGGTGATCACCTTTGCATAGGGCTGCGGTGCATTTTTGTCTGGTTTTGGTTTGGCCTCTGTTGGTACCTTTGCCTTGGACTTTTTCTTGAACAGCTGTGCTTCTGCTGTTCCCATACTACCCAAAACTAGGCATGCTAGAAGAATAGATTTGAGATTGTTTTTGATCATTTGAGTTGTTTTTTATTTTTAGCTTCTCAAATAACCGAAAAAAAGACTTAAAGAAATGTTAATAAAATCATAAGATACCTTTTAGAACAGAGTTGGAATAACGTATTCAAAAAGAAATATAAGTAAGAGCACTGCTATGGCATTTAAAAGCACCCCTGCTTTTACCATATGTTTTACTTCTACAAAACCACTAGCAAAAACAATGGCGTTTGGTGGGGTGGCCATGGGGAGCATAAAGGCACAACTACTTGCCATGGTCACAGGAATGAGTAAATACAGAATAGGTACCCCTAGGCCTATAGCTATTCCCGCTACCACAGGAGCTAAGACAGCAACCAAGGCAACGTTACTCATTAGTTCTGTCATAAAAAGCATAAGTATGATCAATAAACTAGCGGTAGCTGTAACACTAAAATTTCCTGTTGCAATGGCTCCTGAGACTGCGTCTACAATTCCAGATACAGACATCCCTTTTGCCAATGCTAAGCCTCCACCAAATAAAATGAGTATCCCCCAGGCTAATTTTTGAGTGTCCTTCCATTGTAGTATGAAGTCTCCCTTTTTTAAATTAAAGGGGATGGAGAAAAGACTAATGGCGGCCCCCATACTGATCATAGTGTCTGAAAGCCCTAGACCGGGGAGGAGTGCATTTATAAGGGTTCTGAAAATCCATAGGGAAACGGTTACTGCAAAGATTATAAGCACCATTTTTTCTTTGGGTTTAGTGGGACCTAGTTTCTCTAACTCCTCTTGAATGACATGCTTAGATGCTTTGAAATTTAAACCTTTGGAAGGAAAAATTAGGTGTACCATAATCCCATAACTCATGCCAATCATTATGATAGAGAAAGGCAGTCCAAAGAGCATCCACTTTAAAAATGAAATCTGAATCTGATATTCATTTTCTAAAAGTCCAATGAGAATGGAATTTGGAGGTGTACCAATGACTGTGGCAATACCACCAGCGTTGGCAGCAAAAGCAATACCTAACATGACACTGATGGCAAAATTCTTATCTTTTTTGGTAAAGCCATCTGCGTCGTCTATGAGTAAATGAATCACAGAAAGAGCAATGGGTAGCATGACCACCGTAGTAGCGGTATTGCTTATCCACATGCTTAAGGCCGCTGTAGCAATCATAAATCCTAAGACCACTTTATTGGGAGTAGTCCCTGTGATCTTTATAATATTCAGAGCAATTCTTCTGTGAAGATTTACTTTTTCCAAGGCCAGTGCCATAACAAAGCCTCCAAAAAATAAAAAGATAATTGGACTGCCATAATTGTTTCCTACTTCTGCAATTGGCATAATATCTAGCAGGGGGAATAAAAGTAAGGGGAGTAGTGCAGTTACTGAAATAGACACAGCCTCTGTAAGCCACCAGCACACCATCCAAAGGGCTACAGCTATCACTGCGTCTCCACTTTCAGATAAAAGAGGTTGTGGCCAAAGGAGTAAAGCTATAAAAAGTAGGGGTCCAGTAAATAATCCAATACGCTTACTTATGTGCATCTCTTAAAAAATTTATCCTAAGCTAGCTTTTTTTTGAGAGAATTAAAAAGTAAAGTTGGAAACTATACTTTGTTAAGCTTACAGATTAGTGCATCGGCCTGCTTGGCCACCGAAACTAACTGTAACTTGGTGAGTCCTTTTATGGCTTTGTCCCAGGCTTTGTTACTGAGTTCGCTAGCAGATTTTAGGTCTGAAAGTAGCATTTCCTGCTCTTTTTTCAGAAGCTCAAAAACTAGTTTTTCATTCTCAGAAAGTGCCATAGGTTTTTTCTCTGGTCGCATTTGAGGGAAAAATAACACCTCTTGTATGGAGGCATTATTGGTCATAAGCATAACCAACCTATCTATTCCAATCCCTATTCCTGAGGTAGGGGGCATACCGTATTCTAGGGCTCTCAAGAAATCTTGATCGATAAACATGGCCTCGTCATCTCCTTTCTCTGACAATGCCAGTTGGTCTTCAAATCTGGCGCGTTGGTCTATGGGGTCGTTTAGCTCAGAATAGGCATTGGCTAGCTCTTTTCCGTTTACCATAAGTTCAAAGCGCTCTGTGAGTGCGGGGTTATTTCTATGTGCCTTGGTAAGTGGGCTCATTTCTTTGGGGTAGTCTGTAATAAAAGTGGGTTGGATGTAGTGGTGTTCGCAGCACTCGCCAAAAATTTCATCTATGAGTTTCCCAACACCCATACTCTCTTCTACTTCTAAACCTAGTTTTTTGGCTACCTCTGCTAGGCCCTCTCTGTCTAAACCAGCGACGTCCTCTCCGGTATGAGTTTTAATAGCCTCTAAAATGGGCACTCTTGGATATGGAGCTTTGAAATCTATGGTGTGTTCCCCTACCTTAATTGCAGTGCTTCCGTTGGAGGCTACAGCTATGGTTTCCAGTAATTTTTCAGTGGTGTCCATCATCCAATGGTAGTCTTTATAGGCTACATACAATTCCATGACGGTAAATTCTGGATTGTGGGTGCGGTCCATTCCCTCATTCCTAAAGTCTTTTGAAAACTCATATACGCCGTCAAAACCGCCAACAATCAATCTTTTTAAGTATAGCTCATTTGCTATTCTAAGATAAAGAGGCATGTTTAGTGCATTGTGATGTGTTATAAAAGGCCTGGCAGAAGCCCCTCCTGGTATGGGTTGTAAAATGGGGGTTTCTACTTCTAAGTAGCCTTTTTCGTTAAAAAACTGCCGTATGCTGTTGGTGATTTTTGTTCTTTTTATGAAAGTATCTTTTACCTGCGGGTTCACAATAAGGTCTACATACCGTTGTCTGTACCTGAGTTCGGGGTCGTTAAACTGATCATATACCTTTCCCTCTGCGTCTACTTTTGGAAGGGGAAGGGGTCTTAAGGCCTTACTGAGTAGTGTGAATTTTTTAACCATCACCGTTTTTTCACCAACTTGGGTAGTAAAAAGGCTCCCTTCTATTCCTAAGATATCTCCAAGATCTATGAGTTTTTTAAACACTTCATTGTACTGGTTACTGTCTGGAGAAAGATCTATCTCATCTCTATTGAAATATACCTGAATACGTCCTTCGCTGTCTTGTATTTCTGCAAAAGAGGCTTTCCCTTGCACCTTTTTCCTCATGAGCCTTCCAGAAATGACCACTTTTTTTCCCTCCTCATAATGAGACTCAATTTGGTTAGATAGCGTGTCTACAGGGAATAAGGCCGCTGGATAAGGGTCTATACCCATGGCTTTTAATTTGGATAATTTTTCTCTTCTTACAATTTCTTGTTCTGTCAGTTGCATCTGTGGGAATTATAAGAGGCAAAGATAAGGACTTCACTTCAATTATTAAATGGCTTTGTAACATTTGACGCATACTTACGTCTAAAGGTTAAGTTAAGAACCTAAACCCTTATTTCTATGAGTTTTTGGCGCGTGCTTTTAGCCATACTTTTTCCACCCCTTTCTGTGATTGGTAAGGGTTGTGGCTCTATCCTTATTGTCTTTTTACTGACCCTTTGTGGTTGGGTGCCCGGTGTTATAGCGGCCCTAGTGATTTTGAACAATCCCAATTCATAATTTTTTTGGTATAAGTGTTATCTTTGCGCCATGAACAAAAAGCTGGAAGTTCAAGATTTAGGCAGAAAAGATTATAAAGAAACTTGGGATTTTCAAGAAGCTTTATTTGCCAAAACCTTAGCTACCAAAGTGAGCAACAGGAGGAATGGCAGTTCAGATCCCACTACCAATCATCTATTGTTTGTAGAACACCCACATGTATTTACCCTGGGAAAAAGCGGAGACATCCAAAATTTATTAGCCTCTGAAGCCCTACTTAAAGAAAAAGAAGCTAGCTTTTATAAAATAAATAGAGGGGGAGACATTACCTATCACGGCCCTGGTCAAATTGTAGCCTACCCCATTCTGGACTTGGAGAATTTTTTCACAGACATTCACAAGTATCTCAGATTTTTAGAAGAGGCCGTGATACTTACTTTGGCAGATTTTAATATTTCAGCCACCCGGTCTAAGGGAGAAACTGGTGTGTGGTTAGACGTAGGGACTCCTTTTGCACGAAAAATTTGTGCTATGGGCGTTCGGGCTAGCAGGTGGGTTACCATGCATGGTTTGGCACTAAACGTCAATGTAGATTTAGGTTATTTTGACCTTATGATTCCTTGTGGAATAAAAGGTAAAGCAGTTACCTCTATGGCCGCTGAGTTGGGAGGTATACTGCAAGATGAACAGGCTGTTAAAGCCAGTTTGCTGCAGCATATTTGCGATCTTTTTGAGGCGCATATTTAGACCCTTATAGGTTTCTAAAAACGGAGCATTTTACCCCTTTATTTTTTTGGAATTTTCATGCCATAGACTACAATAGTTTGTTTGTCCTGCTGGCATAGTAGGTTTAGTTCTCCATTGTTATTCATGTCTGTAAGAGAGGCGGGACTGCTGCCAAAGATTGGAAAGTTTGCTATGCCCTCAAGAGCTTTGTCAAATAGATATACTTTTTCATTTTGTACGTCCGTAATACTAATGAAAGTCTCCTTATTTACCTCTGTAATGTTTGGGGGGCTATAAATCCCAAAATCTAAAGTAGCTTTCTTTCCCTGACTATATAACACATTGTCTTCAAGAACCACGAGTTGATTGTGTAGCGCCGTAGTTTTGTGGGCTGCATTTATCCTTAAGTTTTTAGTTTGAATATCTCCTTTATTGCTAATTTGCACAAGCTGTCCATCCAAGTCTGTAAATGAGAATTTCCCATCTAAAAGCATTGGCGTATTGTCAGAAAAATTGAAATTTTTGCGGAGGGGAATCCGATTGTTACCCACTCTGTTTTTAATGAGCAATTCTCCTTTTAAAGTTCTGAAAACCAAATAATCTTTTCCTTTTATTCTGAAGTGCTGCGGTATGCCTACAATATCTGATTCTGATTTCTTAAAGCGAAACCCTTTAACTATTTTACCGCTGCGGTCATACATATTAATTTTTTTTCCTTGTGTGAAAACAAAGCGGTATTCTTTGTTGTTGTCATAGTCAAATACGGCAAGAGGCCCCAATGCTTGTCCCTTAAAATTCTTGTTAAATGGAGGCACTACTTTGCCATTCCGGTCCAATATCATCCAATTTTTTTCGGTAGTAAAGGCCAGCTGCAAACGTCCGTTTTTATAGAGATCTACCTGATGAATTTTTCCTTGAATTGGGCTTTCTAATTGTTTTTTCCAAAGCAGTTTTCCTTTGTTATTTACCAAATAGAGTACATGATTGGTGTCTTGAAGTACTATTTCATATTCCTGGTTTTTATGGTTTTTAACCCATTGTAGTGTTCCAGCTATAGGGCTATCTAAAGCTAGTGTGAAAAGAGGTCTAAGATTATAGCTTTCTTCTGCTAGCAGATGTTTTGACAGTTTGGTGTGCTCATGGAAGAAACCGTCTCCAGCAACCCATTGAGCGCTTTTGGTGTAGGTTTCGTTTTTTTCTAGATCAGATGGAATAAAGTAATCTGAGATTTTGTTTTTAGGAGTCTTCTCTTGAAATGACTCATAAAAAAGAATATTACTCTGTGTGGCTAATTGAGCTTGGTTCTGGCTGAAAAAAGGATCTTTAGAGAGGGTAGCGCCTGTTTGAATAGATGTGATAGCGGTCTGAATGTCTGCTTTAGTGGCTGCGACCATCAGTGTTTTTCCTAATAAACTGGCATATTTGGTTTGAAGGGAGTCTAACAAAGGCTCAAAACTATCTTCCAAATAAGTGCTTTGTGTAATTTGGTAAATATAAGTCTCTCTGTAGGCTAATGGATTCGTGTCTTGGCTTTGCAAGAAGTCTTGAATGTTCTCCGTCTCTTTGAATTGCAAAAAAGCCATAAATCTGTTGTTGGACTTGGTTAAGGCTACTTCTTCAATGTCTTTAAATATGGTGTCATTTTTTGAAGAAGTATCTAAGAGTTTGAGCTGTTCTACCTGGAAATCTGTATAGTTATTGAGGGCATATATTTTGGTGCTTTGAGTATTTTGGGGAATGACTTCCGGGCTATTAAAATAAATTGGCTTAGTGTTTTTAAACAGATTTAAAATAGCAGGAAGACTATCTGTGTAGGTGTTAAATCCGTTGAGGGATAATTGCTCGGTGTCTATATTCAGGTGTAGGGCGCTCCACGCGCCAAATCTGTAAGAAGGAAAAGAGCTAAACCCATTTTGGGACAACCAATTGTTTTGGTCTAGCTTGGTGTATATGCTGTTCTCTTTAGATGCCTTAAATAGGGCCAATAAGTCTTTATTTTCCCTATTTTGATCTGGAGTTCTCAGCGCATTTTCAATCATTAACAAAGAGCTGCTGCTCAATAAGTTATTTCCAATTTGAGCAGTAAATATCAATAACTCATCTTCATTATTGTTGGCTAAAGCATGTGTTGTAATGCTTTTGTTGTCATAAGTTCTGGTGCTTTTTATTATGGTATTTTTGATGTCTGATTGCGCTAGAGGGCTAATCAATATAAAATCCATACTATTTTTTCCTATTTCTCTAAGACAAAGTAAAGAGCTCCCTTTTACAGAGATATGGTTTAAGCTCTGGTATAATTCTTTCGTATTCTTGAAGTCTGCATGTTCAATAAAGTGTGTAAAGGACGCATTGTTTTTAAGTTGGGTTTTTAGGAGATCAAAATGAGCAGTTCTCACAATAACGTCCGCAGCCTTAGGAATATGTATAGCTAGTGGGTCCTCTAATGTTCTGTTGCTCTGGCTGCACGAAAAAAGTAGGAGACTTGTAAAGCTTAATAAAAACGTTTTCATAAGTAGGGTATAAGATCTAGGCTTACAAAGTTACTATTATAAGTCCAAACTTTGTTGTAGGGGTAAGCATCTAAATGACTTTCTGTGGTGGTTGGTCATGCCGTGTTCTACAATAGCTTTTCTATGAGATCTAGTGGGATAGCCTTTATTTTTGTCCCAGCTATACTGTGGGTACTGAAGGTGTAGCTTATGCATATACTGGTCTCTTTCCGTTTTGGCTAAGACAGAGGCTGCCGCAATGCTTAGATATTTTCCATCTCCTTTAACAATGGTTTGGTAAGCTATGTTTTGGAAAGGCTTAAATCTATTTCCGTCTACAATGATAAACTCGGGAGAGATGGATAGTTTTTTCAAAGATTGGTGCATGGCTAAGATAGATGCATTTAAAATGTTTATCTCATCTATTTTTTTTGGGTCTATATGAGCAATGGCATAGCTTATGGCTTCTTTTTTTATGATGGGTGCTAAAATTTCCCTCTGAATTTCAGACATCTTTTTGGAGTCGTTTAATAGCGGGTGATAAAAATCTTTTGGGAGGATAACTGCCGCCGCTGTTACTGGGCCGCAAAGGCAACCCCTACCTGCCTCATCTGTACCTGCCACCACTAAATTTGAGTTGTATTCTGATAGCATAAAAACCGTTTAATATTATTAAAATAACAATTTATTAACGTTTAATCCCATTTAAGCGACATTTAAACGAGATTTTTTTAAAAAAAAACACCTAAAAACTCAAGTTTAAATGATAATCCGTAAAAATGTACTTAATCGGGCAAAATTAGCACTTAATCTGGGGTCTTAATTTGGATGAATAACAATTTTTAATCATTTTTGCTGAGAATTAACTAAAAAAACAATCAATGAAATTAAATTTAACACAGCTTTTAACATCTTTTATGATGTTATTGTTTGTTTTTTCTTTCGCTCAAGAAAAAACAGTTTCAGGAAAGGTGACGGACCAGAACGGTGCTCCATTACCGGGAGTTTCTGTATTGGTAGTGGGTACCACAACGGGTACTCAGTCAGATTTTGATGGTTTGTATACTATTTCTGTAGCTCAGGGAGCTACGCTTCGTTTTAGCTATATCGGTCAAAGAACTCAGGATGTTGTAGTAGGTGCTTCTAACACTATTAACGTGCAGATGGCAGAAGACGCTCAGGCATTAGAGGAAGTAATTGTTACTGGTTTTGGTAATGTGTCTAAAACTTCTTTTGCTGGTTCTGCAAAGGTGGTTGCAGGAGAAAACATTTCTAACAAATCATTTACTAACGTGTCTCAAGCCTTAGCAGGTGAGGCTGCAGGGGTAGCTGTATTTAATACCTCAGGACAACCAGGTAGTACTTCTACAGTTAGAATTCGTGGTTTTGGATCTGTAAACGGATCTCAGGCACCTTTATACATTGTAGATGACGCTCCATTTGGAGGTTCATTAAACGACATTAACCCTAACGACATAAAGTCTGTAACTGTATTGAAGGACGCTTCTGCTACTTCTCTATACGGAGCAAGAGGTGCCAATGGGGTAATTGTAATTACAACCAAAAGAGGTAAAGACTCTGGTAACTCTATAAATGTATCTGTGAAATCTGGAACTAACTACCAAGGTATTGGAAGGTATGAAACAATTCAGTCTCCAGAAGAATACATTGGTATTAACTGGCAGGCTACTCGTCAGAGAGGTTTGTTAGAAAACAATGGAGACAATGCAGCAGCTATTGCTTACGCTAACGCCAACTTATTTGAAGGTCCTGGAAATGCAGACGTATCTGATATTTCTCCGGTGTACAATATGTGGAACGTATCTGGTTCTGGTGCTCAAGGAGTGTCTGAATTAATTGACCCTGCTACTGGAACGGTTAGACCTGGAGTAACAAGGAGATATACTCCAGAATCTTGGGAGGACTTTGCTTTCCAAAACTCTAACAGAACAGAAGCCAACTTAACTATTTCTAACTTTAGCGATAATTCTTCTGTTTATACCTCTGTTGGTTTTATAGATGACATTGGTTACGCTTCTAACACTGATTACAAAAGGTTAAATGCGCGTGTGGCTGCTACCAATAGATTTGGAGATTTTATAGACATGAATACGTCTTTGAACTATACGCAGTCTGAAACCAATAACAATGGTACTGGTTCTTCTTCTTCTTCACAGTTCTGGTGGATAGATAACTTGCCTACCATTTATCCATTGTTTACAAGAGATGCTGCTGGTCAGAAAATAGAAGACCCAATATACGGAGGTTTCTTATTTGACTACGGGTTAGAAGACGGTCGTGGATTCGGTTTTGCTACTAATGGTGTGGCAGATTCTCAGATAAATATCAGTAATTCAAAAGGCAACTCTGTAAACTTTAACAATGACACTAAAGTGACTTTGGCTAAAGGTTTGAAATTTGAAAATAATTTTGCCTACCAGTATTTCATGAATGATTTTACTTCACTCAATGAGCCTTTCTACTCTCCTGCAAAAGGAGATGGTGGTAGAATTAACAGATCTAGATCTGAAACTAAAAACTACACCATTAGAACAGGTCTCAGATACAACACTTCATTTAAAGATGTAAACTTATCTGCCTTTGTTTCTCACGTTGCTACTGCATACGAGTTTAACTACTTAGAGGCAGAGCGTTCTAAATTGGTAACTCCATTTGGAACCGATATTGCAAATGGGGTCATAAACAACCCATCTGACGGTTATACTGACAATGAAAGAACAGAGTCTTACATTGCCAACGTGACTACAGATTACGCCAACAAGTATTTCTTGAATGCTACTTTTAACAGAGATGCGTCTTCTAGATTCTTAAACAACAAGTGGGGTGACTTCTACTCTGTAGGAGCTGCTTGGGTACTTACTCAAGAAGACTTTATGTCTGGTGTAGACTTTGTAGACTTCTTAAAATTTAAGGCGTCTTACGGAGTACTTGGTAACTCTGGAGGAGTAGGTTTCTACCCAGGGTACAACATATACTCAGTGAATAACTTGAACGATAACATTTCATTGGCCTTTGCTACCAAAGGAAATCCAGACCTAACTTGGGAAAGTTCAAACCAATTTAACCTTGGTTTAGAATTTGAATTAGGAGGTTTTGTAGAAGGTTCTATTGAAGCTTACAGTAAATCTACTACAGACATGTTCTTTGACAGACGTGTAGGACCTTCTGTAGGTTATGCGCTCATTAAAGTGAACGATGGAGAATTGGTTAACGCCGGGTTAGAATTTGATTTAGACTTTAGTGTCGTAAAAAACGAAAAATTCTCTTTAAACTTAGCGATAAACGGAGAGACCTTTAGAAATGAGCTGTTGGCCATGCCAATTGACCCAGCTACAGGAGAGCAGCAGAAATTAGACCAAGACGGTAGTTTTGCAAGAACAGTAGGTCGTTCTTTATATGATTGGTATATGCCAGTATACGCTGGTGTGAATGCACAGACAGGAGCAGCCCAGTGGGAACGTAACTTTGATGACAAAAACAGCAATGGGGTGTACGACGAAGATAGTGATACTATGATTACTTCTTTAACTTCCTACCTCAATGACAATCCTTCTGCCAATGTAGCGCAAGACCTTACAGAGGTATACGCAGAGGCTACGGATAAGTTCATTAACAAAACAGCTATTCCAGATGTGAGAGGGGCCTTTAGAATAAATGCACAATTCGGAGATTTCTCTTTGAGTACGCTATTTAACTACCAATTAGGTGGTTGGGCTTATGACTCTGCTTACGCTAATTTAATGGACAATGACTACAACGGAACCAATAACTTCCACGTAGACGTTAGAGACCGTTGGCAAGCACCAGGAGATGTAACTAACATCCCAAGACAAGACGCTAGATACCAGATTCAGCAAAACGCTACCTCTACTAGATTCTTGACTAAGTCTGACTATATAGCTCTAAACAACATCAGAATTGGGTACTCTGTGCCTAAGAGTTTCGCGTCTAAGATTGGACTTAAAAATGCAGATGTATTTGTAACAGGGGATAACCTTTGGTTGCTTTCGCAAAGACAAGGATTTAACCCTTCTACTTCTATTACTGGAGGTACGAGCATTTACACTTACAACCCATTATCTACCATTGTGTTAGGTGTTAACTTAAACTTATAACGATCATGAAAACAATAAAAAAATTAGCATTAGCCGGAGTCTTGGTTTCACTTATATCATGTGAAAAAGACTTCTTGGAGACCTTCCCAACAGCGAGTTTGTCTCAGGAGCAGGTAACGGAGGCGGCTCAGGTAAACCCTGATGTGTCTAAAGCCACGCTTTTAGGTATCTACGAGAACCTATACCGTAGAGGTAGTGGAGGAACTTCTTCTCAGGAAGATTTTGGAATCACGACCCAGTACATTCAATTGGATATGTTGTCTGCAGACATGGCGCATTTAGGGAAGAGTTACAACCGACAAACGGCTATCTCTGAACTTACAGCCACTCAAGACCCTGACAACGCCTATAACTACAGACCATGGAGGTTCTTATACAGAATCATTAACCTGTCTAACCTTGTGATAGATGGAGCTGGTGGTAACGACGTTGTTCCAGAAACAGCTTCTGCCAGACACACTGTAGGACAAGCCAAAGCACTCAGAGGCTACGCTTACTTCTTTTTAGCACACGTATTTGTGAACGATATTACAGATATGTCTAAAGAGGTGTTGCCTATTTACACCAGTGCAGAAGACTTAGACCAGCCAAAGAGTACTTTGCAAGCCGTTTTTGATGTAATGATCAAAGATTTAGAAGACGCAGAGCTACTTTTAGAAGGTTTCCAAAGAACAGATAAGATAGAATTAGATCAAGACGTTGTTAGAGGGCTTTTGGCCAAGGCATACGGTGCACTTAACAACTGGCCTAAGGTAGAGGAGTACGCTGCTAAGGTGGTTACTTCTGGGCGTTTCCCTATCATGACTGCAGACGAGGTAGCTTTACTACCTGGTGAAGACGGAACTGTAGGTGGTTTTAACGACATTAACTCTATTCCTGGTGTCATGTGGGGAATAGACATTACGCCAGCAGGGCAAGGATTAGCTTCTCTATTCTCATGGTGGGGCTTTATGGACTACTACAGCTATTCTTATGCTGCGGTAGGTAACAGAAAAGGAATGGACGCTGACTTGTACGCCAACTTTAGAGATGACGATATTAGAAAGAACCAGTTTAACTCTATCCTAATGCCTACAGGTAAATTCTACTACAAAGGGGCAGAGAAAAACAACTTTAGACCATTCTCAGGACCACAGTCTAACATAGACTCTGACTCTCACTATATGAGAGTTGCAGAAATGTATTTATTGCATGCAGAAGCTGCTGCTGAGAACGGTAACAATGCTGCGGCTAGAGCCAGTTTAAAAGCGGTATTGGATCTTAGAATTGGAGATAGTTCTTATGTAGACGCACTTTCTGGAAAAGCATTAGCAGAAGAAGCTGCATTGCAAGCTCGTTTAGAGCTTTTTGCAGAGGGTCAGTCTTACTTTATTATGAAGAGAAGACGTGAGACTAGAAGAAGAGGACCAAACTGGTTAGACAATGCCGGTGAGTCTTTCCCTCACACAGACGAGCGTTTGACTTACGAGATCCCACAAGAGGAGATCTTGTTTAATCCAAACCTTTCTACTCAAAACTAAGCCCATTGCTTATAGATTTAAAACGGCCCCACTCGGGGCCGTTTTTTTTGCAACATATTTTGGGTTTTATTTATCATTTGAGTTTTTTTAAAACCATTACCTTTGCGAGGCTTAGAACTGCTTGTAATGAAACAGCTAATTTTTTTCTTTTTGGGATGGATGGTATGTGTTGGGAATGCCCAGGAAAAAGCGCATCGGCCGGAGGCCAAAAAAGACACGCTGCCCACAAAGCAAATAGACACCCTCCCTACAAAGCAAATAGATACCCTGGCAAAACAGCCCATAGACTCTGTTAAGACCCTTAGCAAGGCAGACAGCCTGAAGTTGATGGTTAAAAAAATGGCTGCCAGGGAGGCAGTGAAAATAGACACCATCCGGATAGGTATAACAGATTACCAAATTATTTCCCACCACAGAGACACCACTTATGTAGACACCACCCTGAGCATTCAAAAAGAGTATAAATACAACTTTTTGCGCAGGGACGATTTTGAACTCATGCCCATGGCCAATATGGGGCAGGGCTACACCCAATTAGGGGCCAATGTGGGACATAGAAAATACAGGCCAGAGATAGGAGCCAAAGCCCGACACTTTGGTTACAAAGAGCTAGAAGATGTGCGTTATTACAACGTACCCACCCCTCTCACAGAAATGATGTTTAAGACCTCTTTTAAAGAGGGACAGTTTCTAGACTTTTTAGTGACTGCCAATACAGGTCGCAGGACTAATTTTTCCCTAAGCCATCTGGGCTTTAGGTCTATGGGGAAGTATCGCTATGACGAGGTAAATGCAGGAAATTTTGTGGCAACATTTAATTATCAGACTAAAAATGAGGCCTACAGTGTGCGTACCCATTACGCAGCTCAGGATATAGAGGGAGAGGAATATGGGGGACTTCCCTTTAAAGAAAGGCAGTTTCAGTCTGCCAATCCTAGATTTTTTGACCGCTCTCGGATAGACCTTTACTTTACTAACGCCATGTCTGTAGCGCGGGGAAAAAGGGTGTTTTTGGACCAAAACTATCGCTTAACCAGAAGCCGCTCCAAGGACTCCCTGGCCAAGCCCAGAAAAAGCAGTTTGGTATTGGGGCATACCATAGCCTATGAGACCCGTTCTTTTCAATTCCTACAGACAGCAGCAAACAATTATTTTGGAGACGCTTTTAGCAGTAGAATTCGCGATAAATCTCATCTAAAGACCTTAGATCAGGAATTTTCTGCCACTTTTAGCAATCCCTTATTGGGAACCCTTAAAACCAAGGCCAATATCTATGACTACCGATATTATTTTAATTCCCTGCTGCTTACTCCCGAGCAAACCATTGCCTCTGCCTTAAGTGGTCAGGAGCTTAGCATAGGAGGAGATTACCAGAAAACCATCGGAGATTTCTCGCTAGAGGCCCAATTGGATTATACCTTAGTGGGAGAGCTCACCAGCCACAAAGCACAGGCAGCAGCAGCCTACCATATTCGCAAGAAACACCGCCTACAGATAGGTGTAGAAAGCCAGCTGCGCATGCCAGACTTTAACTATTTGCTCCATCAGAGTGAATACGAGAACTTTAATTGGCAGCACACTTCAGATTTCCAGATGGAAGACCTTAAAAAGGCCTTTCTGCGTTTAGATTCTCCTGTTTGGGGGCATCTAGACGCTTCTTATAGCAGGCTTGGAAACTATACCTATTTTGCAGGTCTACAGCCCATAATCCCTATTGCGCAGCGCCCAGATGACTATGTCTTTGAGCAGGTCTTAGACAACGCTTACGTAAAACCATTGCAAGAGACTGCAGAGATGGGTTTACTCAAAATTAAGTATCAAAACGAAATACGCTGGGGCCGTTTTGCACTAAACAATACGGTTATGTATCAGCAGGTTTCACAGGAAAATCAAGTCTTGAATGTGCCTGAGATCACCACTAGGAACACCTTATATTTTTCTAAAAATATCTTTAATAACGCCATGTTTTTCCAAACAGGGCTCACTTTTAAGTATTTTACGGCTTTTAATATGCCAGGCTACAGCCCAGTGCTTGGAGAATTTTACACCCAGAACAGCACCCTCTTAGGGGGCTACCCACTGATAGACTTCTTCATGAACGGCAAGGTGAAGCAAACGCGTATTTACCTTAAGGCAGAGCATTTTAACGCCCCCATTACCGGTTATGACTATTATGTAGCACCCGGGTATCCTTTTAGGGATTTTGTAGTGCGCTTTGGACTGGTTTGGAACTTCTTTAAATAGTCTCCCTCGCCTTTTTCTGGAATTTAACTTCCTTATTTTCTCTTTCTTTATGCCTTTGGCCGATGCTTTGCGGGGTATTTTCGATTTTTTCAAAGTTGTAAGTGCTTGTAAAATAGGGAGCTGAGTAATTGGATAAAAAAAGATGTTATTTTTTTTGATTTGTATGGTGTGAACTCGAAAAAGGCGTTGTATATTTGCACCCGCTTTGGGAGACAGAGCGAGTATAAAAAAGA
>JAKOGP010000001.1:332869-616658 GCA_022239325.1 Flavobacteriaceae bacterium LSUCC0859 | reverse complement strand
CAATACCATCTCCATCGGTATCTGCCTGGTCTGCATTTGGCGTGTTAGGGGCATTATCACAGACATCTCCTACACCGTCCCCATCAACGTCCGACTGGTCTGGATTGGCTATTGAGGGACAATTATCGCTGATATCGAAAATTCCGTCTGCATCAGTATCTACGGGAGTATTTGTATTTGAAGCTAAAGCAACTGACTTAATGTTTTTAGAAGTAACACTAAATAAAGCCTGATTTATTCCTGTATTTAACAAAACCGATGTAGCCTTATCCCAATCCGTTACACCGTCATAAGTGTATATTTCCAATCCAGATTCTGTGAGACCAGAAATTTCTGCATCTGAGTATTCAAAATAGATGTTTCCAGAAAAAGAGTTCAAGATATTGGACCAGTTAAAAACTTTAGCTGCACTATTATTTAAGATAGGTGAACTATTGCTTGAACTGCTTAACACTGTACTAGAAATAATATATTGTGCTGTATTTGGTTGCAAGCTTAAGCCATTTACATACAAATACTCATTAGCACCAGACCCTGATAGAATTAGCTTCTCCTCACTACCTACAGAAATTAGAGCAGACTGACCCCATAATAAGTGTGCAACTAGGAAACATGCCCCTAGAAGTGTATTTTTAAAAAACACCCTCATTAGTTATTTGATTCTAATCTTTCTACTTTAGCTTTTAGTGCTTCTATGAGTACTTGCTGCTCTTGAATAGCCTTAGTGAGAATGGGAATCAAGGAATTGTAGTCAAGACTCAATGTCTTGTTTTCATCCGGACCAACTGAAACTAAATCAGGGAGAATTTCTTGAACTTCCTGGGCAATAAATCCAATTTCTTTTTTGTTGTATTCCTCTGTATCAAAACTCAATCGCTTGTTATAAGAAACAG
This sequence comes from Flavobacteriaceae bacterium LSUCC0859, assembly GCA_022239325.1. GTDB lineage: Bacteria > Bacteroidota > Bacteroidia > Flavobacteriales > Flavobacteriaceae > MAG-120531. The sequence goes on along the minus strand of JAKOGP010000001.1, from coordinate 615,765 downwards.
GATTTAATTTCATCACAGTACTTAAACCATTAGCAACCGATTTAATATCGGTTTTTAATCTACGATCTGAATTTAGAGCAGTACCATTAGAATAAACAGTCCCCCTTGCATACACTGCTGTATTAGTTGTATGACCCAAAGTAATGGTATTGGAGCCATTGCCTACAGCATTTCTACCGATTACTATTTCATTATACACACCGTCAACACTAGGTTTACTGCCAGCTCCGATGTAAATGTTATCATTACCAAGAGCCTTTGCGGTTGTACTTGAACCGGCTGAATTTCCGACAAAAACACTGTTGCCTCCGGAAGTAACATTATATCCAGCTCCATTTCCAATTGCTGTATTTGACCAGCTCGTAGTAACATTTGTCAAAGCTCCTCTACCAATGGCGACGTTTGATCCACCTGTTGTGTTGTTTTGTAAAGCTTGGTAACCAAACGCATCATTGCTAAATCCACTAGTATTGCTTTTGAGAGCTTGCATACCAACTGCGGTTGTATATCCAGATTGATTTGACTGTAATGCTTCGTGACCAATAGCTGTAACACCTACCTGGGTGCCAGCAAGTGATTGGGCGGCACGAGTTCCAACAGCAATATTTCCGTAACCTCCAGTTAACGTACCAGAACTTATTGCTTCTTTACCAATGGCAATAGTTTCAGCTGTTGAGGTTGTTGCTCTTAAAGCTCTATAACCAATCGCTATATTACTTGAGCCTTGTTGAGAGGCTCCAGTTCCGGCAAGATTTAATGCAGCCTCATACCCTAAAGCCACATTAAAGGAACCTACTTCATTATTTTTCAAAGCCTCAAATCCTAAAGTAGTATTGTAATCGCCAGTAGTAATTGAACTTTGTGTTCCTTGACCTACTCCTAAGTTATAATTTGCGGCATTAATCGTCCCTGTAGTAGAGTGCCCAAGAATTAATGAAGATGTACCAAATGTTACAACATCACTTAAATCATTCAGCGAACTAGCGCCACCAGAAGGTGTTGCCCAAGAAACCGTACCGGAGCCGTCAGTAGTTAGTATTTGGCCATTGGTTCCGTCAGCAGTAGGCAATTTATATGAAGACCAATTCGAAAAAAACTCTGAAGATCCATCTGAAGATCTTTGCAAAAATTGACCTACAGTACCTCTGCTACCAGGTAGCGTATAAAGAAAGTCACCGTCTTCCCATATTTCAACAAAATCCCCGCTAGTTACTTTGAGTTCGATATCATTTCCAGAATCTAAAATGATATTATCACCATTAGAAATTGTAATTACATCTTCAGCATCAATAAGTATATCATCCCCAGAAAGCACTTTTATATCTTGATCCGCATTAAGTTCAATACTTAAGTCATTATCATCCCCATTTGCAATAAGCTTGACATACTTGTTTGCGGTTAAAATAATATCGTCTGCAGATTTTAATTCAATATCTCCATAGGTATCATAAACAGTACCGAGAGGATCTTGTGTTACACCATCATCACCATTAATCGTGGTTAAATAAATCTCGTCATAAGATTTAATATGTACATCCTTATCATTTACCAAAGACTGAATGGTCAATTCTGTACTGGCGTCTGTATTGTCCGTAATCGCCTCTCCATTCAAGTCCAGCGATTGTGTCAAAAGATGATTGCCTAAATTATCTTTTCCAACGGCTGCCCATGATATTCCATTGAAAAAATATAGCCCTGGAGAGTTATCTATTTGATAAACCAATAAACCAGTTGCAGGTGCACTTATTGCATCTCTTTGGGACTTGGTGAGTCTTGTAATTAATATCCCTTTATCATTATTTGTAGCTACTACTTCTAAAGCAGCTGAAGCGTGCGGAGTAGTGACTCCTATACCTACTTGGGCGTAAGAAACGAAGGTAATAAATAAGGCAGAAAAGCTTAATATCAGATTTTTCATATATAATTTTGCTAGATTTTGTTGCAAAAATATTTTAATATGAATCTGATTTAATTGAATTCTTTTAGTGAATTAACATTTGTTAATTTTTTAGTAATCTACTGAGAGATTCTTTTCTTACACCTATTAAAGAGGCCAGCATATTTTTAGGAATTCTTTTTAAATAGGAGTCTTCGTAATAGTTTTGAAGAAATAATAATTTATCTTTTGCAGATCGTAACTTAGAGTACAAAACTCTCAACTCTGTTTTAGAGATATTTATTTCTAACATTTTTATATATAACTCTCTTATTGAAGTATATTTATTTGATAAATCATTTAAATCTTCATAAGTCAAATAATCTAAAACTGAATCTTCAACTGCCTGAATAAACTCCCTAGAAGGTGATTGATCAAAAAAGCTAGACAGAGAAGTTACTGGCTCCATTTCAATAGCTAGCCAACTTGTTATTTCATGATTTGAAAATAAATAATACCCTCTTAACATGCCGCTCCTAATAAAAAATATCTTGTTTTGAATTTCTCCTTCTTTTGTAATAATATCTCCTTTAGCAAAACGTATGGTTTTAAATTTAGACTCAATGGATAATAAAGCTTCTTTAGAAATTGGATGAGCTTCTAATATTTTTTGCAAAGTAACTCTTGGGATTTTCATCATATTATAATTAATAGGTGATACACATCCAATCTTTAATTACTTCATGAATTGCATCGTTTAAATCAATCAGATCCTGCTAGTAATGAGTTGCACTATTTTTTTACTAGCGAAAAATAGAAAAATTGAGTTGAATTATATGATAATTTAGTGTACATATTTTTTCATATGAACTATATAAATGTAAGTGATGTGCTTAAAAAGAGTACATACTCCATTGTATCACTGCAAAATAGCCTAAACAAATTTGCCCGGGATCAACCTTCTAAACATAGATGCCCAGGTCAGAAACAACGCCAATAATATTTCTGTCTTTACCTCTGAAACTTTCATACAACCAAGGTTTGTAACTTTTAGCTTTATTTACAGCTTATAAAACTACCATTGCACCATAATTGTACTCATTACATTTAATGCTTTGCTAGAGATTTTTTTATAAGTTTTTATCTTTGTTGCTTGTTAAATAAAATACAATGCTTAGATATCTTTCTCTCTTTTTGTTCCTAGTCTTAGTCTCTTGTAAAGAGTCTCCAAAAAAAATGATGTCGCAGCCCAAAGAGCCCTTACCAGTAAACATATCTAAGATCTTAGATTCTTTGTGGAACTCTGAGCAAATTCCCATAAGAAAGCGCGACTCCCTCATGCGAATCTATGGGGTAGAATCTGAGCAAGCTGCCGTGTACCAAGCAGAGTACAAGGAAAACCATGCTAAAAATATCCTTGCGGTTCAAGAAATTTTAGACCGATATGGTTGGCCAGATGTTGCGGTCATTGGCCCCATGGGTAGTAGGACCATTTGCAATATTCTACAGCACGCCAGCCAGGAGGTAAGAGAGGCCTACTTGTCCATGATGGAACAAGCTGTATTGGAGCGTAAATTGGCCGCGGCTTATCTGGCAAGAGCATCTGATAGGTTGGCAACAGATCGTGGGGAACTCCAGATATATGGTGGTCAAATGAAGTTTTATCCAGAGACAAAAACTTTTAATCTTTGGCCTGTATTTGACCCTAAAAACATCAATAAAAGAAGGGCTGCTATTGGTCTTAACTCTATTGAGGAACATTTAATAGAGCGTTTTGATTTTGTCTGGGACCTAGAGGAACAGCTCAAAAGAACAGCAGCTTTTGAAAAAGCCATGCAGGACAAACTTCAGGAATAGTCCACAAAACATAAAAAATTATTTTAGTATTTTTTGTTTTAAACTTGTGAACTATGGCAGGATTGGTATGGCCTAGCTAGGAAGGTATGACGCCTATAGAACTCTCATTTTTTTTTAGCAAGTACATTTCTTTTTAGCCGTTATCTTTAAAATTTGGTTCCTCGCTTTGCCAAGGCTATCTTAATTATGTATTTTCACAATCACAAAAGTTTTTTAAAGCTAAATCATGGCAAAGAACAATTTAAAAGCATCGGCTGCGAGCAGCCAAACCGTTCACCACATTTACAGTAGTATATTTCTAGTTGCATATTTGCTAATAGGTTTTATACCCAACTGGGGTGCGGTAGACCAGATTGCTCCACAATGGTTGTATTTAAACTCGGTGAGTGTACTCTCTAGTCTGTATATTTTTAGGAATCACAAATATTTTGCAGAACCTATAGGCTCTTTATTCAAGACGCAATTTTCATGGTTATATGCTGTTTTCTTGGTGTGGGCGGCAGCCTCTTATTTTTATGCCATAAACCCCACCGAGGTTCTAGTGAACCTGGCTAGGGTAGTGGGTACGGCCATCGCTTTTTTTAACCTGTTTGTACTGCTCCAAAAAATACCGAATAAATTCAGACTCATTGCTTTGGTGGCCACAGCAGCCCTTACGTTAGAGATGTATATGGTACTAGATCCTTTGTTGGGACTTTTAAAACAAGGGGTCAATGCCTCTAGGTCTTCTGCCCTAAAAGGGACTACAGGTAATATTAACATAGCCGCTTTGTCCTTAGTGATTAAATTGCCCTTTGCCTTATACCTTATGAATTTAGCCAAAAAGAATTGGCAAAAATTAGCATTTGGAGTGCTCATTACCCTTACTATTTTTTGTTTGGTACTCATTGCTTCCAGGGCCTCCTATGTGGCCTTAGTCCTTAGTTTATTTCTTTATATTGCCTTTTGTTTGTACAATTACTTTAAAGCTGGAAAGCCCAAGAGGCTCCTGACCCCTATACTTTACTTTGTAATTCCTTTTGTCCTTGCTGTTGGGGTGAGTGAACTGAGTACCATAGGACAAAACAACACTACTTTTTTTGAGCGTTCTGCTACCATTGTGCAGGCTACTACTGACGGCTCTATTGCAGGCCGTCTGAGATTTTATATGGTGGGGATAGAGCATATTTTATCGCATCCGATTGTAGGTTCTGGACTGGGAAATTGGAAGCTTATTTCTATTTTATACGACAAAGAATTTATTAATGGCTATGTGGTGCCCTATCATATGCACAACGATTTTATACAGATAGGAACTGAGTTAGGAATCCCCGGCTTTCTAATGTATTTAGGTCTTTTTGGAATTTTGTTGGCCTATATCATTTACATTGCTAAGTCTAAATTACCGGAAAATACTAAGTTTTTTGTGGCTTTTTTAAGCATGTCGCTCAGCACCTATATGGTAGACGGTGCCTTAAACTTTCCAATAGCCAGACCCATTATGCAGATGGTTTGGGTGCTGGTGATGGCGCTGATTGTTCTCTTGTTTTTAGACGCTAAGGCCTTTAATGGAACCCATAAACCTACCCCTATTAAGCGCTCCTATTTGGCAGGACTTGTGTGTTTATTTCTTTTGGCTCCACTAACCTATATCACCTATCAGACCAATCTCTCGCTCCGAGGCCAGCAAGTGCTACTGGGAGAGTACAATGCTGGGAAATTTGAGTATCCTTTAAATCAGATAGACCAGGTGGTGCCCTCTATTCCTAATATATCTGTGACCACCCTTCCTATTGCTTCTATGAAGGCGCGCTATTATATGGAAAATGGTAAAGAAGATCAGGCTTTAAAAATGCTTAGAGAGGGTATTAAGGCTAACCCTTATTTGGGTTTTAGCGAAACGCTGATGAGCCAAATTTACACCAAGAAAAATCAGATAGATTCTGCCACCCACTATGCCAAAGTAGCCTATGAGCACCTGCCCATTCCACCCCATTTTGCCAATTATTTAAACCTGCTCATTCAAAAGAGAGATGTGGCAGAAATAGACCGTATTTTTGTGCGGGACTCTGCCAAGCACGACATAGCAGTTTGGAAGAATTATATGATTGCCAGCAATGCGCTTAAGCCTGTGGCTCAGCCCGAGTCTGTGAAAGTAGCGAACCGAGCTATTTCCCTTTTCCCTACAGATAAAGACTTTTTGGTGCTTAGGAAAATTGCAGTCTTAGGGAAGCAGAAGGTAGACCAAGCTTTTGCTTTATCTCAGGAGGGTGCGACCCTTTTTGGTCAGCAAGACTATCTGAGAGCAGCAGAGAAATTGTCTGCCGCAGCGGCCATAGACTCCCTTGAATTTTCTTACTTTGAGAATACAGGAGCAGCGTATTTTTCCGCAGGGCAGTATGAGGCTTCCTTGCCCTTTTTTAATAAAGTGATAGAGGAACTAAACCCTGGTTCTGGTAAGTCTGAATATATTAAAGGTTTGTCTTTGATTAATTTAGGAAGGACTGCAGAAGCCTGTGAATCTTTTAAGGCAGCAGACGCCTACAGGTATAAAGAAGCCAAGCAGGCACTAGCCAATCACTGTGGGAGTTAAACGCGCTTTAGTTTCTAAGTAGCTATTGCTTTTTTGCCTTTACATGGCCTTAATAACATAGGTAACCACCCCCCAAACTAGAAGGGTGTTGTCTTCATGCACTTCTATGGGTTTGTATTTGTTGTTTTCGGGCATGAGGTATAGTTTGCCTTGGTCTATTTTTAAGCGCTTTACCGTGAATTCTCCGTCTATATAACAGACTGCTATTTTTCCATCTTTGGGTTCTAGGCTGCGGTCTATTACTAATAGGTCTCCGTCGTCTAAGCCGGCTCCAATCATAGACTCTCCGCTTACCCTGGCGTAAAAGGTAGCCTCTTTGTTGCGTACCAGATTTTCATCTAGACTAATTCGGATTTCCTTAAAATCGTCTGCAGGGGAGGGGAAGCCTGCAGATATACCCCCTTCTATAATGGGCTGCTTGCTGTTGGTGGGTGTGGGTGTGTAAAAGGTGAGCCCTGCTGTTTCTTTGGTCTTTTTAAGTCTCATGAACGAACTTGTATAATGTCTAGAATGTCTGTAGTATAGCGTTTGCTTAAGTGTTCCTGCTTCATTTTCCAGGTGCGCTTCAGGTCTTGATTGGCAATTTTAAGGACGTTCCCGTAGCGTTTGTTCATCCGGTCCATCACTCCCATGAGCAAATCGTGTTTGGGTTGTTCTCTTTGAAAGAGGTCTAGCTGTTTTCCATTTACAGGTACCAAGCCACTGAGCATGACCCCTGCTTTTTTATAGGCTACTCCTGGCTCATACAAAGCTCTTATTCCTTTGATGGCCATTTGGCTTAGGTGAATACTGGAGTCTGTGGGATAGGCTAGTGGGATGGCTAAATGCCTACGCACCCTTGGGACCTTAGGGTCAAAGGGATTGTTACGTACAAAAACTACTAGCAGGTTGGCTGCACTTTTTTGGGCCCTGAGCTTTTGGGCACAGTGGTTGGCAAAGGTAGCAACCCGTTCTTCTAATTCTGAAAGCTCGCTTATAGTTCCTTCAAAACTCCTAGTAGTGGCTATGTTTTTCTTGCTCTTTTGTCCTTCTTCCAGGCCCAAGGTAGGAATGCCCTTGAGGTCTTGCTGCAGTCTAAGACCCACTACGGCCATTTGCTTACGCACCCAGTCTTCTGGGAGCTGGGTAAACTCATAGGCCGTTTTGACCTGTAAGGCCTCCAGGCGTTTGGCATGCTGGCGGCCAATACCCCAAACATCTGCTATTTGGGTCCATTTTAAGGCTTTTTGTATGCTTTCTGGGCTGTCTATAAGGTGAACGCCGCCGGTGCGGTCTTTGAATTTTTTAGCAATTTTATTGGCTACTTTGGCCAAGGCTTTGGTAGGGGCTATGCCTATGCTCACTGGAATACCAGTCCATTTTTCTACCCGCTGCTGCATTTGTCTGCCATAGCTGTCTAAGTCTGTTTGTAGTTCAAAGCCTTTGAGTAGTAAAAAAGCCTCGTCTATGCTATAAATTTCTATCTCAGGCGTAAACTGACTCAGGATTTGCATGACCCTACTGCTCATGTCTCCATAGAGGGGGTAATTGGAGGAAAATACCTCTATGCCGTTGGCCCGGCAAAACTGTTTGTATTTAAAAGCTGGGGCGCCCATAGGAAGGCCAAGGGCCTTGGCTTCATTGCTGCGAGCAATGAAGCAGCCGTCGTTGTTAGACAACACGGCTATGGGCTTTCCTTGCAAACTGGGATTAAAGACCCGTTCGCAGGAGGCGTAAAAATTATTACAATCTACCAGCGCATACATAGGGTAAAATTAAGGGCTTTCTCTTAGCTTTCAAATACCGATTTTGTGAAGTTATGAAGAAAAAAAGTTCTCCCCTTTATAACAACTGAATCCTGAAAACCTAGATGTGGTTCCTCTTATTTAGGAGGAAAAAGCAGGGTGGCCAGTAATGTCTGCTCCAGTAATGAGTAGGTGAATGTCGTGGGTGCCCTCATAAGTAATCACAGACTCCAGGTTCATCATATGGCGCATGATGGAGTATTCTCCAGTAATACCCATACCCCCTAGCACTTGGCGCGCTTCTCTGGCTATGTTAATGGCCATCTCTACATTATTGCGCTTGGCCATAGAAATTTGTGCTGTGGTGGCCTTGCCTTCATTTTTAAGCTGGCCCAGTCTGAAGGCCAACAGCTGGGCTTTGGTGATTTCTGTGAGCATTTCTGCTAATTTTTTTTGTTGGAGCTGGGTAGCCGCAATAGGCTTACCAAACTGAATGCGCTCTTTGGCGTAGCGCAGCGCGGTGTCATAGCAGTCCATGGCAGCACCAATAGCCCCCCAGGCAATTCCGTAACGAGCAGAATCTAGGCAGCCAAGTGGGGCTCCTAGTCCGTCTTTTCCTGGTAGGATATTTTCTTTGGGAATTTTTACATTGCTAAAGATAAGTTCGCCTGTGGCCGATGCCCTTAAACTCCATTTGTGGTGCGTCTCTGGTGTAGAAAATCCTTCCATATCCCGTTCTACAATCACACCTTTAATACGTCCTGCTTCATTTTTAGCCCAAACCACGGCAATATCTGCAAAAGGAGCGTTAGAGATCCACATTTTAGCCCCGTTTAAAAGGTAGTGGTCTCCCATGTCTTTTATATTAGTGGTCATGCCACTGGGGTTAGAGCCGTGGTCTGGCTCCGTGAGACCAAAGCAACCCATGATTTCTCCTGAAGCTAATTTTGGGAGGTATTTCTGGCGTTGCTGCTCATTTCCGTATGTAAAAATAGGATACATGACTAGCGAAGATTGTACAGAGGCGGTAGAGCGAACCCCAGAGTCTCCGCGTTCAATTTCTTGCATAATGAGGCCGTAACTAATTTGGTCTAATCCAGCACCTCCGTATTCTTGGGGAATATAGGGGCCAAAGGCGCCAATTTCTGCAAGACCGCCAATGATTTCTGTGGGGAAAGTAGCCGCCTGTGCATGCTGTTCAATAATGGGACTTACCGCTCTTTTTACCCAGGCCCTGGCTGCGTCGCGCACCAGTAGGTGTTCCTGGCTTAATAAACTGTCCAAGGCAAAATAATCTGGTGCTTCAAATAGGTCTGGTTTCATAGCTTTTTTTTTGAGGCTTTTTTTTACAAAACAAGCTTGTGCTTATCAGAGTCTAAATTAACTAAAGAAATATAACAATGCAACCATGAAAAGTTACATTTTTAAATAGAAATCTTTCACTAAATTTTTGTAATCTTCTGTGTATTGGTGTCTGGCTGTTTCAATCACAAGCTGGGTCTCGCGGCAGCGGGCTTTTTCAAATCCAAAAACCATATAGGAGCGTTTAATAGGAGCTTGCTCATGCCCCTTTACCCGCATGATCTGCTGGGGAAAAAGCCCTGCTGCTGCAGCAAGCGCTATAAAACCTGTCTCTTCTTTATGGGGAAGCACCAAAGCAAATAATCCTTTTGGGCTCAGAAGCGTTTTGGCTGCTTGCAGCAGCAGCGGGAAAGGCAGCGCGCTGCTTTCCCTGGCTGCCGCCCTTTCCTGCTCCGTTTTTAAATTGTCTTCTGAATAAAAAGGCGGGTTAGAAACAAGGAGGTCATAGGTAAAATCTTCCTCTAATAACTCTTCCAGATGGGCATGGTAGCAAAAGAGCCTGTCTGCCCAAGGCGCATTTTCAAAATTGGCTACACATTGCTCATAGGCTGCGTCTATAAGTTCTACGGCGTCTATGGTTTCTGCTTGGCTACGTTGGGCCAGCATCAGGGCAATGACTCCAGTGCCCGCTCCAATATCTAAAATACTGTCTGGTTGGTGGTCTAGAGGTGCCCAGGCTCCTAATAGGACCCCATCGGTACCGATTTTCATGGCACACTGGTCTTGGGCTACGCTAAATTCTTTAAAAACAAAAGGAGTAGACATGACACAAAAATAAGATGAAGAACCCAATAATGAGGAGATTAAATCCCTTATTTTCGCGCTAGCGATTGGAGTAGTTTTTATTGAAGCCTATATATTTTTTTGTGGAATCACCCCTACTCTTTCACAGTGGTATTGGGCGGTGAAACAAAGCCTGACGGCCTTGTTTCTGTTCCCACTTGCCCCCTAAGTGCGTCTCCCAAACGCAGCCTCATTTGGGCGGCCAAGGACTCTATTTTTTCTACTACCTCTGGATGAAACTGCGCCACATTGGTGCGTTCTCCTGCGTCTGTGGGCAGGTGGTACAATTCTATTTCTTTCATAGGTATAAAGGCGTATTGGCCAGGCAAACCGTCTGCCCCTTGAGGCTGCCCTGCCATGGTTCTATAGGTGTGTGGAAAATACATTTTCCAGTCTCCATAGCGCACCCCAAAAAGCTCATTGACTCTGTAGTAAAAGAAATAGGCTTCTTGAGGGCTTTCTTGGCTTTCTCCTGTGAGTATGGGTAAGACATTTTTACCATCTATAGGGTGCTCAGGCAATTCACCTCCTGTAAGGGCTGCTATTGTTGGCAGTAGGTCTATTCCCATAACAGGGGTATGTATGAGACTCCCTGCAGGAATTTTTCTAGGATATTTCACTACAAATGGTTCCCTTTGGCCCCCTTCCCAAGCGGTGCCTTTTCCTTCTCTTAGAGGTGTTGCACTACCTGCGTGATTACCGTAAGCGAGCCAAGGTCCGTTGTCTGAAGTGAAAATAACCATGGTGTCTTCCTCTAGTCCGTTGTTTTTAAGTGCTTTAAGTATCTCTCCCACAGACCAATCCAATTCCATAATCACGTCTCCGTACAGCCCATTTTTAGACTTTCCTTTAAATTTTTCAGAAACATAGAGGGGAACATGAGGCTGGGGATGGGCCACATACAAAAAGAAAGGCTGCTCCTTTTTTTCTTCAATAAATTGGACCGCCCTTTGGGTGAGTTGGGTGGTGAGTTCCGTTTGGTCTGTGAGGGTGTCTAATACGCTGCCATTCTCTAATAAAGGAAGTGCTTTAAAATTAAAAACAGGCCCCTGCTGTGGGTGAAGCGGCCACATGTCATTGGAGTAAGGTATGCCAAAATAGTCGTCAAATCCGTGCGCATTGGGAAGAAATTCAGGGGCGTCTCCCAAATGCCATTTTCCATATATAGCAGTAGCATACCCCTTGGCTTTAAGCATCTCTGCCATGGTGAGTTCTGCGGGGTTTAAGCCTTTTTTAGCCTCTGGCATAAAGGCATTGTGAATACCTATTCTATTGGGATAACAACCCGTAAGAATTCCTGCTCTGGAAGCAGAGCAAACCGCCTGTGGTGCGTAGTACTGTGTGAGTAGTGCTCCTTCTTGAGCCATTTGGTCTAAATGGGGTGTTTCAAAGTCTTTAGCACCAAAAACACCCAGATCTGCATAGCCTTGGTCGTCCGTGAGGATAAGAATAATATTGGGGTTATTTTCTCTGTGAGAAGGGGTGTTGGTTGCGACTTCTAGCGGTTGTTTGCAGCCGGTTAAAAAGACTAAAGACAGACATAAAAAAGAAAGGTAAGACTTCATAAGTGAAAAATTAATCACTTAAAACTACACATTTTTTAAAAAAGCTTAATTAGATTTTAGACCAACAACTTAAGAATCCCCTAAATAAAGTGCCACCAAACCTTCTGGTGTACTTACTTCTATGGCTTTGTTTTCTCGGTCTACCTTAGTGATAATCTGGTCTGTTATGGGAATAAGTAATTCTTTGTCTCCTTTTTTGGCTATAAAAAGCGCCTGAGAGACGGAGTCGTTTACCCCGATAATCTCACCAATATTTCCATGAACCCCGTCTAGGAGTGAAAATCCAATGACCTCGTGATAGTAAAATTTATTACCTGTGAGTTTAGGCAATAGGGTGAGGGGTAGGTATAGTTCTGCTCCCATGAGTTTGTCTGCAGCAGCCTCGTCCTGAACTTCTTCAAAACGGACCCTAAGCAGGCTAGATTTGTGTAGGGAAGATTTTTCAATAAAAAATGGAACCAGGCTGTCTCTAAGAGAGACAAACACTGATTCCATATTTTCGTAAAGTTCAGGCTCATCTGCGTCTAGCTTAATGAGCACTTCCCCTTTAAAACTGTATTTTGAAACAATTTTGCCTAAGTAGAAACAATCTTCCTTACGCATCTTTGTTTTAGATTAAGCTTCTTTAGTGTCTTCGCTGGCTTCTTCAGCAGCAGGCGCTTCTTCAGTAGCAGTAGCTTCTTCTGCAACTACTTCTTCAGTAGCTTCTTCTGCAACTACTTCTTCAGTAGCTTCCTCTGCAGCAGCTACTTCTGCAGCAGCTTCTGCTTCTAAGGCTTGTGCGTCAGCAATACGTTTGTCGTTTACTGCTTTTTCTGCAGCCAATGCTTTCGCTTTTTCTGCTTCTTGCTCTTTAGATAAACCAGACACTTTAGCAGCAATTGCTGCGTCTTTATCTGCTACCCAAGCATTGAATTTTTCTTCTGCTTGCTCCTCTGTAAGGGCTCCTTTTCTAACTCCTCCTAAAAGGTGGTGCTTTAATAAGGCTCCTTTGTAAGACAATAAACGCTTGGCTGTGTCTGAAGGCTGCGCTCCATTGTTTAACCATTTTACAGCACCATCTACGTCTAATTCAATAGTAGCTGGGTTGGTGTTTGGGTTGTAGATTCCTAATTTGTCTAAAAATTTACCATCTCTTTTTGCTCTTGCGTCTGCTGCAACGATCCAATAAAATGGTTTTCCTTTTTTACCGTGTCTTTGTAATCTAATTTTAACTGGCATATCACATTAATTTGTAGGGTGCCCGACCCTTGGTTATTAATTCTTTTTAGTTTTCTCAATTAAGAGGCTGCAAATATAGCCTTTTTTTGTGATTTACAAACCATTCGTTTTTAATTCATTAAGCTTTATTGGTTTGGGTCATGTACAGGAGGTTAATAACTTCTAACAACCCCCTTTTTGATTGCGGTGGCTTTTGGTTAATTTTACTTTTCGCTTTTGCACCATTTGCCATAGAAAAACTGCCCAGATGTATTTAATTTTTGACACGGAAACCACCGGATTACCTAAGAGATGGAACGCCCCAGTAACCGATACGGACAACTGGCCTCGATGTATTCAGATTGCCTGGCAGCTACATGACGCCATGGGGAACCTTATGGAGCATGGAGATTATTTGGTAGTGCCAGACGGTTTTGAGGTGCCCTATGAGGCAGAACAAATTCACGGAATTTCTACGCTTCTAGCCCAGACAGACGGCTTGGCGCTTTTAGAGGTTTTGGAGCGCTTTCAGGAAGCTTTAAAAAAGTCACATTTTGTAGTAGGGCAGAACGTGGGCTTTGACCTCAATATCATGGGGGCAGAGTTTCACAGGGCGGGGATAGAAAATCCTTTGGTACAAAAACCAGTCTTGGATACCTGTACAGAAGAGACGGCTATGATGTGCCAAATTCCCGGTGGACGTGGTGGTAAGTTTAAGCTACCCACCCTTACAGAATTGCACGAGCATCTGTTTGGGGTTCCTTTTTCAGAGGCTCACAACGCTACCGCAGACGTAGAAGCCACCAGCCGCTGTTTTCTTGAATTGTTGAGGTTAAAGCATTATCCGCTTGAGAAATTGGGAGCTCCTGCCCACTATTATCAAGATTATGAAGCGGCCAATCCCAGCCCTATGCAAGGGATAGGCTTGGTGCATGTGAATTTAAAAGAGGCATCGGCCAAGCTGCAAGCAGCGCAGGCTACACCCCAACATGACACCCCCAGCAAACAAGATATTAGAGAAAACCTGGAGCAGCTGGAAGACGCTCCCTTTGTACACCTTCACAACCACTCTCAGTTCTCTGTGCTTCAGTCTACCATGAGCGTGAAAGATTTGGTGGCTCAGGCAGCCGCACAAGACATGCCTGCAGTGGCCTTAACAGATCACGCCAACCTAATGGGTGCCTTTCATTTTGTAAAAGAAGTGAAGGGGCATAATGCGAAAATTGCAGCCCAGCACAAGGAGGCAGAACAGGCGGGAGAGCCCCTGAAGGGTACCCCTATAAAACCTATTGTGGGCTGTGAATTTTTTGTGTGTGAAGATCACACCAACAAAAACCTGAAGGACTACGGATACCAAATGGTGTTTCTAGCAAAGAATAAAAAAGGCTATCACAATTTGGCTAAATTGTCTTCTTTGGCCTACACCAATGGTTTTTACTATGTTCCAAGAATAGACAAGTCTCTGGTGGAACAGTATAAAGAAGACCTTATTGTGCTCTCTGGAAATTTATACGGAGAGTTGGCGGCTAAAATTTTAAATGTGGGCGCCACACAGGCAGAGGAGGCTTTACTTTGGTGGAAAGAGACTTTTGGGGCAGATTTTTATATAGAAATCATGCGCCACGGACAGGAAGACGAAGACCGGGTAAATCAGACTTTGATTCCTATGGCAAAAAAACATGGGGTGTCTTTGGTAGCCACTAACAACACTTATTACGGGGCCAAGGGAGAGGCCAATGCCCATGATATTTTGCTTTGTGTGAAAGATGGCGAGAAACAGGCCACGCCTATAGGGAAAGGCAGAGGGTACAGATATGGATTGCCCAATCAGGAGTATTATTTTAAGTCTGCAGCTGCCATGAAAGAATTGTTTTCAGACCTGCCTCAGGCTATTGAAAACACTTATAAAATTGCGGCTCAAATAGAACCCTTTGAATTGGCTAGGGACGTTTTGCTTCCTGCCTTTGAGATTCCAGAGTCTTTTAAGGTGGCAGAAGACGCCACAGACGGAGGCAAGCGCGGGGAAAATGCCTATTTAAGACATATTACCTATCAGGGGGCTAAAAAAAGATACGGGGAGATTACCCCAGAAATTGAGGAGCGACTGGACTTTGAGTTGCAGACCATTGAAAATTCTGGCTACCCTGGGTATTTCTTAATTGTAGAGGATTTTATAAGGGCTGCTAGGGAGATGGAGGTCTCTGTGGGGCCGGGTAGGGGGTCTGCCGCAGGATCTGTGGTGGCCTATTGTCTTTGGATTACCAATATAGACCCGCTAAAATACGACTTACTTTTTGAGCGTTTCCTAAACCCAGATAGGGTGTCCATGCCGGATATAGACATTGACTTTGACGACGAAGGTAGGGGCCGGGTCATGGACTATGTAATCCAAAAATACGGGGCCAATCAGGTGGCTCAGATTATTACCTATGGTACCATGGCGGCCAAGTCATCTATTAGGGACACGGCTAGGGTTTTAGATTTGCCACTCAATGATGCAGACCGTATTGCTAAGCTGCTGCCTAATATGTCTAAGCTTGCTAAGATTTTTGGCTATTCTGAGGCAGAGCTTAAAAAGAACTTTAGGGCAGAAGATCTAGAAAAGGTGAATGAGTTACTAAACATTGCAGACGGGCCAGACTTGGAGGCAGAAACTCTTAATATGGCTCGGGTTTTAGAAGGTTCTCTCAGAAACACAGGGATACACGCCTGTGGGGTGATTATTACTCCTGGCGACATTACCAATTATGTGCCAGTGGCTACAGCTAAAGATTCTGACCTCTATGTGACCCAGTTTGACAACTCGGTGGTAGAGGACGCCGGTCTTTTGAAAATGGACTTCTTGGGTCTTAAAACCCTGACACTCATTAAAGACACGGTAAAAATCGTAAAGGCCAAACACAACATTCACTTGGTGCCGGACGATTTTCCTTTGGATGACGCCAAAACTTATGAACTCTTCCAGCGTGGAGACACCGTAGGGGTATTCCAGTATGAATCTGTAGGTATGCAAAAGCATTTAAAAGACCTAAAACCCACGGTATTTGACGACCTTATTGCCATGAACGCCCTTTACAGACCGGGCCCAATGGAGTATATTCCAAGTTTTATTGCCCGTAAACACGGAGACGAAGAGATTAGTTATGACCTTCCAGAAATGGAGGAGTATCTCAAGGAAACCTATGGAATTACGGTCTACCAGGAGCAGGTGATGCTACTTTCTCAAAAACTAGCTGGTTTTTCCAAGGGGGAGGCAGACGTACTGAGAAAAGCCATGGGGAAGAAAATATTTGCCTTGCTAGAAAAACTCAAGCCTCAATTTTTAAATGGCGGTGAAAAATTAGGCCACCCGGTAGCGGTTTTAGAAAAAATATGGAAAGATTGGGAGGCTTTTGCTTCCTACGCCTTTAACAAGTCTCACTCTACCTGCTACGCCTATATTGCCTATCAAACAGCTTATTTGAAGGCCCACTACCCAGCAGAGTATATGGCTGCGGTACTTTCTAATAATATGAATGACATAAAGCAGGTGACCTTCTTTATGGAAGAATGTAAGCGCATGGGCTTGCAGGTATTGGGCCCAGATGTGAACGAGTCCTTTTATAAATTTGCGGTAAACGCGCAAGGTGCCATACGTTTTGGTATGGGAGCCATAAAAGGCGTGGGCCGTGGCGCGGTAGAAACCATAGTAGAGCAGCGCAAAGAAAATGGATTATACCGATCGGTATTTGATCTAACCAAGCGTATAGATTTACGTGCCGCCAACAAAAAAGCCTTCGAAAATTTAGCACTTGCTGGGGGCTTTGACTCCTTTGGAGGCGTACATAGGGCCCAGTATTTTCACGTGCAAGGGGAGTCTGGTACCTTTTTAGAAAAGGTAATGAAGTACGGCGCTCGTTTTCAGGAAAATGAAAACTCTGCCCAGGTGAGTTTATTTGGTGAGTCTAGCGACATTCAAATTCCTGAGCCAGAGGTGCCTCCTTGCCCAGAATGGGGTACCATGGAAAAACTCAAGCAAGAAAAAGAAGTGGTAGGGATCTATATTTCTGGGCATCCCTTGGACGATTACAAAACAGAAATTAGCAGTTTTACAAATGCCCAGCTCTCCTTTTTTAATGACTTACAAAGCTATGTAAATAGGGAGCTGGCTTTTGCAGGAGTAGTGTCTGAGGTGCAACACCGGGTGTCTAAGAACGGCAAGGGCTGGGCAGCCTTTACGGTAGAAGACTATACGGATAGTTATGAGTTTAGAATTTTTGGAGAAGAGTATTTGCGCTTTAGGCATTTTTTAATTGTAAACTCCTTTATCTTCTGTAAGGTAGTAGTTAAAGAGGGCTGGACAAACAGGGAAACCGGAAAACAGGGCGACCCAAGGCTGCAGTACAACCAGTTTTATCAGCTGCAGGACATCCTGGAGAATTTCACAAAGAAGCTTACCATTAAACTGCGTTTAGACCACCTGGCTACCCCCCAGATAGAAAGTATGCAAAGCCTGCTTAAAGACCATCCAGGAGACCTGGCCCTTCATTTTAGTCTTTATGATATGGAGGATGAAACCAAATTAGATTTTATAAGTCGCAAGCAAAAAATAGGTATTTCTAATGAGCTCATTCAGGCCCTGGAAGCCAGAGATATTCATTACAGTTTAAACTAGCATAAGACTAGCTTATGGTTCCATAAGTAAATGCCGCAGCTAGCAAAGCGCAAAAAGTAAAATAAAAACGTAAATTTGTATCATATTTAAAAACATATATCATGGCATTAGAAATAACAGACGCTACTTTTGAAGAGGTAGTTTTAAAAAGTGATAAACCTGTAGTGGTAGACTTTTGGGCTGCCTGGTGCGGACCCTGTAGAATGGTTGGACCTATTATAGATGAGGTGAGCAACGAATACGAAGGTAAAGCAGTAGTTGGAAAAGTAGACGTAGACGCCAACCAAGAATTTGCGGCCAAATATGGGGTACGTAACATTCCAACCGTATTGGTGTTTAAAAACGGTGAAATTGTAAGCAGACAAGTAGGGGTTTCTCCCAAGCAGGCTTACACAGACGCTATTGACGCAGCCATGTAAATAGCTGTTGTAAAGCACAATAAGCTAAAAGGCTGCTCTAATATGGGGTAGCCTTTTTTTTTGGCCCTCCCGGGCATGTACATTATTTGTACTTTTTCTTCATTTTTTGTTTGCACAATTAAATAAGCGTTGTATATTTGCAACCGCTAACGCGAGGTTTGGTAGTTCAGTTGGTTAGAATGCCTGCCTGTCACGCAGGAGGTCGCGAGTTCGAGTCTCGTCCAGACCGCAAAAGCGAAAGCCAATTCAGCAATGAATTGGCTTTTTTTGTTTTATATATCTAAGAATGAAATAAATTAGATTTTCCTTCAACAAAACATTCCTTAATCACATAATAGTAAAAGCGAGCCTAAAAAGCTAGTGCCATAGGCATAACTCATTTCACTAAAATACATAGGTTAAAAACTTCTAATACAATTCGATCATTAATAGGAGTGTGTTTTAACTTTATTTTAAAAATAGATTATAATATTGTATTGCAATTATATATTTAATATATTTATTGACTAACCAATTAAATAAATCAATTATGAGAAAATTTTTATTTTTTTTAGCTATTGTCTTTACAACTTCAATGCTTGCTCAAAAGCAAGTTTCTATGCACATGTATTTAAAGGTTCTTCCGGAAGATCAGGAAGAATTTGAAAGATTAGAAATAGATTATTGGTCTAAAGTAGCAAAGAAAGAGATAGATGCTGGCAGAATGACAGGTTGGGGCTTAATGAAATCAATCGGGGTTGATAAAGCCGCTACAGAAGCAAACTATTTAATAGTTAATACATTTGAAAATATAGAGCAAGCTTTTTCAGGAGACCAAAAATGGGATACAAGTTTCCTTAATTTAACACCTCAAGATATCAGTACCGAAGGGATTCGTGAAATAATATCTATAAGATTTTATCAAAATGAAGAAAGCATAAATGGCGATAAAACAAATTTTACAATTTTTAACTATGGAAGGCCTGAAGATATTTCTGCATTTGTTAGTGAAAATAAGACATTATGGAAAGGAATTCATTTGGCTAATCAAAAATTAACGAAACTTGATAGTTGGGGTGTACACACAAGAATTCACCCGAAAGGGAATGCCAGTAAAGCATCGATCTTCACAAGAGATGGATTTGAAAACTTAGTTGACGCCATGAATTATTTGTCCTTTAAAGAGGATAATCCTTACCAAAAGATGGCTTCAAAATCTAAAATGAATTCTATTATGCCAGATGGTTTCGGTTATACAATAATTAGAAGAACATTACATTGGGTTAATTAGTCACATCTTAAATTTATTTAATAATCATAAATCAATTAAAATGAAAAAAATACTAATGTTTTTAGCTGTAGTTTTTACTGCGCCAGCTCTTGCTCAAGAAGATATCGCTACTGTAAAAAATACCGATATACTAACTTTAAATGTGAAAAAACTAAATCAAACTTATGTTGAAAATGATTTTAGTTTATGGCAAGAATTATTTGCTGATGATGCTGAGGTAATTATAAATAATTCTAAAATGGATAAGCAAGCATTAATATCTGGATTCAAAAGTCATCACAATATATTTAACAACATTCTAATTCCCGATATAACTGCACAGACTAAATATTTTAAAAATGGAGATATTTGGACAAGTGAATGGTTTAATTGGATGGGGACAGGAAACAAAACTGGTGTTCGTTACTCTAATGGAGCCAATTTTAACTATATGTGGAAAGATGGAAAGATAATTATGTTAGTTTGCTTTTTTGATAGTGCAGCTTTGCAAATGGAGCTTACAGCAAAATAAAATTAAATCTATAGCAAAGAAACAATTATAGGTTTAACATTATTCTTAGAGCAATTGATTGGTATAGGGGCATAAGCCCCTATACTTTTTTGTTGAGTTACTGAAATTTATTCTAGTGTTGAGATTCATCAACGTATTTTTACGTGCTGCATTGCAATTAAATATTTATTTGTATATTGAGCTGTTAACCAATTAAATATATTTAAAATGAAAAAATTATTAATGTTATTAGTACTTGCTTTTACTATGACAATTCACGCTCAAAATATTGTTCATATACAATATAGGTATGTTGCCTCCGAGCATCAAGCAGAATTTGAATCTTTGGAAACAGAACATTGGTCTAAAATAAAGAAAAATGCTATTGATAACGGAAACATGTTAGCATCTGCATTTTTCAGACTTTATGGAAGAACAGATGACGAATCTAAACCTACCCATGCTTTTGTTCAAGTATATGAAAGTTTTGAGCAATATGAAGATCAAATGAAAATATGGGACAATGCGGAACAAGTTTTAGGGTTTGATCCAGCGTTAGCCTCTACGAATCCTATATCTAAAACACTCTACAACGACACTTATAAGCTCATTGCTGAACTTCCAATGGGGGATTTTAAATATGCTGTTTGGAATTTAGCAAGACCTAAAGATTTTAATGGATTTGTAAATGAAAATTTAAATTTATGGATGCCCTATTTTAAAAAGAATTTAGGAAAAGACGGCGCAAGATCGGGTTGGGGAATTTTAGCAAGATTGCATCCAAAAGGTATGGATGAGTCAAGTGTTATTACATATGATCACTACAAAGATTTGTCAAGTGCCTTAAGATCTTTATCTCCAATGGACATTGTTTCAAGTAAAGAAATTGATGCGCTTATATCAAAATCTAAAATGAGTAAATATGACCCTGATGGATTTAGACATACTAATATTTGGGAATTAATTGAACTTTTAGGTAGCCCTCAATAAATATTTACAGTCAAATTAAAAATTAAAACATATTTAAAATGAAAAAAGGAATAGTTTTATTAATGGTAATGATATCAGTACTATCTTGTAAAAATCAAGTTAAAGAAGTACAAGTAGATAAAAAAGCTGGTGAATGGGTGAGTTCTGGAACCAAGTTTCTGATGGGTTCTGATGAACAGGTTGAAGTAGTTAGAAGTTTAATTTCTAATTATGCCGCAATGTATGCAGAAGGAGTTTTTGCAAACACAAGAGATTCACTGAGGTTTTTCCCATTTAACTCGGAAGAGCCAGTAATGATGACGTCTAATGATTTGAAAGAAATGTTTTCTCAATATGATTCAATAATTTCTGATCCTATTTACTTTTTGCCATATGAATTAGACGGCGTGAGAAAAATTGTTGAGGTTGGTTCTAATGAAACCAAGTATAAAAAAGACGGCACTGTTGAGGAAGACTTTTTTTTAGAAAAGTTCATATTCGGAGAAGATGGTAAGATTCATACTGTAAGACAGTGGAGAGCTGCTTGGTAGAATAATTTGTTAAAAAAAAACCTACTATAATTATAGTAGGTTTTTTTTTCAAATTTGTATTTATCTTTGTAAGAAACATCTTAAATATATGTTTCAAAATTTAACATTTAGATCAACCTGTCCTTTATCAAATATTTTAGATTTAGTTGGTGACCGTTGGTCATTAATAATTGTTCGAGATATATTCATAGGAAGAAATACGTATAGTGAATTTTTGAAATCTCCTGAAAAAATTTCTACTAACATTCTTGTAGATAGGATTAAAAAATTGAGAGAGTATGGTTTACTAGATTATAGAAAAGATCCAATAGACAGAAAAATAAAATATTATTATTTAACTGATAAAGGAATTAATTTATATCCCATACTTTCAGAAATGAGTATTTGGACTAAAAATAATCTTCCTTCACTACCAACTCACGAATTAGCTCAAGAAGGTTTTTCAAATATTGCCAAGCATGGGC
The DNA here is from genome assembly GCA_022239325.1 of Flavobacteriaceae bacterium LSUCC0859. GTDB lineage: Bacteria > Bacteroidota > Bacteroidia > Flavobacteriales > Flavobacteriaceae > MAG-120531. The sequence continues at coordinate 594,009 of JAKOGP010000001.1, read as the reverse complement.
TTCAAGTTCATAATAAAAATATTATGAATGACTACACCAAAAAAAGAGAAACCCTTTTTGAATTGACAAGTTAAACTAATTAAAGTCAATTAAAAATGAAATAACTTGAAGCAAATGTTGGCCAAGACTATTAGTCTTAAATAATACCTTTGATTGCGATGGAGATTAAATTTTCAAGTTTTTTTTACATAAAATAAGGATGATGTAATATTTTCAATGTGTTTTTTTACTAACTTGATAAAAAAATTATAATGAAATTTTTAGAAAAATATTATCCGATCATTCTCGCTTTTTTAAGCTTTCTCTATTCTATTTTTTTATGGTTTACCGGAAATGAGTTAGAAGGCATTTATGTGGGTTTATGGCCTGTAACTATATTGGCTTTTTCAGTAGCAATAAGACAAAGACGAAGAGACGACAAAAAATAGTATTATGAAAAATCAATTGATGTTTATTGTCGGTTCTGTAATATTTGTAATCTATGTGTTTTTTTACTTTAAAATTGTGCTAAGAGACCACAAGAAAAAAAAGTAAATTGAATCTATAGCTTAGAGCAAGTATTCCGTTGTAATGAAGTTTGAAGACTTAGATGCAAGTAGATTTTTTAAAATCTCTTTGTTTTCAGAACTGTCCTTCGTGGCTACAAATGTTCGAATTGAAAAAGATCTAAGCGCATCATATACACTTAATGTACCTACAGCAGAATTCTTTCTACCAGTGAAAGGATATACATCTGGTCCTCTTTGACAAGAGCTATTCAAATTCACCCTACAAACAAGATTTGCTAGGGCGTCTATTAATGGTCCTAAATGCTTTTCATTTTGACCAAATAAACTTACCTGTTGTCCATAATCAGATGTAGCCATATCGTTTAATGGCAATTCAATATCGTTAAAAGGTATGATGGGTATTATGGGTCCAAATTGTTCTTCATGAAAAAGCCTCATTTTCTTATTTACTGGGTACATTACTGCTGGGAAAGAATAATTGTCTGATAATGATCCCCCTTTTTTATTCATAATCTTAGCTCCATTCTGTAAAGCGTCCTGAATTAAATCTTGTATGTATTGAGGTTTATTTGTTTCTGGTAATGGAGTTAAAAAAGTATTTTCCCAAGGCATGCCAAAAGTCAATTGATCTACAGTTCGAGAAAATAACTCATTAAATTCATTTACAATGGATTCGTGAACGTATAAAACTTTAAGTGCTGTGCACCTTTGGCCATTAAAAGATAGGGTGCCTGAAATACATTCTTTGACAGCATGGGTTAGGTCTGCATCTGGCAAAATGATAGCAGGGTTTTTTGCCTCTAAGCCTAGCACCAATCTCAATCTGTTTTTATTTGGATGTAAATCTTGAAGCGAAACAGCAGAAGAGCTATGCCCAATTAGCGCTAAGACGTCTACCATTCCTGTTTTCATTATGGGAGCTGCAATGTTTCTTCCTCGTCCAAATAAAATATTAACTACTCCAGGAGGAAAACTTTCTTGAAAAGCATTTAAAAGTGGTGTTATGAGTAATACGCCGTGTTTAGCAGGTTTAAATACAGCAGTATTGCCCATTATAAGTGCAGGGATAAGCAAGCAAAAAGTTTCATTTAAAGGATAATTGTATGGCCCTAAACAAAGTACAACACCTAAGGGCCCCCTCCTTATATGCGCCAATACACCTTCTTGATTTTCAAATTTTGCTCCCTTTCTATCTAAATTTTTGTAAGCCTCAATGGTGTCAACTATATATTCAATTGTTCTATCAAATTCTTTATAAGAGTCAGACTTATTTTTGCATATTTCCCACATTAGTAGTTTTACAATCTCTTCTCTGTGAAGTTTCATTTTTTCCACAAATTGGATCATGTGTTTTAATCTTTCTGAGACAGACATAGTAGGCCATTCTCCTTTACCTCTGTTGTAGGCTTTATTAGCTGCATTTATAGCTTCAACAGCTACTTTTTCACCCATGTCAGGAATAGACCCCAGAAATGTGGGTCCTAAATTGTTTTGCCCATCTTCCGTTTTAATAACTGAATATACATCAGTAGTTGCTCCTTTCCATTCCTTTAATTCACCGTCTAGTAAATATTGTTTATTGAATATTGGTTTTACACTAAACTCTTTTGGGACATTAACACCAGCCATAAATATTGATTTTCAATTACTTATAAAGTTAGTGAAATATCAATAGTGTAGAAAAATTTGAAGATTTTATTTCAAAATATTTCTAAAAGTTAAATTATTGAGTTTAAAATTCATAGTAGCCTTTACATATTCGAATCTATTTTACTCATAACAGCCTCTGCGGCTAATTCCCCCGATCTCATGGCAGCGTTTAGAGATCCGTTTAAAAGTAAATCTCCCGCCAAGAAAATGCTTTCTGTGAGCTGGGTTTCCGAGGCATCAATTTCATATTGAATATTGGTTAAATGGGGTAGGGCCTTAGGAATATGGAAGTGTTTTTTTAGGGTATATTCCCCTGGACCAATAATGGTTTGGAGCTCTTCTATTACTTCTTGGAGTAGGGCTTTTTCAGACAGACCTTTTGCTTCTACTACAGTCACCGATAAGATGTTGGTCTTTGATTTTTCTATTGGCTGTACAAGATGTAAATTATTAATGAGCTTTCCTCCAGGAACCAATCCAATGATGGAGTTTTTAATTTGTTTTTCAGGCACTTCAAAATAAAAACAATGACAAGACTTCCATGTAGTTTCTTGGCTTTTTAGACCGCTCACCAGCTGCGCCGCTTGGGTAGCTATAATGGTGTAATCACTTTCTATTAAAGGCAGTCCCTCTACGTGAATACCTTTGTCGTCTACTTTTTGAACTGAGGTGTTGTAATGTATTTTAGTTTGTTTTAACTGCTCAAGAAGTTGTTGGCTAATGGCTTGTATCCCTCTTTTGGGGACAGAGGCCTTTCCTTCTGCAAACATTTTAAATACAAATTCAAACATCCTACTCGAGGTTTCCAAAGAGGTTTCTAGAAAAATACCACTGAAAAAAGGGCGAAAAAAATGTTCTATAATTTTGGAGGAAAATCCTTTTTCCTGTAGATAACTCAAGGTGCTTTGTTCTTTTAGCTTGAAAATCTCAGAAATAGGAGTTTTTTTAAGTCTTTGAGAGAGTAGAAACACCTTGATTTTATCCGAGAGGGTGGCCAAAGGGTTAGTCATAATGGGCCATAAAAAGCCAGGATGTCTGAGGGGGTCTCCAAAAGTGTATCTCTTGTTATCTTTAAAGACCAACGCTCCAGGAAAAAAAGCCTGTAATTCCAGTGCTGGGTAATCTAAATATTTTTGAGCAAGTGGATAGGCTTCCAAAAGTACTTGAAATCCGTGATCATAGGCAATTCCTTGGTCAACCTCTGTTTTTACCCTACCTCCAGCAGCTGTAGAGGTCTCAAAGATATGTGGTTTAAAACCTGCTTTTTCAAGTTGAATTGCTGCAACCAAACCACTAATGCCTGCTCCTACAATATTGATTTTCATACGTTATTTTGCTAATTTTTGTACATTGTAGCATAAAGATAAACATATGAAGTATCTCCTATTATTTTTCACCCTTTTTCTTTGTCAGCCTATTTTTTCTCAGCAGTCCGAACTGAGTAAAAAGGAACTTAGAATCCAAAAAAGAGCGGCTAAAAAGAAAGCTTCAAAGGCCACTAATTTTAAAGAACTCAATGAGTACGGCATTGATATTTACGCCACCAATGTGATCCAAGCCATTCGTAGACACCTAGGTAATGCTAAAATTGAGGGCGACAAAGTCGTGGTTACCAGAGATAGAATTGGTTCCTTTTCAGACGGAGAACCCCCATATGCCATTTGGGATGTAGACGGTAATTTGATAGGAAAAACACCCCCTCCTGGTTTGGACCTCTTGTCTATAAGAAAGGTAACGGTCTACAGGACGGTGTATGACATACAAACCCACTATGGTTTTAACGGTGGTCAGGGCGTGATTAAAATTAACACGACACTCACTATGCCAGATAGCAATGAGAAATAGCGCCCTACCAAAAGTGTATGGCACTTAAAAACAAGACCTGATGTCTTTCATAACGTTGGGTAGGAGTGTCTCTAGATCTAGTTTTAGCTATGGTCATGAATTGCCATTGTTCCATACGAAGGGCAAACCCAGCTTCTAAGGAATTTCTCCATATGTTGGAGGAAAGTGTAAAGGGGGAGCGATCGTTAAAAAGACTTCCACTAAGGTTATAATCTTGTGCATGATAACTCAGTCTGGCTCCTATATGGGCACTCCAGCCCTTTTGTGAGGGGCTGATTAAGGGATTAAAAAAAACCAACGGATTTAAGGGCCCCCATTGTAGGCCAGTTCTGAGCTGTGCAAAGCTTTGGTGCGTGCCTAGTGCAGCCTTCATTTGCTGCGTGAACTGTACTTTTTCAAAAAGGGGCACACTTTTGGTCCATGCCCCAAAAACACCCAAATGAAGCCCAACGGCTTGTTGGTCTACCCAGCTTAGTGGAGGGAGGCCCAATACCACCCTATGATAGGTGTTTTGAATGGGTTGGCTTAAAGAGGGAGGCCCACTTAACCCCAGCTGCAGCCCCCAGCTTAAAATTTCTTTGTCGCTTTTGTGAGTTTGCTCCGAGCGCTCCAAAAACAAATAACCGCTAAAGGGATAATCCATATGATCAGAAATGGAGTCATAACGACCAATGGGGTTAAATATTTGCTGCCCCAATCTCCAATGTATGCTTTTCCGTTGTTTGTTTTCTAATTCGTCTTTAAAAAATTTGTCTGCTGCTCTTGGTTTTTCATAGGGGGATACGGTTTTTCCGTATTGCAAGAAAACCCCAGAGGAGTAATAATAATCCTTGCCAAAAAACAGGTCGTTATCTATAGAAAGCCCTGCGTACTGTTGTGCTTTAACACCAGTTTTACATGCACTAAAGCAAATAAGAGCTATCAAATACCACCTATTCATGAGAAAAATATATATCTAAAATCTCTTGAATGTATGCCTGATTATCATAGGCCTGTTCTGCGAATTGGAATAGACTTAGGCTGCGGTCTAAGTTTTGGGTAGGGTATTGAACTTTGTAGTGGCGGTTTCCTTCAAGAAAATCTGTAAGGGCTCTAAGTCCGTGTATATAGGGCATATATACCGCGCCAAACGCAAAACTTCCCCATTCCAATGGGGTATAGATTTTTTTCTGTTGGGCCAAGCCTTGGACAAACGCTTGGGCATAGTCTTTTCTAAACCCAACTTTGGTGCTAAAATCACCTTCTCTAGCGGTGTTGGCCACGGTTCTGAAAGCGTCTCCAAAATCGTAAAAGGCATAGCCTGGCATGAGGGTGTCTAAGTCTACCATACAAAGTGCTTTTCCACTCTCTTTGTGGAAGAGCATATTATTGAGTTTGGTGTCATTGTGACACAGTCTTTGCGGCAGCTCAGAAGGAACACGAGAGACAAATGGGGCTAAATGCTCTTTAATGTGTAGCGCTTCTTTTGATTGTTCCAACAGCGCGGCATCGGCCTTTTTAAAGGCCAAAGAAAATTGATCCAACCTCAGAAAAATATCTTGAAAACCTGGCAGAGTACTATGATATTTCTCCAGATCTTCTCCCTGGCTTATCTGATGAAATTGGGACAGAAGCCGGCCGGCTTCCTGAGCCACCTGGGGGTTAGGTGCTAGGTCATAGGCCTCACTCTGTGGTACAAACTCCTGAAGCCGCCAAAGGGCGTCATGAGGGTCTTTATACAAATAGTCTTTTTCAGCGGTCGGAATACACGCAGGCCCCAGATAGCCGCTTGGTTTGGGTAGGTTTTGAAAGTTTATGAGGTTTTCCATCAGTGCTCGGGGCGCTGTAAAGACGTGGCTATTTAGACGCTGCAGTATATAAGCGGTCCGGGAGGTCTGTAGGAAATAACTGTTATTAATAAGACCTTGTTGTACGGGAGTTACGGACTCTAACTCCTGCCCAGATATGAAGGCTTCAAATATGGATTGTATGTGTTTTGGGGCTAACGTTCCCATAATTTTGCAGGATAAACCCCGCTTTGGTGCAGGGTAGCCAGGGTTTGTATAGCCACTTCTTTGTCGGGACCATAGGTGAGTCCAAACCATTCGCTACTGGTGGGAATAACGCCCACGGAAACCTCTTTTTCCGCCAGTTGTTCTGCCACGATAAAGGGCAGATAGAGTTCTCCTTTTTCTGGATGTGGTCCGGATAAGAATTGCTCAAAACGTGCGCTTATGGCTGGAAAAATATGTGGGGTACACAACCAAAAATTCATACTCACTGGAGTGTTCATTGGAAAGCGATTGCCACTGTCTTGGTCTGTTACCTCTGTGGGGCTGCTGGCCGCTAATTGAGTGTGCTCCACAATATTCACAAGGGAGCCCTGAGACACCTCACAGACCCCTCTAGAAACGGTTCCATAGTTAGAAAGGGTGTTTTCTAAGTGATAGGCTACCAGACCGTAGGTTTGTGCATTGGGTAGTTGCTCTAAGTAAGTAGCTGCGTCCTTAAAGGCCTCTGGTCCGTAATAGTCGTCTGCGTTCACGGTGGCAAAAGGGGTGCTGATCACCTCTCTGGCGGTCCATACGGCATGGGCGGTTCCCCAGGGTTTTTCTCTGCCTTCTGGGGCCTTAAATCCGTCTGGAACATCAGAAATAGATTGGCCCAAGACCGTAATTTGGACCTCAGAAGGAAGCTTCGTTTGAAGGTATTCTGTTATACTAGTGGTATTGGCTGGTTTGGCAATCACAACTATGTGATTAAATCCTGCTGCTATGGCATTGTAAATGGTGTATTCTAATAGGTATTCTCCGTTGGGGCCTAGGCCGTCAAATTGTTTGAGGCCGCCGTATCTGCTACCGCTCCCGGCAGCCATAATGAGTAAAGTCATAGTCTGTTGTTAAATGGCCTACAAGATACTACATCATTTATAAAATGACCGGGACGGAGGGTTTTTTAAATTAAATTTCCTACTTTTCTGTACTTAAATAACCTCCAAATAAAACCATATGTCTTCAAGAAGAACTTTTATTCATCAATCTGCAACCTTGGGTGCTGCTGCGATGGTAGCCCCTTCCATTTCTTTTGGCTCCCCTTTTAAAGCCGCCAACGACAAACTTCAAATTGGTATTATTGGCTTGGGTCTTAGGGGTGCCAATCACTTGCAAAATGCTTTAAAAAGAGATGACGTGATGGTGACGGCTATCGCAGATGTAGATCCTGCTAGAATTGTCATTGCCCAAAAGGCCATTGCAGAAGCTGGGGGCAAGCCCGCAAAGGTATTTGGTAAAAACGATTTGGATTATAGAAACTTATTGGCACTCCGGGAGGTAGACGCAGTTCTTATTGCTACGCCTTGGTTATGGCATACCCGCATGTCTGTAGACGCAATGAAGGCAGGCAAATACGCTGGGGTAGAGGTGTCTGCGGCAGGTACTCTAGAGGAATGCTGGGATTTAGTAAATACCCATGAGCAAACTGGAACCCACCTCATGCTCTTGGAGAATGTAAACTACAGAAGAGATATCATGGCCGTTTTAAATATGGTTAGAGAAGGGGTGTTTGGAGAGATGCTACACTACAGGTGTGGGTACCAGCACGATCTCAGACATGTGAAATTTAACGACGGCAAACAGCCCTATGGAGGTGGCGTAGAATTTGGAGAAAAGGCCATTTCGGAGGCCAAATGGCGCACACAGCATTCTGTAACTAGAAACGCAGATGTGTACCCCACTCACGGTTTAGGGCCTGTGGCCGCAATGGCCAATATTAATAGGGGTAATAGATTTATTTCTATGTCTTCCCATGCCACCAAAGCGGTGGGTTTACACAAATATATTGTAGATAAAGGTGGGGCAGACCACCCCAATGCCAAAGTGCGTTTTAAGCAGGGAGATATTATTACTTCTACCATAGAAACCGCCATGGGCGAGACCATTCTCATTACCCACGACTGCAATTCCCCTAGACCCTATTCCTTAGGATTTAGGGTACAAGGCGCTAAGGGGCTCTGGGAAAAAGACGGAGACAGAATATATATTGAAGGCCAGTCTGAGCCCCACCGTTGGGATAAGTCCGAGCCTTGGTTAGAAAAATATGACCATCCGCTTTGGAAACAATACGGAGCATACGCAGAGGGTGCGGGCCATGGAGGTATGGATTTTTTTGTGCTCCATGCCTTTGTAAACGCAGCCAAAGCCAATGTAGCACCACCCATAGACGTATATGACGCTGCGGCCTGGTCTGCTGTGACACCACTCTCTGAACTATCTATTGAAAACAATGGTAGCGCCCAAGATTTTCCAGACTTTACCCGAGGGCAGTGGATAAAACGCGCTCCATACCCCTGGATCACAAATCCGTATTAGTAGCCTTATCTTTTCTTGGGGTATGACTTTTGTCATAGTTTGAAGGGATAGCCCTCCTTATTTTTGAGCAAAAACATACCATCATGTGCTCTTTGGTTCAAAAATACAATGTGGCAGGCCCACGATATACTTCTTACCCTACTGTTCCTTATTGGGATACAGACCAATTTTCATTACAAGCATGGAAAGAACAGCTGGCTCAAAGTTTTAAAGACAGCAACAGCAAGGAGGGTATAAGCCTTTATATACACCTTCCTTTCTGTGAGTCTTTATGTACCTTTTGTGGCTGTCACAAACGCATTACCAAAAGGCATGAACTAGAGCTACCTTACATTCAAACCCTATTAGAGGAGTGGCAGTTATACCATGAGATATTAGGAGAACGCCCTCGTATTGCAGCACTGCACCTGGGGGGAGGAACCCCTACTTTTTTTAGTCCGTCAAGTTTAGACAGACTCTTACAGGGCTTGTTTATAAGGGCAGAAAAAACTCCAGATTTTGATGGGAGTTTTGAGGGCCATCCCAACAATACCCAAAGGGAACATTTGGAACTTTTTTTTGCCCATGGTTTTAAAAGGGTGAGTTTTGGGGTGCAGGACTACAATGAAACGGTACAAAAGGCCATTCACAGAATGCAGTCATTTGACCAGGTAAAAGCGGTCTCTGACCAAGCATGGGAGATAGGCTACACCTCTGTGAGCCACGACCTTATTTACGGACTTCCGCTGCAAAGTGTATCGCATATGGAAGACAGTATTCAAAAAACCTTGTCTATTAGCCCGCAGCGAATTTCTCTGTATTCATATGCCCATGTACCTTGGATAAAAGGAAATGGACAACGCGGTTTTCAAGACGAAGATTTACCCAGCCCCAGCCTAAAAAGAGCCCAATATGAAACCGCAAAAACACAGCTACTAGCTGCGGGTTATATAGAAATTGGGATGGATCATTTTGCACTGCCATCAGACACCTTGGCCATAGCCAGCAAAAGCGGAGCGCTTCACAGGAATTTTATGGGCTATACCCACCAGCATAGCAGGGTACTAATTGGCCTAGGCATGTCTAGCATTAGTGATTGCTGGGGAGCCTTTGCTCAGAATGAGAAAAATTTAGAGGCATATACCCACCTGGTACAACAGGGAATTTTGCCGGCATTCAGAGGCCATATTCTCACGGATCAAGACCTTCGTTTGCGTACTCATATTAGCGATCTAATGTGTCATTTTGAGACGCAATGGACCGAAGATTTTGAAGAGCTTCCTACTATTTTAGCCGCCCTGGAGCCCATGGCGGCCGATGCCCTTTTGCGGGTCCATTCCAACCGCATAGAAATTACAGACAAAGGCCGTCCTTTTGTGAGGAATGTCTGCATGGCTTTTGACGCCAGACTGCAGGCCAAAGCCCCTAAAAAGACATTGTTTTCTATGACAATCTAAAGGCTTAGTCTCCCAAACTTGGGTCATGACATTCTATACTGCTATTTCCCGCCATGAGATTTGTTTTTGGAGACAAATAGGGAATGCCTAAACCCATCCCTCTTAGAATAAACAACAGCCCGATAATTCCTATAAAAATAGGGATGAGTTTTTTAATTCTTTGTAATTGTACTTCTTTTAAGAATTGGCTGGCGTAAATAGCTGCAGACATCATAGGAACCGTACCTAGCCCAAAAAATACCATATATAGTGCACCCTGGTAGGCTTGGCTACTGCCGCTGGCTACAGCCCCTAAAAGAGCCATACTCACTAGGCCACAGGGTAAAAAACCATTGAGAAACCCTATGGTAATAAAATGATCCCTATCTTCTTTTCGCAGTGCTTTGCCCAAACTACTTTGCACTTTAAAGATCCATCGGTGGTAGGTTTTGCTAATGATATTTCCCCAGGGGGTGTAGGCAGACCAAAGGATGGGGAAAAGAACAGCAGCTAGCATGAGTATGCCAATTGCGATAGATATTTTTTGCTGCATTCCAAATAGAGCCATCCCTTTTCCCAAAGTCCCAAAAATTGCTCCTAAAATTGCGTAGGCTCCAATTCTACCTGTATGGTACAAGCTAATTAGAATTACTTTTTTTACACCTTTTGCTGTGCCAATGGGAAGCATAAAAGCAATAGGGCCACACATGCCTAAACAGTGAAAGCTACCCAAAAGACCCAATATGAAGGCAGTATAGAGCATAGGGATGGAGTTTTAAAGGGGCGCTAGATTTAAGTTTATGCCTTGTTCTATTCTGTAAGTTAGGCCTTGAAATTCCCAATCTACAACCAAATTCCAACGACCTTCTACCAATTGGGAAGCGGGAATGCGCATTTGACTGCCTTGAAGTTGGAGGCTTAATTCTTGGTCTAAATTTTTATTGTCTGGCTTAGACAGGAACAGCTTCCCCCTAATTCCGGGAGTCAGAGTGCTCATTTGAGGAGGAAATTCCAAAATAATACCCTCCCAATTAGCGCTTATGATAAGCGGTGTTTCTAGGGCCTTTGCTCGCTGCTGGGCAGCCATGTCTTCTTGAAAATGAAGTTCTTTCTGGTAGTAATCCGGGCTCACTAGGTCGTGATTAGATCTAGAATTTACCGTCATTTGAACAACAAAGTATAGGATAAAGCTAATAAAGGCTACAAAGGCAATTACTACAGCGCTTCCCCAAGAAATTTTTATAGGAGTCATGTTGGTGTTTTTTTATGGATTTATGAGTTGTGTTTCATGGTACTCCATGTGTGTTATGGCGCATTATCTAAAGCTTCTAGGGCCTAAAAAAGAAGCGCTGGTAGTTTCTATTAAGGTGTTGCCCTGGTAGATGAGTATCTCAAGTTTATTTTTATCTCCGCTCAAATGGGTTTCCGGGAGTTCTATGAATAGGGTTCCTTCTCCCATATGGTTTGCTTTTAAGGTCACAAAACCATCGGGAACCAATCGAATGAGTCCCTTTTTGTTTTTGAGTTCAAAATGGATGGAATCCATGGTCTGGTCCGTTTTATTGACTAATTTATAAGTATATACATTGGAAATAATTCCCCCTTCTTTATGTTCGAATAGCTGTCCAGGCAACCTGAGAATGGTGGCCTCTACCGGATTTCTTAAGAAAAGCATGCCTACCAGCACCCCTATCAAAATAAAGAGCACAGCGGTATATCCCTTGAGTCTCGTAGAAAATACAAAGGGAGATTTCTTTTCTATATGATCTTGTGAGGTATACCTTATAAGCCCTTTGGGTAGGGCTACACTATCCATAATGCTGTCACAGGCGTCTATGCAGGCGGTACAATTAACACACTCTAATTGGGTACCATTTCTGATGTCTATGCCAGTGGGGCAGACCTGAACACATTGGTTACAATCTATACAGTCTCCAAAGCCCAATTGGCTTCGGTTTTCTCCTTTTCTAAACTTTTTTCTACCTTCAATGTCCTCTCCTCTTTTGTGATCATAGGCTACAACTACAGATTTGTTATCCAATAAGACCCCTTGGAGCCTTCCGTAAGGGCAGGCAATAATACATACTTGTTCTCTAAACCATGCAAATACAAAGTAGAACACCCCAGTAAAAATGATTAAGGCCACCAGGGTGTTAAGGTGTTTGGCAGGACCTTCTATAATATATTGGATAAGCGTGTCGCTACTTATGAGATAGGCTAAAAACACATTGGCAATCAGAAAAGAAATGAGTGCAAAAACAACCCATTTCAAGGTTTTTTTTCTGATTTTTTCTGCATTCCAGGCCTGTCTATCCAGACGTATTTGAGCCCCACGATCTCCCTCAATCCAATATTCAATTCTTCTAAAAACCATTTCTAGAAAAATAGTCTGAGGGCACATCCAACCGCAAAAGATTCGCCCAAAAGCTACCGTGAATAGTGCTATGAAAATGACTCCTATAATCATGGTTATTACAAAGAGATGAAAATCTTGTGGCCAAAAGGGAATGCTAAAAATGCTAAATCTGCGATCTAGCACATTAAACATTAAAAAGGGATGTCCGTTTATTTTCACAAAAGGAGCACTCACCAAGAAAATAAGGAGTCCGTAACTGACCCATTTCCTATAATTGTAGAACCTACCCACAGGCTTTTTGGGATAGACCCAAGCCCTTTTTCCTGCTTCATTAATAGTTCCTATGCTGTCTCTAAACTGTTCTTCCATTTGAGGGGTCTGTCTTGCTGCTGCTGTGTTTAAAAAGCTTTTGGTTTGCTACAGATGTGAATGCTTATTCCTTTGCTTTTTCAAGGCTTGGAAGCTCTTCTGGCCATAGTATATCTCCTTCTGCAGCTTTTGGATTGGCAGGAGTTTGTCCCTGCATGCCAATGACATAGCTGGCCACCTGCGCCATTTCTAAAGGCTTAAGGCTTTGCTTCCAGGCAATCATGCCCTTTCCGTCTCTACCTCCTTCAGAGATAGTTTCAAATACTTTCTTTATACCCCCCCCTAAAATCCAGTGTGTGTCTGTGAGGTTGGGGCCTATTCCGCCCCCACCGTCTGCCATATGACAGGCCACACAATTATTTTCAAAAATGGTTTTACCTGCTTTTAGATCTGAGGCGTCTGTTAGTAAGCTCACCGTATTCACATCTACCAGGTTTTTTGCAGTCTTTTTATAGTTTTCAATATCTATTTGTGCCTGGGCCAATTCTTGTTCAAATTCTTGGGTTTGATCGTAGTCATGAATTAGGTGAAAACGAACTAAATAGACCACCCCAAATAGCATAGTAGCATAGAACATATAAACCCACCAGGGCGGTAAATTGTTGTCTAGTTCGCGAATGCCGTCGTAATTGTGGTCCAATTCAATGGCCTCCTCAGGGCGCTTTTGGTCGTGACCTAAAAGCTTCAGATATAGGCTTCTGAGCCATTTAAAAGATATCATTGGTTTGGTTTCTGCACTTAGGTACCGCTGCTGGGCCTCTGCAGAAAGCGTTTGGAACATGACATTTTCAATGGCACTTATGATAAGCTCTATACTAATAAGTAGTAGCAAAATAAAAAGCAAGAAGGCTTGTGTAATGGGATAAGCGATAAAGGCAGGTTGGTCTCCACCGTCTATGAAAAACTCCATGAGCCCCCAAATTCCAAAAAATAAGAGGGGGATTCTAAAGTACCAGGGGAATTTATTTTTCATGATTCGTGCTTTTTAAAGGGTTATCAATGGTGTTTTCTAGGCTGCTCTCTTCTTCAAGTGGAATGGCACTCATTTGAGCAATATAGCCTTTAGAGGCGGTAAACACCCAGGCAAATAAAACCACAAAAAACAAAAAGAAAATGGCTAGTGAAATCATCGGGTAGGTGGCTACCCCTTCTATGGTTTCCATATAATTTTTAGCAAATTTTAGCATGGCTTATTATTTAATTTTTATGTCTGTTCCCAGTCTTTGTAAGTAAGCAATTAGCGCTACTATTTCTCGGTCCTTCATAGGGATAAATGTTTCTCCAGCTGCGGTTGCTGCAGCCTTATCTGCCTCATAGGAACTCACAAAATCTGGATCTGAATACAAATTTTGTTCTATCTGGGTGGCTTGAGCCTCCATTTGCTCAAAGGCTTGGTCTATATCTTCTTGGGTATAGGGCACTCCTAAGCTAGCCATGGCTCTCATTTTAGTCTGAATATCTGAGCGGTTGTCCTTGTTTGTAATCATCCATTTATACCCTGGCATGATAGAGCCAGAAGAGGTAGTTTGCGGGTCATACATATGATTAAAATGCCAGTTGTCTGAATATTTCCCACCCACTCTTAACAAGTCTGGGCCGGTTCTTTTAGAACCCCATAAAAAAGGATGGTCATATACAAATTCTCCGGCTTTGGCATATGGTCCATAGCGCTCTACCTCAGATCTAAAAGGTCTTACCATCTGAGAGTGACAACCCACACAGCCCTCTCTAATGTAAAGATCTCTTCCTACAAGTTCCAAAGGCGTGTATGGTTTTACACTGCTAATGGTTGGAATATTAGATTTTACCAAGATGGTGGGAACAATCTGAATAATCCCCCCAATGAGAATGGCTATAGTAGCCAGTATGGTGAGTTGAATGGGTTTTCTCTCCAACCAACTGTGAAAGGTCTCCCCCAAGGTTCTTTTACTAGAAACAGAGACCATAGCAGGAGCCTCTGCCAAACTATCTACTACTTTTGAGCCCGACTTTACAGTTTTTACTAGGTTGTACAACATAACGAACATCCCAATAATGTATAGGGTGCCTCCAATGGCTCGCATCCAGTACATGGGGATAATCTCGTGAACGGTTTCCAAAAAGTTTCCATAGACTAAGGTGCCGTCTGGATTAAAGTCTTTCCACATGAGTGCCTGGGTAAATCCAGCTACATACATAGGCAATGCATAGAGCACAATTCCTAGTGTTCCTACCCAAAAGTGGGCATTGGCCAACCCCTTTGAGTACAAATCTGTTTTGAATAGTTTTGGCACTAAATAGTAGATCATTCCAAAGGTGAGGAACCCATTCCAAGCCAGGGCACCCACGTGAACGTGCGCTATAATCCAGTCTGAAAAGTGGGCAATAGCATTTACATTTTTCAAAGACAGCATAGGCCCCTCAAAGGTGGCCATCCCGTAACCTGTAATAGCCACCACCATAAATTTTAGTGTGGCGTCTGTTCTCACTCTATCCCAGGCACCCCTCAGGGTGAGTAGGCCATTAATCATCCCACCCCATGAGGGGGCAATGAGCATGATGGAAAAGGCTACCCCAAGGTTTTGCGCCCAATCTGGCAAGGCAGAATACAATAGGTGGTGGGGTCCAGCCCAGATATAGATAAAAATCAGAGACCAGAAATGCACAATAGAAAGGCGGTAAGAGTATACTGGTCTTCCTGCAGCTTTAGGCACAAAGTAATACATGAGACCTAAAAAGGGCGTAGTTAAGAAAAAAGCTACGGCATTGTGTCCGTACCACCATTGTACCAGAGCGTCCTGAACACCCGCATATACCGGATAGCTTTTTAAAGCGCCTACAGGTATGGATAAACTATTAAAAATATGGAGCACAGCCACTGTCACAAAGGTGGCCAGGTAAAACCAAATAGCTACATACAAGTGGCGCTGCCTTCTTCGGAGCATGGTACCAATCAGGTTCCATCCAAAAGCCACCCAAACCACCGCAATGGCCAGGTCTATAGGCCACTCTAATTCTGCATATTCCTTAGAGGTGGTATAGCCTAGAGGAAGGGTGATGGCTGCTGCCAAAATAATGGCCTGCCACCCCCAAAAGTTAAACTGGCTCAGAAAATCACTAAACATTCTGGCCTTTAACAGCCTTTGGGTGGAGTAATATACCCCTGCAAAAATAGCGTTACCCACAAAGGCAAAAATAACGGCATTGGTATGCAGTGGTCTGAGCCTGCCAAAACTGAGCCAGGAAATCCCGTCTGTCATATTGGGAAATAAAAACATAAAGGCCAGGGTAAGTCCCACTAGGGTACCAATAAGGCCCCAAAAAATGGTAGCCTGAATAAATTTTTTGACAATTTTATTGTCGTAGTAAAACTGCTCTAGTTGCGCCATAGGATTAGGAATGGAGTTTGTTTTTAGTGATATTTTTGTCCAGATTTTCTTTTTGGTCTTGGTTTGGCTTTACCAGCTCGTCCTCAAAAAGCATGCGAACTCCTGGGGTATAGGGGTCGTCAAACTGGCCCTGGCGTACCGCTCCAATAAACGCAGCAAAAAAGCCAAGAGCCACCACCACACTTATAGTCAGAAGTAAGTAAATAACACCCATTTTGGTTAATTTTTGGTAAAACTAGACGCTTAGAGGGGCTTAAAAAATGATATTTGTCAGCTTTTATTCTTAATTTTGAATCGCTATGAAAAAAACCATATGGATGGGGCTGTTGTGGGCCCTATGGCCCATTTTTAGTTGGGCTCAAAACAACAATTTACAGACCCAAAACGGTCAAGCCCTAAGCACTCAAACATCTACTGGACCAAGGGTTCCCTCTCCGGCCGCTGCCTTGGTTTTAGAAAAGAGCAGTACTCCTAGGGCCACAGCTTCGCTTTCTGGCCAAATTCTAGATCCCGCCCAAAACCCACTCTTCGGAGCTACCGTGGTGTTAGAAGGTACTTCTTTTGGGGCCATTTCTAACGAAAATGGCCGATACCTCATAGAAAATATCCCCCCTGGTTCCTATACCGTTCAGGCCAGTTATTTGGGGTTTAAAACCCAAACAGTTTTTAATTTTCAAATTAAACCTGTTGGAACCCCTCCTTTGAATTTTATATTAGAAGAAGCCTCAGAAAGTTTAGAGGAGGCAGTAGTGGCTCTGAGTCCTATAAACCGCCCCAAAGAAACACCGCTTTCTACCCAGTCTCTTTCTGCGGTAGAAATAGCCTCTTATCCAGGTGCAAACAATGACGTGGTTCAGGTGGCACAGACCCTTCCGGGTGTATCTCCCTCCATTGGAGGTTTTAGAAATGACCTTATTATTAGAGGAGGCGCTTCTAATGAGGTGGTGTATTACTTAGATGGCATAGAAATACCTAATATTAACCATTTTAGTACCCAGGGGAGTTCTGGAGGTCCGGTAGGTATGCTTAATGTATCCTTCATTTCAGACGTTAGACTTTCAGCATCGGCCTTTGGGGCCCAATACAACAACCCGCTCTCGGGAGTGCTACAGTTTAGCCAAAGAGATGCCAACCCCAACGGATTTGCAGCTAATTTTAGATTGAGTGCTTCAGAGGCGGCCGTAACCATAGACACCCCTTTGCGCAGTAAAGCTAGAGGAAAAGCAGACAAGGCAGCAGGAGCTGCACCTAAAACAGACCTTCTGCTCTCTGTACGCCGCTCCTATTTGCAGTTTTTGTTTGAGCTCATTGGACTGCCGTTTAGACCAGATTACTGGGACTATCAATACAAATTAAATCACAAGATAGACGCCTACAATAGCCTTTCATTTATAGGTCTGGGGAGTATAGATAAGTTTACGGTTATCCCTCCCACAGCAGACTATACCCCAGAACAGATTGCTACCTTTGACCAGGTGCCTGTGATCTTTCAAAACACCAATACCATTGGAGCTACTTGGAAGAGGAGATTTAAGGAGCGTTCTGGATTTATGGAGCTTAGTCTGAGTAACAACAGTTTGTGGAATACCTTTAGCCAGTATAATGACAACGACACCCAAGAAGATCTCAGGTTTCAAAATGACGCCCTGGAGTCTGAAACCAAACTCAGGGCCACAGTAACCAGCTTTGAAGGGGAATGGAAATGGAGCTATGGATTACATTTGCAGCGTGCCCTTTATGAAAACACCACCCTCAGTAGCCGCCCAGCATATACCTACAACACGGACTTAGATTTTTATAATTATGGGTTTTTTGGTCAGGGCTCCAGAGATTTTTTTGAAGACCGTTTGTCTGTATCTCTTGGCCTGCGCGCAGACGCAGACAGCTTTACTAAAGGGAGTTCCCTGCTAAAAACACTCTCTCCCAGACTCTCTGCCTCCTATGCGTTAGCACCTAGTTGGAAGCTCAACGGTACCGCTGGAATATACTATAAAATACCACCTTACACCATGTTGGGATACAGAGACCAAACACAGGAATTGGTAAACCAAAATCTGGATTACACCCGTTCTTCTCATTTGGTGTTGGGGGTAGAAAAAATACTAAACCCAGCTGCTAGATTGTCCCTAGAGGGATTTTATAAATACTATTCAGACTATCCAGTTTCTGTGGCAGACGGCGTTTCCATAGCCAATAAAGGTGCGGGATTTGAGGTACTTGGCAACGAGGCCATTGCCTCTGTTGGAAAAGGAAAAGCCTATGGGCTGGAGCTACTCTGGCAACAAAAACTCACCCAGAAATTCTTTGGAATTTTCTCCTACACTTATTTCTATTCTACTTTTAGTGGCTTAGATCCAGAGGTGTTTAGGCCTTCTGTATGGGATAGTAGGCATCTGGCGTCTTTTACCACAGGCTATAAATTGCCAAAAAATTGGGAGGTGAGTAGCCGTTTTCGCTATGCTGCTGCCACGCCATATGTGCCTACAGATGTAGCCCAAACTACGGCTTTTTACCCTGAGATTATATTGGATTACAATGCGCTGGGTAGTGAAAAACTGGCGCCTTTTAGCCAGTTAGACTTTAGATTTGACAAGAAATGGTATTATGAAAAATGGTCTTTTAATTTTTTCGTAGAAGTACAAAATGCCCTAGGCTCTAGCAATCCACAGCCGCCTACATACGGACTTTCCCGGGACGCCAACGGCATGCCGCTTAGCCCGAGAAGTCTCATAGAAATTGAGCAAAGCGCTGGTGCAGCCATTCCTAGTTTTGGAGTGGTGATTGACTTTTAAGGGCTTGGAGTTTTTTACCTATCCTATGGGTAGCCAAGGTGGTATACCCCACTATGCTAATGGCGCTGAGCGGCATGAGAATAGCTGCTACTACGGGTTCTAGGTGGCCACTCACAGCAAAACCAATGCCTATGAGGTTGTAACAAAGAGAGCCAATTAGACTGTATTGTATAATTTTCATGGCCCTTTGGGCCGATGCTTGAAATTGGTCTAAATGAAGCAATTGCCCTGCTTCTAAAATACCATCACAGGCTGGAGTAAATACGGCAATATCTTCTGACAGGGCCAAACCGACGTCGCTTTTGGCTAGTGCTCCGGCGTCATTGAGTCCATCGCCCACCATCATCACCCTGCGTGCCTTGTTTTGGAGATGTTCTATTTGCCGTAGTTTATCCTCTGGTTTTTGGTTAAAAAACAAGTGGTCTGCTTGGAAACCCATTGCTATAAGTGCTTGTTTTTCGGTGTCTTGGTCTCCAGAAAAAACATAGATTTGCTTGTTTTTCAATCTGGAAATGAGGGATCTAATACCCACTCTATATGGGGTTTTAAACTCATAAAATCCTTTGTATTTGTTGTTTATGGCTATATGTACTCGGGTAGCTGTTTTTAAACGGACCCCAGTAGCGCCTGTAAAAGACGCTGCCCCTGCCTTAACGCTATGTTGGGCAAAATGACACTCTATCCCCTGAGCAAGTATCTCGTGAAATTCAATAGGCAGTTGAATGGCCGCCTCTGGCAAGTAATCGTACAGCGTCCTGCTCAGTGGGTGGTTGGCATTTCTAAAGCTGTTTTTAAGCAGGGCTAATTCTCTACCATGAAGTGGAGCCCCATGGTATTCTATGTGGCTTTTTTGGGTACTGCTAAGGGTGCCTGTTTTGTCAAAGACAAAGCTGTTTATCCCAGCTATTTTTTCTATGACATGAATGTCTTTTAGGTATAGCCCTTGCCGTCCGTAAATTCGCAGCATATTTCCTAGGGTAAACGGGGCTGCCAAGGCCAAGGCACAGGGACAGGCTACAATGAGTACCGCTGTAAAGACATGCAGGGATTGCGCTGGCTCAAGAAACAGCCAGACCATCCCAGCGGCTACAGCAATACTTAATATGGCTATGGTAAAGCGTTTGGATATGCGATCTGTAAAGTGTTGAAAGGGTAATTTGTCTTTACCGCTAAAGGCGGCATGGCTCCACAATTGTGTCAGATAGCTTTGAGAGACGGTTTTGGTGGCTGTAATTTCTATGGCGGCTGCCATTTGTTTGCCTCCTGCAAATACAGCGTCTCCCACCTCCTTGGAATAGGGGGTAGACTCTCCACTTACATAGCTGTAATCTATTGCGGCATGCCCCTGGCTTACAACACCGTCTACAGGAATAACTTCCTGATGTCTAATGAGTAAGGTGTCTCCTTCTTCTATTTGGTGAATGGGTTTGTGTTGCTCTTTTCCATTGGAGTCTATTTGGGTAGCCGCCATGGGAAAGTAGGCGGTGTAGTCTCTCTCAAAAGAGAGGTGCTGATAGGTTTTTTGCTGAAAAAATTTCCCTAACAATAAGAAGAAAATTAGGCCAGAGAGGCTGTCTAAAAACCCAGGTCCCCAGCCCATGAGTATGTCTGTTACAGAACGTGTAAAAAGAGCAATAATCCCTAATGAAATAGGCAGGTCTATGTTTAGATGTTTGGCCCTGAGCCCCTTGTAGGCACTCTTTAAATAATCGGTAGCTGCATAGCCCACCACCGGGAGTGAAAACAATAAAGTGAGGCCTCTAAACAACCCTTTGTATTGGTCCAACCAAAATTCTGAAGTTTCAAAATACTCAGGAAAAGAGAGAAACATAATATTGCCAAAGGCAAAGCCGGCCAAACCGAGTTTATAGATTAGGCTTCGGTCTTTGGGTGGCTTTTTTTGTGGGTCTTTATCTAAGCTAATATAAGGTTCATAACCTATGTGGCTGAGCAACATGACCAACTCATATAGATTGGTCTCCTTTGGATAATACTGAATTTGAACCGTTTTCTTTGGAAAGTTCACCTCAGACTGAAGCACGCCTTTTTGGAGTTTGCTCAGGTTTTCTAAGAGCCAGATACAGGAGCTGCAATGAATGGCTGGAATGTAGAGAGATACAATGGCATGGGTGTCACTGGAAAAACTCAGGAGCTTTTGAGCAATAGACTCAGTACGTAAATAGTCGTACTTCCCACCCACTTCCTTTGGAGTATGGCCTGGATTGCTTTGAAGTTCATAAAAAGTCTCCATCTCATTCTGAACAAAAAGCTGGTAGACGGTTTTGCATCCTTGGCAGCAAAAGTATTTGTTGTCATAGTTAATTTTTTGATCCCCACAGGGGTCTGCACAGTGAAAGCATGTGTTGGTTTTTGTAGGCGCTTTTTTGGAGGCAGATTTTTGCATATCACAAAGAAAAACAGCAAGACTCTTACTTTCTATGACAATTATCAGTTTTGTTTTTCTGGATTTATTTACAAAATCTAACAGCATGCCACTGGATTTTGTATTTTTATATCACAAAAGTTATGGGCATGAGCCGTTGTGAAAATTGTATTGTACGCCAGTTTAATTCCCTCAGAGCGATGAGCAAAGAGGAACTTAAATCGGTTTCAGATTCCAAGCAAATTAAGCAAATTAAAAAAGGAGAGATCCTTTTCTCAGAGGGAGACCAACTCCATGGAGTGTATTGTGTGAAAGATGGAGTTTCTTTACTCTCCAAGCTCAGTGCCAATGGAAAAAACCAGATTGTTAAGATGGCTAGTAAAGGAGAGCTTTTGGGGCAGAGATCTCTGGTTGCTGAAGAGCAGGCCAATCTCACGGCAAAAGCTGTAGCAGACATGGAAGTTTGTTTTATTTCAAAAGACCATATTGCTAAAACTTTACAGAACAACCCGGATTTTGCTGTAGAGGTGCTCCGCCATATGGCTCATGATTTAAAGGCTGCAGACGAGGTTATTGTGAATATGTCTCAGAAGACCGTAAAACAGAGGCTGGCTGCTACTTTTTTGTATTTGCACCAGACCTTTGGAACAGACTCAGATGGTTTTCTCAGCATTACCCTTTCTAGAGAAGACCTGGCAGATATTGTTGGGACGGCTACAGAGTCTGCTATTCGAATGATTTCAGAGTTTAAAAAGCAAGGGCTCATTTACAGTTCTGGGAAGAAAATTGGGGTGGCAGATGAAAAAAAAATGGAGCAGCTTACACAAAACTGATATTTGTCATTGTTTTGGGTCCTGCTCGCTGCTAGTTTTGTCTTTTCATACTGCAGCAAATGACAGCATCTATCTCAAAAAAAAGCATATTAGTTTTAACTGATTTTTCTCCATCGGCATACAAAGCCTTGGAATATGCTCAGTTCATATTTAAAGAGGTTCCTACCCATTTTCACCTGCTACACCTCTATACACCTGCTATTATTCAAAGCCGTTTTATGGCATCGAGTATAGCCTCAGACGCTTTGGAAGACCTGGCCTTGGTGGCTGCAAAAAAGGGGCTTAGCGCACAACTTTCATGTGCGAAATCTAAGGGTGCTTCCGTCTCTCACAGCTTTAGTGCAGCGCATTCATTTAATTTAATAGTACCTGCGACCATAGAGGCTGTGAGTGAGAAAAAATATGACCTTCTTGTTATGGGCAGTAAAGGGCATAGTGGTTTAGCCTCGGTTTTCATGGGATCCCAAACACTAAAACTCATAAAAGCTGGGGTACAAATACCCATTCTTGCGGTTCCAGAGAAGGTGGTCTTTGAGCGGCCCACATCCTTTGCATTTGCGACTGATTTTAGCAGGTTTTTCGCTGCCGCAGAATTAGCCCCACTCATTGGTTTGGCCAAAGACTTTAAAGCCAGTATTCAAATTGTTCAGGTGAAAGACGATTCTAAATTACCCTCAGCGGCACAGCAATTTAATATTCGAATGTTACACAATTACCTGGCAGAGCTGTCTTTTGAGGAGCACAGGATACTAGGTATTCATAATATCGCTCGGAGTTTGGGTACATTCATAGAAGAAAACGGCATACATCTCATGGCTTTTTTAAACTATCACCACTCCTTTATAGAGGGGCTTTCCAAGGAAGCTATTGCTAAAAAGCTACTCAGAATAAGCAGCAGTCCCTTGGTTGTTTTACCGGAATTATCCATGACTCATAACAGTTACGGCAAGCAACGCAAAGATTTTAAATCCCCTAAAAAAGAAAGCCAACTACCAAACACCATTAGGCACTCGTAGACTTTTTAGGGATTAAAATAGATTGCTAGGGCTGTTTTTATGAAAAGCTTTCTTATATTTGCCCTGTTGTGTTGTGTCTTAACCCTGTGTTAAGGCCGTGTTGTGACAGCGAGGCTGTCCAACCAATGAAAGGCTTTCCAATTGGAAGGCTTTTTTTATACAATAAGGTTCTGGTTTGAGTGTTTTAAGGTCCAAAAAAACATTCGTTAACTGCTTCGAATTTGCCGCTGCTGTATTAGAGGCTAAAAATTACATCTCTATACCTCCAAAGCTGTTGTGCAAAAAGTCCCGAATAAGCCAAACTAATAAGGAGTTTTAAAAGGGTGCCTGCTAGAAAGCCCATAAATGAGCCCAATGCAGCTCTAAAGGCTTGGGATTGGTTTTTCTGATGACTCATTTCTCCTGCAAAGGCGCCAACAAAAGGCCATATTAAGAACCCAAAAGGTCCAAGAATGGGGAAAAATAAGGCAAAGAGCAACCCTAGAATAGCGCCCCAAACCCCTTTTTTGGAGCCTCCATATTTTTTGGTGCCCAATGCCGGAAGGTAATAGTCTAGTGCCGTGGCCCCTAGAGCAATGAGGGCGGTACTTCCTAAAAACCAATAATTAAATGGAGCAGCAGAGGTGCATTGTAAAAGAAGCAGTCCAATCCAACTCAGTGGTGGCCCCGGAAGCACCGGAACAAAACTACCAATGACACCCAGGATTAGACACAGCATTGCAAGTAAAATAAGTAGGAGGTCCATGGGTTAGCTAATTTTGTTTAAAGTTACAATAGTTGTCTTAATTTATACACCGAAAGAAAATGAGTTTTTTCCCCTACCTTTGAACTCATGCGAAAATGGCCTTATATATTCCTAGCCCTTTTAATGGGTGCTTGTGACTGGTTTGTTCCTAAAGAAACCTTGCGCAGCCAATATGTAAATAGGGAACTACAGGCTATGGATTGGGAAACTGTAGACCAGTTTCCACTTTTTAAAAACTGTGACGAGACCGCTTCTAAGCAAAATCAGAAGCAGTGTTTTGAGCAAGTCTTGACTCAGGAATTAGGCCAGCTTATTGAGCAATTAGGAAGGGTAGACAGCCTGGTAATTTCTGGTAGCTATACCTTGTCGATTATTGTAGATGCTCAGGGGCAATGTCTCCTTTCAGATAAAAATAACAACCGTTCTGAAACGGCTACTGAGGCGCTTTTTTTTGCAGAACTGTCTAAAGCCATGCAGCAATTAGAGTCTATTAGTCCCGCCTTGAAACAAGGAATTCCGGTGGCTACTCAATATCTAATCCCCTTAGAAATTCATTTAGATTAATTGGCAAAAGAAAAAATTATACTCGGTATAGATCCAGGGACTACTATTATGGGGTTTGGGCTCATAAAAGTAGTAGGTCCAAAAATGACCTTTATTCAAATGAATGAATTGCTGCTACAAAAATACACAGACCCTTACACCAAATTAAAATTAATATTTGAAAGAACCGTGGAGCTTATAGATACCTACCACCCAGACGAGGTGGCTATTGAGGCCCCTTTCTTTGGAAAAAATGTACAGTCTATGTTAAAGTTGGGGAGGGCTCAAGGGGTGGCTATGGCTGCTGCTTTATCTAGAGAAGTGCCTATTACGGAATACTTGCCAAAGAAGATAAAAATGGCCATCACAGGTAATGGAAACGCTTCTAAAGAACAGGTAGCTAAAATGCTTCAAAGCTTGTTGCAACTAAAAACTCTTCCAAAAAATTTAGACAGTACAGATGGCTTGGCTGCCGCAGTCTGTCATTTTTACAATTCTGCTCAAGTGGTGGGAGAAAAATCATATTCTGGTTGGGGTGCTTTTGTCAGTCAGAATGAAAAGCGCATAAAAAAATAGCATGTAAATGAGCGGAATATATATTCATATCCCATTTTGTAAGCAGGCCTGTCATTATTGTGACTTTCATTTTTCTACCTCTTTAAAAATGAAAAAACAGTTATTGGAGGCTTTAGAGAAAGAATTGCTCCTTAGAAAATCTGAGTTTAAAGGGCTTGTTGTTGGTTCTGTGTATTTGGGTGGGGGTACGCCTTCTTTGTTATCTCATAGGGACATTAATAGCCTACTTGAAAAAGTGTCTCTTTATTATGAGCTGTCTCCAAAGGCAGAAATTACACTGGAAGCCAATCCAGACGACTTATCTGAAGCCTATGTAAAAGAGCTATCCGAAACCCTTGTCAATAGGATTAGTTTGGGGGTGCAATCTTTTAACCCTAAGGCATTAAAATTCATGAATAGAGCGCATAATAATTTACAGGCCAAACAATCTATGGATTGGGTGTCTCAATATTTTTCAAATTATTCTATAGATCTTATTTATGGAATTCCAGAGAATTCAGGGCTACAACCAGATGTAAAGGAGGGTGTATCTGAAGTTTGGCAGTCAGATATAGACACTGCACTGAGCTATTCTCCCAAGCACATCTCTTGTTACGCACTTACCGTAGAACCCAAGACGGCTCTTTTTCATCAAATAAATTCCGGTAAGATTATGCCACTCAGTGAGCAAAAAGCAGCAGAGGAGTACGATTATTTAAAAAACAGTTTGAAAAGGGCGGGATATACCCATTATGAATTTTCCAATTTTTCACTACCAGGATACGCCGCCGTTAATAACAGTGGGTACTGGCAGGGTATGTCATATATAGGAATTGGGCCTTCTGCCCATTCTTATAACGGAAAAGAACGTTCGTGGAATATTTCAAATAACACAAAATACATTCAAAGTCTTTCTGAAAACAACTTACCTTCTACAAGAGAAACGCTGAGTATTGGAGCGCGTTATAATGAATTTGTGATGACAAACCTGAGAACCTCAAAAGGAATCTCCACAGAACAAATTTCTACCCTATTTGGCCACTCTTTTAGCGAGTATCTATTAAAAGAAGCACAAGAAAAAATTCGCAACGGACAACTCCTATTGGATAAAAATGGGGTGCTGAAGGCCGCTCCTCAAGCTCAATTTTTTACAGACGGATTGGCGGCGCACTTATTTTATATAGATTGACCCTATGAAAGCATATATTGAAACCAGCTCTGGACTAAAAAAAATAGATTTAAGCCGCCCAATGGGCATTCACTTACCTATAGAAAATGAACAGCGATTGGGTGCTTGGTATCTGTCGCCGCCGTCTATAATTCCGCATAAAAATGGCAATTTTATTGGAAGTGTGTCACAGGGAGCCGCCATTAATTTTAATGACATTATGTTTAATCCTCATGCCCATGGGACCCACACAGAATGTGTGGGCCATATTATAGAGGGAGATTATAAAATTATGCAAAGCATGTCTCAATTTTTTTTTGAGGCGATTCTGGTAAGTGTGGGGCCTCAAAATGTTGGAAACGATCTGATTATTTCAGAGGAAGTTTTATCTAAAGCACTAAAGGATAAAGCCCCTGCTGAGGCCCTGATTATCCGAACCCTTCCCAATCCAGAGATAAAAAAGCAACAAAATTACAGTCATAGCAATCCGCCTTACTTAACAGAAGCTGCGGCAGTATGTATTAGAGAATGGGGGGTAAAGCATGTGTTGATAGACCTGCCCTCCATAGACAAAAAAGAAGACGGAGGAGCTCTGTTGGCGCATAGGGCTTTTTGGGATGTAGGAGGTGTTTTGAGAACCCAGGCTACTATTACGGAGTTTATTTTTGTGCCTTCAAAAATTGAGGACGGTCGCTACGCCTTACAATTTGGTTTGGCTCCTTTTGTAAACGACGCCAGTCCAAGCTCGGTGTTCTTATACAAAATGTTAGACAGTTCGTCTGATTTTTTAAACAGATAATCTATTTTTTATCCCCATTGTTATTTGTGGTGTTTTAAACCGTATTTTTAAAAAATATAGATAAAAAAATCTCGTAGCCATGACCATTTTACTGATAGAAGACGACCATATTGAGGTTTTAAAACTCAATAGGAGTATTGCCAAATTAGGTCAGGAACACGAAGTGGTAGAGGCAGGGAATGGAGAGGAGGCTCTAACTTATTTGGGTGCCCATAAATTACCAGATTTACTTTTGTTAGACCTCAATATGCCAAAGATGAATGGTCTTGAATTTTTAAGAGTTTTGCGCAACTCAGATCGTTTGAAATACCTTCCAACGGTAGTGCTTACCACATCAGTGAACGAGAAAGATCTTAAAGAAGCCTATGCGCTTGGCGTAGCTGGGTACCTACTTAAGCCTTTAAAGTACGAGGATTACATTACTAAAATAGAAGTCATTTTGGCCTATTGGAAACACAATGAATTAGTGAAGCCTAAATAGGTTCACATACAAATAAAAGCGTTTCACAACAATTTTATTGGCTTTGAATACATATGCGCTATTTTAGAAGTCCAAATCTTATAGTATGAAGGGCATTATTTTTACCGAGTTTTTAGACATGGTTGAGGACTATTATGGCTTAGCGGTAGTAGACGAGATTATTCAGAAGTCTGAGGGAGTTTCCGATGGGGTATATACTTCTGTGGGTACTTACGAATTTAACGAAATACTTTCCTTATTGGTAGCATTGGGAGAGGTGGTTTCTAAAGACATTCAAGAACTATTGTATGTGTTTGGATTGTATTTATTTAATAGCCTAAGAATAGCTCATCCAGAAATTATACGCAGCTATAAAAAACCAATGCCTTTAATTGCAGCCATAGAAGATCACATTCACGTTCATGTTAAAAAGCTGTATCCAGATGCAGCACTACCTTCCTTCTTAATTTTAGAAAAATCAGAATTTAAACTTGTTATGGTTTACAAGTCTGCAAGGGGTTTATACAGTTTGGCGCACGGTCTTATTGTGAGTGCTTTTGAACATTATAAGGAAGAGGTGAATGTGCAGTTTGAGATATTAAAAGAAGACGGAAGTGAGGTTAAATTTACGGTAGTTTCCCATGCCTAATTCTGAGATAGAAATACTTAAAAGAGCGCTTGAAAGACAGGTTCAAGCCAGAAAACAGGCCGAAAAAATTTTAGAGCAAAAATCAAAAGAGCTCTATGATGTGCAGCATTATTTGCGCGAAGACAACAACCGGTTAAACCATTTACTCCAAGAGAAAACCTCAGAATTGGAAGGGGTGTTTTTTAATATACCAGACCCTTATTTGGTCATTAACCTAGAGGGTAAGGTGGTTAAAATGAATTCTGCTGCCAAGGAATTTTTGCAGTATGACATAGATCGGGAAGACTTCTATGCCGCCCAATTGGTGCACCAAGACTATCTCATGGAGGCCCTGCAGTCTTTCCAACTGTTACAAGAGATAGGAATTATAAAAAACTTCAAGACAAAAATAAAACTTAAGACTGGAGAAGAATGTTTTGTACAAGTGAACGCTAATATAGTTTATAATGTTCATGGAGAGCCTATCGCGGCACAAGGGGTATTGAGAGATATTTCCATGGAAGAGGAGGTGGCTCGCTTGTTAGACCAACAAAAAATTGCTTTGGAAGACTCTCAAAACAGATTGGCAACGGTTATTTCAAACCTGCAATTTGGGGTGCTATTAGAGGATGAAAACAGGAAAATAGCACTCACAAATCCAATTTTTTGTGAAATGTTTGGCATGCCTGGGACCCCACAGGAAATGGTGGGAATAGATTGTTCAGGAGCTGCAGAACAGTCTAAGATGTTTTTTAAAGATCCTGAGGGATTTGTCAAGAGAATTGAACAGATACTCAGGGATAAAAAAACAGTCATCGGAGACGAGCTATTAACTGTTTCAGGCACGGTTTTGCAAAGAGATTTTATTCCTATTTTTAGCGGAGAGGCCTATAAGGGTCATTTATGGGTGTACTCAGATATTACCATTAGAAAGAAATATAAAGACAGTCTTAAAGCACAAAAAGAAAAGTATTCAAGCATTATCGCCAATATGAACTTAGGATTGGTAGAGGTAGATAATGAAGACCGAGTACAATTGGTCAATAAAAGTTTTTGTGCCCTTAGTGGGTACTCAGAAGAGGAACTTTTGGGTAAAAAATTAGCCCAACTTTTAAAAGTCTCCGACCCTACTATTGTGGAAAAACACCAAGTAAAAAGACTGCAGGGAATTTCAGACACCTATGAGGTTAACGTGACCACCAAACAAGGAGCAAAAGATCGATGGCTTATTAGTGGTGCCCCAAGATATGACCAGAAGGGTCAAGTAATAGGGTCTATTGGCATTCATTTAGATATTACCAAGCAGCATGAATTGGCTTTGCAAAAGGAAGTTTTGTTACAAGAGCTAGAGCAAAGTAATATTGGTTTGCAAGAGTATGCTCATGTGGTGTCTCATGACCTAAAGTCTCCACTGAGAAGCATAAGTGCTTTGGCTTCCTGGTTGGAAGAGGATTACAAAGACAAATTAGGGCCAGAAGGGCTCACACAATTAGCGCTCATGCAGGATAAAATTACGGTCATGGATAAGCTCATTACGGGGATTTTAAAATATTCTAGTGTAGGCTCACACAAAAATGTCTTTAGTGTCTTTGATATTGCCCCCCTTATAGAAGAGATAAAAAGTTCTATTTATTGGCCACAACACATCTCATTGCATTTGGACAGCGAGCTACCGAAAATTAAAGCAGATCGGACTCAAATACAGCAGCTATTTCAAAACCTATTGAACAATGCCATTACTTATAATGACAAAGCGGCTGGGACTATAGAAATTGGCTTTGAGGACAGTGCAGAATTTTGGAATTTTTCTGTTACAGATAATGGTAAAGGGATTAAAAAAGAATACCATCAGAAAATATTTGACGTTTTTCAGTCTTTGGGAGACAATCCATCCTCTACAGGTATAGGTCTCTCCATTGTAAAGAAGGTAGTGCAAAACCACAAAGGGAGTATTTCTCTAGAGAGTGAACCCGACAAGGGAACCACATTTTACTTTAGCATTAAAAAACAAATTTCATAAGTTATTCGTAATTTTATAAAACAGAAGCTATGAACCAGCCCAACCTAAATTATATAGAGGATCTAGCAGGAGACGACATTTTATTTAAAAAAAAACTCATTCTTATTATTAAAGAGGAGTTTCCTTTAGAGAAAAAAGCTTACCTAACCTCTTATCAATCTAGCAACCATCTAGAAACTGCAGAGATGGTTCATAAGCTTAAAAATAAAATTAGTATGTTGGGTATGGAGGCTGGCTATGAGCTCGCTCAAGATTACGAGGAGGAACTAAAGCAGGGTAGCCATATGAGACACCAAGCCTTTGCAGAGGTTTTAGAACAAATGACTCATTTTATTAAAAGCTTATAATATGAAAAAATGTGTAATTGTAGAGGATGATTTGGCAGCCATTGAGGTGGTCCGTTTTTTAGCGGCTCAAATAGAGGGATTATCTGTTGTTGGAGCCTTTACCTCTGCCCAAGAGGCCTTAGATTTTTTAAATATAAGACAAGATGTAGATATATTATTTTTAGATATTCATCTGCCTGAAATGAATGGATTTACATTTCTAGAGGCTCTAAAGCCAAGCCCAAAAGTGGTGTTAACTACCTCAGATAAAAATATGGCACTCACAGCTTATGACTTTGATTTGGTGGTAGATTATTTGGTAAAACCACTTCAAAAAGATAGATTTATGGAGGCTGTTAGCCGTTGTTAAAAGGAATATTAAATGAACTGTATTATTGTAGACGATCAAGAATCTGCGAGACTGGTAGTGAGACAGTTATGCGATGGAATTGAAGACTTAGATATCATAGAAGAGTTTTCAAGTGCCATAGAAGCCATTAAATTTCTAAACCAGCAAACCGTAGATGTGATCTTTTTAGATATTCATATGCCGGGATTTACTGGGTTTGATTTTGTACAAACTATAAACAATGCAGCCAAGATAGTGCTCATTACTTCAGATAAAAGTAAAGCCATAGAAGCTTATGAATATGAGGCCATATCAGATTACTTAGTAAAACCCATTTCACAGGAGAGATTTAATAAATCTATTCAAAAGCTTAAAAATACTTTGCGAAGGTCCCCTTCTATACCTCATGATATTTTAAGCGGACAGCTTCCTGGTAATGATTTATACATAAATATAGATAGGAGACTCACCAAGCTTAAATTTGACGACATCTTGTTTATAAAGGCCAAAGGAGATTATATAGATGTGAAAACACATAAAGAAATGTATGTCGTTCACTCTACTTTAAAAAAGATTAAAGACAAACTTCCTGATAATATTTTTCTTCAAACCCATAGGTCTTACATTATAAACTTCACAAAGATAATTGACATTGAAGACAATTCAGTTTTGATAGAAAAAAATGTCATTCCTATCAGTCGCTCGAATAGGCCGGAGCTTATAAGGAGGCTTAATTTGCTTTAAATCAACACATTAATATTTTAATCTGCATTTAATCGAGTCTTTTTTAGATGAGTGGTTGCCAATAACCGTTCATCGAAATGAAGAGCGTATTTACCAAAATAAAAGGACCAAACGTCCTTCTTTGCCCCACTTACTATTACATAGCTTGTAATTTTAAAAAAATTATAAGTCATGAATGTACCTACAGTAGCCACTAAATTTAAAGGTATCCTTACCAAAGACAATCACCAAAAGGTGTACAAATTGTGCAGTGTGAGCATTGAGGAAGGCACCATGACCCTCTCTATTTTAGATACACCCATGCAGCCTGAACAGCAAAATTAAAAAAGCTGTTCACAAAGCTGCAGAATGGTTTTAACCTAGCTATCACAGCGCTACTTTCTAAGTAATTACGCCTTTTTCCCCAAATCAGGAATATGCTCCTTTAAGAATTTAGTGCTGTGAAATGCTCATAAAAATAAGGAATGGTTTCTATACCTTTCAGGTAGTTCCACACGCCAAAATGTTCATTTGGAGAGTGAATGGCGTCTGAGTCTAATCCAAATCCCATAAGGACAGATTTACTACCTAACACTTCTTCAAATAAAGCCACAATAGGAATGCTACCCCCGCTTCTTTGGGGAATAGGTTCTTTCCCAAAACTTTGTTTGTATGCGGCTGCCGCTGCCATATACCCCCTGTGATGGGTTGGAGTCACATAGCCCTGCCCCCCGTGGTGAGGCGTCACACTTACCCGAACTCCTTTGGGTGCAATAGACTCAAAATGAGACTTAAATAGTTGGGTAATTTCCTCCCAATTTTGATTGGGAACCAATCTCATTGATATTTTAGCGTAGGCTTTAGAAGGGATTACCGTCTTTGCACCTTCTCCAATATAGCCCCCCCAAATACCATTTACGTCTAGGGTAGGTCTTATGCTATTCCTTTCATTGGTGCTGTAGTCCTTTTCTCCATAAACGCTTTCGATATCTAGAGCCTTTTCGTAATCCGAAAGATTAAAGGGTGCTTTGGCCATAGCCGCACGCTCCGCTGCAGACAGTTCTTCTACACGATCATAAAAGCCTGGAATGCAAATCCGATTGTCTTGGTCGTGCAAGCTGGCAATCATTTTGCTCAAAATATTAATAGGATTAGCTACTGCACCCCCATATAAACCGGAGTGTAGGTCTCTATTAGGTCCAGTAACGCAGACTTCTACATAACTCAAACCCCTTAGGCCTGTGGTAATAGAAGGGGTGTCCTTAGCAATCATACCTGTATCTGAAATAAGGATTACATCATTTTCTAATAAGGCCTTATTCTCCTTAACAAAAGGCACCAAATTGTTGCTACCCACTTCTTCTTCCCCTTCTATCATAAATTTCACATTACAGGGCAGCTGGTCTGTTTGGATGAGGTATTCAATAGCTTTAATATGCATGAACATCTGACCTTTGTCGTCACAGGCGCCTCTGGCAAAAATGGCCCCCTCTGGGTGAATTTCTGTCTCTTTAATCACAGGATTAAAAGGCTCGGAGTCCCACAGATCTATAGGGTCTGGAGGTTGTACGTCGTAATGACCGTAAACTAGCACAGTGGGTAGCTCAGGGTTTATGATTTTATCTGCGTATACAATGGGATGCCCCTGGGTAGAATGAATTTTAGTATTTTCTAGGCCTGCGGCCGATAAGAATTGAGCCACGGACTGGGCGCCCTCTAATACTTGGTCTTTATACGCAGGGTCTGCACTTACAGAGGGTATTTGTAGCAAACTAAAGAGTTCCTCTAAAAGGCGTTCCTTATGTTCTTCTATGTACGATTTTGGATCTATCATTCGGCTTTTTTTTCATTGTAAAGCTACAAAAAGTACTTTTTAAAGTATAGCCCTTTTAATATTGAAATTTTGCATTATATTTGCACTCCTTTTGCAGGCGTGGTGGAATTGGTAGACACGCTAGACTTAGGATCTAGTGCCGCGAGGTGTGAGAGTTCGAGTCTCTCCGCCTGTACAAAAGTAAAAGCCGCTTCGAAATCGAAGCGGCTTTTTTTATTTTTACAGCAATGGAGACGGATGATATGATTATATTTCCACCATAGAAATTCCACAGTAAAAGCATGCAAAGTAAAGCTATCAAAAAGGCCAAGGAATTATTAGAAAATGAAAAATTGGTAGCCATTCCCACCGAGACAGTATACGGATTGGCTGGCAATGCCTACTCTACAACAGCGGTAAAAAAAATATATGAACTCAAAGGTAGGCCTAGTAACAACCCGCTGATTGTTCATATAAAAAGTAGAGCGTATTTAGACGAGGTAGCCCAAAATATTCCAGAGCAGGCCTACAGGCTCGCAGAGAAATTCTGGCCTGGTCCACTAACTTTAGTTCTTGAGAAACAAGACCGTGTTCCAGACATAGTTTCTGCTCATAAAAATACGGTTGGGGTGCGTGTGCCCAATCATCCGCTTACTTTGAGTTTATTAGAAGCTTTAGATTTTCCGCTTGTGGCCCCCAGCGCCAATACCTCTAACCACATAAGCCCCACCTGTAAAGCACATGTTCAAGCGTCTTTTGGCGAGAAAAGTCCTTATGTATTAGATGGGGGTCCCTGCGAATCAGGATTGGAATCTACCATTCTTGGCTTTAAAGGGTCTGAAATTTTATTGTACAGGCACGGTGTGCTTTCTAAAGAGTTGCTCAGTGCATTTTTAGGACAAAAGATTGTAGAACATACCCATGCGGCGGTTCCTGAGAGTCCAGGAATGTTCTTAAAACACTACGCGCCTCATACACCTCTTTATTTTTATGATGACAAAGCATTTAAGGCTGCACA
Organism: Flavobacteriaceae bacterium LSUCC0859; assembly: GCA_022239325.1. Lineage (GTDB taxonomy): Bacteria > Bacteroidota > Bacteroidia > Flavobacteriales > Flavobacteriaceae > MAG-120531. The sequence continues at coordinate 559,980 of JAKOGP010000001.1, read as the reverse complement.
AGAGCAAAATCTCAGGATAGGGTTTTTAAATTTTAGGGCTACAAATCCTTATATAAATCCTGAAAATCAAAGAATATTGAGCCCTTTGGGCAGTCTAGAAGAGGCCGCCAAAAACCTGTATAGATTTCTCTATGAATTGGATGCTTTGGGTTTAGATCTCATTTTTGCAGAGCAGCTACCTTCTCATGGTATAGGTAGGGCCATCCATGACAAATTGTACAGAGCCTCACAAAAGTAGTGCGATTAAGGTGTTTTTTTGGACAAGGTTTTTTCTAGATCTTCTAACGAAACCCCTTTGGTTTCTGGCATTATGAAGTGAACAAACAGCAGCTGTAAAACCATCATAAAGGCAAAGAAGGCAAAGACCGGTGCCGCACCAATAGTTCCAAACAACCAGGGTACCATAGAGGGAATAATTGCCGCCAAAACCCAGTGGGTAGAGGTGCCAAATGACTGTCCTGCTCCCCTGAGATGGTTGGGGAAAACCTCTGAAATAAACACCCAAATAATAGCACCCTGCCCTATGGCATGAGACGCTATGAATAAAAACAAAAAGGCAGGAACTGCCATACCTGTCCATTCCAAATAAAAGGCTGCTGCTACCAAACTCAATGACAGAATATAGCCTAAAGAACCTATATACATGAGTTGTCTTCTACCCAACTTGTCTATGAGATAAATGCCAACAAAAGTGAAGAGTAGGTTGGTAGCTCCAATTCCAATAGAGCTTAATAGGGCGGTGCTTTCTCCCAAGCCAGCCTCCTCAAAAATTCTGGGAGCATAGTATAAAAAGGCGTTAATTCCAGAGAATTGATTAAAAAAGGCAATTAGGAATGCCAATAGGAGTGGGAATCTATATTTTTTCATCCAGATATTTTCAGAGGCCTTAGCATTTGATTGGGTTCCTTTTACAGGGGTAGTGAAAGAGGCAATAACCTCATCTGAACCTATTTGTTTTAGAGAGTCCTCTGCCTCCTGATGCCTGTTCTGGAGTACCAGCCAACGAGGGCTTTTTGGTACTGCCATAATAAAAATGGTGTATAATGTGGCTGGGAATGCCTCTACGCCCATCATCCAGCGCCAGTCATTCTCAGAGCTGCCACTGAGCAAATAGTTAGATAAAAAGGCAATCATAATTCCAAAAACTAGCATGAATTGGTACATGCCTACCAAACGTCCACGGTCTTTTGCAGGTGCTATTTCCGAAATATACGCTGGTGCGGCTATGGTAGAAACACCAACACCTATTCCACCCAAAAATCTAAAAAAAGCAAAGCTCAGGGGGTCATTGGCTAGGGCAGAACCTATGGCAGACACCGAATACAGAATGCCTATCCAAAAAAGGGTTTTCTTCCTCCCCCATCTGTCTGTTGGAAAACCTCCAAAAAGCGCTCCCACTACGGTACCCCAAAGCGCCATGCCCATGACTACCCAACCGTGAAAACTGTCGGAGGTACCCCAAAGCGCCTGAAGTTTTTGGTCTGCCCCAGATATCACGACCGTGTCAAAACCAAATAGGAAACCGGCTAAGGCGGTAATTAATGAAAATTTAAAAATTTTAGATGTTTGTTGGGCTTTTAAAGGTTTACTCATAATTTAGAATGGCTTGGTTTGTAGGTATGGCTTAGAGGATGCGTCTTGGTGTCTGTTTGTGTGAGTGAGTATTTCTGTGGTTAGGCTATTATATATATGGCTTAGAGGGTTTTTCTGTGTATTGGGTTATAATTTCAAAGGGGGACGGTGTAAATCTATAAAAATTATTCTGTGATCATATGTTTAATTTCTCGCATAATTTTTTGTGTGCTGCCCAACTGTGAAGCTAGGTATTTCTTTTGAATGTCATAAACTTCTTTTTGGTAGTTCCTCTCACTTGCTCGCTCTAAAAATTGAGCTGCATCCGTAGAATTATTTACCACATATGCCCCACCTAGCTCTACAAGTTCTACGGCCTCTTTAAAGCGGTTAAAGTCTGGGCCAATGGCCAAAGGAATTCCGTAAACGGCAGCCTCCAGGGTGTTGTGGAGCCCTGTTTTAAAACCACCTCCTATAAATGCCATTTGTGCCAAAGGGTAAAGGCTGTTTAATATACCTATTTGATCTACAATTAGAATATTAGCCTTTGAGATATGGTTTACAGAAGCCTTGGATAGCAAGCAGCTTGTTTCTATGAGTGTTTCAGGAAGAAGGCCTACCAGGGAGGCTATATGCGAAGGGTCTACTTTATGAGGTGCTAAAATAATTTTAAGAGAATTGGGGTGTTGTGCTAGCGCAGGGGCTAAGACTTCTAGATCCTCTGGCCAAACACTGCCTGCGACCATGCAAGGGGTTTGCCCTATAAAGTTTTGAATGAGGGTTTCTAAGTTTGTGGGCAGGGCATTGGGACGTAAGGAGAGGCTGTGAACTCGGTCAAAGCGGGTATCGCCCGTGAGGGCTGTGTTAGATATTCCAATACCAGCTAATGCTTTTATGGAGTCTGAGTCTTGAACAAGAATTTTGCTAAAGCCCTGTAGGCTCTCTCGCATGAGCCCGCCATACCATTTAAAATAAATTTGAGATGGTCTGAAAATCCCTGAAAATAAAATAGATGGAACAGCTGCTTCTTGAAGGGCCAGCATATAATTGGGCCATACTTCATATTTCACAAAAAGGGCCAGGCTGGGATTAATATGTCTTATAAAGCGTCTGGCATTTTTAAAGCTATCTATGGGAAGGTAGCAAACACAGTCTGCTAAAGTGCTGTTTTTTCTAATCTCATAACCAGATGGGGAGAAAAAACTCACTAAGATTTGATGTTTGGGGTAGGCTTGGCGCAGGGCTTCTAAAACGGGAACCCCCTGCTCGTATTCCCCTAAAGAGGCGGCGTGTAGCCACAGGGTTTTTTTACGGGGATCTAGCTCTTTTTTGAGCTGTTTAAATACTTCTTTTCTGCCACTGTGAAATTTTTTTATTTTGGAGCTAAATAAGGCTGCAATAGGTAAAATTCCCTGACTGAGTGTGACAATAAATTGGTATAAGATGCTCAATGAAGTTCAGTTTGACGCTAAAATACGTTTCTTTCTTTCAACCTGCTTCTCTGGGGGGTATTTTTTGTACTTTTGAGACTGTAAAGTAGGACATTATATTTATGAAAAAAATACAAATGGTAGACCTTCAAGGTCAGTACCAATCCATAGAAAAAGAAGTGAATGAGCGCTTTAGTGAGGTGTTGTCTGGAGCTTCTTTTATTAATGGACCACAGGTCCATGAGTTTCAAAAATCACTTGAAGAATATCTGGGAGTGAAGCATGTAATTCCCTGTGCCAATGGAACAGACGCCCTGCAGATTGCTATGATGGGCTTGGGTTTGCAACCCGGAGATGAGGTGATCACTGCAGATTTCACCTTTGCAGCTACCGTAGAAGTAATTGCTCTTTTAGGGCTTACACCGGTTTTGGTAGATGTCTTGCCAGACACTTTTATGATAGATCCCAAGGCGGTTGAAAAGGCCATTACCTCCAAAACAAAAGCCATAGTTCCGGTGCATCTCTTTGGGCAATGTGCCCCAATGGAACCTCTCATGGCCTTGGCGGAGCAACACGGTCTATTTGTGATTGAAGATAACGCCCAAGCTATAGGTGCTACTTTTACAGCCACAGACGGAACTAAGAAAATGGCAGGTAGTATGGGTCATGTTGGAGCCACCTCTTTTTTCCCTTCTAAAAACTTGGGTTGCTATGGAGATGGGGGCGCACTCTTTACTAATGACGATGCTTTAGCGCACACCCTTAGGGGTATTGTAAATCATGGAATGTACGAACGATATCATCACGACGTGGTGGGTGTCAATTCCAGATTAGATTCTCTGCAGGCGGCAGTTTTAAATACCAAATTACCAAAATTAGATGGCTATAATGCTGCCAGACGCCAAGCAGCTAAAGCTTATAATATGGCCTTGGCTGGGCAAAAAGACTTGGAGCTTCCAACCACCGTAAACGGCTGTGAAGGTATCTGTGAAAGCTGTGACTGCCATGTATTTCATCAGTATACCCTAAAAGTATTAAATGGTAAAAGAGACGGATTGGTGGCCCATTTGGCGGCTTTGCAAATTCCTTGTGGGGTGTATTATCCCATTCCTTTGCACCGTCAGAAAGCCTATAACAGACCAGATTATAAAGAATCTGATTTTAAAGTGACCAATGAACTGAGTGAGCAGGTGATCTCCCTTCCCATGCACACAGAATTAGACGCCGAGCAAATTAAATTTATAACCCAATCCATTTTAGACTACTTAAAAGCATAAGATAAAAGGGAGTTGCAAATAGCGGTTCTTAGTGCATAAAAAGAGAGTAAAAAATACATCATGGCAAAAATATTAGTCACAGGAGGCTTAGGGTATATTGGTTCTCATACGGTAGTTTCCCTTTTAGAAACCGGTCATGAGGTTGTTATTGTAGACAATCTAATCCATAGCAGTGAGGAGGTTTTGGTAGGGATACAAAAAATCACCGCTCAGACCCCTGTCTTTTTGGAATTGGATCTAAGAGATCCCTTGGCTGCCAAACAAATTTTTGACGCACATCCCAATATTGAGGGGGTTATTCATTTTGCCGCCTTTAAAGCTGTGGGAGAATCTGTAGAAAAGCCCCTAGACTACTACAGGAACAATTTAAATGCTTTAGTGTATTTGCTTCAAGCATGCTCAGATTACAATCCTGCTTTTATATTTAGCTCTTCTTGTACGGTATATGGCCAGGCGGCAGAATTGCCCATCCGGGAAACAGCTCCTGTGCTCCAAGCCATGTCTCCTTATGGAAATACCAAACAAATAGGCGAGGAAATTCTTCAGGATGTCTGTGCGGCCCAACCAGATTTTAAAGTGAGTTCGCTGAGGTATTTTAACCCCATAGGGGCCCACCCTTCTGCTCTTATAGGGGAACTGCCCCTAGGTGTCCCGCAAAATTTAGTCCCCTTCATTACCCAGACAGGGGTAGGAAAACGCCCTCATTTGTCTGTTTTTGGCAAGGACTATCCCACCCCAGACGGCACTTGTATTAGAGATTATATTCATGTGGTAGACCTAGCAGAAGCACATATAGCCGCCCTAAATAGGTTGCTCCAAAAAAAACAAGAGCTGGCCTTTGAGGTGTTTAATGTAGGCACAGGCAAGGGCAGTTCTGTATTGGAAGTAATCACAGCCTTTGAAAAGGTGTCTGGCCAGTCTTTGCCCTATGTCTGGGCTGCGCCCAGACCGGGCGATGTTACTGCAGCTTTTGCCCATACCCAGAAAGCAGAAGAGGTTTTGGGATGGCGGGCACGTTTTTCTTTAGAAGAAGCCATGGCCTCTGCCTGGGCATGGGAGCAAAAATTACTATCTTAGTACATTAGATGTGGGTAGCATCGCTGAATTTTTATCGCAATCCCCCTTTTTTATATGTATTGTGTAAGAAATCTGTGTGGCTTCTTGCATGTATTTTAAATAAACCAACCTAAAACATCACACCTTATGAAAAAATTACTTCTAGCGACATTTTTTATGTCTAGCATGGCGCTTTCTGCTCAAAAAATCTATGTACAATGTGGTCAGATGATAGATATGGCCAAGGGAAAAACCTACAGTCAGAAAACCATTGTGGTAGATGGTCAGAAAATAGAAGCGGTTTTGGATGGTTTTGTAGCCGGGACTCCAAAGGACCAGACCATTGACTTAAAAGGGCAGGTAGTGATGCCTGGATTTATAGATATGCATGTACACATAGAGCACGAGTCTAACCCCAAAACCTATATGAATAGGTTTACAGAGAACGAGGCAGATGTGGCTTTTGGGGCTACTGTTTACGCCAAAAGAACCCTCATGGCTGGTTTTACTACGGTAAGAGATTTAGGGGGTAGTGGGGTGAACATAGCTCTGAGAAATGCCATTGCCAAAGGGATTGTGGTAGGCCCGAGAATTTTCACTGCTGGTAAGGCTATTGGCACCACGGGCGGGCATGCAGACCCTTCTAATGGTAGGAGCTATGACCTCATGGGAGACCCAGGTCCTAGAGAAGGAGTGGTGAACTCTGCAGCAGACGCTAGAAAAGCAGTAAGACAGCGCTATAAAGATGGGGCAGATGTCATAAAAATTACAGCTACAGGTGGGGTGCTCAGTGTAGCAAAAAATGGGCAGAACGCTCAGTTTACAGAAGAAGAACTAGCTGCGGTGGTACAAACAGCTAAAGATTATCACATGCTTACAGCAGCCCACGCTCATGGAGATGAGGGCATGAGAAGGGCTGTGGTGGCTGGCATAAAAACCATAGAACACGGCACCCTAATGGAGGCTGCCACTATGGATCTTATGGTGAAACACGACACCTATTTGGTGCCTACCATTTCTGCAGGTAAGGCTGCAGCAGCCAATGCGGCCATTCCAGGATATTTCCCTGAAGTTATTGCCAAAAAAGCCCTGGAGATTGGCCCTATGAGTCAGGTGACTTTTGCAAAAGCCTACAAGAAAGGAGTTAAAATTGCCTTTGGAACAGATGCTGGAGTGTCTCCTCACGGAGACAATGCTAAGGAATTTAGGTTTATGCATGAGGCAGGTATGCCAGTGATGGAGACCCTGCAATCTGCTACTGTAACCAATGCCTCCTTACTTGGGTATGGGGACAAGTTGGGACAACTCAAGGCAGGTTTTATCGCAGACCTGATTGCGGTAAACATCCATCCAGAGAAACAGATAGAAAGTCTTGAAAATGTGGTCTTTGTCATGAAAGAAGGCCAGGTGTTTAAACAAGAAAACAAGGAAGTTTTGAGGGATTATTAGTAGAATGATAATTTTAGAGAACGTTTTCGTGATTTTTTATAATTATGATCTAAAGCTGCGGGTGTAATTAGGCAAATGTTGTATTTTTGAATAAATTTTGTGTAAAAGATAGCTATCCCCATATACATGGACCCATATTCCTTTCTAAACGCCGCTCATACTTCATTTTTTGCGGACCTGTACGACAAATACCTTAAAAATCCAGATAGTGTAGAGCCTTCTTGGCGGGCTTTTTTCCAAGGCTATGACTTTGGTTCAGACGTCTCTGCCTCTTCACTAACAGAAGAAGTTATTGCCGTGGCCCAAGGCGATGAAATGCCACAGTCTTTACAGAAAGAATTTCAAGTGATTCGCCTGATAGACGGCTACAGAAGCAGGGGACATCTTTTTACAAAAACCAACCCGGTTAGAGAGAGAAGAACCTATACGCCTAGCTTATCCCTAGAAAGTTTTGGTTTGTCCCAAGAAGACCTGAACACCGTTTTTTCTGCAGGAGAAATTATAGGAATTGGGGCGGCGTCTTTGTCTGAGATTATCAAACATTTAGAAAATATATACTGTGACGCCATAGGAGTAGAGTATATGTATATTAGAAAGCCGGAGCGTGTAGAATGGATACAAAATTGGTTGAATGTTAATGATAATCACCCAAATTACAGTGTAGAACAAAAGAAACACATCCTTAAAAAACTGACTCAAGCAGTGAGTTTTGAGACTTTTTTGCATACCAAATACGTGGGTCAAAAGCGTTTCTCTCTAGAGGGAAATGAATCCTTAATTCCTGCGTTGGACGCTATAGTAGAAGCAGCTGCAGCTAAGGGAGTAGCAGAGTTTGTTATGGGAATGGCCCACAGGGGACGTTTAAATGTACTGACAAACATATTTGGAAAATCTGCTAAGGATATATTTAGTGAGTTTGACGGCAAGGACTACGAGCAGACAGTTTTTGACGGAGATGTGAAATATCACTTGGGCTGGACCTCTGATAGGATGTCTGACAACGGCAATAAAATCACGATGAATATTGCCCCCAACCCCTCTCACTTAGAGACGGTAGGAGCCGTAGTGGAGGGAATTGCGAGAGCAAAGCAAGATAATTATTACACAGATGATTTTTCAAAAGTACTCCCTATTGTAGTTCATGGAGACGCCGCCATTGCAGGCCAAGGTTTGGTGTATGAGCTGGTGCAAATGGCCCAATTAGATGGCTATAAAACCCATGGGACCATACATATAGTAGTAAACAATCAAATTGGATTTACCACCAACTATTTAGACGCTAGGTCTTCTACCTATTGTACTGATGTAGGTAAAGTAACTCTAAGCCCGGTCTTACACGTAAACTCAGACGACGTAGAGGCTGTGGTGCACGCCTCACTATTTGCACTGGAATATAGAATGCGCTTTCAAAGAGATGTGTTTATAGATTTGTTGGGGTATAGAAAATATGGTCACAATGAGGGAGACGAGCCTAGGTTCACACAGCCTAAATTATACAAGGCCATTGCTAAGCACCAAAATCCTAGAGATATTTACGCGGCTAAATTATTGTCAGAAGGGGTCATAGATAATACCTTCGTTCAGGAATTAGAACAGCAGTACAAGGCCACTTTAGAAGAGGAGCTAGAAGACTCTAGAAAAGAAGACAAAACGGTAATTACACCATTTATGTCTAAGGCTTGGGAAAACTTAAGCCCTGCTCAAGAAGACACCATGGCTCAAATAGTTAAAACAGCCTACGATAAAAAAGCTTTGCATGAGATTGCTAAAATAATCACAGCACTGCCTGCAGATAAAAAATTCCTTAGAAAGATAGACAAGCTTATTGCAGATAGGCACAAAATGGTTTTTGAAAACAATGCCTTGGATTGGGCTATGGGAGAATTACTAGCCTATGGTTCCTTGTTAAAAGAAGGTTTTGACGTGAGAATATCTGGCCAGGACGTAGAGAGAGGCACCTTTTCTCATCGCCATGCCGTTCTGAAAGTAGAGTCTAGCGAAGAAGAAGTTGTATTGCTCAATGAGCTTTCGGACTCCCAAGGGAAATTCCATATTTTTAACTCCCTGCTCTCAGAGTATGGAGTAGTAGGTTTTGACTACGGCTATGCTATGGCCAGTCCTAATACCCTAACCATTTGGGAGGCTCAATTTGGGGACTTTAGCAATGGGGCACAGATCATGATAGATCAGTACATCTCCGCTGCAGAAGACAAATGGAAATTGCAAAATGGTCTTGTGATGTTGTTACCTCACGGGTATGAAGGCCAGGGTGCAGAACACTCCTCTGCTAGAATGGAGCGTTATTTACAGCTCTGTGCTAAGGATAATATGTTTGTGGCAGATGTGACTACGCCGGCCAATATGTTTCATTTGCTCAGAAGACAAATGAAGGCCAATTACAGAAAGCCATTGGTGGTATTTACACCTAAAAGTTTACTTAGACACCCCAAAGCAGTTTCTCCTATAGAAGATTTTGCCCAAGGCCATTTTCAGGAGTTAATAGATGACTCCCAGGCCAAGACCAAAGAGGTTAAAACTTTAGTGTTTTGTACGGGTAAATTTTATTATGATTTATTAGAGGCCAGAGACACTGCGGCAAGAACAGATGTTGCGCTGGTTCGTGTGGAACAATTATTTCCACTCCCTCAAACGCAAATAGAAGCGGTATTGAAAAAGTATAGCGGAGCTACAGATGTGGTTTGGGCTCAGGAGGAACCAAGAAACATGGGAGCATGGAGTCATTTACTCATGCACCTACCACAGGCTCAAAAGTTTAGAGTAGCCTCTAGACGTTTCTACGCTTCTCCAGCAGCTGGAAGTGCGGTGAGATCTAAACGCAGACACCAAGAAGTAATAGACTATGTTTTTGACCCGAGCAAAGACAATATGATAAGAACAAAATAAGAAGACCTTATAAAATTAGAACCCATGATTTTAGAAATGAAAGTGCCCTCTCCAGGGGAATCCATTACAGAAGTTGAAATAGCCACTTGGTTAGTACAAGACGGTGACTATGTAGAAAAGGATCAGGCCATTGCAGAAGTAGACTCTGACAAAGCTACCTTAGAGTTACCCGCAGAAATGAGTGGAGTGATTACCCTAAAGGCAGAAGAGGGAGACGCTGTAGAAGTGGGTGCAGTTGTGTGTTTGATAGACACTACGGCAACTAAGCCAGAGGGAGCAAACTCCGCAGAGGCTGTAGCAGCACCTGCAAAGGAAGTAGCTGTTCAAAAAGCCGCAGCTCCAGCATCGGCGCCAGCCAAAGAAGAAGTAAAGACCTATGCCAGTGGGACCGCATCGCCAGCGGCAAAAAAGATTTTAGCAGAGAAAGGCATGGAAGCTTCTGCCGTGAAAGGTACTGGAAAAGATGGTAGGGTTACCAAAGAAGACGCTATAAAGGCAGTTCCTTCTATGGGGTCTGCTTCTGGGGGAGCCCGTTCTCAGTCTAGAAGTAAGCTTTCTATGCTCCGAAGAAAAGTGGCAGAACGTTTGGTGGCTGCTAAAAATGAGACAGCCATGCTCACCACCTTTAACGAGGTAGACATGGGACCTATTTTTGAACTGAGAAAACAATATAAAGAAGCCTTTGCAGAGAAACACGGGGTAGGATTGGGCTTTATGTCCTTTTTTACCAAAGCGGTTATCCGCGCCTTAGAAATGTATCCCGCTGTGAATTCTATGATAGACGACAAAGAGATGATCACTTATGATTTCTGTGACATATCTATCGCGGTTTCTGGTCCCAAAGGTCTCATGGTACCCGTGATTAGAAATGCAGAGAACCTGAGTTTTAGAGGGGTAGAAGCAGAGGTAAAGCGCCTAGCTATAAGGGCTAGAGAAGGAGAGATTACTGTAGATGAAATGACGGGTGGTACCTTTACCATTACCAATGGTGGGGTGTTTGGATCTATGTTGTCTACACCTATTATAAACCCGCCGCAGTCTGCCATATTAGGAATGCACAATATTGTAGAACGTCCGGTAGTTAAAAACGGAGAGATTGTAGTAGCTCCTATTATGTATGTAGCACTTTCTTATGACCATAGAATTATTGACGGCAAAGAGTCTGTTGGATTCCTAGTTGCTGTGAAAGAGGCCCTAGAAGACCCAACAACATTCCTCATGGATGGGGATCAGAAAAAAGCTTTAGAGCTTTAGTGATTTTTACAGACACCCATACCCATCTGTATAGCGACGCTTTTGACGCAGACAGAGAACAGGTGATCGCAAATGCTATAGAGGCGGGAGTGCGTCGGTTTTTTATACCGGCCATTGACGTCTCTTCCATTTCTGGAATGCGTGCACTTAAAGCAGCCTATCCGGAGCATATGTATTTGATGAGCGGCTTGCACCCCACCCATGTAAAGGAAAACTACCTAGAAGAGCTTTCTATTTTAGAGTCTTTTTTAGATTCAGACGCCTGTGTGGCTGTGGGAGAAATTGGGATAGATCTCTACTGGGATCGCAGCTTTTTAGCCCAGCAACAAGCCGCATTTGACACACAGATTTCTTGGGCTAAGGCCCGTAATCTGCCAATAGTGATACATTGTAGAGATGCCTTTGACGAGGTTTTTGAGGTGCTAGAAGCTCACAAAGGTCCTTTGCTTCGTGGAATTTTTCATTGCTTTAGCGGAACTCATGAACAGGCTTTGCGAGCCATATCTTACAATATGAAGCTGGGAATTGGTGGTGTACTTACCTTTAAAAATGGAGGCTTGGACCGTTTTATGAATCAAATAGAACTCTCGCATTTGGTGCTGGAAACAGACGCACCCTATTTGGCGCCTGTCCCATACAGAGGAAAAAGAAATGAGTCTGCCTATCTGATTAAGGTAGCCGAGCGTTTATCTGAACTTACTGGCCAATCCTTGGCCGATATTGCAGCGCATACCACACAAAATTCTAAAAACGTTTTTGGAATTTAAGTACCTTTGGGTATGAAAAGACCACGCATACTCCTTATATACACTGGTGGGACCATAGGCATGGTGAAGCAGCCAGAGACCGGTACTTTAAAAGCTTTTAATTTTGAGGCTATGGCAGAGCAAATTCCTGAGCTCAAGCTACTGGATTGCGACACAGAAACGGTCTCCTTTGAAACCCCTATAGACTCGAGCGACATGTCTGTTTCTCATTGGGTGCAGATGGTAGAGATTATTGAGGGTTCGTATGCTAGCTATGACGGTTTTGTGGTGCTACACGGCAGTGACACCATGAGTTATTCTGCGGCTGCTCTGAGTTTTATGCTAGAGCATTTGGCCAAGCCTGTTATATTTACAGGCTCCCAGCTTCCTATTGGAGATTTGAGAACAGACGCCAAAGAAAACCTGATTACCTCTATCCAACTCGCTGCGCTTCAAGAAAAGGGAGTTTCATTAATTACCGAGGTTTGTCTTTATTTTGAATATAAGTTGTACCGGGGCAATAGAACAACCAAGATAAATGCGGCTCATTTCCAAGCCTTTAATTCCCTAAACTACCCGCCTTTAGCAGAGTCCGGAGTCTCCTTAGAGGTGTCTAAGCATTTGCTGTTGCGACCAAAAAAAGGCAAAGCTCTTCAGTGTCATAAAAAAATGGACCCAGCGGTGGGGGTCCTGAAATTATTTCCAGGGATTTCTGCTGCATTTGTGGAAAGCGTTCTTAAAACTCCAGGTTTAAAAGCCCTAGTGATGGAAACTTATGGGGCTGGAAACGCTCCAACGGGCGATTGGTTCCTTCAATTGCTTTCTCAGGCTGTAAAAAATGGTCTGATTATTGTGAACGTAACACAGTGCTCCGGGGGCAGTGTACTTATGGGGCATTATGAAAGTAGTTTGGCCTTGGAAAACATCCAATTGATTAACGGTAAGGATATTAGCACAGAAGCTGCTTTGGCTAAATTAATGTATCTGTTGGGAAGTGGGGTTTCTACCACTTCTTTCAAAACAATTTTTGAGACCGCTCTTCGTGGAGAAATGCAATAAAATTAACGACTTAAATTTTATTAATTAGCTTTTTTTTCGTTATTTGGCCTCCCTAAAACAACCCTAGAGAGGTGGCCGAGCGGTCGAAGGCGCACGCCTGGAAAGCGTGTAAACATCAAAAGTGTTTCGAGGGTTCGAATCCCTTCCTCTCTGCTAACAAGTTTTAGTTTTATAATTATAATTTTTTTTTATCTTTAACCCATTAACTAACTAAATTTAAGTTTTTAAAAAATGAAAAGATCATTCTCTATCCTAGCTATGTCTGGGTTATTTGTATTAGGTACAAATACTGCAAGTGCGGTTACATTAATTCAAGACGATGCTGCTGCTAAAGGTTTTACACAAGTTTTAAAAGAGCAATTTATCCAAGGGGGTGCTTCCTTCATGGGGATTGTTTTGTTATGTTTAATCTTAGGATTAGCCGTAGCTATTGAAAGAATTATCTTTTTAAATATGGCTACAACCAATACAACTAAACTTAAAGAAGCTGTAGAAGCTGCCTTAAAATCTGGTGGTGTAGAAGCAGCTAAAGATTTATGTAGAGACACAAAAGGACCTGTTGCTTCTATCTTTTACCAAGGATTAGACAGAGCTGGCGAAAGTGTAGAGTCTGCTGAAAAAGCAGTGGTAGCTTACGGTGGTGTTCAAATGGGACAATTAGAGAAAAACGTTTCTTGGTTGTCTTTATTTATTGCTATTGCACCAATGCTTGGTTTCATGGGTACGGTAATTGGTATGATCCAGGCCTTCCAGAAAATTGCAGCTGTAGGTAACTTATCTGCCTCTCTAATTGCAGGTGACATCCAGGTAGCACTTTTAACAACGGTATTTGGTCTTATTACGGCTATTATTCTTCAGATTTTTTACAACTACATTATCGCTAAGATTGACGGAATTGTAAATGATATGGAAGACTCTTCTATCGCATTGATAGACATGTTGGTAGACATCAAAAAATAATAAGAACCTATTTAAATACGCAACGTTATGCATAAAATATTAAAAATCGCATTGGTCGTTTTTGGCGCCCTTGGAGCTGTATTGTGGTTCCAATTGCCAAGCGCAGATGCTCCAGCTTCTGAGGCTGTCAATAGTACAGCCATGAGCTTAATGTTTTCAATCACTTATTTACTTCTCGCTGTTGCAGTTGTATTTAGTTTCTTTTTTGCCTTTAAAAAACTTTTCTCCACCAAAGAGAGCCTTAAGAAAGCGATGTTTTCTATTGGAGGTTTCTTAGCCTTAGTGCTTGTTTCTTATATTGCAGCTTCTGGTACGGATATTGATTTGGCTGCTATGGCAGACAATGGCAATCCCACTACAGAGGCTACAGTTAAAAACATTGGAATGGGATTAAATATGTTTTTCTTACTGACCATAGTAGCTGTATTGCTCATGGTAGTTCCAGGAATAAAGAGATTTTTCACTAAATAAAAAACTGCATTATGCCAAAAAGAGGAGCGCCACCAGAAGTTAATGCCGGATCTATGGCAGACATTGCTTTCTTGCTGCTTATCTTTTTCTTAGTGACTACCACTATAGAAACAGATGCAGGTTTAGATAGAATGTTGCCACCTATTGAGCCGCCAGAGACAGACGTGGTCATCAAACAAAAAAACATCTTTGAAGTGATTATTAATAAAAATGGTCAATTATTTGCAGATGAAGAGTTGTTAGAAATCTCTCAATTGAGAGAAAAAGCAATGTTGTTTTTAGACAATGGAGGAGCACCTTCGGGAACTCCAGACTATTGCAACTATTGTCAGGGAGCTAGAAATTCTTCTTCTTCAGACAACCCTTCCAAAGCAATTATTTCTTTAAAGAATGACAGAGAAACCCCTTATGGGACTTACATTACCGTTCAAAACGAGATTGTAGGAGCTTATAATGATTTGAGAAACAGAGAGGCTCAGCGCTTGTACCGTCGCGACTTTACAGACATGGAAGCGGCTTACTTAAACCCTGAGACCCCTGCCAGTGTGAAAGACGATCTTAAGGAAAAGGTGAAAACCATTCAAGATTTATTTCCACAGAAATTCTCAGAAGCGGAAACATCAAGTAATTAATAACAAAGCTAAAATCATATCATATGTCTAAATTTAGTAAAAAGAAAGACGGTGAAGTACCAGCTGTTTCTACAGCTTCTTTACCAGATATTGTATTCATGCTTTTGTTCTTTTTCATGACGGTTACCGTAATGAAGGACAGTTCCTTAAAAGTAGACAATATTCTACCTAACGCTAACGAGATTAAAAAGTTAGAAAAGAAAGATAGAATTATATACATCTACGCTGGTGCCCCTACTCAGGAGTATCAAAAAACTTTTGGAACAGAGACTAAAATACAATTGAACGACAAGTTTGCCAACGCTTCTGATGTTGGCGATTACATTCTTCAAGAGCGCGCTAAAAAGCCACAAGAGCTCCAGAATGTTTTGACCACTGCACTTAAGGTAGATAAGAATGCCAATATGGGTATTATATCTGACATTAAGTTGGAGCTTAGAAAGGTAAATGCTCTAAAGGTAAATTACACCACCTATGAAGGTGATGCTTTTAGAAACTTACAATAACAGTTAGTATACTAAAAAAAAAAGCCGAGCTATCTAGCTCGGCTTTTTTTTTGACCTATGGTTAAGGTTTATATCTTTTTTCGTAGTCTAGCAACAGGAATGTCTAGTTGTTCTCTGTATTTGGCTACTGTTCTTCTGGCTATGGGGTAGCCTTTCTCTTTTAATAAGGCAGCTAGTTTGTCGTCGGTTACAGGTTTCTTCTTGTCTTCCTTTTGTATTAAATTTTGAACTATTTTTTTAATTTCTCGGGTAGAGACATCTTCTCCCTTTTCATTTTTCATGCCCTCTGAAAAATAACTTTTAACCAGTTTAGTGCCGTATGGGGTGTCTATGTATTTGCTGTTGGCCACCCTAGAAACTGTAGATATGTCCATGTCTATTTTATCTGCAATATCTTTTAAGATCATGGGTTTTAGTTTGCGCTCGTCTCCTGTCAAAAAATATTCCTCTTGGAAGTCTATGATGGCTCCCATGGTGAGATAAAGTGTTTGTTGCCTTTGTTTAATGGCTTCTATAAACCATTTAGCGGCATCTAGTTTTTGTTTTATAAAACTAACAGTTTCCTTCTGAGCTGCTGTTTTTTGCTTACTTTCTTTATAACCAGCCAGCATATTGTTATATGACCTTGATATATGAAGCTCTGGTGCGTTACGACCGTTGAGCTGTAGCTCCAATTCACCGTCTACTATTTTTAGCTGGAAGTCTGGAACAATATGAGATATTATTTTACTGCCATCTGAAAAGGCACTTCCCGGTTTTGGGTTTAATTTTTCTATCACTCCTATGGCTTCTTTTAGCTCATTTTCAGATAGCCCATGCTTTGCGATGAGTTTGCTGTAATGTTTTTTAGAAAAGGCGTCAAAAGATTTTGAAAGCAGTTCTATGGCGTGTTTCACAGGTGGGCTTGGCTCTTTTCTTTCTAATTGGAGTAATAAACACTCCTCTAAACTGGTAGCTCCCACACCTGGAGGGTCTAACTGCTGTATGTCTTTAAGTATGGTTTTGAGTTCTTGTAGGGAAGTTGTGATGTTTTCTGTAAAAGCAAGGTCGTCTACCAGGTCTTCTAATGGTCTTCTAATATACCCAGTCTCATCTATGCTTCCTATGAGAAATTCTGCAATCCCCCAGTGGTCTTCGGATATAAATTGCTGTTGTAACTGGGCTAATAAGTGCTGATAAAAGGAGGTGCCAGCAGCATAGGGAATGGTTTTGTCGTCGCTGTCCTCTGAGTAATTATTAGTTTGGGTTCTGTAGTCGGGAATTTCGTCGTCACTGAGGTATTCGTCAATATTTATGTCTTCTGTGTCTATGTGTTCCGTGTCTTCCTTGTACTCGTCCTCATACTGGTCTTCATAGGCGTCTTCAGCACCGTCTAACATCTCTTTGCCAGTTTCTAATGCAGGATTGTCTTCTAATTCCTGACGAAGGCGTTGTTCAAATGCCTGGGTAGGCAATTGAATGAGCTTCATAAGCTGAATCTGTTGTGGAGATAGCTTTTGAGAAAGTTTAAATTGAAGATATTGTTTTAGCATTATAGTTAGGACTATTCAATACCTTAAATTACAGAAAGTATTTTAGTTTAAAAAATTAAAATTCCGCGTTCTGTGGTGTTCTAGGGAAAGGGATGACGTCCCTAATGTTACCCATACCACTAGCAAACAGCACCAGTCTTTCAAATCCTAGTCCAAATCCTGAATGAACAGCAGAACCGTATTTTCTGAGATCTTTATACCACCAAAGTTCCTTTTCGTCTACTCCCATGGCTTGCATTCTAGCCTCTAAAACATCTAACCGCTCTTCTCTCTGTGAGCCTCCAACTATTTCACCAATACCTGGAAACAGTATATCCATAGCCCTTACGGTTTTTTTGTCTTCGTTAAGGCGCATATAAAAAGCTTTTATGTCTGCAGGGTAGTCAAATAAAATAACTGGGCATTTAAAGTGTTGCTCTACCAAATATCTCTCGTGTTCAGACTGTAAATCTGCACCCCATCCAGTAATAGGATATTTAAATTTTTTCTTTTTATTTGGGGTGCTGTTTTGTAAAATTTCTATGGCTTCTGTGTAGCTGAGTCTCACAAAATTTTGATCTACTACAAAACGAAGCTTTTCTATAAGAGGCATTTCACTTCGCTGGTTTTGAGGTTTTTGTTTTTCCTCATCTAACAAGCGTTTTTCTAGAAATAAAAGGTCTTCCTCACAATGTTCTAAAACATAGCTTAAAACGTTTTTTATGAAGTCTTCTGCTACATCCATATTGGCGTCTAGGTCATAAAAAGCCATTTCGGGTTCTATCATCCAAAACTCTGCTAAATGTCTAGATGTATTCGAATTTTCTGCTCTAAAAGTAGGCCCAAAGGTATATACTTTTCCCAGCGCCATGGCGTAGGTTTCTGCTTCTAATTGTCCAGAAACGGTGAGATTGGTTTCCTTACCAAAAAAATCTTCACTGTGGTCTACAGTTCCCGAGGCAGTGAGTGGTGGTGCTTTTGGATCTAGAGTAGAGACTCTAAACATTTCGCCAGCTCCCTCTGCGTCTGAACCCGTTATGATAGGTGTATGTACATAATTAAAACCTTCCTTTCTAAAGTATTGGTGCACTGCAAAAGACAAGGCAGATCTCAATCTCATAACAGCACTAAAGGTATTTGTTCTCACTCTCAGATGTGCATTGGCACGTAAAAATTCAAGAGAGTGTTTTTTGGGTTGTATGGGGTATGTTTCTGGGTCTGCTTCTCCTAATACAATGACCTCTTTGGCTTGGACCTCTACCCTCTGTCCTTTTCCTTGGCTCTCTTGCAGAGTTCCAGATACTTCCAGTGCAGCACCAGTACTGATTTTTTTAAGTAATCCCTCCTCAAAAGATTCAAAATCTATCACACATTGGAGGTTTTCTAAACAAGATCCGTCATTAAGAGCAATAAAACGATTGCTTCTAAAACTTCTTACCCATCCTTTTACAGTGACTTCTGTTAGTGGGTTTGTATCATTTAAAACAGTTTTAATTCTGGGTGTAGTCATGTTTTTTTATTCCAATTCAGTTAAAAAACAAAGATAGTTTAAACACTTAAGTTTCACTTTCTTTTGGTAAAATATCTATATGTGGCTTTTTTAATGTTTTTTTATTGGCTATGCTTTTTTCTAAAGATAGCAGCAGGGAGGGAAGCAATATGAGATTAGATAGCATGGCAAAAAGTAGGGTGGCAGAAACCAGTCCCCCTAAGGCAATAGTTCCTCCAAAACTGGAAAGGGTAAAGACAGAGAAGCCAAAAAACAACACAATAGAGGTGTAAAACATACTTACCCCTGTTTCTTTCAGTGCGGCATATACAGAGGGTTTAATACGCCATTTGTTGGCCATAAGCTCTTGCCTGTACTTGGCTAAAAAGTGTATGGTGTCGTCTACAGATATTCCAAAAGCAATACTAAACACTAAGATGGTAGAAGGTTTAATGGGAACCCCTAAAAAGCCCATAAGACCTGCTGTGACTAAAAGAGGGAGCAGGTTTGGAATTAAAGAAATAAGAATCATTCTAAAAGACCTAAAGAGATAGGCCATGAACAGGGCAATTAAAAAAATAGCCAATGCCAAAGACATAATCAGATTTTTTATGAGGTACTTGGTGCCTTTTAAAAATAACAAGGCCTTTCCAGTGAGTAGTACCTCGTACCTATCGCTGGGAAAAAGTTTGTTTATTTCACTCAAAAGATTGGCTTCTATAGCCTCCATCTGATCTGTTTTTACATCTTTTATGGCAGTAGAAATTCTAGCAATTTGCCCGGTACTATCAGTAAAATTTTCAAGTAAATTGTTGTTGCTTGTAGAGTTTTGGGCGGTAGTCAAAATAAAACTACGCTCCTGATTGGTAGGTAGCTGATAGTACTTAGGCAGTTTGTTGTAGTAGGCCTGTTTAGAATATTTAACCAAATTCACCACGGAGATAGGCTTGGACAACTCAGGTGTTTCCTCTATGTATTTGCTCAGTGCGTCTAGCTGCTTTAAGGAAGAAGCTTTTAAGACCCCATTAGGCCTTTTGGTGTCTATCAAAATTTCAATGGGCATGACTGCATGGAACTCTTGCTCAAAAAAGCGAATGTCTTTATAGAAGGTCTTGTCTTTGGGCATGTCTTCTATAGGACTTCCAGAGGTTTTAATTTGATAAATACCAATAATGCTTAGGGCTAGTAAGAGTACAGAAACTATATAAACTCCAATTCTTTTTTCTTTTACAATCCCTTCCATACCGGCTACAAAACGATCTACCCATTTTTTATTGAGATGTCTAAGATGCTTGTCATTGGGCATGGGCATAAAGGAATACACAATGGGTATGACAAGCAGCGACAAAATAAATATTCCAATAATATTAATGGAGGCCACTACACCAAATTCCTTTAAGAGACTACTTTCAGTAATAATAAAAGTAGCAAAGCCAGAGGCAGTGGTGATATTGGTCATTAGGGTGGCATTTCCTATTTTAGAAATCACCCTTTGGAGAGATAAAGCCTTGTTGCCGTGTTTTTGAGCTTCTTGTTGGTATTTGTTAATTAAAAAAATACAGTTTGGAATACCTATAACGATTATTAGCGGGGGAATAAGTGCAGTGAGCACTGTAATTTCATATTCTAAAAGCCCTAGAACACCAAAAGACCACATGACCCCAATAATAACCACTCCCATGGAAATTAAAGTAGCTCTTATGCTTCTGAAAAAGAAAAAGAAAATAAGGGAGGTAACTCCCAAGGCGCCAAGAATAAATAAGCCAATCTCATCTATAATGCTTTGAGAATTTTTGGTTCTAATAAACGGCATGCCGGAAACATGAGTCTGAATGTCTGTCTCAGCCTCAAAGGTGGCAATGAGTCCTTCTAGATCCTTTAGTATAAAGTCTTTTCTAACAGAGGTGTTTAGCAGGTCCTTGTCTAAATACACCAGGGTTCTTAGAGTACCAGTCTCCTTATTAAAAAGCAGTTGGTCATAAAAGGGTTCCTCATGGAAAAGTTGCTCAAGCGCCTCATTTAAACCTTGTTGTGTATTGGTTTTGGGGCTTAAAAATGGCAGCATGACAAATGCATCGGATGTCTTGGATTTTTCTAAGAGTTTTAAATTATCCGTAGAAAGCACCATAGACACTTCTGGAAAAGCAGCCAATTGTTTGCTTAGTTTATTCCATTTCCTAAAATTTTGAAGCTCAAATAGGGAAGAGTCTTTTACGGCAATAGCAATAATGTTACCCTCCTCGCCAAACTGTGCTACAAATCGGTTATAGGCTAGGTTTACAGGGTGATCATCTGGTAGTAAATTCGCTTCTGTATTGGAAAAACGCATGTTTTTCCATTGCATGGACATAAAAAAAGTAAATAGAGCAATCCCGCAGAGTATGAGTATCCTATTTCTCAAGATAACTCTAGCTGTAATGCCCCAAAAGTTTCGGGTCCCTTTTATGCTCATGAGGCTGTTTGTCTGTAGGTTATACCTTCATGATTTCTGCCTCTTTAACCGCTAACAACTCGTCTATTTTTTTACTGTAAGAGTTGGTTAGGTTTTGTACAGATGCTTCTCCATCTTTGGCTGTGTCTTCAGGCAGGTCTAGGGCTTTAATGTCTTTGTTGGCTTCTTGTCTGGCATTTCTTACCCCAATCTTAGCGTCTTCTGCTTCTGCTTTAGCTTGTTTTACAAGATCTCTTCTTCTCTCTTCAGTCAAAGGCGGAACGTTAATAATAATGAGGTCTCCATTGTTCATGGGATTGAACCCTAAATTAGAGTTAATGATGGCACGCTCAATTTCTTGAAGCATATTCTTTTCCCAGGGTTGTATAGAGAGGGTTCTTGCGTCTGTGGTATTCACATTGGCCACCTGAGAAAGCGGAGTTGGAGAGCCGTAATAGTCTACCATCACGGTAGAGAGCATGATAGGGCTTGCCTTGCCAGCTCTAATTTTGGCAAATGATTTTTCTAAATGTGCCATGGCCTTATTCATAAGCTCTTTGGCGCTGTCTAAAACAAAATCTAATTCTTCATTCATAGCTCAAAATTTCTTCTATAAGTTCACAACCGTTCCAATGGCCTCTCCGGAGACAATTTTAAGTAGGTTGCCTTTTTTATTCATATCAAAAACCACGATGGGCAATTTGTTTTCTTGGCTCAGTGTAAAAGCAGTGGTGTCCATTACTTTAAGACCTTTAGACAGTACTTCTTTAAAAGAAATACTCTCAAATTTTGTGGCAGATTCATCTTTTTCAGGGTCTGAACTGTAAATGCCGTCTACACGAGTTCCCTTTAGGATAACGTCTGCTTCTATTTCTATGGCTCTAAGTACTGCTGCAGAGTCTGTAGTAAAGTATGGATTACCAGTGCCACCACCAAAAATAACAACCCTACCTTTCTCTAGGTGTCTCATGGCGCGCCTTCTAATAAAGGGCTCTGCTACCTCATTTATTTGAATGGCAGACTGTAGGCGTGTTTGGATATTTTTTTCTTCTAGGGCTCCTTGTAGGGCCAGCCCATTAATAACGGTTGCCAGCATACCCATATGGTCTCCTTGCACCCTGTCCATTCCTTTGCTAGCACCTGCAACCCCTCTAAAGATATTACCGCCTCCGATAACAATAGCAACTTCTATGCCCTTGTCTACCACAGTTTTAATCTCATTGGCGTAGTCTGCAATACGCTCAGGGTCTATTCCGTATTGTTTGTCACCCATTAGGGCTTCTCCACTTAATTTGAGTAATATTCTTTTGTATGGCATGTGTAAGGGCTTAGTGTGACAAAAATAATCAAATTTATTTAGGCATGAAGGGTATAGAGACATCCCTTCAAAAAAAAACCCGCGTTCTTAGAACGCGGGTTTTTAAAAGTTATGTATCGAAGTTTATCCCAATGCAACTCTTGCAAAAGAAACTACTTCTAAAGAAGCATCTCCAGTTTTTACATACTGGGCAACACTCATTTTAGAATCTTTAATAAAGTCTTGGTTTACCAAAGTATTATCTTTCATAAATCTTTTGATTTTACCTTTAGCAATGTTGTCTAACATAGCTTCTGGCTTGCCTTCCTGACGCAGTTGGTCTTTGGCAATTTCCACTTCTTTATCTATAATTGATTGGTCTACACCGTCTTCATTTAAAGCGACAGGGTTCATAGCAGCAGCCTGCATAGCTACATCCTTTGCAATTACGTCTGCTCCAGAAACTGCAGCAGAAAGACCTACTAATGTAGCAATTTTGTTTCCAGCGTGAATATAGCTTCCTACGAATGGTGCGCTTAATTTTTCAAAGCCACCTATTTCAATTTTTTCACCAATCACTCCTGTCTGCTCTGTCAATTTTTCTTGAACTGTCATTCCTTTAAAGTCTGCAGCCAAAAATGCTTCTTTACTGTCAAAGTTAAGTGCTAAAGAGGCCAATTCAGTAGCCAAGGCTACGAAAGAGTCATTCTTAGCAACAAAGTCTGTTTCGCAGTTTAAAGACACCGCTACACCAGTAGTATTGTCTGCATTTAGAACCGCAATAGCTGCACCTTCAGTAGACTCTCTGTCTGCTCTGTTAGCCGCTACTTTTTGACCCTTTTTTCTTAAAATTTCTATAGCTGTGTCAAAGTTACCCTCAGCTTCTACTAAGGCTTTTTTACAGTCCATCATACCGGCACCGGTAGTTTGTCTTAATTTGTTTACTTCTGCAGCAGTAATATTTGCCATGATTCTTTTTATTTTCTTTGGATTAACTTAATGCAGCTATTAAATCTGCTTTTTTCATTGAAGACAATCCTTCAATGCCTTTTGCAGTAGCCATTTCTTTTAATTCAGCAACAGTTTTACTGTTTAAATCTTCAGTAGCAGGAGCGGCCTCTTTGGTAGCAGCCTCCTCCTTAGCAGGAGTAGCTTCCTTAGCAGGGGCAGCCTTCTCTTTAGCAGGGGTAGCTTCCTTAGCTGTTGCGGCTTCTTTTGCAGGAGCAGTAGCTTCTGAAGCTCCTTCTTTCTCTGCAGTTTTTTCAGATTTTCTCTCTGTTAAACCTTCTGCAACGGCGTCGGTTACATGAGCCAAAATAGCTTCAATAGACTTAGAGGCGTCGTCATTAGAAGGAATTACGAAATCTATAGGCTTTGGATCTGAGTTGGTGTCTACCATAGCAAATATTGGGATGTTAAGCTTTAAAGCTTCTTTCACCGCAATGTGCTCTCTCATAGTATCTACAATAAACAAAGCACCAGGAAGGCGAGTCATGTCTGAGATAGACCCTAAGTTTTTTTCTAGTTTAGCTCTTAAACGGTCTACCTGTAGACGCTCTTTTTTAGAAAGAGTTAAAAAGGTACCGTCTTTCTTCATGCGGTCTATAGTAGCCATTTTTTTAACCGCTTTTCTAATGGTCACAAAGTTTGTTAGCATACCCCCTGGCCATCTTTCAGTGATGTAAGGCATGTTTACTTTTGCTGCTTTTTCTGCAACAATATCTTTGGCTTGTTTTTTGGTAGCTACAAAAAGAATTTTTCTGCCAGAAGCAGCAATCTTTTTTAATGCTTCGTTAGCTTCTTCTAACTTAGCAGCTGTTTTGTAAAGGTTAATTACGTGAATACCATTACGCTCCATGTAGATGTAAGGAGCCATGCTTGGGTTCCACTTTCTTGTAAGGTGACCAAAATGCACCCCTGCCTCTAATAGGTCTTTTACTTCAATCTTGTTTGCCATTTTTTACTTAGTTTACTTTCTGTTGGATTAGCAATGCAGCTTGCGCTACATTTAGATGCTAAACTAGTTTCTGGATGTTCCAGATAACAACATGTTTATAATAAAGGGCTCCCTGAGATGGGAGCTTGCTTTTAAGAACGTATAAAGGCCTTGCGAACAAGGCCTTAATTTTTTGTAAACGATTAACGTTTAGAGAACTGGAATTTCTTACGGGCTTTCTTCTGTCCGAATTTCTTACGCTCTACCATTCTTGGATCTCTTGTGAGTAATCCTTCAGGTTTAAGAGTGCTTCTGTTCTCTGCATCTATGTCGCATAAAGCTCTAGATATTGCTAGACGTACAGCTTCTGCTTGCCCAGTGATACCACCGCCATAAACATTCACTTTTACGTCATAAGCGCCTTCTGTTCCTGTAAGGGCAAAAGGCTGCTGTACTTTATATTGCAAGGTAGCTGTAGGGAAATAGTTCGCTAG
The DNA here is from genome assembly GCA_022239325.1 of Flavobacteriaceae bacterium LSUCC0859. Taxonomy (GTDB): domain Bacteria; phylum Bacteroidota; class Bacteroidia; order Flavobacteriales; family Flavobacteriaceae; genus MAG-120531. The sequence continues at coordinate 535,506 of JAKOGP010000001.1, read as the reverse complement.
ATCTCTTTTGTTAATGGTTACTGAACCATTACCAGGTGTAAGGTATACACGAGCTACTGCTGTTTTTCTTCTTCCGATTTTGTGAATTACTTCCATTACTTAAATGATTCTAAGTTAATTGCTACAGGTTTTTGCGCTTCTTGGTTGTGAGAGGCACCTTCATATACTTTTAGATTTCTAAAAAGATCTGCTCCTAATTTATTTTTAGGCAACATCCCTTTCACTGCTTTCTCTACAAGACCTATTGGTTTTTTTACAATCAATTCTGCCGCTGTTAAAGAACGCTGACCTCCAGGATACCCAGTGTGTCTAATGTAAGTTTTGGTCTGCATTTTGTTACCAGTCATGGTAATTTTCTCTGCATTAATAACTATTACGTTATCTCCACAATCTACGTGAGGAGTATAATTAGGTTTGTTTTTACCTCTTAGCATAATAGCAACCTTAGAAGCCAAACGGCCTAAAGTTTGTCCTTCTGCATCTACCAGTACCCACTGTTTGTTAACTGTTGCCTTGTTGGCAGAAACAGTCTTGTAACTTAATGTGTCCACAGTCTTATTTTTATTGATTAAACACTATTTTCCCGATAATCGGGCTGCAAATGTACAACTAATTAGTTGAATTCCAAATGCTCTTTTTTGATTATTTTATTAAAAAGTTCATTTTTTTATTTCCCAATGATTTGTTAAAATTTAGCAAGCCACCCTGGGTTTGAAAATAGCACCTTATTTTTAGCGCTTCATGTTAAGCTTCTATCTATGAGACCTATCTTATTTGCTTTCTTTTCCCTTTTTTCTCTTCTCATAGCAGCCCAGCAACTCGAGACCAACTCCATGCCAGGTCCCACTACTAAATTTGACAATAAAACCTACACCACACAACGTCTGCCCAAAGGTAAAGCGCCAGATATAGACGGTCTCATTCAAGAGTCTTTATGGGACATCGTGCCATGGGCTGGAGATTTTATTGAGCAAATGCCAGATGAAAACACCCCACCTGCACAACAGACCCAATTCAAAATTGCTTACGACAATAAGTTTCTTTATGTGGCGGTGCGTTGTTTTGACACCCAGCCCCATTTAATTGAAAAAAGACTTTCCAGAAGAGATGGTTTCCAAGGAGATCGTATAGCCTTTATTTTGGACAGCTATTTAGACAAGCGAACTGCCTTTGCTTTTTCTGTAACTGCTGCTGGAGTAAAAGGAGATGAGTTTGTGTCAGAAAATGGCGGTAACTGGGACGACTCCTGGAACCCCATATGGTACGTAGCTACTCATATAGACCAACAAGGCTGGACAGCAGAAATGAAAATACCCTTTACTCAGTTAAAGTTCGGTAACGCCAAGGAACAGTTTTGGGGTTTGCAACTCTCCAGGATGTTGTTCCGGGAACAGGAACGTTCTGCTTGGGATAGAATTCCACAAAACGCACCTGGTATGGTTAGTGAATTTGGAACGCTTAGAGGACTCATAGATATTGCCCCTCAAAGACAACTAGAAATACAGCCCTTTACGGTGGGTCAGTACGACACCTACCCAGCCAGTCCTGGAAACCCTTTTAAAGATGGTAGAGACTCCCAACTCAATGTGGGATTAGATGCTAAAATAGGAATTACCAATGACCTGACCCTAGACCTTACAGTGAACCCAGATTTTGGTCAGGTAGAGGCAGACCCGGGAGCTATTGCCTTAGATGGTTTCCAGATTTTCTTTAGGGAGCAGCGCCCATTTTTTGTGGAGAATAAGAATATTTTTGACTTTAGATTTGCCAACGGAAATGACAATTTGTTTTACTCTAGAAGGATTGGTCGGAGTCCGCAGATAGGAGCATCGGCGCCCGAGGGCGCCTACATAGACAAGCCTACAAACACTACTATTTTAGGGGCGGCTAAATTTTCTGGTAAAACTAAAAACGGCTGGTCACTGGGCTTGCTCGAGTCTGTAACCAGCGGCATGAATGCCCAAATAAACCAAGATGGTAATCTGAGTGAAACCCTAGTGGAGCCAATGACCAATTATATGGTGGCAAGGGCCCAGAAAGACTTTAATAACAGAATGTCCTTTTTAGGGGGTATGTTTACGGCTACCCACAGAAAAAAAGAGGCATTGGCTAGTTCCCTTCATACGGCAGCCTATTCCGGTGGGATTGATTTTTTGCATCAATGGAAAGACCGCACCTATTATATTGAAGGGAATGTGATTGGGAGTAGGGTAGAAGGAAGTCCAGAGGCTATTCTTGCCACCCAGCAAAGCATTACTCGCCTCTTCCAGCGTTCAGACGCTACTCATGTGTCTGTAGACCCCAACAAAACTGCACTTACCGGAACGGGAGGGAAGTTGGTGTACGGAAAAGGTGCTGGTGTTTGGCAATACAGTATGGGCGGGAATTGGCGCTCTCCTGAGTTGGAACTCAATGACGTTGGCTTTCTTAGGGAAACGGATCTTATTAGGCAATTCGCAAATCTAAGAGCAGATTTTCAGAAGCCTACCTCCTGGTACAGAAGTGCAGAACTCAGATTTAGTCAAAGCAGCACCTATGATTTTCAAGGGAATTGGAACCGTATTCAATACGACTTTAGGACCGGGGTGAACTTTACCAACAACTGGAATTTTGATGTGGGCCTCACCCATAAACCCAGAATTTTCATTAATGCCTATCTCAGGGGAGGCCCTAGATGGCGTTTCTCAGAGGAGAACTTTTTATTTGCCTTTGTTGGTTCTGACGACAGGAAAAAGTTTTCTGCCCGTATGGGCTATGTGAAGAGTCAGGCGGCAGAGGACAATTTCTCCTTAGACCGCTATGAATTTGGATTTAGGTACGTACCTACAGACGCCTTTAGCATGTCATTAGACTTGGAGTATGAACTCAATCCGGCGCGAACCCAATATGTGACTCAGGCTAAGGTAGGGCAGACGCCTTATTATATTACTGCAGCTATAGATCAAACCTCTTTTGTGGCCTCTTTGCGTTTAAACTATACCATTAATCCCAACCTCACCCTGCAATACTACGGCCAGCCTTTTATAGCCAATGGTATTTTTGATCGGTACAATTATGTAACAGACGCTACCGCAGAAAAATTAAACAATAGGGTAGCCTGGTTTGCAGAGGATCAGATTCAAAAAGAGGGCAATCGTTATTCTGTAGATCTAGCCTCCAATGGCCAGACGGATTTTTCTTTTTCAGATCCCGATTTCTCCTTTGTTCAATTCCGATCTAATTTAGTGGTGCGGTGGGAATATATTCCGGGGTCTGAGTTGTTTTTAGTCTGGGCACAGGGTGCTACCGGTGCTGCCAATCCATTGGATAGACTGGGCTATAGTCTGAGAGATCAAATTTTAGGACAACAATTAGACAACACTTTTTTAATCAAGGCCACCTATAGGTTTGCCAGATAGAAATCACAAAGGCATGTGCTACTTAGAGGGCTTAACCCCCTATTTAAATTTGCTTTTGTTCTGTCTAATGGGCTTCTAACCAGTGCGCTCCTACTCCCATGTCTACAGACAGAGGAACGGAGAGTTTATAGGCGTTTTCCATAGCGGTACGCACCAAACTTTTCAAGGCATCTAATTCTGGTTTGTAGGCGTCAAAGACCAGTTCATCATGCACCTGCAAGAGCATTTTAGAGCGCATATTTGCCTGTTTCATTTGCTTGTGAATTTCTATCATGGCCAGCTTAATAATGTCTGCAGCAGACCCCTGGATGGGAGCGTTTACAGCATTTCTCTCTGCAGCGCCTCTAACAATAGCATTGTTGGCATTGATGTCTTTGAGGTAGCGTCTGCGTCCCAAAACAGTCTCTACAAAGCCCTGTTCTCTGGCGATATTTACCTGCTGGTTCATATAGGCCTTGAGCTTTGGATAACTTTCGTAATAGGTGTCTATGAGTTCTTTGGCTTCTGCCCGGCTTAGATCTGTTTGATTACTTAGCCCAAAGGCAGAAACACCGTATATAATTCCAAAATTAACCGTCTTGGCATGGCTTCTTTGCTCCCGAGTAACGGCTTCCAGGGGCACTCCAAAAACGGTAGCAGCGGTAGTAGCATGAATGTCTGCTCCTTCCTTAAAGGCTGCAATCATATGGTCTTCTTCACTTAGGGCTGCAATTATTCTAAGTTCTATTTGAGAGTAATCTGCCGCGAGTAAAACATGATCTTGGTCTTTTGGAACAAAGGCCTTTCTCACCTGCCTGCCCCGCTCCGTTCTAATAGGGATATTTTGTAAGTTGGGATTGTTGCTGCTCAGTCTTCCTGTGGCTGCAACGGTCTGCATATAATCTGTATGCACCCGCCCCGTTTTTTTAGATACCTGCAGCGGTAAGGCGTCTACATAAGTGCTTTTGAGTTTACTTAGCCCGCGGTACTCAAGAACATCACTAATAATAGGATGTTCTTTAGCCAAATAGGAGAGCACGTCTTCTGCTGTGGAATACTGACCTGTTTTGGTTTTTTTAGGTTTTTCTACCAGCTTGAGTTTGCCAAATAAAATGTCGCCCAATTGTTTGGGGGAAGCAATATTAAAAGACTCCCCTGCAGCATGGTATATGCGCTGTTCCAATTGGTCTATATCGCTTTCTAAGGCTGCTTGTAGACTTTCTAAAAAAGGAACGTCCAATTGAATGCCCTCCAGCTCCATGGCAGCCAATACACGAACTAATGGGATTTCTATGTCTAGGAACAAGCTTTCATTCCCGGCAGCCTGTAGCTCTGGTCTAAACTGTTGGGCCAGCTGAAAAGTTATGTCTGCGTCTTCTGCAGCGTACTCTGTTTGTTGTTCTAAGGGTACCTCACGCATGCTAATTTTACTTTTCCCTTTTCCAATGAGCTGTTCAATAGGTATGGGTGTATAATTGAGATAGGTCTCTGAAAGTACCTGCATATTGTGTCTCATGTCTGGGTTTATGAGATAATGCGCCAGCATGGTGTCAAAAATCGGACCTAGAATTTCAATCTCATATTGGCTTAGTACCTTGAGGTCATATTTTAGATTTTGCCCTATTTTTTCAATGGTTTTGTTTTCAAAGAATGGCTTTAGATCTGCTAGTATTTTATTTGCTTGGTCCCGGTCTTCAGGAATGGAGATATAATACCCTTTATGGGCTTCCCAGCTAAAGGCTATCCCAACTAAATGAGCCTCCAGAGGGTCTAAGCTCGTGGTTTCAGTGTCAAAGCAAACGGAATTTTGTTGCAGGAGCTTTTCAATAAACAGGCTCATTCCAAGTCCTGGGGTAACCAACTGATAATGGTGGCTTACCGTACTGATGTTTTGTCTGCTGGAAAAAATAGTGCCGCCTGCTTCGCCATTGGCATCTGTGTCAAACAAACCAAATTGTCCGCTACCAGCGGTGGGGGTATTGGCTTTTTTATCATCAGAAGCATTGGCTGCCGCTTCCTGAGGGCGCTCTGCAGGGGTTTGCGGCTCTTTAGGACCGAAAAATATTTTTAAAAATTGCTCTGTGAGCCTTCTAAATTCAAGTGTTTCAAAGATGGCTTGCACCTTTTCACTGTCCGGGGTAGAGAGTTCGTAGGCGGTCTCATTAAATGTCACATCACAGTGAATATTAATGGTGGCTAATTGTTTGGACAACAAACCTAAGGCGGCATTTTCAGACACCTTCTCCTTCATTTTTCCTTTGAGCAGGTGGGTGTTGGCCAATAAATTTTCCATGCTGCCAAATTCTGCCAAGAACTTTTTAGCTGTTTTTTCTCCCACACCAGGTAGTCCCGGAATGTTGTCACTGGCGTCTCCCATCATACCCAAATAATCTATCACCTGCTCTGGTCTTTCTACGCCAAATCTTTTTTGAATTTCGGGTATGCCCCATATCTCTATGCCATTGCCCATCCTGGCAGGGCGGTACATGAAAATATTTTCAGAAACCAGCTGTCCAAAATCTTTGTCGGGAGTTACCATAAAAACTTGATAATCTTGTTTTTCTGCTTGCTTGGCCAGGGTGCCAATAATGTCGTCTGCCTCCATGCCTTCCTGAATGACTACAGGAATGTGCATGGCCTTCAAAATCTCTTGTATATAGGGAACCGCAAGTCTAATAGCGTCTGGAGTTTCTGCTCGGTTGGCCTTGTACTCTGGAAAAATTTCGGTGCGCTCCGTGCTCCCCCCTTTGTCAAAACAAACGGCTAGGTGGTCTGGTTTTTCTCTTTTTATGACGTCAAAAAGGGAATTCATAAAGCCCATAATGGCAGAGGTATCTTCCCCTTTGGAGTTTATTCTTGGATTTTTGATAAGGGCGTAATAGCCTCTAAATATTAAGGCGTAGGCGTCTAAGAGAAAAAGTCTTTTTTTGGACATTAGGTATATTAGATTTTGACAGCCATAGGCTGTAGTATTTGTTATTCGGTATAAGAAGCAGCCGGTCTATTTTCTTGGCCACTCTGATCGTAGTAGCTGTAAGAGAACCCCGGGTGAATGCAGTAGGCTCCTGTTTCTCCTGCTTTGTTTAAGGCTATGAAACCCACTTGAAAATTGGCGTATTCCCGATTTTTTTTCACAATACGCATTACGGCTTCCTCACAGGCTTCTTGAGGGCTTTTTCCTTGTCTCATAAGTTCTACTATCAAAAAGCTACCCACGGTTTTTACCACTTCTTCTCCCACGCCTGTAGCAGTAGCGCCTCCTATTTCATTGTCTACAAAGAGTCCAGCCCCAATTAGTGGAGAGTCTCCCACGCGTCCGGCCATTTTATAAGCCATACCAGAGGTGGTGCAGGCTCCAGAAATATCTCCAAATTGGTCTATGGCCAACATGCCAATAGTGTCGTGATTTTCAATATTAATAATGGGTTTGTATTGAGAGGTCACCTTCCAGGCTTCCCATTCTGCTTTGGATTGAGGGGTAAGGAGGTTTTCTTTTTTAAAGCCCATTTCATAGGCAAATTGCTCTGCACCCTCTCCGGCTAGCATGACGTGAGGGGTCTCTTCCATGACCTTTCTGGCTACCTGAATGGGGTGGCCAATATTTTTCAAATAGACCACCGCACCACAGTTTCCTTTGGGGTCCATAATACAGGCGTCTAGGGTCACAAAACCATCCCGATCTGGCCGGCCTCCCCTGCCAACAGTTTGATTGCTCAGGTCTGCTTCTTCTATCATCACACCCTGTTCCACTGCGTCAAGCGCTTTGCCTCCTGCCTGTAGTACTTCCCATGCTTTGGCTGTAGCCCTGTGAAAGTTCCAAGTACAAATAGTAAGGGGCTTGATCTGTGGCTTAACCCATTTATTTTTTGAGCTATTCAAATCGCTCGGATGGTCTTTAGCCATCACAGGAGTAGCAGCTACAGCGGTGGCTCCTAGCCCTACATTTTTTAAAAATTTTCTGCGTTGCATAGAGGTTTACTTTTTTTGGTGAGTCATTTTTTTCCATGCCTTTTCAAGAAAAGATATTATGGCGTCTATCATGGGGATCCAGTATTTTATAAGGCCTATGATAGCCGCGCAGCCCAAAGCAATAAAGAGGTATCTCATCTGAAAATCTTAGAAGCATAAAAATACAGATTTAAATGGAAACCTTTCCCTTATATTTGTGTAATATGATTGTAGAAGCTTGCTGTAACTCCATAGCGTCTGCCCAGGCAGCTCAAGCAGCTGGAGTGCATAGGATAGAATTTTGTGTGGGGCTCCCTTTGGGTGGGCTTACCCCTTCGAGAGGTCTTTTGGAAACATATTTGGAAGAGATCTACACCCCAACTCGGGTGCTTATTAGGCCCAGAGAGGGAGATTTTACCTACAGTTCAGAGGAGTTTAAGGCCATGCTGGCCGATGTTTCTCATTGTGTCGGTCTCGGTTTTGAGGGGGTAGTGTCTGGAGTGTTGCATTCAGATTTAAGCCTAGACATAGAAAGAACTCAGGAGTTGGTAGCTGCTGCTGGGCCCGGTTGCTTTAGCTTTCACAGGGCCTTTGATTGGGTGCAACAACCGCAGCAAACTCTGGAGGCTTTGTCTGCTATGGGCGTACATACTTTGTTAAGTTCAGGAGCCGCTCCCACTGCGGCAGAAGGCCTCCCTTTGTTAAAGAAATTGTTGGCTATGGATAGCGGTGTAGAGATCATGCCAGGAAGTGGTGTAAATGCAGCCAATGCCCATACATTCAAGTCCGAGGGATTTAAAGCCCTACATCTCTCTGCAGTAGGGGCAGTGCCCTTTTTATCCACGGCTCCAAAGGTAAGTATGAATAGCCCAGCCATGCTTTCAGACACCAAGCGTTTTGTGAGCCAACAGAGCCAGTTGGAAAGCCTTCTCCGTGTGCTGAGTGACCCACCGCAAGATAAGATGTAAAATGAAGCTCTCCCGCAGCATTCGTCCGTCTAAGATTTAATATCTTTGTGAAAAATCACTTATGCGTTGGTTGGTGTTTGCAGCCCTATATATGGGCTTGGCCTGGTATTGTTTTCAAGCCTTTAAAACCTCTTTTAGAAATCCATTGTTTGCCCAGATGTACATGGCTTCTGCCATTCTTGTATTGGGTTTCTTTATCTTTCAATTTACCCTTGTCTCTTCAGAATTTAGAGATATGAATATCTATAAATCCTATGCCATGGGATTTGTGGGAAGTTGGTTTCTCTTTAGTTTGGGAGTGGTTTTTTTCTTGTTATTTGAAGACGTTTTTAGGCTGTTGTGGGCCGCAATTATGAAACTAATAAACCCAGAGCAGACCGCAGCACTTCCCTCTCGTAGAAAATTTATCAGTGCCCTGGCTTTAGGACTAGCTGCGCTGCCTTTTGGTGCTCTTTTGTATGGGATGTTTCAGGGAAAATACCGCTATAAAGTTTTAAAATACGAGCTTAGTTTTGAGGATTTGCCAGAGGCTTTTGACGGCTATAAAATTACCCAGATTTCAGACATTCACTCTGGTAGCTTTGACAATGCTACAAAAATACAATACGGCATAGATCTCATTAACCAGCAGGCTTCAGATGCCATATTTTTTACTGGCGACATGGTGAATAATAAAGCCAGTGAAATGGAGCCTTGGAAGGAGATGTTTGGTTCCTTACAGGCAGCAGATGGTAAATTTTCAGTACTGGGAAATCACGACTATGGAGACTATGTAGCCTGGAACTCTGAGGCAGAAAAAGAAGCTAATTTAAATAGACTAAAATCCATCCAAAAAGAAATGGGTTTTGATCTCATTTTAAACGAGCATCGTTATCTAGAAAAAGATGGCCAAAGGTTGGCCCTGGTTGGAGTAGAGAATTGGGGGCAAGGGGGTTTTAAAAAAGCAGGCGATTTAAATAAAGCCATCTCTGGCGTAGGGCCCGAAGATTTTAAAATCTTACTATCTCATGACCCCTCTCATTGGGAATTTCAAGTAAAAGACCATCCACAGCATTTTCACCTCACCTTAAGTGGCCATACCCACGGCATGCAGTTTGGTATAGAAATTCCAGGTTGGATTAAATGGAGCCCTGTTAAATGGCGCTATACCTACTGGGCGGGTATTTATGAATCTATGGGGCAATACATTAATGTAAACCGTGGCTTTGGATTTTTAGGTTACCCGGGAAGGGTAGGGATCTGGCCAGAAATTACTGTAATTACCCTTAAAAAGGCTACATAAGTTGTCATTTAGGTTTTTTTACTACATTTGAATATATATTTAATTCAATGTGATGTCAAAATTTGGCGAATTAATTGATTTACAAGTACCTGTTCTGATAGATTTCTACACCGAATGGGACGAGCCTTCACAAGCCATGCACGAGGTGCTCAGAGATGTGGCAGCTGCCCTTGGAGACAAAGGAAAAGTAATCAAAATAGACGCAGACAAAAACAAGGACTTGGCACAGGCCCTCCGTGTAAGTACACTCCCTACCCTGATGATTTACAAAGCAGGCGAGATGGTCTGGCGACAAAGCGGGGAACAAGACGCCAATACCCTGATGGGAATTATAGAGGAGTACGCCTCATAGAAAAAAGGCCTTTATTTGTGTAGCAATAAGAGCCTTTTCCTGAAGGTGTCATCCATTTTTCTTATTTCTTTTTATAAAACCAAAAAAGAAGGAAGTAAAATAAAATTAGCTGTCCTATCCCAGAGAACATTAATATCTCAGAAGTTTCTCTAGATCCGCTACCCGTAGTGAACATAAATGCAGTTAGTAACAATATTTTGTATAAAAAAACCGCCAGGGTACCCTGGCGGTTTTTTTATGATGTGCTTTTGTGCTGGATTTAATTTTCAAGAGGCACCACTTCTAAGCCCTCTAATGGGAGATCTGGGTCTGCTGTGGGTTGTGTTTCCATGCCTTCATAAAAGTGGGAAAACTTGTCCATAAAGCCTTCAAATTCATCCCGTTCCCTTTGGGTAACTTCTTGTTGGTCTCCGGCAGAGAGTACATCTAATATTCTGCGGTAGCCTTCTAGGTTTTCAATAATATCTTGAATGTGATCGTATTGACTGGCTACGTCCATAAAGGCATAGTAGTTTAGGTGCTCTTGATAAATGGTTTTGAGCTCATAGAAAATAGCCCTGGCCTCCTGGGTTGCACCCACTGCGTAATAGCCCTCTATGAATGGCACTACAAAATTGTAATAATCAAAGCCTTTTACAGGTAAGTTCTCCATGGTGAGGTCTAATATTTCTTTGGCCTCAGAGAGTTTGTTTTCTGCAATTTGGGTTTCTATTAAACGGGCTATATTACTTCTAAAGGAAAGCCCTTGAATTCTAGTTTGTGTGTCTAAATATACGTCTGGGTCTCCAGCATTTCCCCAATCCCAGCTTTTGACAATCTCAGCCATAAGCTCGGTGTCTATACGTCCCATTTCAAACACACTTTCATATTTGGTTTTAATGGGCACTAATTTGTAAACCAGACCGTCTAATTGTAAGTAATCTTTGAGCCATAGATACTCCCCAGCCTCAAAACTACCTCCTGAAAAGTAGATGGGTCTCTTCCAGTCGTTGTTGGCCAATAGGTCTAGCATGAGCAGCCTGTTTTTAGGTAGGGCAGACCTAGGTAAATCTATGTCTATATAGTCTACAATAAGGGCGCTGTCCTTTGCTTTCACAAGGCCGCTAGCCAACACGTTTTCTTTGTTTACTGGTACTCTAATCTTATTGGTGGGGTAGTAAACAATATCTAGGTTAGCGTCTGAATATTGGCTCAGATCGGCCCCTTGGGCCCCTAATAAATACTTGAATTTGGTCTGCGGTTTGTCGCTACCCACCCAGCTAATAAAGTCCTTAATGTCCCAGCGCTTGTCTGTTACCTCTTGGAAATAAATGGCGTCTCTGCTGCCGTAATGATACAGATCATGAGTAAGCTGTGAAGGAATGGGGTCTGAGCTGTAGGCCTTGCGTTTCATTTGGTCTATATACCAGTCTGTAGCAAATAAGCTGGTGTTAATTACTCTCACGTCGGTGCGGTAGCCCTCAATTTCTTGGGCGTACCAAAGTGGGAAGGTGTCATTGTCGCCAATGGTAAATAGTATGGCACCTGCGTCTTTTTGCGTAGAGTTCAAGTAGGCCTTTGCGGTACTTTGAGCTGTTCTTCTGTTAGAGCGGTCGTGGTCGTCCCAGTTTTGAAAACCCATAAGTACTGGAACTGCTAAGAAGCATGCTGCCACTACGATTGGAGAAAGCCAATTCTTTTTAATGAAGCCAGACAATTCGTCATACAATCCATACACTCCCAAGCCAATCCAAAGGGCAAAAATATAGAAAGATCCCACCAATGAATAGTCTCTCTCTCTGGGTTGGAATATATAAGGGTTGGTGTAAAATTGAATAGCTAATCCTGTAAAGAGGAAAAATACTAAAAGCACCCAAAACTGTTTGCGATCTTTTCTAAATTGAAATATAATTCCAATTAAACCAAGTAAAAAGGGCAGCAGGTAATAGGTGTTTCTCCCTTTGTTGTTTTTAATATCAGAGGGAAGATTTTCCTGTGGTCCTAGCCTGGGATTGTCTATGAAAGAAAATCCGCTGATCCAGTTTCCGTGATTGTCATAGCGGCCTTGAATATCGTCTTGTTTCCCGCTAAAATTCCACATAAAATAGCGCCAATACATATAGTTAAATTGGAAGTCTATCATATAGCGTATGTTATCTAAAATACTAGGCGGTAGCACCTCTATATAATCTCTAAACTCTCTGAGAAAAGAAATGTAGCCAGCCTCGTCAATTTCTCCCTTTGCCAGGCCATTTTTAAATTGGCCAACAGTGGTCTTGAGCTCTTCGCTTCCAAGGTATTCGCTCTTAATTCTAAATTCTAGTGGACCGTAGTAGCGCATGTAATTTTCTGCGTGTTGCTCACTCCACATTCTGGGCAGAAGCCCCATATGCTTTGGGTCGGACCCCTGTAAGGCCCCTTTGTAATTATTCACAATTACGTAGGTCCCGGTTTTTTCGTCCTTTTCGTATTTGGGCTTGTCGTCTTTGTCTATGGCGGTGCCACTAAACGCATTGGAAAAATAGGCGCCGTAAAATGGGCTGTCTACCCCTGGGTACTGCTCTCTGTTGTAATAAGCCAATAAAGATCTAGCGTCTGAAGGGTCATTTTCGTTAATGATTACTCCGGCATTGGCTCTAATGGGAAGCATGAGCCAGCTGGAGAATCCTAAAATGAGAAACATGAGGGAGAGTACTACCGTGTTGGCACCCACTAAATTTTTAGAGCGGGTGTATTTTAAGGCGTAATAAAAGACTCCAATAAATACCAATCCCATAATTATGGATCCACTGTTAAATGGGAGGCCAAAATTATTTACAAAAAACACCTCAGACCAACCAAATAGTTGGAGCACATAGGTGAGTGAAAATTTATAAACCAGCATGAGAAGGGTTACCACTAAGATGTTGGCTACTAAAAAGTTTTTGACCGTAGTGGTTTTGTATTTTTTAAAGAAATACAGTAAGCCTACAGAGGGTATAGCTAGAAAGCCCATAAATTGAATACCAAAAGTAAGACCTACTACAAATGAGATGGCTATGAGCCATCGATCTCCTCTGGGCTCCTCTATATGGTCTGTCCATTTGAGACCCATCCAAAGGAGCAATGCCATGATAAGACTTGCCATGGCGTACACTTCTGTTTCTACCGCGTTAAACCAAAAACTATCTGAATAGGTAAAGGCTAAAGCCCCTACAATGCCACTTCCAAGTATTGCAATGGCTTGGGCATTGGTCATTTCTTTGGAGCTGCCAATGAGTTTTCTCAGTAGATTAGTGAGGGTCCAAAACATAAATAAGATGGTAAAGGCAGAGGACACTCCAGACACATAGTTCACCATTCTGGCAATTTGAGTGGGCTCTAATGCAAACATGGCAAAAAAGGCACCAATCATCTGTAATAATGGCGCCCCTGGCGGATGCCCAATTTGCAACTTAGCTGCTGTGGCAATATATTCCCCAGCGTCCCAGAAACTTCCTGTGGGTTCTACAGTAAGGGCATAGGTAGTAAGTGCTATAAAGAAACAGGCCCAACCCAAACGGCGGTCCCAGAGAGCAAAGTCTTTTGCAAACATGCGTATTGTAATTAGTTAACGAAAAAACGAAATTACTAATTATAATGATTATGCCTCATTTTTATTGTTAAACCTTTGCCAATAGATTTATTCAAAAAAAGGTTTGGATAACAAAAACTTTGTATTAAATTTGCAGCCTCTTATACGGTAGTGGTCTATGGTGTAATTGGCAACACAGCTGGTTTTGGTCCAGTCGTTCTAGGTTCGAGTCCTAGTAGACCAACAAAAAAACCCGAAGCATGGCTTTGGGTTTTTTATTGCACAATGCCTAAATTGTTGTATATTTGTGGCGAATTAAATGAAAAGGAAAAAGAGGGGACCGTTAGTCCCCTCTTTTATTACCCTTATTTTATGTTTAAACAGCAGGTAACAGATTTATTGCACACCGCCTTGGAAGAAAATCCTTCCTTGTTTTTGATTGATTTTAAAATCAGTGCAGATCATAAAATTCTGGTAACCCTAGACGGAGACCATGGGGTGACCCTACAGGATTGCATGAACATCAGTAGGGCCATAGAACATAATCTAGATCGAGAGGAGGTTGATTTTGGTTTGGAGGTAGCCTCTGCAGGAGCCTCTGCGCCACTTCTCATGCCTAGGCAGTATGTAAAAAATATAGGCCGCAGTCTCTCTGTGAGAACTGCTAGTGAAACGGTAGAGGGAAATTTGATGCATGCAGACGAGCACGGCATTAGCCTTCAGTGGAAGGCCAGAGAGCCAAAACCGATTGGCAAGGGAAAAGTGACTGTGACCAAAGAGCAAGAAATTGCCTATACAGATATTATAGAAGCTAAAGTGAATATTAAATTTTAATAGAAAGCAAGATGGAGAATATTGCGCTTATTGAATCTTTTTCAGAGTTTAAAGACGACAAATTTATAGATAGAGTAACCCTCATGGCCATTTTGGAAGAGGTTTTTAGAAGTGCTCTCAAGAAAAAATTTGGTTCAGATGACAACTTTGACATCATTATAAACCCAGACAAAGGGGATTTGGAGATTTGGAGAAACCGAATTGTGGTAGAAGACGGAGATGTGATGGATCCAAATGAAGAAATCTCTATCACGGAGGCTAGAAAAATTGAGCCAGACTTTGAAGTTGGAGAAGATGTGTCTGAGGAAGTGAAGCTCATAGATCTTGGGAGAAGAGCTATTTTAGCACTGCGTCAGAACCTAATTGCTAAAATTCACGAGCACGACAACACTACCATCTACAAGCAGTTTAAAGAGCTTGAAGGAGAGATTTACACGGCAGAGGTACACCATATTAGACATCAGGCTATTATTTTGCTAGACGACGAAGGGAACGAGATTATCTTGCCAAAAGACAAGCAAATACCAGCAGATTTCTTTAGAAAAGGAGACAATGTAAGGGGGATTATTGAAAGTGTAGAGCTCAAAGGAAATAAGCCTGCCATTATTATGAGTAGAACCTCACCGCTTTTCTTAGAGCAGTTGTTCTTCCAGGAAATTCCCGAGGTTTTTGACGGTCTTATCACTATTAAAAAGGCGGTACGTATCCCAGGCGAAAAAGCCAAGGTAGCCGTAGATTCATATGATGACCGTATTGACCCTGTGGGTGCCTGTGTGGGTATGAAAGGTTCAAGAATTCACGGTATTGTGAAGGAATTGGGCAATGAAAACATAGACGTAATTAATTGGACCACTAATCCTACCTTATTGGTAACCAGAGCCTTGAGCCCAGCTAGGGTGTCTTCTGTAAAGCTAGACGACGAGAAAATGACGGCTCAGGTATATTTAAAACCTGAGGAAGTGTCTAAGGCCATAGGCCGTGGAGGGCATAACATTAGATTGGCAGGCCAATTAACCGGATATGAGATAGATGTCTTTAGAGAAGGCGTAGAGGAAGATGTAGAGCTTACAGAATTCTCAGATGAGATAGAAGCTTGGATTATTGAAGAGTTTAGTAAAATTGGATTAGATACCGCCAGATCTGTACTGGAGCACGACGCAGATGACTTGGTAAAAAGAACAGATTTAGAAGAAGAAACCATCTTAGATGTCATTAGAATTCTAAGAGAAGAGTTAGAAGAATAAGCAATCTAATGCTGCAAATAATTAGCGGATTATATCCCAGAAGCTATTTGCATTATTTATATTAGCACAGAAATTACTAGTAAGCACAAATTTTTTATATGGCAGAGAATGCAACCATTAGGCTTAATAAGGTTCTTAGAGAACTGAACATTTCACTGGATAGGGCAGTAGACTTCCTTGCGTCCAAAGGGCACACGGTAGAGGCAAGGCCTACTACAAAGATTTCAGATGAGGTGTATCAGGTTCTTTTGGATCAGTTCCAGACGGATATGAGCAAGAAAGTTGCTTCTAAGGAAGTAGGCGAAGAGAAGAGAAAAGAAAAAGAGGCCATTAGAGAAGAGCTTGAAAAAGAGCAGGAGGAAAGACGTTTGGCAAGAGAAGCAAAGGCTGCAGAAGTGATTAAAGCTAAAGGAGCCTTATCTGGACCTACCATGGTGGGTAAGATAGACTTGAAAGGTGCAGAAAAGCCAGTTCCTGCTGCAGAAGTGTCCGAGGAAAAAGCGGAAGCGCCAAAACCAGAAGCGCCAAAAAAATCAGCTCAAACAGAAGTAGTAAAGGCAAGTGCGCCCAAGGCAGCCGGACTAAAAATTGTAGCTCAGGCCCCTAAAGAGCCAGTAGCAGAAACCAAGCCTACCAAAGAGACTGAAGAAAAACCAGCTGCAAAGCAGGAAACTGCTGCCCCTGAGCCAGCCGCTGGTATCTTAACAGAGCAGCCCAAAGAGGCAGACGCCCCAACAGGAGCTATTACTACTCAATATAAAAAATTATCTGGCCCTAAAATCATGGGAGACAAAATAGATCTCTCCCAGTTTAATAAGCCCAAGAAAAAGCCCGTGGCTTCTTCCAATGCAGACGCAGATCACAAAAAACGCCGCAGGCGTATTGTGACAACTGGTTCTGCAGCTGGAGCAGCAAAACCAGGCGCGCCTAGACCCAAAGGGACAGGCCCAAGAGGAAAAGCAGCCGCTGGAAACCGCTTTAGTAACGCACCAAAAGTAGAGCCTACAGAGGAAGAGGTACAAAAGCAGGTGAGAGAAACCCTAGAGAAATTACAGGGTAAATCTAAAAAAGGCAAAGGAGCTAAATACAGAAGAGATAAAAGAGACCAGCACAGAGAACAGACTGAGAAAGATCTAGAACAGCAGCAATTAGAGAGTAAAATCTTAAAGGTTACTGAGTTTGTGACTGCCAATGAGGTAGCTACCATGATGGATGTGTCTACCACTCAGATTATTTCTGCTTGTATGTCCTTAGGTATTATGGTGACCATGAACCAGCGTTTAGACGCAGAGACTCTCTCTATTGTGGCAGAGGAATTTGGTTATCAGGTAGAATTTGTAACTGCAGACATAGAAGAAAGTATTGTAGAGGTAGAAGACGCTCCGGAAGATCTTATAGAACGCGCCCCTATTGTTACGGTAATGGGTCACGTAGATCACGGTAAGACGTCTCTATTAGATTATATAAGAAAGGAAAATGTTATTGCCGGAGAAAGTGGGGGAATTACCCAGCACATTGGAGCCTATGGTGTAACTCTGGACAGTGGGCAAAAGATAGCCTTCTTAGATACGCCAGGTCACGAAGCCTTTACGGCAATGCGTGCTCGTGGTGCTCAGGTAACCGACATTGCTATTATTGTAGTAGCCGCAGACGACGACATTATGCCGCAAACCAAAGAGGCTATTAGCCATGCTCAGGCAGCTGGTGTGCCCATTATATTTGCGATTAATAAAATAGACAGGCCCACCGCCAACCCTGACAAGATTAAAGAAGGATTGGCGCAGATGAACTTACTGGTAGAAGATTGGGGTGGGAAAATTCAATCTCATGATATTTCTGCTAAAACGGGAGTTGGAGTAAAAGAGCTTTTAGAAAAAGTACTTTTAGAGGCTGAGTTATTAGAGTTAAAAGCCAATCCAAAAAAACCTGCTGTTGGTACCGTAGTAGAGGCTTTCCTAGACAAAGGACGTGGTTATGTCTCTACCATACTGGTTCAGGCTGGAACCCTGAAAATAGGAGATTACTTATTGGCTGGAACCACTAGTGGTAAAATTAAGGCCATGCAAGATGAGCGCGGCCAAAATATAGTAGAGGCAGGTCCTTCTACCCCTATATCTGTATTAGGTTTAGATGGTGCGCCTCAGGCTGGAGATAAGTTTAACGTCTTTGAAGACGAGCGGGAGGCCAAGCAAATTGCGACCAAACGTTCTCAGTTGGTTCGTGAGCAGTCTGTAAGAACGCAGCGCCATATTACCTTAGATGAGATAGGAAGACGTATTGCACTAGGAGACTTCAAGGAGCTCAATGTAATACTTAAAGGAGATGTAGACGGTTCTGTAGAGGCCCTTACAGACTCTTTCCAAAAACTTTCAACCGACGAAATTCAGGTGAACATCATCCACAAAGGAGTGGGACCTATCACAGAGTCTGATGTGCTTTTGGCTTCTGCTTCAGACGCCATTATCATTGGATTTAATGTAAGGCCAATGGGCAACGCCAGAGCCATTGCAGACAAGGAAGAAATAGACATCAGAATGTACTCTATAATCTATGACGCTATTAATGAGCTCAAAGATGCCATGGAAGGAATGTTGTCGCCAGAGATGAAGGAGGAGATTACAGGAACTGCAGAAATTAGAGAAACCTTTAAGATTTCTAAGGTGGGAACTATTGCAGGTTGTATGGTACAAACTGGGAAGATCTTCAGAAATTCTAATATCAGACTCATTAGAGACGGTGTGGTTATTTACACTGGAACCCTGGCTTCTTTAAAGCGCTTTAAAGACGACGTAAAAGAGGTAGCCAAAGGTTACGATTGTGGTCTTCAGGTTAAAAATTACAACGATATTAGGGAATTAGATATTGTAGAAGCCTTCCAAGAAGTAGCAGTAAAGAAAACCCTTAAATAATACCAAGGCCGCTCCAGGCTTATGGAAATAAAAAAGGCGCCCCAAAAAGGGCGCCTTTTTTATTTGACAGCCAAAGTAAAGGCTGTGGGGTCTTATGGTTATTTACTTATGATTGCTAGGTGTGAGTAGTTTTTTGTATGGTTAAAAAAGGGAGTATCTCTAATGACACAAAGTTTTTATTGTTGCTTCTTTAGCTGGGGTTTAAGCAGTACTGCAGCAGGGTATTTTTTCCGTATAGCAATCAGGTTTCTCTCTGCTTCTAGACGGGTTTTAAAGCTCCCAATTCTCAGCCTAAAACTAGGCGACTCAAAGTCTATGCTATGTTCTAGGTTCTTAAAGGACTCCTCTAAGTTATCTAAGGTTTCCTGAACCTTATCTAAGGGTCCAGAGATAATTTGTATGCGGTAATCTCCCCTGGCTTTATTGTAATTAATATAAGCGTCTAAAAGTGCTTTGTGTTTTTCCTTAGTGCTAAGAATTACAGTGTCTTTTGCAGTCTCTTGGAGTTGTTCTGTGGAGGTTTGCTGTGCCCAAAGACCAAGTGGTAGGGTAAAAAAAAGGAGGGCGAAAGGGGTTTCTTTTAGCGTCATTTGTTTAGGATTTTTGAGCATTTCAAAGGTAAGTTTTTACAAATCAAAGCCCTGAAAAAAATGTTATTTAGAATTATTATAAATTAATAAAAACAAGTCTGTTTTGGCTTAATAAAATAAGTTCTATGTCGTATTTTTGTGTCCAAATTTTACAGTGCATGAGTCTGTCTTTTTTGGATAGAACTATTAAAAATCATGCCAAAACTGAAGACTACAATAGTTAATCATATGAAAAAGGTGACATACCGCAATCAGATTTCTTCATTTTTAGGGCTATTCTTAGTGGCTATTATGCTGCTTCCCGTTTCACTTACTGCGCAAGACCAAGCTGCTGGAGACCCAGCAAAAGGAAAGCAGTTGTTTAATCAAAATTGTGCTGCTTGTCATGCCTTAAATAGGAAAATGACAGGGCCTGCTTTGGCAGGGGTAACTGCACGTTATGATGGAGACAAAGAGTGGTTGTACGCTTGGATTAAAAATAGTCAGTCCCTCATTAAGGCTGGTGATGAGCGTGCTTTAGCCATCTACAATGAGTACAATGGAGCAGCTATGACCGCTTTTCCAACCTTGAGCAATGCAGACATTGACAATATTTTAGCCTACACAGATGCTCCGGCTCCAGCGCCCGCAGCCGCAACAACTGCAGCCACTGCTGCAGCTCCTGCTGCTGCTACCTCTGGAATTACCAATGAGGTCATATTAGGTGCGCTGTTGTTGGTTTTTGGTTTGTTGGTGGTGATGTTGTTCTTGGTAAACAAAACACTGAGAAGTATTGCAGCAGCCAATGGTGTGGTATATGAGAAAGACGCTCAAGAGAAAAGAATGCCAATCTGGTTGGCTTTTGCTAAGAATCAATTTTTGGTACTAGTAACTGTAATTATTTTATTGCTCTCTAGTGCTTATTTTGTGTACGGTTACCTCATGCAAATTGGAATTGACCAAGGTTATGCCCCTGTGCAGCCAATCCATTACTCTCACAAAATTCACGCAGGAGACAATAAGATTGAGTGTACGTATTGTCACTCTTCTGCCAGAGTGTCTAAGCATTCGGGTATTCCTTCTTTAAATATCTGTATGAACTGCCATAAATCTATCTACGAGTATAAAGGGAACCCCGAAGGGCCTTCTCAAGAAGATTTGGCTAATGGGTATACCAATGAGTTCTACACCAAAGAGATTAAGAAGCTGTACAAAGCTGTGGGCTGGGATGAAGAAAACCAGCAGTATACTGGAGAAAGCCAGCCTGTAGAGTGGGTGAGAATTCACAACCTGCCTGATTTCGCTTACTTTAACCATGCACAGCACGTTTCTGTAGCAGGTGTTCAGTGTCAGACTTGTCACGGTCCTGTTGAGGAAATGGAGATCATGTACCAATACAGCCCGCTAACCATGGGGTGGTGTATTAACTGTCACAGGGAAACCAATGTGAAGGTAGAAGGAAATGCTTATTACGACAAAATTCACGAGGCACTCTCTAAAAAGTACGGCGTGGAGAAGCTAACAGCAGCTCAAATGGGTGGCTTGGAATGTGGAAAATGTCACTACTAAGATTTAAGATAATTTAGATAATTCAGAGATAATCATATGTCATCAAACAAGAAATATTGGAAAAGTGAAGCAGAGCTTTCTGCAAACGACGCCATGATTGAGACCCTTAAGCAAAATGAGTTTGTGGAGCAAATTCCTACAGGGGAGTTCTTAGCAGACAAAGAGGCTTTATCTAGTAGCAATACGAATAGGAGAGATTTCTTAAAATACGTAGGTTTTAGTACAGCTGCTGCTTCTTTGGCAGCCTGTGAAGGGCCTGTTGTAAAGTCTATTCCTTATTTGGTTCAGCCGGAGCAAATTATTCCTGGGGTAGCTAATTATTACGCTACAACCATAGCTAATGGGTATGACTTTGCTTCTATTTTGGTAAAGACTAGAGAGGGAAGACCTATTAAGGTAGAAAATAATACAGATGCTTCTGTAAAGGGTCATGCCAACGCAAGAGTGCAAGCTTCTGTATTGTCTTTATATGATAGTAACAGATTGCAAGGGCCAACTTCTAACGGAGAAGCTGTTTCTTGGTCTGTAATTGACAATGCGGTGAAAGCGCAATTGGCAGCTTCTAAGGCTTCTGGTAAAAAGGTGGTTTTTTTAACCCAAACTTATGCCAGTCCAAGTACTTCTAAATTGGTGTCTGAATTTGCTGCTGCACAGGGTAATGTGTCTCATATTACTTATGACGCAATTTCTGAGCAAGCAGCTTTGAATGCTTTTGAGGCGCTTACAGGAGAACGTGCTTTGGCAGATTATCACTTTGATAAAGCTGCTGTTATTGTTTCTTTTGGAGCAGATTTCCTCGGAGATTGGCAAGGAGGAGGCTTTGACGCTTCTTACGCAAAAGGGCGTGTGCCTCATGCCCACAAGATGTCTCAGCATTTTCAGTTTGAATCTAATATGACTTTAACAGGTGCCGCTGCAGACAAGCGTGTGCCTGCTAACACGGCTCAGCAGGCTCAGGCCTTAGCTGCGCTATATGAAATACTCTCATCTGGATCTACTTCTGTTTCATTGCCAGAGCCAATGATGGCTGTGGTGCGTAAAGCTGCAGCTGCTATTTCTAAGGCAGGTTCTGCTGCTGTAGTGGTTACAGGTATTGAAAATGAGGCGGCACAATCTTTAGTTTTAAAGATTAACCAGATGATAGAGAGTGAGGCCTTTGATATGGCTGCTCCTAAATATGTGCGTCAGGGAGACGCCGCTGCGGTTCAGCAGCTTATCAAAGATATGGAAGCTGGAGAAGTTGCTATGTTGGTTACAGATGGGGTAAACCCGGTGTATACTCTTGCTAACGGGGCGCAATTCAAAGCGGCTTTAGCAAATGTGTCTTTGAGCTTGGCTTTTTCTACCATGCCTAATGAGACCACAGCTGCTGTGCAACATGTGGGCGCTGCTTCTCATTATTTAGAGTCTTGGGGAGATGTATCTGTTAAAAAAGGGCACTACAGTCTCACACAGCCTACCATTAAAGAATTATTTGACACCCGCCAATTCCAAACTGCTCTCATGAGTTGGTCTGGAGTAGAGGGATCTTACTACGATTATATTAAAGCCCATTGGGAAGCAGAGCTTTTAGGAAATGAAAGCTGGAACAAGGCTTTACACGATGGTGTTTTCAGTGCTTCTACAGACGGAACTACAGCTATTCAATCTGTAGACGCCGCTGATGCGGTCCAAAAACTAAAAGCTATGACGGCTCCAGAGATGGAGTTGGTGCTCTATGCAAAGACAGGTATGGGAGACGGCCAAGAGGCGAACAACCCTTGGTTGCAAGAATTCCCAGATCCTATTACAAGAGTTTCATGGGATAACTACGCTACGGTGTCTAAGGCAGACGCAGAGCGCTTAGGCTTAGTGAATGAGAATGTAGCTAATGGCGGTTTAGATGGAAGCTATGTAAGTCTTACTGTCAATGGGGTAAGCTTGGAACAGGTGCCTGTTATTATCCAACCTGGACAAGCCGTTGGAACCATTGGTTTGGCTTTTGGATACGGTAAAAAAGAGGGTTTAAAAGAAGAAATGCAGGTAGGGGTGAACGCCTATACCTTGTACGACGGTCTTTCTAAATCCCAGTCGGTTTCTGTAGCTAAGGCTGCTGGTAACCACGAGTTTGCCTGTGTGCAGCTTCACAAAACTCTTATGGGTCGTGGAGACATTATTAAGGAAACCACTCTCGAGGTGTTTAATACCAAGGACGCTTCCTATTGGAATCCTCAACCTATGGTTTCTTTAGACCACCAGGAGGTAGAGGCTACTTCTGTAGACTTGTGGGATTCTTTTGATAGATCTATCGGACATCACTTTAATTTGTCTATAGACTTAAATGCCTGTACGGGATGTGGTGCCTGTGTGATTGCTTGTCACGCAGAAAATAACGTGCCTGTAGTTGGTAAAGAAGAAATTAGAAAATCTAGAGATATGCACTGGTTGCGTATAGATAGATATTACTCTTCAGAGGAGACTTTTGAGGGAGATAATGAGAAGAAAGATAATTTTGACGGCCTTACCGGAGACAATGGTTCTCTAGGTGGTTTTGGAGAGTTGGAAGATCCTTCTGCCAACCCACAAGTGGCTTTTCAGCCTGTGATGTGCCAGCACTGTAACCACGCTCCTTGTGAGACGGTTTGTCCAGTAGCTGCTACTT
Organism: Flavobacteriaceae bacterium LSUCC0859; assembly: GCA_022239325.1. GTDB lineage: Bacteria > Bacteroidota > Bacteroidia > Flavobacteriales > Flavobacteriaceae > MAG-120531. The sequence continues at coordinate 512,281 of JAKOGP010000001.1, read as the reverse complement.
CGCACTCTAGACAAGGTCAGAATCATATGGCGTACAACCGTTGTGTTGGTACTAGATACTGTGCCAACAACTGTCCTTATAAGGTAAGAAGGTTTAACTGGTTCTTGTATAACAACAACGATGAATTTGATTACCATATGAACAACGATCTAGGTAAAATGGTTGTAAACCCAGATGTAAACGTTCGTTCTCGTGGGGTGATGGAAAAATGTTCTATGTGTATTCAGAAAACACAGAAGACCATTTTAGACGCTAAACGCGAGGGTCGTGAGATTGTAGACGGAGAATTCCAAACCGCTTGTTCTGCTGCCTGTGGCAATGGAGCTATGGTCTTTGGAGATGTGAACGACAAAGCATCTAAGATTGCAGAACTTAAAGAGAGTGATCGCATGTATCACCTGTTAGAGCACGTTGGAACTAAGCCTAATGTATTCTATCACGTGAAGGTGCGTAACACAACGGAAGCATAAGAATTAATAAAGGAACATAACTAGCATATAAATTATGGCGTCGCATTACGAAGCACCTATACGAAAACCACTTGTTGTTGGAGACAAGGGTTACCACGATGTAACCTTAGACATTGTTGCCCCTGTTGAAGGAAAAGCAAACAAACAGTGGTGGATCGTTTTTTCAATTGCTCTAGTAGCATTTTTATGGGGAATTGGATGTATTATTTACACCGTTTCTACAGGAATTGGAACCTGGGGTCTAAACAAGACTGTAGGTTGGGCCTGGGATATCACCAACTTTGTTTGGTGGGTTGGTATTGGTCACGCCGGTACCCTTATCTCTGCGGTGCTTCTTCTGTTTAGACAAAAGTGGCGTATGGCCATTAACCGTTCTGCAGAGGCTATGACCATTTTTTCTGTAGTTCAGGCAGGATTGTTTCCTATTATTCACATGGGCCGTCCTTGGTTGGCTTACTGGGTTTTACCTATTCCAAACCAGTTTGGCTCGCTTTGGGTAAACTTTAACTCCCCTTTGCTTTGGGACGTTTTTGCGATTTCTACTTATTTATCTGTATCTCTTGTTTTCTGGTGGACTGGTTTACTACCTGATTTTGCCATGATTAGAGACCGAGCTGTAAAGCCTTTCCAGAAAAAAATATACAGCTTATTGAGTTTTGGATGGTCTGGACGTGCTAAAGATTGGCAGCGGTTTGAAGAGGTGTCATTGGTATTGGCTGGATTGGCCACTCCTTTAGTACTCTCTGTACACACCATTGTATCTTTTGACTTTGCTACCTCTGTGATACCCGGATGGCATACCACGATTTTCCCTCCATACTTTGTGGCAGGGGCAATTTTCTCAGGTTTTGCTATGGTAAACACCTTGCTTATCATTATGAGAAAGGTGTCTAATTTAGAGGCTTATATAACGGTACAGCATATTGAGCTTATGAACATCGTTATCATGATTACGGGTTCTATTGTAGGTTGTGCCTACATTACGGAGCTTTTTATGGCTTGGTATTCCGGAGTAGAATACGAGCAGTACGCTTTCTTAAATAGGGCTACTGGACCATATGCTTGGGCTTATTGGGCCATGATGACATGTAATGTGTTCTCTCCACAATTTATGTGGTCTAAGAGACTCAGAACTTCAATTATGTTCTCTTTTGGTATCTCCATTGTAGTAAATATTGGAATGTGGTTTGAGCGTTTTGTAATTATTGTGACTTCGCTACACAGAGACTACCTTCCTTCTTCATGGACCATGTTCTCTCCAACTTTTGTAGATATTGGAATTTTCATTGGAACCATTGGTTTCTTCTTCGTGCTCTTCTTGTTGTACGCTAGAACCTTCCCTGTAATTGCTCAGGCAGAGGTGAAGACTATTTTGAAGTCTTCAGGTGAAAAATATAAAAAATTGCGTGACGCTGGTAAGCCTTTATACGAGATGCCAAGCAGCACTAAATCTAACTCTAAAAAGGATCAATAATGGCAAATAAAGTGATTCAAGCGCTATACAATGACGACGATATTCTCATGTTGGCGGTTAAAAAAGTAAAAGCTGCCAAATATCATATTGAGGAAGTATACTGCCCTTTTCCAGTTCACGGACTAGACAAAGCTATGGGATTGGCACCTACCAGAATTGCCATTACTGCCTTTATGTACGGATTGGTTGGTTTGGCTGTTGCTATCACTATGATGAATTATATCATGATAGAAGATTGGCCACAGGACATTGGGGGTAAGCCAAGTTTTTCTTATTTGGAAAACATGCCTGCTTTTGTTCCAATTATGTTTGAGTTAACGGTATTTTTTGCAGCCCACCTCATGGTAATTACTTTCTATATGAGAAGTAAATTATGGCCATTCAAGCAGGCAGAGAATCCGGATGTTCGTACCACGGACGATCTATTCCTCATGGAGATTGAAATTCATGACAATGAAGCAGCGCTTCAGGAATTGTTAGCTGACACTGGTGCGGTAGAAATTAAAGTTTCCCAAAAGTAGATTACAAGATATTATGAGTGATTTAAAATATTCTTTTTTGGCCATTGCGTCTCTGGTAATTTTAGCCTCTTGTTCTAACAAGAACAGCAGAAACTACCAGTATATGCCTAATATGTATGAATCTGTAGGTTATGAAACCTATCAAGAGGTTCCTTTCTTACCTTCGAATATGGAGGCTGGGATTCCTGCAGAAAACAGCATCCACCGTGGGTGGTTACCTTATGAGTTTGAAAATAACCTAGAAGACAAAGAATTGGCAAGAGCCCAAGCTAGCCCGCTAGATCAGAATTTTCAAGAAGAAAATCTAAAAGAGGGTAAAGCCCTTTACGACGTATACTGTGCCATTTGCCACGGTAAAAAAGGAGATGGAAACGGAACCTTGGTACAGCGTGAAAAGATTTTAGGAGTACCTTCTTACGCAGACGCAGCGAGAAATATTACGGAAGGGAGTACTTACCATACCATTTATTACGGACTTAACTCTATGGGTTCTTATGCCAATCAGCTCAATATAGAAGAGCGTTGGAAAGTTTCAGAGTATGTGATAAAATTAAAGCAAGATCTAACTAAATAATACGTAGCAATAGATGTATACTTTTTCTAATAGACTTAAGATAGCTTCTTTTATATTAATGGCAGTAGGTGCCATTGGAATCGCAATTGGTTTCCTATCTGCTCCTGCTACTGTTGCAGAAGCAAAAGAAATGGTGGCTGCCCATGGAGGTGGTCATGGAGAATCTCATGAACTTGCTACAACAGATCACGGAGAGCAATCGCATGCTAGTGAAAGCGCGCATGACACTCCAGAACACCATGCTCCTAAAGGGGAGCATGCAGATCTATCTGCACACGGTACAGAAACCTCTCATGCCAGTGACGACCAACATAGCTCTGAGCACGACGAGCACCTTTTACACCAATTACAAAACAAACCTTGGGCAGCCTTATATGTAGCGGCTTTCTTTTTCTTTATGATTGCCCTAGGTGTGTTGGCATTTTACGCCATACAACGTGCTGCTCAGGCAGGATGGTCTCCTCTATTGTTTAGAGTGATGGAAGGGATTACTGCTTATTTAGTGCCTGGGGGTATTATAGTATTTTTAATTTTAGTAGCCTCTGTAGCACATATGAACCACTTATTTGTTTGGATGGATCCAGAAGTGGTAGCCCATGACACTATTATACAGGGGAAAGCGGGTTACCTCAATGGTCCCTTCTTCCTAGTGAGAGCTACTATTTTCTTGGGTGGTTGGATTGCCTACAGATGGTACTCAAGAAAATTGTCTCTAGCTCAAGACACTGCAGATGACAATACTAACTTTGTGAAAAATTTTAGACTTTCTGCTGCCTTCTTGGTATTTTATCTAGTGACAGAGTCTATGATGTCTTGGGACTGGATAATGAGTATTGACCCGCACTGGTTCTCTACCCTTTTTGGTTGGTACATTTTTGCCTCTATGTTTGTATCTGGTATTACGGTAATCGCACTTGTAACCATTTATTTAAAATCTAAGGGCTTATTGGAGCAAGTGAATGACAGCCATATTCATGATTTAGCCAAGTTTATGTTCGGTATTAGTATATTTTGGACCTATTTATGGTTTTCTCAGTTCATGCTTATCTGGTATTCTAATATCCCTGAGGAGGTAACCTATTACGTAACCAGAATTCAGGATTACAACCTACCTTTCTTTGGAATGCTTGCTATGAATTTTATTTTCCCATTGTTGTTATTAATGAACAGTGACTACAAGCGCGTAAACTGGTTTGTTGTAATGGCTGGTATTGTGATTTTAGCCGGTCACTATTTAGATATATTTAACGCTATTATGCCTTCTGCGGTTGGAGACCAGTGGTTTATAGGACTGCCAGAAATTAGTGCTATTTTGTTTTTTGCGGGCTTGTTTATTTTTACGGTATTCACAGCCCTTACCAAAGCGCCTATCACACCAAAGAGAAATCCTTTTATAGAGGAGAGCAAGCACTTTCATTACTAATATTATTACGTTAACAAAACATAACAAATGACTGCATTTTTAACTTTAGGAGTTTTAGTCTTAGTTGCCATAGCCATATGGCAGTTGACCAAAATATTTGAATTATCTCAAATTAAAAAGGATGACTCCCAAATAGCTAACGACAACGACAACAAGTACAATGGGTATCTTATGTTTGGCTTTCTGGTGTTCATCTATGGGATTACCATATTTAGTTTTTACAAATACACTAAAATCTTATTACCTCAGGCGGCTTCTGCCCATGGAGATGACTACGATTTCTTAATGTTGGTGTCTTTTGTGATCATCTTTATTGTACAGACCATTACTCAAGCGCTTTTGCATTACTTTGCTTACAAGTACAGAGGAGGCCAGGGACAAAAAGCCTTGTATTATGCAGATAACAATAAATTAGAGGTCATTTGGACTATGATTCCAGTGGTAGTTTTGGCTGGTTTAATCCTTTGGGGTATGTATAGCTGGGTAAACATCATGGACATTAATGATGAAGACGACCCAATTATCATTGAGCTTTACGCACAGCAATTTAATTGGACTGCCCGTTATGCAGGTCAGGATAACGTTTTAGGAGAGGCCAACGTAAGACTTATAGACATAGACAATGTAAACGTTCTTGGATTAGACACCTCTGATACCTATGCTGCAGACGACGTCATTGTAAAAGAGCTGCACCTGCCTGTAGGTAGAAAAGTAAATTTTAAAATGCGTTCTCAGGATGTTTTACACTCTGCATATATGCCGCACTTTAGAGCTCAGATGAACTGTGTTCCGGGTATGATTACTCAGTTTTCTTATACCCCGATTATCACTACGGAAGAAATGCGTCAGAATCCAGATGTTATAGATAAGGTTAAAAGAACCAATACCATTAGAGCAGAACGCGCCCTAAAAGGCGAGCCTAATTCTGAGCCATGGGAGTTTGACTACGTGTTATTGTGTAACAAGATTTGTGGTAAGTCGCATTACAATATGCAAATGAAGATTATTGTAGAGACTCAGGAAGAGTTTGACGCTTGGATGGCCCAGCAAAAAACCTTTGAACAAACAGTTGTTTCTAACTAGACCCATTAATAATTTAGCTTAATAAAAAATATAAAAATACCAGATATGTCTGCAAACGCCCACGCACACTTAGAAGATCATCACGAAGATCATGGACATCATCACAAAGAGACCTTTGTAACTAAATATATCTTTAGTCAGGATCATAAAATGATCGCTAAGCAGTATTTAATTACCGGTCTGATTATGGGATTCATCGGTATAGCCATGTCTCTCTTATTCAGAATGCAAATTGCATGGCCAGGTCAGTCTTTCCCTATCTTCGAAGCCTTATTGGGAAAATGGGCTCCAGGAGGGGTTATGGACGCAGATATTTATTTGGCTTTGGTGACCATTCACGGAACTATCATGGTCTTTTTTGTACTGACAGCAGGTTTGAGTGGTACCTTTTCTAACTTACTAATTCCCCTGCAAATTGGAGCTAGAGATATGGCCTCTGGATTCCTTAATATGGTGTCTTATTGGTTGTTTTTTACCTCTTCTCTAATCATGGTATTGTCCTTATTTGTAGAGGCAGGACCAGCTGCTGCAGGTTGGACCGTATACCCGCCACTCAGTGCACTTCCAATGGCCCAGCCTGGATCTGGTATGGGAATGACACTTTGGTTGGTGTCTATGGCTATATTTATTGCCTCTTCCCTATTAGGATCTCTAAACTATATTGTAACTGTTATTAACCTCCGTACCAAAGGGATGGCTATGACACGTTTGCCTTTAACTATTTGGGCTTTCTTTGTTACTGCAATTATTGGGGTTATTTCTTTCCCAGTACTTTTTTCAGCAGCTCTTTTACTTATCATGGACAGAAGTTTTGGAACTTCCTTCTTCCTTTCAGATATTTTTATTCAGGGAGAGGTGCTTCATTTCCAAGGAGGTTCCCCTGTATTGTACGAGCACTTGTTTTGGTTCCTAGGTCATCCAGAGGTATACATTGTATTATTGCCAGCCTTGGGTATTACCTCAGAAGTAATGTCTACCAATGCACGTAAACCTATTTTTGGATACAGAGCCATGGTAACTTCTATTATTGCTATTGCTTTCCTTTCTACCATTGTTTGGGGTCACCATATGTTCGTATCTGGAATGAATCCATTTTTGGGATCTGTCTTTACTTTTACCACCTTATTAATTGCGATCCCTTCTGCGGTAAAAGCCTTTAATTATATTACCACTCTTTGGAAAGGGAACCTGCAGCTTAACCCAGCCATGTTGTTCTCTATTGGTTTGGTTTCTACCTTTATTACAGGGGGTCTTACAGGTATAATTCTTGGAGACTCAACCCTAGATATTAACGTACACGACACCTATTTCGTAGTGGCTCACTTTCACTTGGTAATGGGTATATCTGCCCTTTACGGATTGTTTGCAGGAGTATACCATTGGTTCCCAAAAATGTTTGGAAGAATGATGAATAAGAACCTAGGTTATGTACACTTTTGGGTGACGGCTGTTGGTGCTTACGGTGTTTTCTTCCCCATGCACTTTGTGGGTATGGCTGGGGTACCAAGAAGATATTACGAAAACACAGCTTTCCCTATGTTTGACGAGCTCACTAATGTTCAGGTGCTCATTACCGTATTTGCTTTAATCGCAGCTTCTGCCCAACTGGTTTTCGTGTACAATTTTGTAAGCAGTATTTTCTACGGAAAGAAAGCTGAGCAAAATCCTTGGAAATCTAATACCCTTGAGTGGACAACCCCTGTGGAGCACATTCACGGAAACTGGCCAGGTGCCATTCCTGAAGTACACCGTTGGGCATACGACTATTCTAAAACAGATAAAGACGGTGAGTATGTAATCCCAGGCCAAGATTTTGTGCCTCAAGTAGTGCCTATGGGGCCAGACGAGGAGCAATTACACCACTAGTCACAAATTATTATATAAGGCCCCAACTTTTAGTTGGGGCTTTTTTTGTTTTCCTATCTTTGGTGCCAAAGAGTCTCCCTAATTTTTTATATTTAAGGGTGTAAATTAACCCATTAGATTCTCACTATGCCAAACCTTGTCCGCAGCTTAGCCTTCTCTTTCTTTATGTTGTTTCTGGGAGTTCAAATTACTTCTGCCCAAAAGAAACCCAAGATAAAGGGCAATAGAATTGTAGCGCCATACGAGGCTCCTTTAGAAGCTTTTCACTCTGTAGTGCTACAAGAAGACATACAGTTAAATCTGGTGGCCTCTGACAGTTCTTATGTAGCCATGCTGGCCGATGACAATCTGCCTCCCGTCTTTAAATTTCAAGTAACAGACTCCGTACTTACCCTGAGCACATACTACACCATTACGGGAGCCAAGCAGTTAGACATTACCATTTTTACACCCAGTTTACAAAGTGTAGCTATGACTGCTGGAGAACTAGCCCTCACATTAGATCCCCGTTTTTCCTCTGTGCGTGTCACTCAATCTCAAGATTCTCAATTGGCCGTAGCAGGTAAAGTTCCTTATTTTTCCTTGGAGGCTACAGACAAGGCATTTGCTTCTGTTCATGCTGCTTTTGATCAGTTAGACCTTCAAATGAAAGACCGAGCCACGGCAACTTTATACACAGACATTGAAGAAAATGCACAACTTAAACTTTATGATAAAGCAGGAGTGCAATGGGGAGGGAAAATTTTTCATTTAGCAGCTTCACTTACTGCTGGCACCCAATTGTCTGCAGAGGAGTTAGAGCTTACAGAAGCCATGGTCAATGCCGGAGGCAATGCCAAATTAGATCTGTATGTAACGGAGCATCTCACTTATTTTGCCAAAGGCGATAGTCAGTTAGACTTATACGGTACTCCAAGAGTAGATCTTATGGAGTTTTCAGGTAGGTCACAACTTAGGAAAAAGGAATTGAAATAAGCTATCTTTGTTATAGAATAAACCCCAAGATGAACGAACACTTAGATCCTTCTGCAGAACACCTATCCAACGAATCTTTGGATATTGAAAAAGCACTCAGACCTATTAGCTTTAAGGACTTTACTGGCCAGGAGCAGGTCTTAGAAAATTTGTCTGTGTTTGTTAAGGCGGCCAATTTGAGAAATGAGGCACTAGACCACGCTCTGTTCCATGGCCCTCCGGGATTGGGGAAAACCACATTGGCTAACATCTTAGCTAATGAGCTCGGAGTAGGTATAAAAATTACCTCAGGGCCAGTGCTAGACAAGCCAGGAGACTTGGCGGGTTTACTTACCAACCTAGAAGAAAGAGACGTTTTATTTATAGATGAAATTCACCGTCTAAGCCCAGTAGTAGAGGAGTATTTATATTCTGCTATGGAGGACTATAAAATAGATATTATGATAGAGAGCGGGCCCAATGCCCGTTCTGTTCAAATACATCTAAACCCCTTTACTTTAATAGGCGCCACCACGCGCTCGGGATTGCTAACCGCACCCATGCGCGCCAGATTTGGAATTCAGAGTCGCCTACAGTATTACTCCACAGAATTGCTATCTACTATTGTGATTCGCTCCGCAGAGATCTTAGGAGTTCCAATTACAGAAGAAGCAGCCATTGAGATAGCTGGTAGGAGTAGGGGAACCCCTAGAATTTGTAATGCTTTACTAAGAAGAGTTAGAGATTTTGCACAAATTAAGGGCAATGGAAGTATAGACCTTGAGATAGCTAAGTTTGGTTTGGCAGCCTTGCATGTAGACGCTCATGGCTTAGATGAAATGGACAATAAGATTTTGAGCACCATGATAGACAAATTTAAAGGCGGCCCAGTAGGAATTACCACCATTGCTACAGCTGTTTCTGAGAGCCCAGAAACTATAGAAGAGGTTTACGAGCCCTTTCTCATACAGCAAGGTTTTATTATGCGCACCCCCAGAGGTAGAGAAGTAACTCCGGCAGCCTACACCCACTTGGGAAGAACTAAAGCACCAGAGCAAGGCGGTTTATTCTAAATTCTTTTCTGCAATTTTTTCAATACGGCTGTGAATGATTTCTCCCAAGTTCCATTCATAGCCCTCAAAATTAGTAGTATTAGAAAATAAGACTACTACAGCATCTGTGTCTTTATTGTAGGAGGCCATGCTTTGGTAACCAGGCATAAGCCCCGTATGTTCAAATACATATATTTCTTTATAAATTGCAGCTTCTTCCTCAGAGTCAAAAACACTCCCCTTATTAAGGGCTCTAATAAACAATCCAACGTCTTCTGCTGTTGCAAACATGGCGTCACCCTCTGTTTTCAGATCTGGGGTATACCCCACGTGAAAGCCACTCATAATTTGTGTAGTGTCTGTCTCCTTTAAACTCATAAAAGTATGTTGTAAAGATAGGGGCTTTAAAATTTCTTTTCTTACAAATTCATGATGGCTATAGCCCAAGCTCTGGTCTAAGAGTTCTCTAAGCAATAGGTAATTGGTATTGGAGTAGTAGTAATCTGTGCCGGGCTTAAATTGTGCGGGTAGGTCCAATACCAAATGGAGGGTCTCTTGGGCATTGTTAGGAGGATTTGACCAATATGTGGGTAGGTCTGTAAAGTTTGGGATGCCAGAGCGATGTTGGACTAGCATGCGTAGGCTAATCTGATCTGCATATTCAATTCGATCTTCCAACTCTGGAAAATAAAAAGCCAAAGACTGGTCTAGGTCTAGCTGCCCTTGTGCAACCAGCTTGGCCACAGACACCGCTACATATAATTTACTAATACTCGCAATTTTAAATAGTGCGTCTGTTTTGGCTGGAATTTTAAGTGCTGGATTGTGCCAGCCAGCCGCATAACTCTCCCCCGGTTTTTCTCCTAACTGTACATAGGTAACAAGCCCGCCAAATCCCAAATCTAATCCTGCTTCTAGTTGTTCCGGAATGCTTTCTGGCAAAGGCATAATCCAAGCCTTTACAATAATCCAAGGCACAAAATACAGAGAGGCCAACCCCCCCGTAATCCAAAATATTTGTGCCGCTTTTTTAAGGGGATTGTTTTTTTTCATGACTTAGAGATGATGTTTTTTATGGAACTTGTTTTTAGGTCAATGTAAGCAGGTATAAACCTATCGAAAATTTGTGATAAACTTGGAATAAAGAGGCTTTGGCAAATGGAGTCAGAATTATTTTAGCAAGTTGGCCTTTTTCAGAAAAGCACTCAATTCAGTTTCTTTTTGAGTTCCAATTAAAAATTTTTTTCCGTTTTTCAGTTCTATGGCCAGACCTATATTCCCTTTTACATTGTAAACAGTTCCGTATTTTGTCCACAGTCGGATTCCCCAACCCCCGACAAATCCATAATTCAAAACCTTCATATGTTTTATTTCATTCCATCCCACTCTTTTTTTTGTAAAAGGAAAGAAATGTATTTGTATGCCGTTTTTGTCCATTGTGGTTTTAAGCTTCATAAAAAAGAAAAGCCCGTTAATGGAAATAATTAATAAAGAGAAAAGGAGTAATCCAAGATCAGACATAGGTTTGTTCCCAAAGGATTCACCCAATACAAATTGTTTATACATTCCAAATATTGGGAAAATTCCTGTTAGAATTAAAATAACCCAAAGCCACCATTGTGTGAATTTTTGTTCTTCTTGAAATTCAATTTTCATTTACGCAGATTACTTTTAGATTCATTTGACGCATTATTTAGATACTTTTTTAATGTCTTTTTTCATGAGATACATTCCTTTAAATTCTTCTTTCATGAGGTCTGACTTAAATTTAATACTTTCTACGATTCGAAACCCTAGTTTCTTATAAAATTGGATTGCATTTTCCTGAGTGTCCATTACCTCTAGCCATAGATAAGAAGTTTTAATTTCTTGAAGCTCGGTCTCCATCCAATGAATAATTTTTTTTCCAATACCTTTCCCTTGTACCGAGGGGTCTATATAAATCCTATTCAACTTGGTTCCAACACCATAAGCTCCTGTATTAATGGGCTTATTAAATATGATTCTCAGAATTCCAATATGTAATTCCTGGTTTTTTATAAAGTAATACTTAGCGTTTTGATCCTTGAGTTCTAATTTCAAATTTTCTTTTGAGTAAAGATTTTTTAAGTAATCCTTACCCTTGTCTTTCCATAAATGTGCATAAGCAGCTGGATATATTTTAGACATTAATTCGTACAAGATTTCCCTTTCCTCCAAGCGTATTTCTGAAAGGGATATTTCTGCCGATATTTTTATATTCACTAAAAACTTGTTTTATTGTTACCTCATTTATTGTAAATCAATATTAAGAAAAACCTCATAATATTCAATCTATTAATTGTGTAAGACCTAGTTTTAACTCATTTTTGTTATAGTACAGATGAGGTCTTACCCGTATAGATGTGAGCTCAATTGAAAACATAAAAGCCTCTTAGATGACTAAATCCCAATTACAGCAACAGGAGCATGCCGCTTTTATAAAGGGGGTGGCAGAAAGTATGGGCTTCATGGGATGTGGGATTTCCAAGGCGGGTTTTTTGGATGAGGAAGCGCCAAGGTTAGAGCAATGGCTGCGAGAAGGTAGGCATGGCGCTATGGGCTATATGGAAAACCATTTTGACATGCGCTTAGACCCTAGGGTATTGGTTCCAGGTGCTCAATCTGTAATTAGTTTACTGTATAATTACTTCCCGGAGGAAACACAGCGAGAAGACACTTATCAAATTGCCAAGTATGCCTATGGCCAAGATTATCACCAGGTGATTAAAAAGAAGCTCAGGGCGTTTCAAGAAGCCATATCGGCCCGGTTGGGCCCTATAGAAGGAAGGGCTTTTGTAGACTCTGCTCCCGTCTTAGAAAAGGCTTGGGCGGCAAAAAGCGGCCTGGGCTGGGTGGGTAAAAATACCAACTTAATCAGGCAGAAAGCAGGTTCTTTTTTCTTTATTGCGGAGCTTATCATAGACCTAGAATTACCCCAAGACCCGGTGGCTACCGATCATTGTGGGAGCTGCACGGCATGTATAGATGCCTGTCCTACCCAGGCCCTAAGCCCTTATGAAATAGATGGGTCTAAGTGTATTTCGTATTTTACCATTGAGCTCAAAGACGCCATTCCCAACTCGGTCGCTGGTCAATTTGAAGACTGGGCTTTTGGCTGTGATATTTGTCAGGATGTGTGTCCTTGGAACAGGTTTTCTACCCCACATAAAGAGCCTCTTTTTAATCCACACCCCAGCCTACTTTCTCATGACAAGAAGCAGTGGGAAGAACTCACTGCAGATGTTTTTGGGGAAATATTCAGGAAATCTGCCGTGAAACGGGCCAAATACGATGGCTTTAAACGCAATATATCTTTTGTAAAGACCAAATAAGTATTTCACAACCGAGGGGATGCATACAAACTCATATTTTAAAGGGGCATTTAACATTTTCTTAATATATTTGGGAATCACCTAAACAATTAATAAACAAAGCCCATTGGTTTTGTCTTTTTAAAAACAATTAAATTTTATGAATGGATTAGCTACGCTAGATATCGCAGTAATACTGATATATCTCTTAGGAATTGTAATTTATGGTATTTCAAAATCTAAAAGGAGCAGTTCTGAGGACTACTTTTTGGGAGGTAGGACTATGACCTGGCCCATTGTGGGGATTGCACTTTTTTCTGCGAATATCTCAAGCTCTACATTGGTTGGCCTTGCGTCTGATGCCTTTCAGACCAACATTAATGTGTACAACTACGAGTGGTATGCCGTGGTGGTACTTATTTTCTTTGCTATTTTCTTTCTACCGTTTTACCTCAGATCTGGGGTGTACACCATGCCTGAGTTTTTAGAGCGCAGGTACGACAAAAAATCTAGGTATTATTTCTCATTCATCACCATTTTAGGAAATATTATGGTAGACACTGCTGCTGGTTTATATGTGGGAAGCATTGTGTTAAAACTCCTTTTTCCCGAGGTGAGCTCTACCATGATAATTATTATACTTGCTGTAGCTGCGGCTGCTTACACCATTCCCGGAGGGCTTAATTCTGTGATACAGACAGAGGTTATTCAGGCGGTATTACTCATTATTGGATCTTGTTTGCTTACCTTTTTTGCCTTCGAGCAACTGGGCGGTGGCTGGGAGGCCATGATGTCTGGTTTAGATAGTATGTTGGCCGCTGGCGATGTGAATTTTGGTAACCGATTGGAAGAAGGGAAATTTATTCCTGCCAACAGTTCTGAGGTATTTAGTTTGGTAAGGCCTAACAATGACGAGTTTATGCCCTGGTGGGGATTACTTACTGGAGTTCCTTTATTGGGTTTTTATTTCTGGGCCAACAACCAATTTATGGTACAGCGCGTATTGGGTGCTAAAGATTTGAACCACGGAAGGTGGGGGGCCTTGTTTGCAGGTCTTCTTAAATTACCCGTGATTTTTATTATGATTGTTCCTGGGGTATTGGCTTTGTTGTTATTCAATGATTTAGATATTTCTTCTTTAAACTATCCAGTAGCTGGAGGAATTTGTGAAAACCTTTCTGAATGTCCTAACTTAACCTATCCGGTCTTGTTGTTCAAGTTGTTGCCAACAGGTGTTTTGGGTCTGGTTGTTGCTGGTTTGCTCGCTGCTATGATGTCTAGTGTGTCTGCCACCTTTAACTCTGCCTCTACCTTAATTACTATGGATTTTGTGAAGCAGTTAAAACCAGACCTTACTTCTAAGCAGTTGGTAAGAGTGGGACAGATTGCTACTCTAGTTTTGGTGGTCTTGGCCTCTGCTTGGGTACCTTTTATAGAAAAAGTAAGTGATTCTCTTTGGGGCTATTTACAATTAGTAATTGCATTTACCAGCCCACCAGTAGTAGCTGCTTTTATACTGGGATTATTTTGGAAACGCGCCAATGCGCATGGGGCTTTTGCCAGTCTCATGGCAGGCGGGGCTTTTGCGGTATTTATGATTGTCTCTGTTTCTTTAGATTTGGTGCCTGAGCTTAACGCTTTTCACTTTTTAGCCAAGGCCAATTTGTTATTTCTCATAGCGATTGTAACTCATGTTGTTGTGAGTTTGCTCACCGCTGCACCAGAGGCACAAAAAGTGGCAGAGTACACCTATAAAAAAGCCATTTATACGGCAGAAACAGAGGAGCTAAAAGGCTTAGCGTGGTATAAAAACTACAGAATATTGTCTGTGATATTGCTAATTGTTACCGCTATTTTAGTAGGTTTTTTCTGGTAAACAATTAGATGATTAGTTTTTAAAAAAGGGGCATAATTCTCTTGAATTATGCCCCTTTTTCCAAGTCTTACTTTCAAAGAATACTTGTACCTTTGTCCTTTAATTTGACTTCAAATGAGCAAACAAAAAATTAGACGCGAAGCCTTGGTATACCACGCCAAGCCACAGCCAGGAAAAATAAAAATTGTTCCAACCAAACCCTATGCCACTCAAAGAGACTTGGCCCTGGCCTATTCTCCGGGGGTAGCAGCTCCATGCTTAGAAATTGAGAAGGACCCAAAAAATGTGTATAAATACACCACCAAAGGTAATTTGGTGGCTGTAATTACCAATGGGACAGCTGTTCTAGGGTTGGGTGATATTGGTCCTATGGCTGCCAAGCCTGTGATGGAAGGGAAGAGTTTGCTCTTTAAAATATTTGCAGACATAGACTCTATAGATATTGAATTAGACACCAAGGACATTGAGACTTTTATCCAAACGGTAAAAACCATTGCCCCTACTTTTGGAGGTATTAATTTGGAAGATATTAAGGCGCCTGAGGCTTTTGAAATTGAACAAAGACTCAAAGAAGAGTTGGACATTCCTGTAATGCATGACGACCAGCACGGTACGGCCATTATTTCTGCTGCTGCCTTATTAAACGCCTTAGACCTAGCAGAGAAAAAGATCTCTGAGGTTCGCATAGTTATTAGTGGCGCTGGTGCCGCGGCAGTGTCTTGCACTAAGCTGTATAAGGCTTTTGGGGCCAAAGCAGAAAATATAGTGATGCTAGACTCCAAAGGAGTGATTCGCAAGGACAGAGAAAATTTAAGTCCTTCCAAGGCAGAGTTTGCCTCTGATAGAAAAATAGACACCTTGGAGCAGGCTATGGAAAACGCAGACGTTTTCGTGGGTCTTTCTATAGCAGATATTGTGACGCCTGCTATGCTTAAGAGTATGGCTGCCAATCCTATCGTATTTGCGATGGCCAATCCAGATCCAGAGATTGCTTATGACCTGGCCTTAGACACCAGAGAAGATATTATTATGGCTACGGGTCGCTCGGACCATCCCAATCAAGTGAATAACGTGCTAGGTTTCCCGTTTATTTTTAGGGGGGCTTTAGATGTAAGGGCTACAAAGATTAATGAAGCCATGAAAATGGCCGCAGTAAAGGCTTTGGCAGATTTAGCCAAGGAGCCGGTTCCAGAGCAGGTGAATATAGCCTATGGGGAAACACGTTTAACCTTTGGAAGGGAGTATATAATTCCAAAGCCTTTTGACCCAAGACTTATTTCTGAAATTCCTCCAGCTATTGCCAAAGCCGCTATGGAAAGTGGTGTTGCTAAGGAACCTATTGAAGACTGGGAGAAATATAAGGAAGCCCTCATGTTGCGCTCTGGGAATGACAATAAAATTGTTCGTTTGTTACATACCCGAGCTAAGATGAAAGCCAAGCGCATTGTGTTTGCAGAAGCAGATCATTTAGATGTACTTAAAGCCGCTCAGATTGTGCATGAAGAAGGTATTGCCATACCCATTCTACTAGGAAACAGAGCTATAATTGAAGAGCTCAAAGAAGAAATTGAGTTTGACGCTCCTTTAGATATCGTAGACCCAACAGAGTTGGCTTCCAAAGAAAGAAGAGAGGCTTATACCTTGGCGTATTGGGAACAGAGACGTCGCACAGGAGTTACAAAATATCAGGCTGCCATAAAGATGAGAGAGCGTAATTATTTTGGAGCTATGATGGTCCTTTCTGGAGACGCAGACGGCATGATTTCTGGATATTCTAGAGCCTATCCTACGGTGGTGAAACCCATTTTAGAGGTTATAGGAAGGGCTAATAATGTGAAACGAGTAGCCACTACTAACATTATGATTACTGAGCGTGGGCCTATGTTTCTTTCAGATACTTCCATTAACATAGATCCTACTGCTGCCACCATAGCAGAGACCGCCCAAATGACGGCCAACGTAGCAAAAACCTTTGGTTTTGAGACGGTAGCCGCCCTATTGTCCTATGCCAACTTTGGTTCTTCTGCCCATCCGCATGCCAATAAGGTAAAAGAGGCAGTTAAAATTTTACATACAGAGAGTCCAGATATCATTGCAGATGGCGAGGTTCAGATGGACTTTGCGCTTAACAAGGTATTGCATCAGGAAAAATTTCCATTCTCTAAGCTCGCAGGTAAAAAAGTAAATACTCTTATTTTTCCAAACTTAGAGTCTGCCAATATCACCTATAAACTTTTAAAAGAGTTAAACGGTGCAGACTCCATTGGGCCTATCATGATGGGACTCCGAAAATCTGTGCATATTTTACAGCTGGGTGCCAGTGTAGACGAAATAGTAAATATGGCTGCAGTAGCAGTGATTGACGCTCAAGAAAGAGAAAAAAGAAAGCGTGCTAGAACAGAAAACAGTAAATAAATGATCACACATCTCCGAGGAAAATTAGTAGAAAAAACTCCTACAGATTTAGTGGTAGAATGTGGAGGTGTTGGATATTTGGTTCATATTTCTCTGCACACTTTTTCGCTCTTGCCAGAGGGAGAAGCGATTTCTATTTACACCCACTTACAAGTTAAAGAGGACAGTCACAGTTTGTACGGTTTTATGGAGGTTTCAGAGCGGGCTATCTTCAGATTACTTATCTCTGTCTCTGGGATTGGCGCCAATACTGCTAGGACCATGTTGTCTTCCCTATCCCCGGAGGAATTAAAAGACGCCATTGCGGGGAGCAATGTAGGGGCCATTCAGTCTGTAAAGGGGATTGGTTTAAAAACGGCCCAGCGTGTTATTATAGAACTCAAAGATAAGATTCTTAAAATTTATGATTTACAAGAACTTTCTGCTCCTTTAGACAATACAAATAAAGAAGAAGCGTTATCTGCTTTGGAGGTACTCGGTTTTACCAGAAAGCAGTCAGATAAAATGGTAGAAAGAATTCTCAAGGAAAGCCCTGGCCTGAGCGTAGAACAAATTATTAAGCAGACATTAAAAAGTTTGTAATGTCATTAAAATCATTACGATTTAAAACCTTTCATATCATGTTTAAGCCCAAATTTTTTGGGCTCTTTTGTTTTCTATGCTTTCATCCAAGCCTTTTCTCCCAGCAAACCAATACGTCTAGCCCTACCCAAGGGCAGCAAGTGGTTGTTTCCAATAACAGCAAACTGCTATTCACACCCACAGACACGATAGCTGTCCAAGATAGCACCCAGTTGAGACCTAAGGGCGGCTTGCTTTTGAGTCTGCCAAAAAGCCTTCGCAGTTCCTATGAATACAATCCTGTTTTGGATGTATATGAACGGCTGGGAGACTTCGCTGCATATGACACAGATCTCCCCTTGGTTTTGTCTCCCAAATCCTATTGGGATTTAGTTAAAAAAGAGAGCATACAGCAGTATTTTAGAGATAAAGCGGCTGCTATAGCAGCCTCTGAAACGTCTAATGGATTAGATGTGAAAAACCTACTCCCCAGTTTTAGTTTTCAA
Source organism: Flavobacteriaceae bacterium LSUCC0859 (assembly GCA_022239325.1). Lineage (GTDB taxonomy): Bacteria > Bacteroidota > Bacteroidia > Flavobacteriales > Flavobacteriaceae > MAG-120531. Next base: position 494,174 of record JAKOGP010000001.1, on the reverse strand, counting down.
AATGACATTTTGAGTACCATTTTTGGGGGCGATGAAATCACATTCGACGCCCAGGGTTCTGTAGGAGTAGATATGGGTATTCTTTGGCAAAAAAATGACAATCCCGCTCTCTCCCCCAGGAATAGGAGCAATCTGTCTTTTGATTTTGAGCAGCAAATAAGTTTGAGCTTGCTGGGTAAAATAGGAGAGCGACTTTCCGTAAACGCTAGCTATGACACTCAGGCTACCTTTGATTTTCAAAACCTAATAAAGATTGCCTACACCCCACCTACTATTAAAGAGGTTACTGGTGTAGACCCAACAGAGCTTTTAGACCAGGCAAAAAATGAATTGGGTAGTACCCGTCTGGGAGGCTTAGCACAAGACATTAATAATACTGGATTGTTGGAAGACCCAAGCCAGGCCAATATTCTCAATGCTGCAAAAGACCAATTTTTTAATCCCAATGCAGACAACATTCTGAGGAATATTGAGGTGGGTAATGTGAATATGCCTCTCAATACCAGTTTGATCACTGGGGCCCAAAGTCTTTTTGGGGTGAAAACCCAATTGCAGTTTGGTAAAACACAGATTACAGCAGTTATTTCAGAGCAGCGCTCCCAAAATAGTTCTGTGACCGCTCAAGGAGGAGGGACCCTTACCAACTTTTCCTTAACAGCCTTAGACTATGAAGAAGACAGGCACTTTTTTTTATCTCATTTTTTTAGAGACCAGTACGACCAAGCCTTAGCGTCTTATCCGTTTATAAATAGCCAGGTACAGATCACAAGAATTGAGGTTTGGGTCACCAACAGATTGCAGCAAACGCAAAATATTAGAAATGTCGTGGCTCTTCAGGATTTAGGGGAGTCTATGTTGCAAAATACCAGATTGGGAAGACAAGGCGTTTCACAGCAAGCTTTTATCACCCAACCTACTTCCAACGGATTGCCTTTTAACGCCGCCAATGCTTTAGATCCTGAACAAATGGGGAAGGGTGGTTTTTTAAATGATAACATCAGAGAAATCGCTACCGTAGAGGCAGGATTTAATCTGCCCGGTCTAAAGGCCAATCAGGGTTTTGATTATGCCATTTTAGAAAACGCCAGAAAATTAGAGGAGGATAGAGATTTTACCTACCATCCGAGCTTGGGATATATTTCATTGAGCCAACAGCTCTCCTCAGATGAAGTTTTAGGGGTGGCCTTTCAATATACTTATATGGGAAAGGTGTATCAGGTGGGAGAGTTTGCCAACGGAGGGGTAGCAGCCAGCAGTGTGGTAAATACCACTACCGCTCCAGTGATTAATAACAACACCCTTATTTTAAAATTATTAAAAAGTAATATTACTCAGGTAAAAGATCCCATTTGGGACCTGATGATGAAAAATATATATCCCATTGGTGCTTACGCTCTGAGCGAGGAAGATTTTAAGTTTAATATTATATATTCAGATCCCAGTCCCAGAAACTATATTAGTCCGGTAAGTGGCGCCGCGGGATGGCCTTCAGATCCTAAGCCATTGGAGCAAAGAATTTTATTGGACGTATTTAATCTAGACCGCTTAAATGCCTACCAAGACCTGCAAGAGGGAGGAGACGGTTTTTTTGATTTTCTACCTGGAAAAACAGTATTAACGGAGAGCGGTAGTATTATTTTTACCACTGTAGAGCCTTTTGGGTCTCATTTATTTGAGGTTCTTGGCGGGGGAAATTATGAGGCAGTCACAGAGGAAGATTTTAATGGTAATCAGAAAAAATATGTGTTTAGATCCTTATACAAAAACACCAAAGCCGCTGCACTGCAACAGCCTGAAAAAAACAAGTTTATTTTAAAGGGACAATACAAGTCTGAAGGTTTTAATGGGATTCCTATTGGTGCCATTAATGTGCCTAGGGGGTCTGTTCGGGTAACAGCAGGGGGAAGACTTTTACAAGAGGGATTGGATTATACGGTAAATTACACAGCCGGTACCGTACAGTTATTAGACCCTAGCTTACAAGCTTCTAATGTACCTATAGAAATATCGGTAGAAGACAATGCGGTTTTTGGCCAGCAGAACAGGAGATTTAGTGGGGTAAATGTACAACACAGATTTTCAGAAGATTTTGTATTGGGCGGTAGCTTGCTAAATCTAAATGAGCGTCCTCTGACACAAAAATCTAATTACGGTACAGAGGCAGTAAACAACACTATTTTTGGTTTTAATGCTAATTATTCTAAAGAGCTTCCTTTTTTAACCAGATGGGCTAACGAGTTACCCCATGTAGAAACCACGGTTCCCTCTATGTTGTCTGTGCGGGCAGAGATGGCATTTTTAAAACCTGGCGCTCCTAGAAATGCAGATTTTAGGGGTGAGGTTACTACCTATTTAGATGATTTTGAAGGAGCGCAGTCTCTCATAGATGTTCGTTCTGCATTGGGATGGAGTTTGGCTAGTACTCCACTAGAATTTACAAGTAATGGTCAGTCGCTTTACGGTACTAGTCCAGAAGATCCTGAAAATCTAAGAAATGGGTATGGTAGGTCTAAATTGGCTTGGTATACCATAGACCCTATATTTTACACCATTCAAAGACCAGCAGGGGTGAATAATAATGATATTTCTACCAACCCCACTCGAAGAATTTTTATAGATGAGGTTTTTCCTCAAACGGATATTGCTCAAGGACAAACCACGGTAAATCCCACTTTGGATTTGGCATTGTACCCCGCACAAAAAGGGCCTTATAACAATGCTCAAAATTTTCAGGGTTTACAAGAATCCGAGAAATGGGCAGGGATAATGAGGCCTTTGAGTACCACTAACTTTGAGCAGGCAAATATTGAGTTTGTGCAGTTTTGGGTTATGGATCCCTATGTAGACGGCGTAGGGACAGACGCTGGAGAGTTGGTTATTAATTTAGGTAATATTTCTGAGGATATTTTAAAAGATGGTAGGAAGCAATATGAAAATGGCTTGCCGGGGACCAATAGCGAGAGTCTTGTTGCAGCTACTTCTTGGGGGCAAGTACCTGCTACCCAATCTTTGGTCTATGCTTTTGACGTGAATGAGAATAATAGGAATTTGCAAGATATTGGCTTGGACGGACTCTCAGACACTCAGGAGGCTAGTATTTTCACTAACAACAACTCTGAAGACCCTGCGGGAGATAATTTTAGGTATTATTTAGATAGAACAGGAAGTATTTTGGAGCGGTATCTAGATTTTAATAATACACAAGGCAACGCACCTGTAGCAGTAACAAATACCAAAAGAGGGTCTACTACCTTACCAGATGTAGAAGACATTGACAGAGATTTAACTATGAATACGGTAAATAGTTACTATGAGTATCGCATTCAAATAAAGCCCAACACCTCCATAGATGACCCTTATGTTACCGATATTAAGGAGGGGACAAGCCCAAGGCTACCCAACGGGCAGGAGCTTCCAGTAAGATGGATCCAATATAAAATTCCGCTAAGTGATTTTACCAATGCTGTGGGCGGTATTTCAGATTTTAGATCTATGAGTTTTATGAGAATGTATTTGACTAAGTTCTCTGAGCCGGTGGTGCTCCGTTTTGCGAGTTTAGATTTGGTTCGTGGAGATTGGCGGGTGTACCAAGGCCCCTTGCAGACAGACCCTTTGCAAAAGCCAGCAGACATTGGAACCCAACTAGAGGTAAATACGGTAAATGTGGAGGAGAATAGTACCCGTATTCCCATTCCCTATACCTTACCACCAGGGGTCCTTAGGGAACAACTCAATAACAACAACACCATTATTAGACAGAATGAGCAGTCTCTTTCTCTCTTGCTAAGGCAGTTAGCTCCCCAAGACGCCAGGGGGGTGTTTAAAAACACTCAATTTGATCTCAGACAATACAAGCGCCTTAGGTTGTTCATGCACGCAGAACAAATAGTAGAAACAGATTATGTAAATACAGAGATGCCTTTGGTAGGTTTTCTGAGAATGGGTACTGATTTTTCAGAGAATTTTTATCAAATAGAGTTGCCCTTAGAATTTACCCCTCACGGGGCAAGCACCCCAGAATCGGTTTGGCCTTCCAACAATGAATTGGATATTCCTGTTGCGGTGCTGGCAGAGATTAAGTCTTTGGGAATTGCCAACCAAAGTTTAAGCGAACTCACTTATTACGACTATGTAAACGGTAGTTTAATCCCGGTAAATGCTTTGGCTCCAAGGGCAGCTGCTGTTATGCGTATTGGGATAAAAGGGAACCCTTCTTTAGGAAACCTCAGAGGGATGATGGTGGGTGTAAAGAACGTGTCTTCTAGACCTGCAAGGGCAGAGGTATGGTTTAACGAGTTGCGACTCTCGGGTCTGGACAACCAAGGGGGTTGGGCAGCTTTAGCGGGAATGGACGCGAATATGGCAGACCTGATTTCCGTCTCTGCGAATGCTGCCAAAAGCACTTCTGGTTTTGGAGGTTTAGATCAAATGCCCAATGAGCGTAGTAGAACAGATGCCTTGTCTTACGATCTGGTAACTCAAATTAATTTGGGGAAACTGCTGCCTTCAGATTGGGGGGTTCAACTTCCTTTAAATTACGGGGTTTCTGAGGCTAAAAGTAGACCAGAATTTGACCCAGTATACGAAGATCTCAAATTGTCAGATCGGATAGGGGCATCGGCCAGCGGCCAAGAAGCTCAGCTTATTGAGAGACAAGCAGAGACCTATACCAAGCGTTCTAGTATTAGTTTGTTAGGGGTGAGAAAAAACGCTTCTTCTGAAAAAGAAAGTCCCAAAAGATTCTACAGTCCTGAGAACTTTACGCTCAATTATGCCTATAACCACACCCAGCACAGAGATTTTGAGATTGCAGAGATGCAGGAGCAGCAAGTGAGAACGGGTTTTGTGTATGGGTACAACTTTAAGCCTCTAGAAATTGCGCCCTTGGCAAAGAAAGATTCGATTCTTAAGAGTGGGTATTGGAAGTGGCTCAAAGACTTTAATCTAAACCTCTTGCCTAGTAATTTTGCGGTAAATGCCAATATTAATAGATCGTTTAATCAGCAACAATTTAGAGATGTAGCCAGCCCAGGGGAAGATCGCTTGGAGCTTCCATTTTTGCAGCAGCGCAACTATTTGTTTAATTGGCAGTACGTAATTAATTATAACCTCACTAAATCTTTGAAGGCTAATTTAACTGCTGCTTCCAATAATATTGTGAGAAACTATTTTAACGACGGCAGGGAAGACGCCAACAATATAAACGAGTCGCTTTCTATTTGGGATGGCTTTTTTGACTACGGGGAGTCTAATCGTTTTGTGCAGCAGCTCCAACTCAATTACGAGCTTCCATTTGCTAAAATTCCTTTCTTAAACTTTATAAATGCCCAGTATTCCTATACCGCAGACTTTGAGTGGCAACGTGGGGGGGAGGCCCTTAGAGAACTTGCTGAAGAGGAAATGAACTCGGTACAAAACGCCAATACCCATACCTTTAACGCCAGCTTAAGTATGCAGCGCTTTTACAGTTTTTTAGGTTTGTATAAAAACAAAAAGAACAAGCCCGCTGGGGCCAATGTGCCTTTTAGTCCGGTACTGAGCAGTCAATTTCAAAAAAATGACAAGTCTTCCATTGGTTTGGATTTGATCACTATGTTTAAGCGAATTGGCTTTAATTACGCAGAAAATAATGGGAAATACCTTCCTGGGTTTACCCAACGTATAGGATTCTTAGGTACCAATAGGCCTAGTATGGGCTTTGTTTTCGGGAACCAATCTGAGGTGCGTTTTAACGCGGCTAGGAGGGGTTGGCTTACCACATTTCAAGATTTTAATGAGCCTTTTGTGATGACCCACAACAGCCAGTTTAAATTTACAGCAACGGTTCAGCCCATAGCAGATCTCACCATAGATTTATTTGCAGACAAACAGTTTACGGAAAACTACAGAGAGACTTTTAAAATAAAAACCACAGCTCCCTTTCAGTATGAGTATGAAAATTTGTTGGGTAACGCTCAGGGGAACTTTAGTATGTCTGCCATGATGATCAAGACTTTCTTTTCTTCCGGGGATGCAGATTTTTCTGAGAATTTTGAAAATTTTAAAAACTACCGCGCCACTATCGCTAGGCGTTTGGGAGCGGGGAATCCAGAGTTTAATGGAGAGCTAGATGCGCAGGGCTTTCCTAGAGCCTATGGGAAAACAAGCCAGCAGGTGCTGCTCCCAGCTTTTTACGCAGCCTATACTGGACAATCTGCAGAGAAAGTAGGCCTGAGCGCTTTTGGAAAACTACCTATTCCCAACTGGAATATGAAATATACTGGCTTTATGAGGCTGCCGTGGTTTAAGGAAAAATTCACCAGATTTACGGTGAGTCATGGGTATAGGGCTGCTTTTAGTGTGAACTCTTTTGGGACCAACTTAGAAAAAGAAAACAGCCGCTACCACCCAGAAACTGGGGATGAACGTCCGGATTACATATTTAATAATTTAGTGCTTAACGACGCATTTAATCCCTTGGTTCGCATAGATTTTGAAACTAAGAGTGCTTTGAGTATGCTTTTTGAGATGAATATGGAACGCGCCCTCTCCATGAGTTTTGACAACAACTTACTCACCGAAATGCAGGGCAAAGAATATACCCTGGGCGTAGGCTATAGAATTAAAGATGTTTCTTTTACCACCAATATTGGAGGCTCCAGGAAAAGACTTAAGAGCGACTTAAACATTAAGGCAGACCTGAGCTTGAGAGATAACTTTACCCTCATTAGAAATTTAGAGTTAGACAACACCCAGTTAAGTGCTGGTCAGTATTTTCTCTCTGCCAAACTCCGAGCAGAGTACGCTTTGAGCCAGAATTTGAACGCCTTGTTTTTTTATGATTTTTCTTTTTCTAAATATGCCGTTTCTACGGCCTTTCCACAGCAATTAATAAATACAGGTCTGAGTTTGAGATACAATTTTGGGAATTAGCTTTAAAATCTATTTTAGCCCCTTGTGAGAAGGGGTATTTTAAATTACATTTGTCTTTTAACAAACTAATTTCAGATGAATATACCTGCAGAATTAAAGTACACAAAAGACCACGAATGGGTGCGTTTAGAGGGAGATGTTGCCACAGTAGGCATTACAGATTTTGCCCAGTCAGAATTGGGTGACATTGTATATGTAGAGGTAGACACCCTAGATGAAACTTTAGATAAAGACGCTGTGTTTGGAACCGTAGAGGCCGTAAAAACGGTGTCAGATTTGTTTTCGCCCCTTAGTGGTGAGGTCATTGAGTTTAATGAGGCTCTGGAAGACGCTCCAGAATCTGTGAATGAGGACGCTTACGGCGCTTGGATGATCAAGATTAAAATTTCTGATCCTTCTGAGGTAGATAGTCTTCTTTCCCACGAAGCATACAAGGAACTTATTGGAGCTTAGGGGAATTTTTTTTTGGGGTCAGTATGTTTTTCTTTTACTGATTCTCACTTATTTGAGCCTAACGCCTTTACAGGCCGATGCCTTACCCACTATTCCTTTTGTGGACAAATTTGCCCATGCAGGTTTTTATTTCTTACTAGGTTTTTCCTTTTACTTTGCTTGGTATATGCAGCCGCTGCTGTTTCATAAAAAGCGCGCCTTGCTTTTGTTTGGAATGGTTTTTCATATAGTGTATGGCACGGTAATTGAAGGGATTCAAGCATACGCCATTCCAGGAAGGTTTGGAGAGTGGGAAGACGCCCTAGCCAATGCGCTGGGTGTTTTAGGAGCAAGCCTCTTGTCTTACTTCTGGTTTTTGAAAAAAAGAGACGTGAATTAGAAGAAATTAGTTGTCGTGTTTATAAATAAATTTTTAAATTAGCCATCATTAAATAACATACTATGGAACCAAAAAAGAATCCTAAAGCAGATTTAACTAAAAATATAAGCCTATACTTTGTGATTGGCTTGTGTGCAACTTTGTTATTCACTTGGCGTGCTTTAGAATGGAAAACCTACGATGAAGAAAGTAATTTTGATTTCACTCTAAATGTGGAAGATCAATTAGATGAAGAGGTTCCAATGACCGAGCAAATTAAAACGCCACCGCCACCACCGCCACCAGCTGCCCCAGAAATTATTGAGGTAGTAGAAGATGAGGAAGAAATTGAAGAAACTGTTATTGAGTCTACAGAAACTTCTCAGGATGAAGTAATAGAGATAGACGACGTAGTAGAAGAAGACTTTGATGAAGATCTCTCTATTCCTTTTGCGGTTATTGAAGACGTACCTGTTTTTCCAGGTTGTGAGTCTGAGACAAGCAAAGGGCCAGAAGCGGTAAGAGCTTGTTTTAATGAAATGATGCAAAAGCATATTAAAAGAAACTTCCGCTACCCGGAAATCGCTCAGGAAATGGGGGTACAAGGTAGGGTAAATGTGATGTTTACCATTCAAAAAGATGGTAGTATAGGGAATATCAGATACCGTGGTCCGGACAAAAACTTAGAAGCAGAGGCACTTAGAATTATTGAGAAGCTACCTAAAATGATACCAGGGAAGCAAAGAGGTAGACCGGTAAGAGTTCCTTTTAGTATTCCAATTACCTTTAAGCTACAGTAAATTATTTACAAGCATATGAGACCGAGCCTTTAGGCTCGGTTTTTTTTTTGTCTTTATCTCTTTAATAATTGCAAATACATGTCTTGAGACCTATCTTTGCACCCTTAATTAAAGGCTACTCATGCAGCAAAAATCAGAGATTTTAGATGTACCCGTATACCAGGCTAGTGCGCTTTCTAATTTTAGAGAGCTCACTAAAATGAGATTGGCCCTAAGTGTTGTTTTTTCTGCCGTTGCAGGATATTTATTGGCAGCCACCGAGGTTTCTTTCTACGATATTGGTTTGTTGGCTTTTGGAGGCTATTGTATGGTTGGTGCTTCCAATGCTTTTAATCAGGTCATAGAAAAGGATTTAGATGCCCTGATGAAACGCACTCAAAACAGACCCATTCCCACCAAAGCTATTAGTGTAAGTCAGGCACTGTTCTTTGCGGTACTGATGACTGTTTTAGGATTGATAAGCTTGTATGTTTTAAGTCCGAAAACAGCCATGTTTGCTGCGATTTCAATTTTTTTATACACCAGTGTATACACTCCTTTAAAGACTATAACACCACTGTCTGTTTTTGTGGGAGCCATTCCAGGTGCTATTCCATTTATGTTGGGATGGGTGTCTGCTACTCATAGTTTTGGAATAGAGGCAGGCACCTTGTTTATGATTCAGTTCTTTTGGCAATTTCCACATTTTTGGGCCTTAGCTTGGCTTTTAGATGAAGACTACCAAAGAGGAGGTTTTAAAATGTTGCCAACCGGTAAAAAAGATAAGCGAACTGCTTTACAGATTATCATGTACACTTTTTGGATGCTTCTGATCTCTGTGTTCCCTGTTTTGGGTATTACGGGTCGTTTGTCTCTTTCCGTTTCTGCAGCTATCTTTGTGGGGATTTTAGGTCTAATCATGCTTTGGTTTTCTTTTAAATTATATGAAAAAGGAGGGCAAAAAGAGGCCAGACAGCTTATGTTAGCTAGTGTTTTTTACATTAGCTTGCTTCAAATGATTTACGTAATTGATAAATTTTTAAACTAATAAATATGTCAGTAGATTTTACCAAAGGGAGTGCCTACGCCAAAAATGCCAGAGCCAAAAAAATGATGCTTTGGTTTGGTATTATTAGTTTAATTATGGGTTTTGCAGGATGGACTTCTGCTTTTATTGTAAGTAGCTCTAGGGAAGATTGGTTTGAAAATTTTGTATTGCCAACACCTTTTTGGTACAGTACAGCTGTGATTGTGCTTTCAAGTGTCACTTTTATGTTAGCCAAGGCGTCCGTAAAAAAAGGACTACAGAGGCAAACCACCCTTTTTTTAGTAAGCACTTTATTGTTGGGCGTTCTTTTTATTGGCTTGCAATTCTCAGGTTTTTCTGAGATGATTGCTATGGGGTATTATTTTACAGGCCCCACTTCTAATGTGACCTTATCTTATATTTTTTTGATTGCCTTTGTGCATATTTTACACTTGGTAGCCGGTCTCATTAGCTTAATTGTAGTGATTGTAAACCAGCTTAGAGGGAAATATAATGAGGAAGAATATTTGGGATTGAGTCTAGGAGAGACCTTTTGGCATTTTTTAGACCTCTTATGGGTGTATTTGGTTCTGTTCTTTTATTTTTTTGCTTAGAATAGGACTTTTAAAAATCCTGGAGAAATATTGAAAAAACTGCTTTTTTTTGAAACTAAATAATTTTCTTTCGCTCAAAAAAGATGTAAATTTGACGAAATTTATTTAATACGAATACTATTATATGGATACTACTATAACAAACAATCAGGCTACTCCAGTATGGAATGGAGGTAACAAACCACTAGAAGCTAGTTATGGGAAAATGATGATGTGGTTTTTTATCCTATCAGACGCCCTAACTTTCTCTGGATTTCTTGTAGCCTATGGTTTTTCTAGATTTAAATTTATAGAATCTTGGCCTATAGCAGATGAGGTGTTTACACACGTGCCTTTCTTTCATGGAAACTATCCTATGTATTATGTGGCTTTCATGACTTTCATTCTCATTATGTCTTCCGTAACTATGGTTTTGGCTGTAGACGCAGGACATAAGATGAAACAAAAGGCAGTAACCTGGTATATGTTTTTGACTGTTATTGGTGGTATTATCTTTGTGGGTTCTCAGGCTTGGGAATGGGCCACTTTTATCAAAGGGGACTTTGGAGCTTTAGAGACCAAAGGCGGAAGAATTTTACAATTTGTAGACGCTAACACCGGAGACAGATTAGCGCTAAGAGACTTTTCTACGCCTATAGCCTCTGAAAGGGTACAACACGAGTCTAAAAACGGTATTTGGTTTTCTAGTGAAAAGGCTCATACCTCTTTTAATTTAGCGGAGGTGGTTGCTGGAGTTAAATCCAATGATAACGTGCTTATTAGAACAGAAATGATCAATGAGGAGGGTGAAAAAACTTTGTTGTCCAGAGCTGCTACACTAGATAAGCTACAGGACGCTGTGCAGGTTGTAGAAGGGGCTAATCTCATTCAGAACGAATACGGTAGCAGGCTGTTCGCAGATTTCTTTTTCTTTATTACAGGCTTTCACGGATTTCACGTTTTTACCGGAGTACTCATTAACATTATCATATTTTTTAATGTGGTTTTAGGCACCTATGAAAGACGTGGCCATTACGAAATGGTAGAAAAAGTAGGTCTGTATTGGCACTTTGTAGATTTAGTATGGGTATTTGTTTTTACATTCTTTTACCTGGTTTAACAATAAGTATTTTACATTATTATGGGACACGAGCATAAATTATCAATATTCAGAGGTTTGGTAACCTTCAAATCTAATACCCAAAAAATTTGGGGCGTCTTATTGTTTTTATCTATTATCACTGCCATAGAGGTGGCGTTGGGGATAATTAAACCAGCAGTATTGACAGACAACAGTTTTTTAGCTATGAAGTTATTAAACTGGATATTTATTATTTTAACCCTTGTTAAGGCCTATTATATTGCCTGGGACTTCATGCACCTTAGAGATGAGAAAGCTGGATTGAGAAGATCTGTAGTGTGGACTGGGGTATTTTTAATTGCATATTTGTCTTTCATTCTTTTAGTAGAAGGGAATTACATCTACGATATATACAAAGATGGATTTGTAAAATGGGAGTTTTAATGAGACCCAATTAGGATATATAAAAGGCGGTTTTTTAACCGCCTTTTTTTATTTTTACAAAAGGATTTTCGTCCAAAAAAAAAGCGATATGGAAAAGAAACAGTTTAAGAAGTCATTTGTATTGGGGGTACTTTTCATATTGCCTTTGGTGGCCTATTTGTTTTTTGCCACTGGGGTTAATAATTTTGGAAGTTTACCAGTGCTCACGGAGTCTGTGTCTGAGTTGCCGGAAAATGAGCTGGAGCTTAAGCTAGAGAATCATATTAGTGTTGTGGGGTTTTTAGGATCGGATTTGAGCCAACGTCAAGTGAATATGTTTAATTTAAATCAGAAAATATACAAGCGTTTTTCTGATTTTAATGATTTCCAATTTGTGATGATTATGCCGCAGGGCACTCAAGATCAGGTGCAAGAAGTGATGGATGAATTATCTGCTATTGGACAAGTGAGTGGCTGGAATTTTATTTATGCATCTGAGGTAGAAATAAACAAATTGTTTTCAAGTTTTAAAACCAATAGCTCCTTAGACGCTAAGCTAGGTACAGATCTCGTGTTTATAGTAGATAAATCTAGATCTCTTAGAGGGAGAGATGGCTCCAAGGGCGATGAAGTTCTTTTTGGATATAACGCTACAGCCGTCTCAGAGTTAACTAATACCATGATAGATGACGTCAAAATCATATTGGCAGAGTATAGAATGGCCCTCAAGAAGAATAATGTGTACTCTCAAAACAAATAAATATGTCTGCTAAAAAATACACCTACGTTTGGGTTTCATTTATCATACTTCTTTTTGGGATACTTGTAATTCCTAGCATCGTAGATCGTTTTCAATCGAACGCTATAGTAACTTCTGATAGATTGAGCATTGAGAACAATTCTGGACCCTTGTCCTATATTACCCTGAATGGTGAAAAAAGAAAGGTGCCGTCCTTTAATTTTTACAACCAAGATAGCTTACTTATTTCTGAGAAGGACTACGCTAACAAGGTTTTTGTGGTGGAATTTTTCTTTACTACTTGCCCAACTATATGTCCCATCATGAACAAAAATTTAGTTTATGTTCAAGAACAGTTTGCCAATGAAGATCGCTTTGGAATTGCTTCTGTTAGTATTAATCCTGTAAATGACACCCCTCAGGTACTTAAGGAATACGCCCAACAATATGGAATTACTCATTTAGACTGGCATTTGTTGTCTGGTCCTTTAGAGGAGGTATATGCGCTTGCTAATGAAGGTTTTAATATCTTTGCCCAACAAATGCCAAATGCACCAGGAGGTTTTGAGCATGCAGGAATGTTTGCCTTAGTAGACAAAGAAGGCTATCTCAGGTCTAGGGTAGACGATTTTGGAAATCCCATTGTGTATTACAGAGGCGCCATAGATTATCAAATTGGTGTTAATGACCACGGAGAGACAGACCAGATTAGCGAACTTATTACAGATATAAATAAATTATTAGAGGAGTAACATATGGAAATACAGGCTGCCAAAGAAAAAAAATTTAATCTATTAATCACTATAGTCTCCATAGTTATCCCCTTAGTGGTGGCTGTTTTGTTTGGGGTTAAAATACCTAATGTGGCACCACTTTCTATGTTGCCCCCTATTTATGCTACTATAAACGGACTAACTGCCTTGGTCCTTGTTTTGGCCGTAGTGGCTATTAAAAACGGTAGGCAAAAACAACATGAAAATTTAATGAAAACAGCTATTGCTTTGTCTTTGGCTTTTTTAGTGATGTATGTCGCGTATCATATGACTTCAGACTCTACTCCGTTTGGTGGAACTGGGGCTATTAAGTATGTTTATTTCTTTATTTTAATAAGTCATATTTTGCTTTCTATAGCTATTATTCCTTTGGTCTTGAGAACTTATGCAAAGGCCTATTTGAAACAGTTTGAGGCCCATAGAAAATTAGCTAAAATCACCTTTCCTATTTGGTTGTATGTGGCCATTACTGGAGTGGTGGTCTACCTCATGATTTCTCCTTACTACGCTTCTTAACCTCATTTTTAAATCCCTCCTATGCGATGTAAAGCATTTGTTTTTTCTTCCCTTGTTTTGTTGGCATTTTTATTGCCTGCAGATCTGAATGCCCAATGTGCCATGTGTAGGGCCGTTTTAGAGAGTGAAGCCAATACCTCTGCAGCAGAGGGAATTAATGACGGTATAGTGTATCTCATGGCTATACCTTACTTACTCATTGGCGGTATTGGTTTTGCCATCTATAGAAAAATGAGAAAAGAGGCTTCCTAGTTTCTGAAGAATTTTTGTAACATTTTTGTTTTTTGTGCGTCTCTAAGATAGAATCTATCTTATGTTTGATATAGAAAGGTGGCAAGAAATCTTAGAAGCCATCTCAAAAAATAAACTTCGCACCTTTTTAACCGGCCTGTCTGTGGCCTCTGGCATTTTTATTCTTGTTATTTTATTAGGTTTTGGGCAGGGCATGCGCAATGGTATTGCTCATGAATTTGAAGAAGACGCTGCTACTTCTGTTTGGGTTTGGCCAGGAGAAACAACCATTGCGTATAAAGGTTTAAACCCAGGGAGATATATCCAACTAAGGAATGAAGATTACAGCCAGGTTCAAGGGCTTTTTGAAAGCCAAATAAATCATATGGCTGCCTTTCTCTTTATTAGAGGAGTGAGTGCCGTGTACAACAATGAAGTTTTGGCCTACGATTTAGCTGGTACCTATCCCAATATGCAGTTTATAGAAAATGAATCTATAATCCAAGGAAGATTCATCAATGAAAAGGACATAGCGCAACGCTCCAAAATTATAGTCATTGGAAGAAACATTAGAGATGAGGTTTTTGAAAACGACAGCGATGTTATTGGAGCTTTCATAGAATTGTCTGGCATTCCCTTTAAAATTGTAGGAGTTTTCACAGATCCCTCAGGGGAAGGAGAAGAAAATAGAATGTTTATTCCCATGTCTACTGCTCAAGTGGTTTTTGAGGGTGCTGATCATTTAGAAAACCTCTCTTTCACACTTCCTGTGCTAGATAATTTTGATGTCTCTGTGGCACAATCTATTCAGTTTAAAAAGGACATCACCCGCCACTTAAAGCAGAAATATCAAGTAGCAGCAGAAGACACCAGAGCCATTCAGGTTTGGAACCCTATGGAAGAAGCCAAGCGCTATTTTACCCTTACAGATAATATTGCCTTCTTTTTTTGGTTTGTAGGTATATGCACCATCATAGCAGGGGTGGTGGGAGTGAGTAATATCATGCTTATTGTGGTGAAGGAGCGAACAAAAGAAATAGGCATTAGAAAGGCTCTTGGGGCCAAACCCTGGTCTATTGTTGCCATGATTGTTCACGAAGCCATATTTGTGACCGCAGTATCTGGTTTTGGAGGACTTATTTTTGCCATGGGCCTCTTAGAGATTTTAGGCCCCCAGATAGAAGTAGATTATATATTAAACCCATCGGTTAATTTTAATGTGGCTTTGGCCACTGTTGTATTGTTAATCTCATCTGGGGCCATCGCAGGCTTTATACCTGCATGGAAAGCAGCTCATATTCACACCATTGAGGCCTTAAGAGATCAGTAAATGTTTAGTAGAGATCGTTGGAAAGAAATAATTGAGGTGCTCACCACCAATTGGTTTAGGACCCTACTCACTGCATTTGGTGTTTTTTGGGGCATCCTTATTCTAATTATTTTGTTAGCAGCCGGGAAAGGTCTAGAAAATGGTATCCGGGCAGATTTTGGAGACATCGCTACCAACACTATGTTTGTATGGACCAGAAGCACAACCAAAGCGTACCAGGGGCTTCCCATAGGTAGGCGTTTTAGTTACACAACGGATGACGTTGCAGCCATATGGGCAGAAATTCCAGGACTTAGATTTGTGTCTCCAAGAAACCAAATTGGTAGTAGTGAGCCCAATGTTATTAGAGGGGTGAATAAAGGTGCTTATAATATTTACGGAGATTACCCAGAGATTATTAGACAGGACCCACTCACTATTACTTCAGGAAGGTTTATAAATCCATTAGACATTCAGGAAAGCAGAAAAATAGCAGTTATTGGACAGGGTGTAGTACAGGATCTATACGAAGAGGGAACGGAGCCAATAGGAAGTTTTGTGACTATTCAAGGTGTGAATTTTAAAGTGGTTGGGGTATATAAAAAAGAGGGAAATGAAGGCAATCAAAATGCACAAAAAGAAATTTATGTGCCTTTTAGTAGTTTTTCAAAGGCATTTAATAGAGGGAATAGGGTAGGATGGATGGCCATAACTGCTCAGGACGGCATGCCCATTACAGCAATTAAAGAGGATATTTTTTCTTTGCTTAAAAAGAAACACAAAATAGCTCCCGATGACAAAAGAGCGGTGGGGCATTTTGACCTATATGAGGAGTTTAGTAGGGTAGAAAGCCTCTTTGGAGCCATGCGTTTTATTGCTTTTTTTGTGGGTATTTTAGTCCTAATCTCTGGGGTCATTGGCGTTAGTAATATCATGCTTATTGTGGTGAAAGAGCGCACTAAAGAAATTGGAATTCGCAGGGCCTTAGGCGCTTCTCCATTTTCCATAAAACTGCAGATTCTCATGGAGTCTGTATTTTTGACCATTATTTCAGGTATGTTCGGTATTGTGGTGGGCGCCCTATTTATTTACGGAATTAATTATGTCTTAGATCTAAGTGGTCCAGTAGATATGTTTATGAGTCCAACGGTACATGTTGGGGTGGTCATAAGCGCTCTAGTTATTTTAATTGTGTCTGGGCTTTTCGCTGGTTTTATTCCAGCGAGAAGCGCTATAAAAGTGAAACCCATAGAAGCTTTAAGAACAGAATAAAAACCTGGGCTATGCCCTGTGAAATATATATATTATGAAAAAAACAACAACGATTTTAATCCTAACCGCTATTGTGATCTCTTTTAGTGGTGCATTGTATTATTTGTATCAAAAAAACAATGAGTCTCCAGAGCAGTTTCTCACAGAGAAACCCTCCCTGCAAACCATTGTGAAAAAGACCATAGCCACAGGAAGTATTTTACCCTTAGAGGAGGTGCTCATCAAACCCAATATTTCTGGGGTTATAGAAAAGATTTATGTAAAAGGTGGAGATCGGGTTAAAACAGGAGACCTGATTGCTCAGATTAAAGTGGTACCTAATTTATCTGCCCTTAATGACGCCAAAGACAATATTGCAGCGGCCCAAATTGCCGTTAGTGATCAAAGCCGTAATTTTGAAAGGCAAGAGCGTCTTTTTGAGAAGAAGGTGATCTCTGCTGCAGATTTTCAGGTGGCAGAAATTGCACTAAAACAAGCCAATCAGCGACTTACAGCGGCACAAAAACGCTATGATATTATAAAAACAGGAACTACAAAAGGATTGGGTGCTGCAGCCAATACGCTCATTAGAGCCACAGTTAGTGGGATGGTTTTGGAAGTTCCAGTGGAGGTTGGAAACCAAGTGATAGAAAGCAATACCTTTAATGAAGGAACTACCATTGCCGCCATTGCAGATGTTAATGAAATGATTTTTGAAGGTAAAATTGACGAGTCTGAGGTTGGAAAAATTTCAGAAGGATTGCCCTTGGAAATTACAGTAGGGGCCTTAGAAGATGAAAAGTTTGAAGGGCGTTTAGACTACATCGCCCCTAAGGGGAAAAAAGAAAATGGCGCCATACAATTTGAAATTGAAGGGAAACTGAGTTTGGCTCCTGGTGTTTTTATCCGTGCTGGATTGAGTGCTAACGCTGCTATTATTTTAGAAAAAGCAACTTCCGTTTTGGCTATAAAAGAATCTTTGCTACAATTTGACAAGCAAACCAATGCTCCTTTTGTAGAGGTAGCAGTTGGAGAACAAGATTTTGAGAGGAGAGATTTAGTTTTAGGGGTTAGCGATGGAATTTATGTAGCTGTGCTCAGTGGGATTGACGAGCAGGCAGACATTAAAATTTGGAATGCAGTTAGCGAATCAGATACAGAAAATTAATTTTAACATTTTTTTTAGAATTTAACTTGTAACATAAATCTAGTTTAAGGGTCTAAAGAACGGAGTATAAAAATTCCAAACATAATTAAGTAACAAACATATGGGAATGATAGAGATAAAAGACCTTCACAAGTCTTACCAAATGGGCAGTAACAGCCTGCATGTATTAAAGGGTATAAATTTTTCGGTTGCCCCTGGAGAGTTGGTCGCTATTATGGGGTCTTCTGGTTCTGGAAAGTCTACCTTGCTAAATATTTTGGGTATGTTAGATGAGGCCAATGAGGGTTCTTATGTGTTAGATGGTGTGCCTATAAAAAATTTAAATGAGACCAAGGCTGCCCAGTATAGAAATAAGTTTTTGGGCTTTATCTTTCAATCATTTAACCTAATTAATTACAAGAGTGCGGCAGAAAACGTAGCCTTACCGTTGTATTACCAAAGAATGCCTAGAAAAGAAAGACAGGAAAAAGCCCTAAAATACCTGGAGCAGGTAGGATTGAAGGAGTGGGCTACACACTTACCTAGCGAGCTTTCCGGAGGTCAGAAACAACGTGTAGCCATTGCAAGAGCTATGGCAGCAGAACCTAAGGTTTTATTGGCAGATGAGCCCACAGGGGCTTTAGATTCTAAGACCTCTTATGAAGTTATGGATCTCATTCAGAAAATTAATGACGCAGGTAATACCATTCTAGTAGTTACTCATGAGCCAGACATCGCAGATATGTGTAAGCGAATCGTACATCTAAAAGACGGAGTGATTGTAGAAGATAAAAAAGTGAAGCAAGTTAGAGCGGCAGATTATGTTTAATAGAGACAACTGGAAAGAAATATTTGAAACCATCCAGAAAAACAAGTTAAGAACTTTTTTGTCTGGATTTACAGTAGCCTTGGGGATTCTGATCTTTGTGGTACTGTACGGTTTTGGAAATGGTCTTAAAAACACCTTTAACGAGTTTTTTGGCAACGACGCCACTAATGTATTTTATCTTTTCCCAGGAAGAACCTCAGAGCCTTATATGGGCTACAAAGCCAATAGAAGAATTGAATTTGACAATTCAGATTTGGCAGACATCAAAGAGAATTTTGCCATGTTTTTAGACTATGTAACCCCTCAGATCAGTAGGGGTGCTCTGGCCAAATATGGACAAGAGTCTGACAATTACTCTATAAGAGCAGCTGGCCCAGCCATACAAGAGGCGGAGCAGGTTATACTTATGGAAGGGCGTTTTATAAACCAGTCCGATATTGAGAATAGAACCAAAAATGTTGTGATAGGTCGTCTGGTTAAAAAAGATCTTTTTAAAACAGAGAGCCCTTTGGGGAAATTTATAGATTTAGGTGGGAATTCTTACCGGGTAGTTGGGGTGTTTCAAGATGAAGGCGGAGACAGAGAAGAGCGTATTATTTATATGTCCTACACAACTAGACAACTCATAGAGAAAGCTACAGACAAGGTAGATCAGATTATTGTGGGCTTTAAACCAGAAATTGGATATGCAGGAGCTATGGCTTTTGAAAAAAGTCTAAACACCTTTATGCGTGACAAAAAATACATCAGTCCTAAAGATCCCAACGGTATTTTTATCAGAAATGTGACAGACCAGCTCAAGCAAAACCAGCAGTTTGCAGGAGTATTGCAAATCATTATTTCATTTTTCTGTGTAGGGACCCTTATTGCGGGGATTATTGGAATTAGTAATATCATGGTGTTCGTAGTAAAAGAACGCACCAAGGAAATTGGGATAAGAAAGGCTTTAGGAGCTACCCCAAAATCAGTAATTGGAACCATTTTGTTAGAATCTATCTTTATTACCACCATATCTGGATTTATTGGTATGATGATAGGCGTTGTCCTGCTCACTGCCCTTGGAGACACCCTGAAAGACTATTTTATTACCAACCCTTATATTGATATGGGGATTGCTATATTCTCTACTATTCTACTGATTATTTTTGGTGGAATAGCGGGATACATACCAGCCAAACGCGCTGCGGATATTAAACCCATTGTAGCACTAAGAGACGAGTAATTATGTTGAGATTTATATTTGATTCTAATACCTGGCAAGAAATTTTTGGTTCTATCAAAAAGAACAAAACGAGAACCATCATCACGGTGATCGGTGTTTTGTGGGGCATTTTCGTATATATCGCTATGGCAGGTGCTGCCAAAGGATTGGACAATGGTTTTGAGCGCGCTTTTGAGACCGTGGCTATGAATTCTATGTTTACCTGGGCCCAAAGTACCTCTATGCCTTATGACGGGTATAAAACGGGCAGGCGTTTACAGCTTAAAATTCAGGATGTTACTGTCATACAAAACAGGATTCCAGAAATTCAGTACATCGCGCCCAGAAATGCCAAAGGGGTTTTTGGAGACGCTCCCGCAAAAGTAGTTCGCGGTTTAAAATCTGGAGATTATGCTATTTATGGTGACTTCCCTATATACACCAAGATTGCCACGAAGAAAATTTACGATGGAGGTCGTTTTATCAATGACGAAGACATTGCACAAAATAGAAAAGTATGTGTGATTGGGGAACGAACTCAGGCAGAGTTGTTTGAAGAGGACGAAGACCCAATAGGGGCTTATATTCGCCTAGACAATATTTATTTTCAGGTAGTGGGTGTTCACAAATTCACCCCAGGGGGTGGATTCGAAAGCGATAGCGATGTGTTCATACCCTTTAGCACCTTTAGAAAACTCTACAATACTGCAGACAATGTGGGCTGGCTCACTATTGCAGCTTATGATGACGCAGACGTAGTTCAAGTAGAAAAGGATGTGAAATCTACTTTAAAAAGTATTCACAGGGTGCACCCAGATGACGAGCGAGCTTTTGGTGCCTTTAACTTAGGAGAGATTTTTAATAGAATTATGGGTTTTGCTAAAGGAATGACTTTTCTTTCTTTGGTAGTAGGTATTGCTACTATTTTGGCTGGTGTCATTGGCATTGGTAACATTCTTTTGATTGCCGTAAAGGAACGCACCAAGGAGTTGGGAGTGAGACGTGCCTTAGGAGCTACCCCCAGAGAAGTAAAGTCTCAAATCGTATTAGAATCTGTTTTTTTAACCACCATAGCAGGACTTTTGGGTATTATTTTAGGAGCTTTTGTGCTGAAAATTGTAGGAATTTTAACTGCAGACTCAGACCTGCCCTATACCAACCCCACTGTTCCAGTAGAATACGTACTAGGAGCCATGGCACTTATGGTGGTATTAGGCACCCTAATTGGACTTATTCCAGCACAACGAGCTGTGAGTATTAAACCCATAGACGCTTTAAGAGAAGAATAAATAACACCAAATAACATAAAAATTAAAATACAACAAGATGAATAAATTTGTAAAATACGGTATCATAGGAGTAGGAGTTTTGGGTCTATTATGGGCTGCCGCTTTTTTTGTAAAGTCTAATAGCAAGTCTTCCATTAATTACGAGACTACACAGGCCTTTATTGGTACCATTGAAAAGAAAACAGTAGCTACAGGAAAAGTGGTTCCAGAAGACGAGGTAGAGATAAAGCCCCAAATTTCTGGGATTATAGATGAAATCTATTTAGAGGAGGGTGCTAAGGTAAACGCTGGCGACCTTATTGCTAGGGTAAAAGTGGTACCTAACGAGCAAACTTTAAACTCTGCACAAGGAAGGGTTAAAAACTCTACCATTTCATTAGCCAATATCACTATTGAATACAATAGAAATAAAGAGTTATATGAAAAAGGGGTGATTTCTTCACAAGATTTTAATGCGCAGCAACTCAGATTAGATCAGGCAACTTTAGAGTTAGAAAATGCCAAAGCAGATTATGAAATTATCAAATTAGGTTCTGCAGGTGGGTCTTCTACTGCCAACACGAATGTAAGGGCCTTGGTGTCTGGAACTATTTTGGAGATTCCAGTAAAAGAGGGTGATCAGGTAATTCTAGCCAACACCTTCAATGCCGGAACCACTATTGCAACTATCGCAGACCTAAGCATTATGATTTTTGAGGGTAAGGTAGACGAAGGCGAGGTTGGAAAACTTGAAGTGGGTATGCCATTAGAAATTAGCTTGGGAGCCATTGAGGATAAAACTTTTGAAGCGAGTTTAAAATTTATAGCTCCAAAAGGAGTAGAAGAGGCTGGTACGGTTCAGTTTAAAATAGAGGGAGATGTTAAGGTAGAAGATGATTTTCTCATTAGAGCAGGTTATTCTGCCAATGCCTCTCTAATATTAGAGCGTAAAGAAGATATTTTAGTAATGTCTGAGGCCTTATTACAATTTGATAGAGATACAGATAAACCATTTGTTGAGGTTTCTGTAGGCGATCAGGAATTTGAAAGAAGAGATGTAGAAATTGGAATATCTGACGGAATAAACGTAGAGGTGTTGTCTGGAGTAACTAAGGAAGACAATATCAAGATCTGGAATAAGACGGAGCCTATTAAAAAAGGCGGTGACACTGAAGAAGAAGAGGCATAATTAATACACCGCACATCTTGTGGTTTTAAAAATATCTATATGAAATTTAAAATATCAATAATAGCCCTCAGCCTTGTATCTAGCTTTAGCTGGGCACAACAAAAGGATTGGACATTAGAAGAATGCATTATTTATGCAGAGGAAAACAACTTGAGTATTGCCCAGTTTGAATTAGATTATGAGAATGCACTCATTGCCAATTCAGACGCCTTGGGTGCTATGTTACCCTCATTGAACACCTCTATTAGCGCTTCTGGAAACACAGGTTTGGCATTAGACCCCACTACCAACACTTTGGTAACCAGCACTATTTTTTCTATGTCTGGTGGTGTGAGTTCTGGAGTGACCCTTTTTGACGGACTTAGAAATATTCACAGAATTAACAGGGCTAAATTGTCTAGCTTGGCTAGCAAATATCGTTTAGACAATCTTAAAGACGACATTAGATTGGCCGTGGCTAACAGTTACCTCCAGGTACTTTCAGGTAAGGAGTCTGCCAAAGTGGCTCAGGCTCAATTAGAGGTGTCTCTGACGGATTTAGAAAGAACCAGAGCCCTTAGTGCCTCTGGTGTAGTCCCAGAAGGAGATGTTTTGGAAATAGAGGCTACGGTAGCTTCTCAGGAGCAACAGCTTGTAGCTGCTCAGAACAATGTAATTATATCTAGAATTGCATTGGCGCAGTTGTTACAAATTACGGATTATGAGAACTTTGATATTGCAGAGGAGACTTTTGTATTGCCCAACAGTTCTGTTTTAGAAAATTCTCCGAAAGAAATTTTTGAAAAGGCACTTACTTTTAGAAATGACATTCAACTCTCCAAAGCCAATGTAGAGATTGCAAATAAAGATCTGCAGATTGCCAAGGGAGCCAGATACCCCACTATTGGAGCCTTTTTTAATTACAACACTCGCTACTCAGATCAAAACTTAGATAGAGTTACTGGGAACCTAATCGCACTTAAAGACCAGCTTTGGTTAAACGATGGGGTCTCTTTTGGAGCCCAGCTAAGTCTGCCTATTTTTAATGGTTTTTCTGTGAAAAACAATATTAAGCGATCCAAAATTAATTTGAGAAAGACGGAATTGCAATTTGTTCAAGACAAGTTAACACTAGAGTCTAATATTAACCAAGCCTACGCAGACGTAAAGGGAAGTTTAAAAGCTTATGAGGCTGCCCAAAAAACTTTAGAGGCACGTTCTTTAGCTTTTGAATACACAAAGCAGCGTTTTGAAGTGGGTTTATTAGACGCCTTTAACTTTAGTCAGTCACAATCTAGATTAGACAACGCTCAGGCCAACTTAATTTCTTCTAAATACAATTATATTTTTAGACTTAAGGTTTTAGAATTTTATTTTGGAATACCTTTGGCAGTGAATTAATACTGCCCAAATGATTCTCCATATAGAAACAGCAACCACCAACTGTTCCGTGTCATTAACACAAAACGGCTTGGTGGTTTCTTTTAAAGAATATGCCAACGTACAGTACTCTCATGCAGAACAACTTCATCTGTTTATTGAAGAGGTTCTGACTCAGGCAGACAAAAGTTTAAACGACCTTAGTGCTATAGCAGTAAGTAAAGGTCCAGGTTCTTACACGGGCCTTAGAATAGGTGTTTCTGCAGCTAAAGGGCTATGTTACGCCCTGGATATTCCCCTCATTTCTGTGCCCACACTCTTGAGTTTGGCATTGCCATTTAAACCCGATGAAGGGCAGTTAGCTGTACCCATGTTAGACGCCAGAAGAATGGAGGTCTATATGTGTGCCTATAATCACAAAATGGAACAGATACTTCCAACTACAGCTTCTGTTATTGAAGCCCATACACTGCTAGATTTGGCCAAGTCTTATGACAAGCTTCATTTAATAGGGAGTGGCGCAGATAAGGTTCTTGAGATTACTCCCGCCAATAATCTAGTTGCACACGGAGCGGCGCTTCCCTCTGCAAAAGATATGGCCTTAATTTCCTATGAACTTTGGAATAAACAGACCTTTGAAGACGTCGCTTATTTTGAACCTTTTTATCTAAAAGACTTCATGGCTCCTTTACCTAAAAGGAAGTAGATTAATCTATTGCTTTTGGTCTGTTATCCAATCCGTGTATCACTGTTTGTGGGAAAGGAATTTCAATACCAGCTTGATCAAACTCATATTTAAGTGTTTCCATCACATGAAAATGCGCAGCCCAAAAATCTTCATTTTTAGCCCAAAATCTCAGACTTAACTCCACCGCACTGTCTGCTAAATTGGCCACATATACCACAGGTTCAGGATCTTTTAAAATGCCGGGGTGTTTTTCACAAATTTCTAATAAGATATCCTTTGCAGTTTTGATGTTGGCATCATAAGCAATACCAACTGTTATTTTATCTCTTCTGGTCTCTTCTGTATTGTAATTCACAATAGTATGATTAGAGAGGTTCCCATTTGGAATAATGGCTGCTTGGTTTCCAAAAGTATTTAATTTGGTGGTGAAAATAGAAATATCCGTCACCGTACCAGAAACCCCTTGGGCTTCTATCCAGTCTCCCACTTTAAAGGGTTTGAAAATTAAAATGAGCACCCCACCCGCAAAATTGGATAAAGAGCCCTGAAGAGCCAATCCAATAGCTAATCCAGCTGCACCTACAACCGCTACAAGAGAGGAAGACTTCACCCCCAGTTGTGTAATGACCAAAATAAAAAGAATACCTTTCAGAGAAATATTGATAAAACTTGCCAAGAAACTCTCCAGAGTAAGATCGTAGTCTTTCTTTTCAAAAAACCTATGAACTAATCTGTTAATAAAACGCACCACCCACAAACCAATAAAGAAAATCAGGGCAGCTTTAATTAAACTAGGAAGCATGCCTATAGCTATCTCGTATGCGTCTTTAAGAAATTTCACATAACTCTCTACTTCTACGTATTCTTCTATTTGATTCATTTTGTTATTGATTATAATTTATACACTACCCATTTATTGCAACTACCTCTTGTATTTTGTCTCCCATCATATTTTTAAGCATGTTCTCAATACCGTTTTTAAGGGTAAAGGTACTTGAAGGACACCCAGAGCAGGCCCCTTGCAGTACCACATGAACTTTTTTTGTTTGTGCGTCATAGGATTCAAACATAATATTGCCACCGTCACTAGCTACGGCAGGCTTCACATGTTCTTCTAAGATATCTATAATTTGCTTGCTGGTGTCATCTAGGTCTGAGCCATGGAGTAGGGTGCTGGGCGCCTTTGCTTTTTCTTTTTGCACAGTGGTAGCTCCTACAGCTTCTGCCCCACTCATCATGAATGTTCTGATTAGTTCTCTGAGTTCTGAAGAAATCTCTTCCCATTCTGCCACATCGTATTTGGTGATGGAGACATAATTCTGGTCCATAAATACTTCTTTAACAAAAGGGAGCATGAAGAGTTTTTTAGCCAACGGCGCGTCTTTGGCCTCATCTATATTTTTAAATTCAAATAAGGCGGGTACAATAAGTTTGTTGGCTACGTATTTCATCACAGCTGGGTTGGGCGTATTTTCTGCGTAAACAGTAATAGCTTGTGGGACCTCATTAGGATCTTGGGCAACAACTGCCTGCCCTGCATTGAGGTATTCTACCAGTTGCTGCGCTAAACTGTCTTTAATGTCTTCCCAGCCTACGATATCGTATTTTTCTATGCCTATAAAATTGCTGGCTACGTAAACGGTTTTTATAAATGGCAAATGGAATAGCTGCTGCGCCAATGGAGATTCTTTGGCTTCATCTATATTTTTAAACTCGTAATTCTTATGAGGAGACACAAAGTGATTGGTCTCAAACTTCATGATATTGGGATTATTAGTAGGAATAATGGTAATGGTATATTCTTTTTCCATAGCGCTCAAATTTCTTACAAAAGTACAAAGGAAATCTAGGAATAGGTCAAAAAAAATAGGCTCTTTTATTTTTGAACCACTTATATTTGAATCGAATATGTATTAGATGTAGTACTTTAAAGTTTCTGGCTTTTTTAATCAAAGCCCAGCAAAATAAAGCGCTGTAACCATATAACGCACTTATGGCACTCATTAAAGAAATTCTTGGCAAATCCCCTATAATAGGAGAGAACTGTTATGTCGCAGAGAACGCCACACTGGTTGGAGATCTGAGGATAGGGGACCAATGTAGTATTTGGTTTCAGGCGGTTCTCAGAGCAGACGTACACTATATCTCTTTGGGTAATAAAGTAAATGTTCAAGACGGTGCTGTCATTCACTGTACCTATCAAAAAAGCCCAACTACTATAGGGAACGAGGTATCTATTGGCCACAAAGCAATTGTTCATGGATGTACTATAGAAGACCGTGTTTTGATTGGTATGGGAAGTATTATTATGGATAACTGTGTGATAGGTACAGGCAGTGTAATTGCTGCTGGGGCCGTACTCCCCAAAGGGACCATAGTACCCCCACATAGTGTATACGCAGGAGTGCCTGCGAAGTTTATAAAAAAAGTAGACCCTTCCCTTGCTAAAGGAGAGGTAGAAAGAATCGCAAATAATTATATCAAATACGCCCAATGGTATATGCCTTGGGATAAATATTAAGACTATGAAAGCATATGTTTTTCCGGGCCAAGGGGCTCAATTTACAGGGATGGGTAAGGATTTATACGATCAGTTTCCCGCAGTAAAAGAATTGATGGACACCGCCAATGAAATTCTGGGGTACTCCCTCACCGAGACCATGTTTGAAGGATCTGCTGAAGATCTCAAACAGACCAATATTACGCAACCAGCTATTTTTTTACACTCCGTTGCCATGGCCAAGGCTTTAGACACGAATTTTACACCACAGATGGTAGCAGGACATTCCTTGGGAGAATTTTCTGCCCTTGTAGCCAATGGCACTTTGGCCTTTGAAGACGGGCTTAGATTAGTCCAGCAGCGGGCGGGCGCCATGCAGAAAGCCTGTGAAAAAACAGCAGGTACTATGGCAGCCGTTTTAGGTTTAGAAGACTATTTAGTAGCCCGTATCTGTGAAGAAACTCCTGGAGTGGTGGTAGCAGCAAATTACAACTGTCCTGGACAGTTGGTGATATCTGGAGAACTAAGTGCCGTAACAGATGCTTGTGAAGCTCTCAAAGCTGCAGGAGCTAGACGTGCTTTATTATTGCCAGTTGGAGGGGCCTTTCACTCACCGCTCATGGAGCCTGCGCGTACCGCTTTAGCAGAAGCTATAGAGCAAACTACCTTTTCTACGCCCAGCTGTGCTATTTTTCAAAACGTACCAGCAGCAGGTGTTCAAGAAGCATCAGAGATCAAAAAAAATCTGATAGCCCAGCTTACTGCCCCAGTTAAATGGACGCAATCTATAGAAGCTATGGTGGCAGCAGGTGCTACAGAGTTTATAGAATTAGGGCCAGGTAAAGTGTTGCAGGGTTTGGTCAAAAAAATTGCCCCAGAGGTCGCAACTTCCGCACCCATTTTTTAATACCTATTACAGCCAAAGCACATAGCAGTAATAGATGGCAAAAAGGCTTAGGCTCGCAATACCTATATAACTTAAAAGTAGCATCCATTTGGGAGGAGAACCCTTTTTAGGAAAGCTCTTTTGGGTAACCATCTTGTGGTTTAAAAGACCTATTGCAGGTGCAAAAACAAAGGAGGTGAAGGTAGCTATGGTTACCAACAGCCCCATATTGCCAGAGGCCCACCAAATGACACTAGCGTTTAAGCCTCCTAGTAATATGACAGTCCAGGTATAGTATTCTTTTTTGGGAGTGAAAGGTTTTGATTTTAGCAGTCTAATACTTTCCATGCCTATTCTAGCTAGGGCATCATGAGCAGTCATACAGCTGCTAAACATTGTCGCAAAGGCAGCTAAGGCAATAAAATAGTAGGCCCAGCTACCCATATGGATGGTAAATAAGTGTATTAGTTGATTAGAAAAAATAGCAGCAGACCCACTGAGTTCCGTCCCTGAACCATAAAGCGTATACCATCCAATAACTAGAAAGCAAAGGGCCAAAAGGGCGGTAAGTATATAACCTATATTAAACTCTAATAGCACCTCTTTTAAAGATAAGCTGCTGCCGGATTGTTTTGTTTTTTCCAAGCGCCACATGCTTATCCAGCTGGAGGCCTCTACAGCTGTTGGCATCCACCCCATGAGTCCAATGAGAAAAAGCAGCCCAGCGCTGTCAAAAAATAGGGGAGCTTCAAAATCTTGTTTGGGGCTAATAGGTCCTTTAAACAGGACCATGGAGGTGGTAATAAGCAAACTTAAACAGAGACCTATAAGTAAAATTTTTATGGCTTTTTCTAAGAGTGCATATTGTCCAATGACAAGCAGTGCGCTAATTCCTGTAAAAAGGATCATGGCCATTTGACCGTCAGATCCCGTAAACCAAGGCAATAACTGCTTAAGTAAGCCTGCAGTTACTATGTATAGGGCAGATAAGATGGTACAGGCGCTTATGGCTGTGATAAGAGAATACCCCCAGAGGTATTTTTTTCCAAAGGCCGCATAACCTTCCAATAAGGATTGCTTTTTAATATGGGTAAAACGAATTCCAAATTCAAAAAAAGGATATTTTAAAAGGTTGGCAGCTAGAATGGGAATGACCATAAGCCAACCGTATTGAGCCCCAGCTTTGGTAGAGAGCACTAAGTGTGAGGTTCCAATGGCCATACTTGCAAAGAGCAGCCCAGGACCTAAAAGTGCCAATATTTTTTTTATGCTCAAACTGTCTCTTATTTTAAGATAGATATCCTAAAGGTATTAGAAAAAATGAAACGTCCAAAACCTATAAAAAACCCTTACTTAGCTTGTTTTAATAGTGTATAAGTAAAGAGGTGGCGCAGCCGCTACCACTCAATTTTCTTTAATCTCCTTAGTTTCTTTGGAATTTTTTTTGGGAGTTACTCTCTGGGTAGGAGATTTGCTAGCCCACTTTATTCTAGCAAAAAGCTCATGATTGTTTGCTCTAAGAACCCTATTATTTCTATTGCTGCTAAATTCATAGGCGTAACCAATGTCTATAAAACTCATGCCTTTAAATAAAAACATGGCACCCATATAGTCATTATTCATTTTTGAAATTCCTACAAGCATTTTTTCTTTGAAGGTCAAAGACAACTGTAGATTTAAAAAATTAGGAGCGTCTGAAATAGATCTATATAAAAGTGCTGGCGTAAGGGATAAAGATTCGGAAAAAGCTACTGTAAAACTACTGCTCAGATATAGGTTTGGCCTATCAGTGGCGGTTGTAAGCAAACCTTCACTTTCCTTGTACCTCTTGCTGTTTAGTATGTTAGGCACCCCTGCTGCCAGGTGAAAGTTATTTGTTTGATAATTAATTCCAAGGCCTAATAAGGGGTTGCTGTAGTTTCTAACCGCATCTAAGGCATTGTTGGGTGTATTGGTAAGTCTAAATAACTTGGTCTTATCTATAGACGTAAAGTAGCCTCCTGCTTTAATCCCTAAATACAGTCTGTGGGTGCTCCCTAGCTCTAATCTGTAATTGTAATCTGCAGCAATGGTTCCTCTTTGTTCAATAAATATTTGATCGTTTTGAAAACTCAGTCCCCAGGCAGCTTTATTTCTAAAATCCCGGTTATATGCAAAGGATTGTAGCACAGGAGCCTCTGAAATACCTGCCCATTGTGTTCTGTTGTTAAAAGAGGCCATTTGTCCGTAGGTACCCGTAAAGGCCGGATTGTAAAACAGCATATTATCTTGAAAAAAAAGCATGTTGGGCTGTTCTTGAGCCTGACCCAATAGGCATACAGCTAGGTACATGATTGCGGTTAAAACGCCTCTAAGCATTGTAAAAAGGATTTGAAATCCTAAAATACAATATTAGGGGAACAATAGGAGGTAATTAGTGGGGTAAATGCAATTAAAAATTAAAAATGGGCCCAGAGCTTTGTCTTTTTAGGGCTGTTTTAAAGAAGCATTGGAACTGCTATTTCTTTTTCAGACTTATATTTAGTCTTTGTTTAGAATGTCTCGAACAATTTTATCTGCGTGCTGTCTGGAATTTTCAATAAACCATTTATGGGTCTCAAGCCCGCCACATATTACACCTGCAAGGTATATGCCCGCTACATTTGTTTCCATACTTTCACTCTTGTAAACAGGAAGTTTGGCTTCTCCTTCAAGTTCAATTCCAAGGTGTTCCAGAAATTTTAAATTGGGTCTATAGCCAGTAAGGGCAAGTACAAAATCGTTTTCAATGGTGTTTAGTTTGCCATCTACAGAAAATGATATTTCAGATGTGCTAATGTTTGTTATTGTAGCGTTGTAGTGCACCTGTATGCTTCCTTCCTTTATTCTGTTAAGTATGTCTGGACGTACCCAATATTTTACCCTAGGACCAATTTCTGATCCTCTGACAATAAGCGTCACATCTGCTCCTTTTCTATAGCAAGCTAGAGCAGCGTCTACAGCAGAGTTACTTGCTCCTATTACCGCAAGCTTTTGTCCTGAATAGTAATGTGCCTCTTTAAAGTAATGGCTTACTTTTTCTAAAGATTCTCCAGGAACATTTAAAAGCGCTGGAATATCAAAGAAACCCGTGGCAATGACGAGGTTCTTAGCAAGGTAGCTTCCCTTTTTGCTATTAATCTCAAATACAGTTTTAGATTTATCTTTTGGTATTTTTTTTACCTCAGAAACTTTTTCAAAGAGCTGTATGTTCAATTCAAAATGAGAAACAATTCTTCTGTAGTACTCCAGTGCTTCTTTTCTTCTAGGTTTGGCCTCCGTAGAATTAAAAGGAATTTGGTTTAGTTCTAATTTTTCCGAGGAAGAAAAGAATTGCATGTCTAAAGGGTAATGATAGAGGGAATTGGTTAAACAGCCTTTTTCAAGTACCACATAGTTTAGACCAGCTTCCTGAGCAGCTATGGCACAGGAAATACCAATGGGTCCTCCTCCAACAATGAGAAGGTCCAGCGGCTGGGAAAGGGGTGTTTTGTTTCCTAATAGGTTTGTTTTTGGCATTATTGGCTTAGGAATTCACTTGTTTGCTTAAGGCCAGTATGGTCTCCGTTGGATCTGGGCTTTTAAATACGTAGCTGCCAGCCACTAACACATCGGCGCCAGCCAAAACCAATTCAGAGGCATTCTTATCCGTAACCCCACCATCTATCTCAATGAGAGTTGGAGCTCCTTTTCTAGTGATTAGTGCTTTGAGGGCCTTCACCTTGTTGTAGGTATTTTCTATAAAAGACTGACCGCCAAAACCAGGATTGACACTCATGAGACAAACCAGGTCTATGTCTTCTATGCAGTCCTCTAAAAGAGACACAGGGGTGTGTGGGTTTAAAGCTACTCCAGCCTTCATGCCTGCCGCTTTTATGGCCTGCAAGCTCCTGTGTAAATGGGTGCAGGCTTCATAATGTACCGTGAGGATGTCTGTCCCTAGAGCAGCGAAATCTGCAATGTAGCGATCGGGGTCTACAATCATGAGGTGAACGTCTAAAGTTTTTTTAGCATGCTTTGCAATGGCGTCTATCACAGGCATTCCAAAGGAAATATTCGGAACAAAAACTCCGTCCATGACATCTATGTGAAACCAGTCTGCTTCAGATTTGTTTACCATCTCTATATCTCTTTGAAGGTTGGCAAAATCTGCAGCTAATAGGGAAGGGGCAATGCGTTTTTTAGACATTTTTTAAATTTTTAGATGGAACAAAATTAGTAAAAATAGATGGCTTGGCTTTGAAGAGCTGCTAAATAATAGAGAGCTCGGTGTTTCTGTCATTTACAAAGACTGCTGTCTGAGACCTTCAAATAGCACAATGCTCACTGCATTGGCCAGATTAAAACTCCTAATACTATTGGGTGCTAGAGGTATAGCATAGCTGTCTGTGGCATAGGTTTGGGTAAGGGAAGTGGGAAGTCCTTTGGACTCACAACCAAAAACAAAGTAGTGTTCTTTAGGCACTTTTAAGTCCCAGTAGCTTTGTTTGGCATGGCTGGAGTAAAAGGACATGGAAGCATTTGGGTTTTTATGGACAAAATCTGTCCAATCTTCATAGATACGTACCTTTAGGTTGGGCCAATAATCTAGACCAGATCTCTTTAGTTGTTTGTCTTCTAGAGAAAAACCTAGAGGTTTAATTAGGTGTAGACTGCTCCCGCTTCCCAAACAAAGCCTGCCTATATTTCCCGTATTATTTGGGATTTCTGGGGCGACTAAAACAATGTGAAAGGCCATATGAATACGCATAAAAAACCCGCTGCAAGGCAGCGGGTGATATGGAACTTATCCTAAATAGGTTTTTAAAATTTTAGATCTCGAGGTGTGCTTGAGTCTTCTGATCGCTTTTTCTTTTATCTGTCTCACACGTTCTCTAGTGAGGTCAAAGGTTTCTCCAATCTCCTCTAGAGTCATAGAGTGTTGGCCAGCAAGTCCAAAATACAAACGCACCACGTCTGCCTCTCTTGGTGTGAGGGTTTCTAAAGCCCGTTCTATTTCAGTTCTTAAAGACTCGTGTAATAATTCTCTATCTGGATTGGGAGACTCTCCAGATCGTAAAACGTCATAGAGGTTGGAATCTTCCCCGTCTATTAAAGGGGCGTCCATAGAGACATGGCGACCAGAATTTTTCAGAGACTGTTTTACGTCTTCTACCGTCATATCTAACTCTTTGGCTATTTCTTCAGGAGAAGGCTGTCTTTCATGGGCTTGTTCCAGGAAGGCAAAAGTCTTGTTAATCTTGTTAATAGATCCAATTTTATTTAGAGGCAGTCTTACAATCCTAGACTGTTCCGCCAGGGCTTGAAGGATGGATTGGCGTATCCACCATACGGCGTAAGATATAAATTTAAAACCACGGGTTTCGTCAAAACGTTGGGCTGCTTTTATCAGTCCTAGATTTCCTTCATTAATTAAATCAGGTAGCGTAAGTCCCTGATTTTGGTACTGTTTGGCAACAGAAACCACAAAACGTAGGTTGGCTTTGGTCAATTTTTCTAGGGCTACTTGGTCTCCGGCTTTAATTCGCTGTGCCAATTCTACCTCTTCATCTGCCGTGATGAGGTCTACCTTTCCAATTTCTTGAAGGTACTTATCTAAAGAAGCGGTTTCTCGGTTGGTTACCTGCTTGGTAATCTTAAGCTGTCTCATGAATGATTTTTAATTGGGGTGCCCTAATACCCTTCTATAGGGTGGCATTTAATTATACGCTCAAATATTTAAAAGGTTACAAAACCCCTAAAAAAAACTAAAAAAAAATAGCCAAGCAATTCTGCTTGGCTATCTATTAGGCCTTTCCCGCTGTAAAGCGCTGTAAAACTTAATGCTTAGTCTCTTCTAGGCTTTCTATCCCGATCATTTCTTCGGTCGTTTCTGCGATCTCCGTCCGGACGTGGTGGTCTGGCCACATAGCCCTCTGGTTTTTCTAATAAGGCTTTTCTAGAGACTTTTTCTTTCCTAGTTCTAGGGTCAAGACCAAAGTATTTCACTTCAAACTCGTCACCCATATTCACTACGTCAGACACATTTTCTGTGCGTTCCCAAGCCAATTCAGACACGTGTAAAAGCACCTCGTTTCCTGGAGCATCTAAGTACTCTACTACGGCACCAAAATCTAACATTTTAATGACCTTAACCTTGTAGGAGTCCCCAACAACGGGTTTAAATGTCAAGGAGTCTATCTTAGCCAAAACAGCTTCAATACCATCTGGTTCAGTTCCAAGAATTTCTATAATTCCTTCTTCTGTCACAGGGTCTTCTGTCACTACAATAGTTGTTTTGGTTTCCTTTTGTAGCTCTTGAATCACTTTACCACCTGGACCAATAAAGGCGCCAATGTACTCGTTAGGTATTCTTGCAGTGATCATTTTAGGTGCGTAAGACTTCACCTCTGCATTTGGAGCAGCGATGGTTTCTACCAGTTTAGATAGAATATGTAGCCTACCGGCCGATGCTTGCTTAAGGGCATTTACTAAAATCTCGTAAGACAGTCCCTTTACTTTAATATCCATCTGACAAGCGGTAATACCGTCTGCTGTTCCTGTTACTTTGAAGTCCATATCTCCTAGGTGATCTTCATCTCCAAGTATGTCAGATAAGACTGCATATTTTCCAGAGTCTGCGTCTGAGATAAGTCCCATAGCAATACCAGAAACAGGTTTTTTCATTTGAACACCAGCGTCCATTAGTGCCATAGTTCCCGCACAAACGGTGGCCATAGAAGAAGAGCCATTAGACTCTAGAACCTCACTAACCACTCTAACTGTGTAAGGACAGTCTGCTGGAATTTGGTTTTTAAGTGCACGCTGTGCTAAGTTTCCATGCCCTACTTCTCTTCTAGAAGTTCCTCTAATAGGTCTGGCTTCTCCTGTAGAAAATGGAGGGAAGTTGTAGTGTAAGTAGAATTTCTCTTCTCCTTCATAAGATGGCATGTCTATTTTGTTAGCCTCTCTTGAAGTTCCAAGGGTTACCGTAGCCAATGCCTGGGTTTCTCCTCTGGTAAAAATAGAAGACCCGTGGGTAGAGGGAAGGTAGTCTATTTCACACCAGATGGGTCTGATTTCATCTGTTTTACGACCGTCTAACCTAAGTCCTTCATTGAGGGTTAAGTCTCTTACCGCATTTTTCTCTGCTTTGTAGTAGTATTTAGACACTAAATCTCCAAAGTCTGCCAATTCCTCCTCAGAGAAACTCGCTTTAATGGCTTCTTTTATCTCACTAAAAGCAGCAGATCTCTCGTGTTTTGCAGAGCCTGCTTTGGCAATGGCGTAGACTTTGTCATAGGCCATATCGTGAATTTTCTGAGCAAGATCTGCGTCTTCTCTTTCTGGCTCGTACTCACGTACTTCTTTCTTTCCAAAAGCTTCTGCCAAACGAATCTGAGCAGCACATTGAACTTTAATTGCTTCATGAGCGAATTTAATGGCCTCTACCATTTCTTCTTCGCTAATTTCTAACATTTCCCCTTCTACCATCATCACAGAGTCTGCAGAAGCACCAATAACCATATCTATGTCAGAAACTTCTAACTGAGCTCTGGTTGGGTTAATGATGAATTTTCCGTCTACACGTCCTACTCTTACCTCAGAGATGGCGCATTCGAAAGGAAAGTCAGACAATTGGATAGCTGCAGAAGCCGCCAATCCTGCCATGGCGTCTGGCATTACCTCTTCGTCATGAGACATCAGCTGGATCATCACCTGAGTTTCTGCATGATAGTCTTTTGGGAATAAGGGTCTTAATACACGGTCTACTAAACGCATGGTTAAGACTTCTCCGTCTGAAGGTCTGGCTTCTCTTTTAAAGAACCCACCTGGATACCTTCCAGAGGCTGCAAATTTTTCACGGTAGTCTACTGTAAGTGGTAAAAAGTCTACATCGCTTTGTTTGTAGTTAGACACTACCGTACAAAGTAGCATACATTTTCCAGATTGAACCACTACAGATCCGTGTGCCTGTTTGGCTAATTTTCCGGTTTCGATAGAAATCTCCCTACCGTCACCAAGGTCTATGACCTCTTTAAATACCTTTGGTATCATAGCTTAAATTTAATTCCCATAGTTTGGGAAGTTTAACAATGGTCTCCGCCTGCTGGACGGCCAGTTGTTGTGTTGTTGTTGTGTGTTGTTGTGACCAATGAAAAACTTAGTGTTAAGCTTTTAATGTCCGGTTTAAAGTCCGGTCTTGTAAAGTAAAAAAGGGAAGCCTAAGCCTCCCTTTTAAATTATTTACGGATATTAAGCTCCTTAATAATAGCACGATATCTCAAGATATCTTTTTTGATTAAGTAGTCTAATAAACTTCTTCTTTTACCTACCAAACGTACAAGAGAACGCTCTGTATTAAAATCTTTACGGTTGTTTTTTAAGTGTTCCGTAAGATGATTAATTCTGTGTGTGAAAAGGGCAATCTGTCCTTCTGTGTGGCCTGTGTTAGAGGCGTCTTTGCCGTGTTTTTTAAAAATCTCGGCTTTAACTTCTTTAGTTAAATACATTCCAATATTATTTTAAATGATTCTTATGTATTTGATTGATTTTCAATCAGGCTGCAAATGTAAGTAAACTAATTGAATTAGGCACTTTTTTTCTTTGATAAGAATTTTGGCCCAAAACAATAGTGTTTTAAGCTATAGCCTCCCGTAGGGGTTGGTTTTGAATGAGGTCTATATATAGGTTTATCTTATTTTTAAGCGCTTTTCTATGTACAATGAAGTCTAGGAATCCGTGTTCTAGCAAAAACTCAGAGGTTTGAAAATTGTCTGGCAGGTCTTGACCGGTAGCTTCTTTAACCACCCTAGGTCCTGCAAATCCAATAAGCGCTCCTGGCTCTGCAATATTAATGTCACCCAGCATGGCATATGAGGCTGTGGTTCCTCCAGTGGTTGGGTCTGTACACAAGGAGATATAAGGTAAGCCTGCTTCTGATAATTGAGCCAGCTTGGCAGAGGTTTTAGCCAATTGCATGAGCGATAAGGCCGCTTCCATCATTCTGGCACCTCCAGATTTAGAAATCATGACAAAAGGAGATTTCTTTTTAATAGCGTAGTCAATTCCACGGGCTATTTTTTCTCCAACCACACTTCCCATAGACCCACCAATAAAAGAAAAGTCCATACAGCAGATCACGAGGTTTTTTCCGTTAGATTTTCCAAATCCAGTTCTGACTGCGTCCTGGAGACCTGTCTTTTTCTTTGCGGCTACCAATCTGTCTGAGTACTTTTTAGTGTCTTCAAATTTTAAAGGATCTTTTGCGGAGAGTTTTGGGTCTAACTCTGTGAATTTATTGTTGTCAAATAGAATTTCGAAGTATTCTTTGCTTCCTATTCTTACGTGATAGTCATCCTCAGGACTTACATAGAAGTTTTTAGCCAGCTCGTCAGACTCTACTATTTTTCCGGTGGGAGATTTGTACCACAGTCCCTTAGGGGTGTCTTTTTTCTCCTCTGTTGCGGTTTGTATACCTTTTTCAGTTCTCTTAAACCAAGCAGTCATAAATGTGATTTTAAATGAAAGCGAATACCTTTAAGAAGATATTCGCTTAAACAAACATAGCAAAAAGCTAGATTTTAAAAAAATTATAGAGTTTGAACGTTATTCAAATCTTCAAATGCCTTTGTGAGTCTGGCAACAAAGGTTTTTTCACCTTCTCTGATCCATACTCTAGGGTCGTAGTACTTTTTATTGGGTTGGTCTGCTCCGTCTGGGTTGCCAATCTGAGCTTGTAAATAGTCCTTTTTGTTTTGAATATAATCTCTTGTACCCTCTAAAAATGCGTATTGTAGGTCCGTGTCAATATTCATTTTGATCACTCCGTAGCCAATAGATTCTCTAATTTCCTCTAAGGTAGAACCTGAACCACCATGGAAAACAAAATCAATGGAGTTGTGTGCTAAGTTGTATTTCTCTGAGATGAACTCTTGAGAATTTAATAAGATTTTAGGAGTGAGTTTTACGTTACCGGGCTTGTACACTCCGTGAACATTTCCAAAAGCAGCTGCAATGGTAAATCTTGGACTTACTTTTGAAAGTTCTTCGTAAGCGTAAGCCACTTCTTCAGGTTGGGTGTATAGTTTAGAGTCATCTACATCTGTGTTGTCTACTCCGTCTTCTTCTCCTCCTGTAATCCCTAACTCAATTTCTAAAGTCATATCCATTTTGCTCATTCTAGCAAGATACTCCTTGCAGATGGCAATATTCTCTTCTAAAGGCTCTTCAGATAAGTCAATCATATGAGAGCTAAAAAGAGATTTTCCTGTAGCGGCAAAATGAGCTTCACTTGCTTCTAGTAAGCCATCTATCCAAGGTAGTAATTTCTTGGCACAGTGGTCTGTGTGAAGAATAACAGTGGCGCCATAAGCTTCTGCTAATTGGTGCACGTGTTTGGCTCCCGCAATGGCACCCTGAATGGCAGCTTGTTGGTTTTCATTGGAAAGACCTTTACCAGCATTAAATTGAGCACCTCCATTGGAAAATTGAATAATTACGGGTGCATTTAAAGTAGCGGCGGTCTCCAAAACTGCGTTTATGGTACTAGAACCAGTAACATTTACAGCGGGTAAGGCAAAGCCTTTTTCCTTGGCATAGTTAAAAATTTCTTGAACTTGATTTCCTGTGGCAACGCCAGCTTTGATGTTGTGAGACATGTAATTTGTGTATCTAATTAGTTAAGCGGCACAAAAATAGGAAAAAACTAGGGTTAAAAAGGATAATTTATACCAATATTTATTACGGAATTCGCAAAATTATAGTCTCTAAACCAGCGTTTTGAAATCATTTGAGAAGGGTCGTAGGTTTTAAATCCGAGATCTATTCTAAACACAAAATAGTCAAAGTCATATCGGACACCAAAACCACTACCCAAAGCGATTTGTTTTAATGAGGAGAAATTTTGAAAAGAGCGTTTGGGGTCATTTACGCCGTCTAAAGCATTCCATATGTTACCTGCGTCTGCAAAAAGTGCTCCCTTAAAAGACCCAATGAGTGGGAAACGATATTCTATATTGAAGGCAAGTTTAAAATTCGCCTCATTAAAGTCATTGGTATTGTCTGTGCTGCCTGGTCCTAGAGCATATGCATTCCATGCTCTGTTGTCATTAGAACCTCCTGCAAAATAGGACCTGGCAAAAGGGACTGTATTGGCATTCCCGTAGGGTATGGCAATACCACCAAAACCACGTATAGCCATGGATTGGTCTCTGCCAATACTCCAGTGTTTAATATAGTCAAACTCAGTTTTGAAATATTGAGCAAAAGGAACTCCTGCCAGTAATTTTGTACCGTCTATTTGAGTCTCTAGAGGTAAAATTTTACTTAGCATACCCACTAAGTTACCGGCACTTTCTAGTGTCATTCTAAATTGATAAAAGTCTGGATCTGTAATCTCTTTTTTGTTGTTTTTAGTAAAGGTAAATTGGCTACTCACTATCAGGTTGTTTTCTGTAAGCCTGTCTCTTCGTTCCTCAATTCTTTTAACTTCTTTATAGCTCTCAGATGTGCTGGGCTCCTTTTGAAGCAAAAGACTGCTAAATCCATTTACTCCACTAGGAATGATAAGATTTGGATTGTCAGAGTTTAGGTCGTCAAAAAATGGGCTATACTCTGGATCTGACAGGTAGTTTTTTGCCAATCCATTTAGTCTGTTGTAAGTGGTTCTATAAACCTCATAAAACCGTTCGGGATTTAGATTTCGCACATATTGAACTTCTAATAAGCTAGCATTCAGCCTTATGAGATCTGAAGGGATCCAGTTAAATTGATAGTTTATATTAATGGTTTGTTTGTCCAGACCTATATTTTTTTGAAAACTACTCCCCATACTAATCCTGGTTTGGGGAAGGCTATTTTTGGACACCAATTTTCGCAGTGAAATAAAAGGAAACCATAGGTTGGGAATGCTAAGGTTAAGGTCTGCACCTACCTCAGAAAGATATTTTTCAGAGGAGAGCGCTGCGTCTCCTAAAACTCCTACAGAACCCCTTCCTGACAAGCTTAAAATTTCTGCACCACCAAATAAATTTCTTGCCATAAGAGCGCTACTAAAAGCGAGTCCTAACCTTTGTATGTTGGAATGGGTTACATCTAAATTGAGTTGTGCGGCATAAGTGTCTTTAGAATTTAAAAAAATATTGGTAGTTAAGCCTTCGTTTTTAGCTTCTTCTTCAATTGTAATATTGGGATATTTAAAGGTATTTAAACTGTTGAGTTTTCTAAAGCTTTGTTGTCTGTCATCTTCAGAATACACACTTCCCTTGTTTAAATAAATAGGGTCTGTTAAAACCTTTGGTTTGTAGGGAAGTTTTTTTTGGTAGAACAGATTGAAGTCTCTATATGCTAAGGAGTCCATGCTGGTCATTGGTATATTTAGGGGCGCGTCTACAAAAACATTAACCCTAGATATCTTTTTAATTTCATAAGGGGTGGCTTTTTGCTCGTTTCTTTCTTGTGGGTTTTTTACCGTGAGAAGGACCCTTAGTTTTTGATTGTTGCGATTTTGTACGGTGTCTCTTTTAATGGAAAAACTCACCGCACTCTCCTGAAAATTATAAATGCCATTGTTCCTCGCTAGGCTACTTATTCTATCTCGTTCTTTTTCAAAATTTTCATAGGTAAATGCCGTCCCTATTTTAAGAAAACTATTGGTCTTGTGTAGCTGGTATAAACTGTCAAGATCCTTAGAAAAAAACTCCGTTGCGAGACTGTCTATGGTGTAAATAGGTCCTGGTGTTACCTTATATACCATGGTTCCTTTGGACTTGCTTGGGTGTTTGCGAAGTTCTGTGCTAACTTGAGCGTTAAAATGTCCCAGGGTTTCAAAATAGGAGGCCAGTCTTTTGGCAGAACGTTGGCTTAGTCCCTGATCTACAATAACTGCTGCTTCTCCCAAGCGTTTTTTCCAGTTTTCTTTCTTGGAATTTTTGTTGCTGTTGTACAACAATAATTTTAATGGAGTACCAAATACATAGGTGTTGGGTTGTTGTAAAATCAGGTTGTTTACCCCTTCTTTTTTTAAGATCTCCCCTTGGACAACAATCTCGTTTTTGCGCAATAATACTTTGCCCTCAGGAATATTTTTTAAAGCGTTACAACTAGAGATAGTGATCCCCAGCAAGATAAAGCTTACTTTTACAAAAAACTTATAAGGGGGTATGTCCCGTTTCATATGCTCCAAAAATACATTATTTGAATGGTTGTTAAAAGCCAAATAAAACTTATAAAAAGCCTGCATTTAAAAAAAAACAGGCAGCTACATGAGCTTTTTATAATAGAAGGGGTTAAAGGAGTGGAGCAGGCCCTATCTAATGGCCTTATTCCCCATCTTTTATGTGCCACTACACCCAATCAGTTGGCAGAAGCCTACGCAGAGTTTAGAGTTCAGATAGTGAGTGCTAAGGAACTATCACAGATGAGTGCCCTTAAAAATCCCAGTGGATTTTTAGGTGTTTTCCAGATCCCCAAACCACAGCCTGTAGATTATTCAGATTGGGTACTGGCTTTAGACGGCGTACAAGATCCGGGAAATTTAGGAACTATCATAAGGCTATGCGATTGGTTTGGTGTGCGACATATTTTATGCGCATTGGGTACTGTGGACGCTTACAATCCAAAGGTAGTTCAGGCTACCATGGGCTCTATAGGCAGGGTGCAGTTACACTATGTAGATTTGGCCGCTACACTGGCTAGCGCCCCTGTAGAAGTGCTTGGTACTTTTATGGAAGGCCAACCCATTTCAAATGCGAAATTCACTAGGCCTGGCATAGTGGTCATGGGAAATGAAGGTCAGGGTATTTCTAAGGAAATTGCAGCATTGGTTTCTCG
Organism: Flavobacteriaceae bacterium LSUCC0859; assembly: GCA_022239325.1. Classification (GTDB taxonomy): domain Bacteria; phylum Bacteroidota; class Bacteroidia; order Flavobacteriales; family Flavobacteriaceae; genus MAG-120531. The sequence continues at coordinate 452,832 of JAKOGP010000001.1, read as the reverse complement.
AAAAATTAGTATTCCAGCTCATTATACTGCTACCACTGAAAGTCTCAATGTGGCCAATGCAGCTGGGATAGCCATGTATGAAATTAGGCGGTCTATCTTGTAAAAAATGAGAACCTATACCATACTAATTGGGTTATATTTTAAACAGACAAGGACTTCCCCCATACACTCAGATGGGCTTTCAAAGTCTACTCCAAAAAATTATTCGAAGGTGAAGACCAGCAGCAGCGCCCTAGATTGCATTTTGTCTATATTAGCCGTCCAGGGACTATTGGGGTTGGCGTCTCTTATGGCGTTGTCATTTAAAGCGAATACCCCTCTCAGGGAAGGAGTAAATTTAAAATACGGCAGATAAAAATCTATACCCACACCTATCTGATATCCGTAGTTCCAAGTGGTAGTTTTAAAGGTGCCGCTGTAATTGTCCTCAATACTGTCTTCGTTGCTGCTGAGGTTCATAGACACATAGGGACCTCCTATTAGGAACGGACGCCAGTTGGCAATTCTATTAGAAGAGAATTTCAACAGCAAAGGCAAGTCTATAAATGTAGATTTTATGGCTCTGAGGCTATCCGATTCAGTAACTAAACTCGGATGTCTGAAAATTAAATTTCTTTTTCCGCTTCTAAAGCCTGGTTCTAGCCTTAAATCTAAAAAATTATTGAGTCTCATTTCTCCAATAAGGCCCACATGAAATCCACTTTGTTTTTCTACTAATATCTGGGTTTCTTCCAATCCAGATCTCAAATAGGAGGTTTGATAATCCAACTGATTAAACCCAACAAAATACCCCCAATTCAATGGAAGTTTGTCGTCGTTAGGGATGTTAATCACAGCGTCTTCGTTAAACTGAGACCAGCTCATATTAGAGGCAGTGATCAAGCATAAAAAAAACAGTCTGTATTTCATAAGGAAATTTTGCCGCTACTTTTTGGCCAGGTAGATGGTAGCCACACCAAAAGTTTGCGGATAATGATCTACTGAAGAGAACCCTGTTTTCTTCAAAATATTGTTAAAGGCAATGCCAAAAGGAAATGCAGCAGCAGAGTCGGACAAGTAGGCATAGGCACTTTTATCCTTAGAAAATATTCGTCCTATGAGGGGTAAAATATAACTAGAATAGATGGTATAGCCTTGTTTAAATGGGAATTTTGTAGGAACGGATGTCTCTAAAATAACCAAGCTTCCACCAGGTTTTAACACCCTTAGAATTTCACTAAGGCCCAATGTTAAATTTTCAAAGTTCCTAACGCCAAAAGCAACGGTCACGGCGTCTATACTGTTGTCTTCAAAGTCAAGAGCTTCGCTATCTCCAAGGATCATTTTAATTTTATGATCTAAATCTTTTTGAGTTACTTTTTCTTGTCCCACAGCCAACATACCTGGAGATAAATCCAAGCCAATGATTTCCCTAGCATTGGTCTCTGCCAAATGAATGGCAAGATCTCCAGTACCTGTAGCAATATCGAGTACCTTATTTGGTGTGCTAGCAGCCACCATAGCGACCACTTTTTTACGCCAGGAGATGTCTATGCCAAAAGAGATTACCCTGTTCAGGGCGTCATAGTTTTTGGCAATGCCATTAAACATTTGACGTACCTGAGTTTTCTTTCCTTCTGAACTATCTTTGTAAGGGGTTATTGGCGTAGACATGCATTTTTTTATGCAAATATAGGCTTTCGTATGCTTTATAGCTCCACAAATTTATTGGTATGATATATTTGCGTAATTTTGCACTTATAAAGCAGATGCTTAACTTCTTAGATCATACATGAAGATTATTATTGCAGGCGCAGGAGAAGTGGGTTTTCACCTGGCAAAACTTTTGTCATATGAGTCTCAAGACATTACCCTAATAGACTCAGATAAAGAAAGCCTTTCTTATGCAGACAACCACTTAGACATTCGAGCCCTAAAAGGAGACGCCACCTCTATTAGTGTATTAGAAGACGCTAGGGTCTCGGACTCTGACTTACTTATTGCGGTCACTTCCTCAGAGACTACCAATATGACACTCTGCATGCTGGCCAAGCAATTGGGTTCCAAAAGAACCATTGCTAGAATATCTAATACAGAGTTTATAGAAAACAAAGAAACCATTAGGTTTAAAGACCTAGGTATAGACGAGCTCATTTCTCCAGAAGAATTAGCTGCATCTGAAATTCAGTCTCTCATTAATCAATCTGCCTTTAACGACACCTATGAATTTGAGGGGGGCACACTCACTATGGTAGGTATATGCCTGCCAAATGGAGCCTTATTTGTGGGTAAAAATGTCAAGGATGCTGCAGCTACATTCCCTGAGGTTCACTTTATGCCTATTGCGATTAAAAGGGCGGGGACTCAGTTTACCATCATCCCCAGAGGAGACACCGTTTTTCAGGCAGAAGATCAGGTGTACTTTATCACTTCTAAAGAGGGGGTAGAAGAATTGTATAAAATGACCGGAACCGTAAAAAAAGACATTAAAAATGTCATGATTTTAGGGGGGTCTAAAGTAGGTCAGAAAACAGCTAGAGATCTGTGTAGTAGGAAATTTAATGTAAAGCTTATAGAGAAAGACAAGCAAAAGGCCACAGAGCTCTCTGAGCAGTTGCCCAATGCACTGGTTATCAATGGAGACGGAAGAAATGTAGCTCTTTTGGAAGAGGAAAGTCTCTCTGCCATGGACGCATTTATTGCCGTGACAGGAAACTCTGAAACCAACATTATGTCTTGTTTGGTAGCCAAGTCCAAAGAGATTAAAAAAACCATTGCCCTGGTAGAAAATATGGATTATTTTCAGTTGTCACACTCCATTGGTATAGACACGCTTATCAATAAAAAACTACTGGCAGCTAATAATATCTTCCGTTATATTAGAAAAGGAGAAGTGGTTGCCATGACTAGGCTTAACAACCTCAATGCAGAGATATTAGAATTTATAGTAAAGCCTAAATCTGCGGTGAACGGCAAGTATATTAAGGACATAGATTTTCCTAGATTGGCCACCATAGGGGGCGTAATACGCGACGGAGAAGGCAGGATAGTTTTGGGTGATTTCAAGATTTCTCAAGGAGATAGGGTGGTGGTTTGCTGCCTGCCCTCTGCCATTCCCAAGATAGAAAAGCTCTTTTTGTAAATGCGTCTAAATGGAAAAATAATACTACACCTCATGGGACTGCTGTTACTTTGTAATGGAGGCTTTATGATGGTGGCCGCCTTGGTGAGTAAAATATATGAAGACGGGGTAACCACCCAGATTTTATTGGCGTCCATTGTCAGTATGATGGTAGGCTTGGTGTCCATGTTTTTTACCAGAGACCACAAAAAAGAGGTCAAACCCAAGGAAGGATATATGATTGTTACTTTTGGTTGGTTGGTGATGTCCCTTTCTGGCGTACTCCCCTATTTGTTTACAGGGGCCATACCTGGCTTTACCAATGCTTTTTTTGAAACTATTTCTGGTTACACCACAACTGGAGCCTCTATTTTAGACAATATAGAAGTCTTACCCAAGGGTATTTTATTTTGGAGGAGTCTTACGCATTGGATAGGAGGGATGGGAATTATTGTATTGGCCATTGCCATACTACCCTTATTGGGTATTGGAGGCATGCAGTTGTTTGCTGCAGAAGCTCCCGGCCCCTCTGCAGACAAATTACACCCTAGAATTACAGACACCGCAAAGCGTTTATGGTATATTTACGTAGGCTATACAGCGGCCCAAACCTTATTGCTTAAGTTAGCCGGGATGAATTTCTTTGACGCCTTAAACCACGCCATGGCCACCCTATCCACTGGTGGATTTTCTACTAAAAATGCCAGTTTAGCCTTTTGGAACGACCAACCCCTCATTCAGTATATTGTAATCTTATTCATGTTCCTGGCAGGCTCCAATTTTGTATTGAGTTATTTTGCCTTTAAGGGTAAGGTGCAACGGGTGCTAAAAGACGAAGAGTTTAAGTTTTATGTGGGTTTCATAGTTGCTTTTAGTCTCATCGCAACCGCTATTGTGTTTTTTCAAGCGAGCCCAGAAATTTCTGATCGCTTCCCCATGGTGGCTGGGGCTGGAGAAAGTGCTTTTAGGCACGCCTTGTTTCAGGTATTAGCTGTGGTGACAACCACGGGCTTTGTGACGGCAGATTTTACATCTTGGACCCCCTTTTTAACCATCTTTTTCTTTGGACTCATGTTTCTCGGAGGCTCTGCAGGTTCTACAGCTGGCGGTATAAAGGTCATGAGACATTTACTCATTATAAAAAACGGTTTGTTAGAATTTAAAAGGACCTTGCACACCAATGCCATCATTCCAGTTCGCTACAACAACAAAACGGTACCAGAACACATAGTGTATAACATTATTGGATTTTTCGTACTCTATATGCTGCTCTTCATTATTGGAGCTCTAGTACTTGGCTTATTGGGATTAGACTTCATGTCTGCCATTGGGGGAGCAGCCACATCTCTTGGGAATGTAGGCCCAGGTCTAGGGAGCTTAAATCCATTATCTAATTTTAACGAGCTTCCTGCAGTAGGTAAATGGTGGTGTGGTTTTCTGATGATTTTAGGTAGGTTAGAGCTCTTTACCGTACTCATATTATTTACCCCTTACTTTTGGAAAAAAATATAGCCTATAAAAAAAGCCAGCATGCTGCTGGCTTTTTTTATGGCCGATGCCAAAGCTTTTTTACTATTCTGAAACAGCTGCTTTAATTCTGGCCATCGCTTCTATTAGAGAAGCCTCAGAGGCCGCATAAGATATTCTAATACAATCAGGGTTTCCAAAGGCTTCTCCAGTTACGGTAGCTACCAAAGCTTCTTCTAAAAGGAAAATAGCAAAGTCAGAAGCATTGTTAATTGTACTGCCTTTTATTGTTTTCCCAAAGAAAGCACTCACATCTGGAAACACATAAAAAGCGCCTTCAGGAATGTTGAGTTTAAAACCTGGAATCTCTCCTAGAAGTCCTAACACCAAATCCCTTCTCTTATGAAAGGCCTCAATCATATGTGATATTTTGTCCACCGGAGCCTTTAAAGCTGTAATTGTGGCTCTTTGTGCAATAGCGTTTGCGCCAGAGGTATTTTGTCCTTGGAATTTAGTACAGGCTTTAGCAATCCACTCTGGGGCACCTATGTATCCAATCCTCCATCCGGTCATGGCAAATGCCTTGGAGACTCCATTTACTGTAATGGTACGCTCATACATACCTGGTATATTTGCTATACTCACATGAGTACCAGCGAAATTAATATGCTCGTATATTTCGTCAGAAACCACATATATATTAGGGTGTTTTCTAAGCACGACGGCCAAAGACTCTAGTTCTTCTGCACTGTAAACAGATCCACTTGGGTTACAAGGAGAACTAAACCAGATCATTTTAGTTTTAGGAGTTATAGCTGCTTCTAACTGAGCAGCCGTCATTTTAAAGTCTGCGTCTATGCTGGTAGGCACTTCTACTGGAACCCCCTCTGCTAATTTAACAATGTCACTATAACTAACCCAGTAAGGTGCAGGTAAAATAACTTCATCTCCTTTATTGAGCATCACCATAGCTACATTAGCTAAGGATTGCTTAGCCCCTGTAGAGACTACAATTTGATTAGGTTCATAGTGTAACCCATTGTCTCTAGAGAATTTCCCTACAATGGCTTCCTTGAGATCTGCATAGCCATCTACAGGAGAATAGCTAGAGTAATTGTCATCTATGGCTTGTTTAGCAGCTTCTTTAATGAAGTCGGGGATATTAAAGTCTGGTTCTCCTAAACTCAAACCTATAATGTCTTTCCCTGCATTTTTCAATTCTCTTGCTTTAGCCGCCATTGCCAATGTAGCAGAGGTTGCCATGCCATTAACTCTATCAGATAAATGTGCTGTACTCATAACTTTAATATTGTAAACTAGGTTCTTTACCTAATTGTCTTAGGTGTTTAAAATGTGAAATTATAGCTTTTCTAGTTGTTTTGTACTCGTTGTAGGGTAAATTAAACTCCTGAGCTGTTTCTTTCACAATTTTAGCAATATTTGTGTAATGAATGTGGCTGATATTTGGAAAAATATGATGTTCAACCTGATGATTTAAGCCTCCTGTAAACCAATTTACAAGCCTATTCTTGGTTCCAAAATTAACGGTGGTAAACAATTGATGGATAGCCCAGGTATTTTTCATGGTACCTTCTTTATTAGGTAGTGGGGTGTCTGCATGGTCTACTACATGTGCCAATTGAAATACCATACTCAGAATTAGGCCAGCCACATAGTGCATTATAAAAAAACCTAAAAGGATCTGATACCAAGCGATGTCTAAAAATACCATTGGGATTACAATCCAGATGGCTACATAGATCATTTTTGTCACAAATAGAGTGCTCCAGTTCCATACTATATTAGGGAATTTTCCGTAAGAAAGTTTTCTTTTGGTATAGCGGTACATCTGTTGAAAATCTGTAGTAATGGCCCAATTGAAAGTGAGCAGTCCGTAAAGCAATATAGAATATATGTGCTGGAATTTGTGATATTTTTTCCAATCTGCGTGTTTGGAAAAGCGTAAGATTCTTCCTGCATCTAAATCCTCATCATGCTCAGGTATATTGGTATAGGTGTGGTGAAGCACATTATGCTGTACCTGCCAATTATACACATTACCAGCAAGAATATAGATACTGCTGCCCATGAGTTTGTTTACCCATTTCTTATTGGAATAGGCACCGTGGTTTCCGTCGTGCATCACATTCATACCTACTCCTGCCATACCTACACCCATTACAATAGTTAAAAGCAAGTTGGCCGACCCAGCAAGATTTAGGGTGAGTATGAGAAAGTATGGAGCCAAGAAAAGACTAAACATAACAACGGTTTTGAAATGTAAGGCCCAGTTTCCCGTTTTCTTAATGTTATTTTCGTTAAAATAACTGTTTACCCTCTGGTTTAGTGTTTTAAAAAATTGAGCAGGGTCTTTTCTGGAGAATTTTATTTGGGGTGTGTTCATTGTATATGGATCAAAGTGGTAAAGTTAAGCTAAACCAAGTATATATTAAAGTGGTAAAGATAGGCTAAACCAAGGGGCCCTTTTGGTATAAATCATAAAAAATGTTGTTTTTTTGCATAAAATTAACGCCATGGACGCACAACTTATTTTTAAATACTTTCCAAATTTAACAGAGGTACAACAAGCTCAATTTAGGGCACTTGAAGACTTGTACCAGGATTGGAATACAAAAATTAACGTGGTGTCTAGAAAAGATATTGAAGAGTTATATCTCAGACATGTATTACATTCTCTAGCTATAGCAAAGTTTATTGAGTTTAAGCCTGGAACTGAGGTATTGGATGTAGGAACGGGAGGTGGCTTTCCGGGTATTCCGCTGGCCATTCTTTTTCCCCAAACACAGTTTACACTCGTAGACGCCATAGGAAAAAAAATTAAGGTGGTGCAAGAGGTGGTAGCAGGACTGGAGTTACAGAATGTCATTGCCAAGCATCAGAGGGTAGAAGAAGAAAAAAAGCAGTTTGATTTTATTGTCAGCAGGGCAGTGGCAGCTATGCCTACCTTCATGAGATGGGTTAAAGGACGTATAAAAAAAGTGTCCCAACACGATATCAAAAATGGCATTCTGTATTTAAAAGGAGGAGACCTATCTGAAGAGCTTCAAGATTACAAAACCGTAAAACTCTTTTCCCTTACAGACTACTATCAGGACCCTTTTTTTGAAACAAAAAAATTAGTGTATTTACCAAAAAAGTTTAAGGCGTAAATATTTAAAGTGTTTTAAAACAAAAAAAACCCGCAAAGCGGGTTTTTTTTATTGAAGATATAAAATGCGATTAGCCTAAAAATGGATATCTGTAATCTACAGGAGTTACAAAAGTCTCCTTGATGAGTCTTGGAGAGACCCATCTGAGTAGGTTTTGAGGAGACCCAGCTTTGTCATTGGTCCCTGAAGCCCTAGCACCGCCAAAAGGTTGTTGGCCAACTACCGCTCCTGTGGGTTTGTCATTAATGTAGAAGTTACCAGCACAATTCTGAAGGGCTTCTGTAGCCTGTGAAATGGCGTATCTGTCCGTGGCTAAAACAGCTCCTGTTAAGGCGTATTCAGAGGTGCTGTCTACCAAGGCAAGGGTGTCTTCCCAGGCATTGTCTTCATAGATGTAAACGGTAAGCACAGGTCCAAATAGCTCCGTTTCCATGGTTTTGTAGTGGGGATTAGAGGTAACGATAACTGTAGGGCTAATAAAATACCCTTTAGATTTGTCGTAGGTGCCGCCTGCTATAATTTCTGCATCTGGGTCTGCTTTAGCACTTTCAATATAGCTAACTAATTTGTCAAATGAGGCTTCGTGTATCACAGCGGTTACAAAATTACTCATGTCCTCAGGCGAGCCAGGAGCGTTTATAGTACCCAAGTCTGATTTAACACGTTCTAAAATGTCGTCTGCAGTAGATTTTGGTAAATAAACCCTAGAGGCTGCACTACATTTTTGGCCTTGGAACTCAAAGGCACCCCTAACCATTGCTGTTGCAACCTGCTGCGGATGGGCAGTTGGATGTGCCACGATAAAATCCTTGCCTCCTGTTTCACCCACAATTCGAGGGTAAGTTTTATAGGTGTCTATTTGGGTTCCTATTTGTTTCCATAGAGCTTTAAAAACTGAGGTAGATCCTGTAAAATGTAAACCTGAGAAGTCCGGGCTTGCTAAGACAGTGTTAGAAATCATAACTGGGTCTCCGTATACGACGTTAATCACACCGGCAGGAAGTCCAGCTTCTTGAAATACATCTATGATGACCTTGGCAGAAAAAATTTGGCTATCGGAGGGCTTCCAAACCACTACATTTCCCATCATGGCAGCAGAGGCAGGTAAATTACCCGCAATAGCAGTAAAGTTAAATGGGGTAATGGCGTAGACAAAACCTTCTAAAGGTCTGTATTCTACGCGGTTCCAAATTCCTTCTGCAGACTCTGGTTGCCCCTCATATATCTCTTGCATATAAGCTACATTAAACCTTAAAAAGTCTATGAACTCACAGGCTGCGTCTATTTCTGCTTGGTGTATGGTTTTAGATTGTGCCATCATGGTGGCCGCATTAATTTTAGCTCTGTAAGGTCCGGCTATAAGTTCCGCAGCCTTCAGAAAAATAGCAGCACGCTGTTCCCAGGGCATAGCAGCCCATGCTCCTCTTGCTGCTAAGGCACCGCTAACAGCCTCTTGAACATTTTGTTCCGTGGCTAAGTGGTATAGGCCTACAATGTGTTTGTGGTCGTGGGGAGGTGTCATATTTCTGGTGTCACCCGTTCTCACTTCTGCACCATTAATGTACATTGGAACGTCTACATGACTGTTGTAGTAGGCTTTGTATTGCTCTAAGACAGCGGCTCTTTCTGGCGTTCCAGGAGCGTAAGATTTAATTGGTTCGTTGTAGGCTATTGGTACTTGAAATACACCTTTTCCCATAGGATCTTTATTTTATGTTTCTGATTTATTTTAATGAGGCATAAAAGTACAAATTATATAACGGCTAAAAAAAGCCAGTTATTTAATCTTTTATGAAGGCGGCATTTGCTGCGCCCACTCCCACCAATCTCTGGTATAAATCTCCAAAACCTTTAAAGTACACAAAGATTTGGTATTGGTTTTCTGTAAAGTGAAAGCTACCACTAATCGCATAGGGGTCGTAGGATATAAGTGGCTCCAAGTCTGAGTTATTCTGATAAATAGACGCGCTGTCTGTAGTAGAAGTGCCCAATGCAAAGCTGTAGTTATAAAAACCCTGTTTAAAGAGAATGCGTGCTTTGTAGCTGTTGCTGCTAGCTTCGTAAGACATCTTATATTCTGAGCTTGGGGTGTAATTGTTAAATTTTCCAAGAATATAAATATCCGTGTCCGAACTCCCATTGCCACTGGGGTTTAAGCTAAAGTGAACCCAAGAGTAATCTGCCTCTCTTTCAGAAATAGCACCCTGTAAAGTTCGCACTCTAAAATCTCCATTTAAATCTGGGAAGTAAGTGTAGGGTTTGTTGTTGCGAGCTTCATTGGCATATAGATAGTGTTCATAAATGTCATTAAGTGCTACCTCTCCAATGGTGGCTGTGGCTGCTCTTATGTCTTTGGTGTCAAAGTTTAGATATTCGTTACCTCCAAAAAAACTAGCCGGTTGGTCATAGTCGTATTTGAGTTCAGTACCATTGTTAAACTGCGGTTGTAAACCGTATTTTGCGGTGTCCCATTGGTAGTTTTTAAGTAGGACCACCTGTAATTCTCTCTCCGGTTTGTTTAGGTTTAAAGCTCTCACATTTAAAATAAACTGAAGCAATTGATGGCTGTTCATGAGTTCAAAAGATCTGCTCCTTTTTACCGCAGCTTGTACCCCAACAAGGTCTTCATAGATCATGAATTTTCTAGAAAAAATGAGATTATCTGAGGTGTCAAATACTTGTAACATATAGTTGCCTGATATTTTTGGAGCGACTACCTCATTGGGTAAGATCAGTCTAAAATGAGAATAGGCCACCAAAGTATTATAACTGTTTTTATGGTCTGTGATTCTCTGATTGTCAATGCCCTCTAAATATTGAGATTTCAAAAGATCAGATGGGGTCCAATTGGCCTTACAATGAACAATTTTGTAAAAGTAATCTTGTTCGTTGGCTTGAAGGTCGTCAAAGTGAAGCTCAAAAGGTTCTCCCAATCTAACAATAGGGAATTGATCTTCGGTTTCACCTCTAAATTCAATAGATTTTATGTGCGAGGGTGCAGCTACCTCTTGAAGTGCTTGTGCGAAAAGCGTTTGTGAAAATAAGAGCAGCATCCATAAAAAAAGAGGCAGAAAATGTTTAAGAAAACTAGGCATTTATGTGGAATTAAAACCCTAAAGATAAACAAAAAGCCAAAGGCCACTAGAGGGGTGTAATTTGCTCCTAAATTTATGGTTATTTATTATGAAAACTTTCTATTATGTGGTAAATTTGTGCCGAATTTTTGTTAACCAAAGGTCATCATATATGTCTAAAGACATTCAGATTAAAAAAGGATTGGATATTCGTTTGGTGGGTGCCGCCAAAACACAAACCAACCCCACCAAACCCAGTGCAACATACAAGGTTTCACTTGAAGATTTTCACGGAATTGTGCCTAAACTGGCAGTTAAAGAAGGTGCTCAGCTCAAAGCAGGTGCGCCTTTGTTTTTTGATAAAAACAAAGAATCTATTCAGGTGGTCTCACCAGTGAGTGGCACCTTAACTCAGGTAGAAAGAGGGGCTAGAAGGCGTATAGTGTCTTTAAGTATTCAGGCAGACGCTTCTCAAACTGCACTCACGCACCCAACCATAGATATTGCTCAAGCAGACGCTGCTGCAATTAAGGACTATTTGTTGGCAGGAGGTGTTTGGCCTTTTGTAAAGCAAAGACCATATGACGTGGTAGCTAATCCAGATCAAACGCCAAAGGGAATCTTTATCTCTGGCTTTAATTCTGCTCCATTGGCTGCAGATTTAGACTATGTATTAGCAGGTCAGGAAGGGTTTTTGCAAACCGCTATCTCTGCTTTAGCTAAGTTAACACCAGGAAAAGTTCATGTTTCTGTAAGAGATGCTAAGAGTCCTTTGGCCTCTGTAAAGGAAGCAGAAATTCACCAAGTAAAAGGGCCTCACCCTGCAGGTTTGGTGGGTACCTTAATTAATAAGGTAGACCCCATTAATAAAGGAGAAGTGGTTTGGACGCTTCAAGCGCAAGACCTTCTCATTATTGGAGAGCTCTTGGAAAAAGGAGTATTTAATGGGACAAGAACTTTTGCTTTGGGTGGTTCTGCTATAGAGAATCCTCAATACTTTACAGCTGTAATTGGTGCTGAACTAGCGCCTATTGTACAAACTGCTGGTGTGTCTAATGAAAACTACAGACTTGTTAACGGAGACGTGCTCACTGGCTTAGCCACTCCGAAGAACGGACATTTAGGTTATAAAAATACGGCTGTAAATGCCATTCCCGAGGGAGATGATTACGAGTTCTTTGGTTGGAACAAACCAGAGTTTAATAAGATTTCTAGTACCAGAGCCTTGACATTCTCCTGGTTATTTCCAAAGAAAAAATATGACCTTAATACCAACACCAACGGGGAACACAGAGCTTTTGTGGTCACTGGTGGTTATGAAGAGGTTTTTCCCTTGGATATTTACCCCTTACAGCTTTTGAAATCTTGTATGATCAAAGATTTAGACGAGATGGAACAACTGGGACTTTATGAGGTGGCCCCTGAAGATTTTGCACTTACAGAGTTTATATGCATATCTAAACAACCCCACCAACAAATCATTAGAGAAGGATTGGATTTATTACAAAAAGAAATAGGATAATATGAGCTTTAAGAACAAATTACACGAGATTAAAGAGCAATACAAAGGCAAAAAGATGGCTCCGGCATTTAACGCCATACATACCTTTCTTTATATGCCTAATGAAACTACGCACAGCGGAGGTCATGTACGTGCAGTAGACGATTTAAAGAGAACCATGAACACGGTAATTACCGCTTTAATTCCTGTGCTCATTTTTGGTATGTTCAATGCAGGCTATCAGCATTATGCAGCGGTAGACGCTGCTAACGGCACGCCTAGAACCTTAGATATCTTAGGTAACTTTCTCACCTTTGATAACTTTTGGATGGGTGCCTTAACCATCCTTCCTTTAGTTATTGTTTCTTACGGGGTGGGGCTGGCTATAGAGTTCTTATTTGCAGTTATTAAAGGTCATGAAGTAGAAGAGGGATACCTGGTAACAGGTATGCTAGTGCCACTAATTGTTCCTGTAGACACCCCACTTTGGATGCTCGCTGTGGCAGTTGCCTTTGGTGTGGTGATTGGAAAAGAAGTTTTTGGTGGAACTGGGATGAATATTTTGAACCCAGCGCTAACCATACGTGCCTTCTTGTTTTTTGCCTATCCTACTTGGATGTCAGGAGATAAGGTTTGGGTGCACAAAGCAGTAGAATATGCTGGAACCCCAGACGCCATTTCAGGAGAAACTATCCTGGGTTATTTGGCACAAGGTAGGGGAGCAGAGTACAGCTATTCCTTATCTGATATGTTTTTTGGGTTTATTCCCGGATCTGTGGGAGAGACCTCTACATTTCTCATTCTCTTAGGGGGTCTGTTTTTGATTTTTACCAAGATTGCCAGCTGGAGAATTATGCTCAGTGCTGTATTAGGAGCACTCACCATGGGTCTTATTTTTAACGGTGTGGTAGACGCCGGATGGATAACAGAGAGCAGTAAATTTTACGGCCTTATGAGTTTTGCCTTTTGGCAGCACCTCATTGTAGGTGGTTTAGCTTTTGGTATTGTATACATGGCTACGGACCCTGTAACGGGTTCTCAAACCAACAAAGGTAAATGGTACTACGGTTTCTTTATAGGTTTCATTTCTGTAATGATTAGGGTCTTTAACCCTGCCTATCCAGAAGGGGTGTTTTTAGCCATTCTTTTGATGAATGTGTTTGCACCAACCATTGATCACTATGTAGTAAAAGGAAATATTAAAAAACGTTTAAAGCGTGCAAAAACATCTAACGCTTCTAACCTAAATGTAGAAACAGCTTAGTTATGGCAATAAACACAGAAAAAAACACCTATACCATTATTTTTGCATCTGTCATGGTGGTTGTAGTAGGCGCCTTGTTGGCCTACTTAGCATCGGCGCTTAGCGCCAAAATAAGCGAAAACGAACGCTTAGAGAAGCAGCAAAATATTCTTTATGCCATGGGCGTGAATGAAAATGAGGGTGCTGGTTCCGTGAATTTCGTAAGTACAGATCAGGTGGCACAAACCTTTAGCACTTTTATTAAGGAGCAAATTGTATTGGAAGGCGACCAAATCACTACGGACGACAATGCTTACCTGATAGATTTGAAAAAAGAAGAAGCCAATGCCAAAGCAGGAAAAACCAGAAGGTTACCTGTTTTCATTGGGGAGAAGGACAACAAGAAATACTATATTATCCCCATGCGTGGTAAAGGGCTATGGGACGCCATCTGGGGCTTTGTTGCATTAGACAACCAAATGGTGGTTCAAGGCGTTTACTTTGACCACAAAGGAGAAACTCCTGGGCTTGGCGCGAACATAAAACAACGCTACTTCATGGACGATTTTATTGGAGAATCTATCATCAGTAACGGAAGGTATGTTGGAATTACGGTAGCCAAGGGGAACAATGACCCCACCAACGAAATTAAAGATGACAACGAGGTAGACGCCCTAGCGGGTGCTACCATAACTGGAGACGGTGTAAGTGCGATGATCAAACAAAGCGTTGCCCTGTACGAACCTTATTTTAAAACCCTAGCTACTAACTAATATATTATGGGAATTCTTTCAAAAAAAGACGCGGCTTTAATCTCTGATCCTTTGTTGGACAACAACCCTATTACCATTCAGGTATTGGGTATTTGTTCTGCCTTGGCCATTACGGCAGAATTAAAAGCCTCTATTGTCATGGCGGTATCGGTACTGTTTGTTATGGGATTAGGAAATGTAGTTATCTCACTGATGAGAAACATCATTCCTTCTAAAATTAGAATTATTGTGCAGCTGGTGGTTGTGGCTACCCTTGTTATTGTGGTAGACCAGGTACTCAAGGCCTTTGCCTATGAACTTAGTAAAACCCTCTCTGTTTTTGTGGGGCTTATTATTACCAACTGTATTATCATGGGTCGTTTTGAGGCATTTGCTTTAGCTAATGGTCCCAAGCGATCTTTCTTAGACGGTATAGGGAACGCTGCAGGATACGGTTTTATACTTGTTGTGATTGGTTTCTTTAGAGAACTCCTAGGATCTGGGACCTTACTTGGTTACAAGGTATTGGGAGACCCTATTGAAAAAACAGGATTATACGCCATTGGCTATGAAAACAACGGTTTTATGTTGTTGTCTCCTATGGCCCTTATCGTAGTGGGAATTATCATCTGGGTACAGCGTTCCAAGAATCCTGCTTTAATTGAAGAAAACTAACCGTATTATTTCGCTATTATGTTAGAACACATTGAATTATTTTTTAAGTCTATTTTTATAGATAATATGGTATTCGCTACCTTTTTAGGTATGTGCTCCTATTTGGCTGTTTCCAAAAAAGTGTCTACCGCTGTAGGGCTTGGAGCAGCAGTTATATTTGTATTGGCAGTTACTGTACCTATGAACTGGCTATTGGACCAATACTTGCTTAGAGATGGCGCCTTGGCCTGGTTGGGACCTGAATACGCAGACTACAACCTGAGCTTTTTATCCTTTATTTTATTTATTGCTACTATTGCTACCATGGTACAGCTGGTAGAGATTGTAGTGGAGAAGTTTAGTCCCTCTTTGTACAACTCATTAGGTATTTTTTTACCACTTATTGCTGTAAACTGTGCTATTTTAGGTGGTTCTTTATTCATGCAATCTAGAGATATACAAACTCTAGGACTGGCTTTTAATTACGGTCTATCTTCTGGAATTGGATGGTTTTTAGCCATCTTAGCCATTGCCGCGATTAGAGAAAAAATTAGATATTCTAATGTGCCTGCACCTCTAAGAGGTTTGGGAATTACCTTTATTATTACCGGACTCATGGCCATTGGCTTTATGAGTTTTGGAGGAATGCTTACTGGAGGAGACGAGGCTCCAAAACAAACAGAAGTAGCTGTTGCAGCTACTGAAGCACCTAAAGAAAATATGCAAGAAGGCCTTACGGCCGATGCAACTCAGCAGGATAAGCTTACTGAAACTCAATTAGCAGCCACAGAGAAAGTGGCTCAGGATACTAACACTGTAAACGAATAATATGATTTTAGCCACAACTGCCGTAGGAACTATTGTAATCACTGTGGTGGCATTCTTAGTATTGCTGCTTTTATTGGTGGGTATATTATTATTTACCAAAGAAAAATTATCTCCTTCTGGTCCTGTGACCATCACTATTAATGGAGAGAAAGAAATTCAGGTAGCTTCTGGAGGCACTTTGTTGTCTACCTTGGGGAATCAAAAAGTATTTTTGCCCTCTGCCTGTGGAGGCGGGGGAACCTGTATTCAATGTGAGTGTCATGTGTTAGAAGGAGGGGGAGAAGCCCTACCTACAGAGACCCCGCACTTTTCAAGAAAAGAATTGGCTTCCGGAGCCCGATTGGCTTGCCAGGTGAAGGTAAAGCAGGACATGAACATTACCATTCCTGAAGAGGTTTTTGGAATTAAAAAGTGGCCAGCCAAGGTGGTAAGGAACTACAATGTGGCTTCTTTTATTAAAGAATTTGTGGTAGAAATTCCTGAGGATATGAATTACAAAGCAGGGGGGTATATTCAAATAGAAATACCTGCTTGCGAGGTAAAATATGCAGACATAGACATCACTGCCCACCCTGAGGAGCATGAAACACCAGATAAGTTTCAGGCAGAGTGGGATAAGTTTAATCTATGGCCTCTGGTTATGAAAAATCCAGAGTTGGTAGAAAGAGCCTATTCTATGGCTTCTTTCCCAGCAGAGGGTAGAGAAATTATGCTTAACGTTCGTATTGCTACCCCACCTTGGGACAGAGCTAAGAACGGATGGATGGACGTAAACCCAGGGGTGGCTTCCTCTTATATTTTTGGTTTAAAGCCAGGAGATGACGTTGTAATTTCAGGACCTTATGGAGAGTTCTTCATTAATGAGTCTGAATCTGAGATGCTATATGTGGGTGGTGGTGCTGGAATGGCCCCAATGCGCTCTCACTTATACCACCTATTTAAAACCTTAAAGACAAACAGAAAAGTTACCTACTGGTATGGAGGTCGTTCTAAGAGGGAGTTGTTCTATATAGATCACTTTAAAAAATTAGAGGCTGAATTTCCAAATTTTAAATTCTACATGGCCCTTTCAGAGCCTATGGAAGAAGATAATTGGAAGGTGAAAGAAGATTTAGATGCGCCTGGAGACGGATTTGTGGGCTTTATTCACAATTGTGTTATAGACCAGTACCTAAGTAAACACGAGTCGCCAGAAGACATTGAATTGTATTTCTGTGGCCCACCACTCATGAACCAGGCGGTTCAGAAAATGGGTGAAGATTTTGGAATCCCAGATGAGCACATTCGCTTTGACGATTTCGGAGGATAAACTTTTAAAGCCCGCACTAGCGGGCTTTTTTGTATCATATAACTCATAAGCACTATGCAGGAACTCACAGAACAAGAATTGCACAACCTGGCCATGAATATTGTGGGCAAAGAATTACAGGAAGCTGGATATGAGTTTATGGCTGTAAATAGCACTCTCAAAAAGCATCCACAATTTGTGTGTCTCAAAGACAAAGACCTGCATTTTATATTGGTGCGTGCCGTATTATATCCTAACAACCCTCATGAAATGGATGAGGAAACAGCTCAGAAAATGAAGGCACACGCAGATAAATTTGAGGCACATACCTACTATGCTGGCGTGGGCCTCCACAATGTAGAGGACCCTAGTTTGCCCCTTTATTTGGATACGCCTTACACAGTAACTTATGCAGGTCTTATACCTGTTCAAAAAACAAGCTCCAATGAATAAATTCACTGTATTGCTATTGCTCTTGGTAGTTCTGTTCACAAGTTGTGATACAAACAATACACTCCAAAAGTACCAGTTACAAGGGACTGCCTTGGGTACTACTTATGGAATAACCTATATAGCTTCCTCAGAGGTTTTAGACCAGCTGGCCGTAGACTCTTTGCTCTTTGCGGTAAATCAGTCTATGTCTACCTATTGGCCTGAATCTGATATTTCAAAAATAAATAGAGGAGACTTAGAAATAGAAGTAGAACCCATGTTTCAGGAGGTATTTGAGTTATCTAATGAAATCTATAAAAGGTCTGACGGGTATTTTGACCCTACTGTGGGTCCTTTGGTAAACGCCTGGGGATTTGGCCCGCAAGAAACGGATGTAGAGATGACGCCTTCTCGTGTAGATAGTTTAATGACTTATGTTGGTTTTGATCAGGTTTCTCTGCGTGGCAATCGGATAGAAAAAGCCCATCCAGAAATCTATTTTGATTTTAATGCCATTGCCAAGGGCTATACCATAGACCGCTTAGGCGTTTTGTTAGATCGTTTGGGAAGTACAAATTATTTAATTGAATTAGGAGGGGAATTAATAGCTAAGGGAGAAAATACCATTCGAAATAAAAAATGGTTGGTAGGTATTGACCATCCTGAAAATGAAGACAGGACAGCTCCAATTGTTTTGGTACAACTCAAGGACCAGGCCTTGGCCTCTTCTGGAAATTACAGGAAATTTAGGATAGATTCCCTAAGCGGCGAAAAGTATGTGCACACCGTAAATCCCCTCACTGGCTATACCCAAAACTCCTCTACTTTAGCAGCTAGTGTACTAGCACCAAACTGTGCTTTAGCAGATGGCTACGCCACTGCTTTCATGGCCATGGGCTATGAAAAAGCGATAAGTCTGGTGCAAAGCATAGAGGATATTGAGGTTTTTTTGGTATACACAGCACCTGGTACCGGAGAGTTAAAGCAGTATATGAGTCCTGGATTTGAAAAAGCGGTTTTTAGATCCAAAGCGCCATAATTTCTTTGGTCTTTTTTTTAATGCTTTAAAAAGTCTTAAAATTATCTAAATAAGCGGGCTAAGGAATTAGTTTTGTTTAATTTTGACACCAAATAAATAAACAAAAATGTTCAAAATTTCCAAGCTGCTCTTACTGAATTTAATTTTATTTCCTTTTATTGCCCTTTCGCAGTCTGTAGATGTGACGCTTCGCGGTAAAGTGATTGAAAAAGACAGTGGAGAACCTCTTGAATACGCCACCCTAGTTTTAAAAAGTATCTCTGAGCCCACACAGATTACAGGTGGTATTACAGATATGAATGGTGTTTTTGAGGTTTCCGTACCTAAGGGGTCATATAGGGCCTCCATAGAGTATATTGGATTTAAAGAGTTTCTCATTCCTCAAACTGTTTTTAATACCTCCGTAGATCTTGGGACCATTGCTTTGGAGATTTCCGCAGATCAGTTAGATGAGATTGAATTGGTAGCAGAAAAAACTACGGTAGAAGTGCGCTTAGACAAAAAGGTATACAATGTTGGAAAAGACCTAACCAACAGCGGGGCCACGGTGAGTGACGCCTTAGGAAATATTCCCTCAGTTACCGTAGACGTAGACGGAGCCATAGCTCTACGTGGCAATGGCAACGTTAGAATTTTAATTAATGGACGTCCTTCTGCATTGGCTGGATTTGGTGGGGCAGACGCCCTGAGGCAGTTACCTGCAGACGCTATTGAAAAGGTAGAGGTCATTACTAGTCCGTCTGCACGCTATGACGCAGAGGGAACAGCAGGGATTTTAAATATTGTTCTCAAGAAGGAAAAAACAAGAGGTTTTAACGGCGTATTTAACGCTAGTGTTGGGGCTCCTAGCCTAGCAGGGCTTAGTGCGAACGTCAATCTGAGAAAGAAGGCATACAATCTATTTAGTACTTTGGGGTACCGTTATAGCAACCCTCCAGGGAATGGTTTTTTTGACAACAGATTTAGCAGTGGTGACTACGACCGAATTATAGAAGATAGAGATATTCAAAGATCCAACTCCGGATTTAATCTAAACTTGGGGATGGAGTATTTTTTAACTGAATCTTCCTCTATTGTGGGGAGTGTTTTTGCAAGATCGAATGTGGGAGATGACGTGACTATAAGCGATACGGAGAGATTTATTAGCCAAGTCTTGGACAGTAAAACCATCCGAGAAGAAGACGAGGGAGAAGAGGAGATTAACTATCAATTTTCATTGAATTACAACAATAATTTCAATGATGAGGGACACAAGCTTACTGCAGATTTGCAATATTCTTTTAAAGATGAAGCGCAGCCCACTAATATCATTGAAAACAACAGTTTTCCCAACAACAATCTTATTGCGGAAGAAATCATAGATGAAACGGAAATTCAAGACGAGTATTTATTGCAAGTAGATTATGTGCTTCCTATGGGAGAAGCACAGTTTGAAGCTGGATATAGAGGGAATTGGGAACTTAGTGAGACCTCCTTCAGGTTAGACGAGCTTAATTTAGAAACCTTAGCATTTGAGCAAAATTTAGGCCTCACCAATGAATTTTTATTTGACCAATATGTAAATGCCTTTTATACACAGTATGGCAATAAGTTCGATAAGTTTTCATTTTTAATAGGACTGAGATTAGAAAATACAAGGCTAAAAGGCCAGGTAGAAGGGGTAGATGTGGCCAGCCTTCAAGAAGTCTTAGGGCAGGGGATAGATCTTAATTTTGATAAGAGCTACTTAGGCTTATTTCCTACCTTAAATTTAATTTACGAGCTTGGAGAGAATGAAAACATTACGCTGGGGTATAACAGAAGGATTAATAGGCCTAGGGGCTACTTCATAAATCCCTTTCCCTCCAGGGCTAGTAGAACTAATGTATTTCAAGGGAACCCCAGTTTAGACCCAGCTTTTGCCAATGCGTATGATATTGGTTATTTAAAAAGATGGGACAAGCTCACCCTAACCTCCTCCTTCTACTACCAAAAGGAAACAGGATCTTTTGAACGGGTACAAGAAGCTACAGGACAACAGACCATAGATGGGATAGCTATTATTAGATCTATTCCGATAAATCTCTCTACCAATGAGAGAAGTGGAGCGGAATTAGGGGTGCTGTACAATCCAGAGAAATGGCTCCGTCTAAACGGCAGTGTAAACCTATTTCAGTTTAATACACAGGGGGCCTTTAATGGGATAGATTACAGTGCAAAAAACACAAGCTGGTTTAGTCGTTTTAGTTCCAAGGTTACTTTACCAGCCAATATAGACTGGCAAACCAATGCCAATTATCGCGGCCGTACTGAAAATGCCCAAACGGTAAATAAGGGTATTTTTTCCATAGATCTAGCCTTTAGTAAAGACATCTTAAATGACAATGGAACATTGGCTTTGAATGCTCGTGATCTTCTCAATTCTAGGAAAAGGAGGCAGTTTACCAATACGCCATTTTTTACCTCAGAAAATGAATTTCAGTGGCGGGAACGTCAAATTACCCTCTCCTTTGTATATCGTGTAAATCAGAAAAAGCAACGAGAAAGGGCAGAGCGAAATTATGACTCAGAAGATTACGGAGGTTAAATGGTATGTTTGACGGACTAGTACTACTCTTTTCTTACAAGAGGAATAAGCTCTCCTTTGGCTAACCTAAATTTTTCAATAGCAGCGGCCCCTAAATTTGCAGTGTAATCAATGGCCTCATATTTGAAGCCTGCTTCTTGTAAAAATGTACCGTAATCTCTACCGTACACCCTAACATGGTCATACTGACCAAAAATTGCAGCTCGCTCCTTGGGCTCTGTTATACTATGGTCTTCAAAAGTTTTTGCCCTACTTAGGTCTTGTGGGATTTGAAAAATTCCCCAGCCTCCAGGTTTCATGACCCTGTAAAGCTCTTTCATGGCAGTTTTATGGTCTGGTATGTGCTCCAATACATGGTTGCATAGTATGACGTCAAAACTGTTGTCTTCGAAGGGGAGGGCGCAGAGGTCTGCTTTTACCATGGCTAGGGGAGAGTATAGGTCTGCCGTGGTGTAGTCTATGTTTTTAAGCCTATTAAACCTTTTGTAAAAGGCTTGTTCAGGAGCCATATGCAAAAGTTTTATGGGATTTGTAAAAAAATGGGTTTCTCGCTTGAGATAGAGCCAAAGTAAACGGTGTCTCTCTAAAGAAAGAGTACCAGGGGCTAAAACCCCCGCTCTAGACTGGTGATATCCGTAGGGAAGAAATTTTCGATAAGATTTTCCATCTATGGGGTCTGTATGGATGGTTCCACGGAGCCAAAAGGCTAAGAAAGGCCTGGCCCAATAACTGGCTTTGATTAGAAAAGGCCTAGGGAAAATATGTAAGATCCATGAAAAAAAACTTTTTTTCATGATTTAGGCTCTAAAAGGTGCTTCTTCGTTAGATGTAATGCCCAGGGCTTCATAAATGTAGTCAAAGGTAGACAGCAATTCTGGTTTGCCATTCACAAGCGCCACATTGTGTTCAAAGTGAGCAGAGGGTTTACCGTCTGCAGTTAGTATGGTCCAACCATCTTGGAGCTGATTAATTCTATGGGTGCCCATATTGGTCATAGGTTCAATGGCTACTACCATACCTTCTATAAATTTTTTACCTCTACCACGTTTTCCGTAGTTGGGCATTTCAGGGTCCTCATGCATTTTTCTTCCCAAACCATGACCTACCAATTCTCTAACTACACCATAGCCATGTGCTTCGGTAAATTCCTGAATGGCATATCCTACATCTCCTACTCTGTTACCAGCTTTGAAAGCTGCAATTCCTTTGTATAGAGAGGCCTTGGTTACTTCTAGTAGTTTTTTTACTTCTGGAGCTACCTCACCCACCTCAAAAGTATAGGCATGGTCTCCGTAAAATTCGTTTTTCAGAGCTCCGCAGTCAATAGATATAATATCTCCTTCTTCCAAAGGTTTGTCGTTGGGAATGCCGTGAACCACTTGGGCATTGGGACTCATGCAAAGGGTATTGGGAAAATCATAAAGCCCTAAAAAACCAGGAATGGCTCCATGGTCCCTTATAAAAGTTTCTGCTAAGCTGTCTAATTGAAGGGTGCTCACTCCGGGTTTTACTTCTGCAGCAAGCATTCCTAATGTTTTGGATACAATTAGAGCACTTTCGCGCATGAGCTCAATTTCTTCTGCATTTTTAATTTTAATCATAGCCACAAAGGTATTTAAATTAAATGCTTAGGCCAATAAACTCTCTCCAGTCATAGCTGCAGGCTTTGCAATATGCATGAGCTCTAAAATGGTGGGAGCAATATCTCCCAACACTCCATTTTTAACTTTCTTAACGTCCTGGTCTACCAAAATAAAAGGTACTGGATTGGTGGTGTGAGCTGTATTTGGGGTTCCGTCTGGGTTAAGCATGGTGTCGCAGTTTCCGTGATCTGCAATAACCAATACAGCATATCCACTACTTTTTGCGGCTTCTATGACATCTTTACCACAAGCGTCTACCACTTCGCAGGCTTTAATGGCGGCCTGCATGTCTCCAGTGTGTCCTACCATGTCTGGATTGGCAAAATTTAAACAAACAAAATCTGCAGTGGCTTTCTCTAATTCTGGAACAATGGCGTCTCTAATCTCATAGGCACTCATTTCTGGTTGTAAATCATATGTAGCCACTTTGGGAGAAGGACAAAGGATTCTGGTCTCCCCTTCAAAGGGTGTTTCCCTACCTCCATTAAAAAAGAAGGTGACATGGGGGTATTTTTCTGTCTCCGCAATGCGAATTTGTTTTTTTCCAGCCTGTGCGATCACGGCTCCCAGCGTATCGCTAATATGGTCTTTGTCAAAAATGACATGCACGCCCTCGAAGGAATTGTCATAGTTGGTCATCGTGACATAATACAGATCTAATTTGTGCATATTATACTCATGAAAATCTTGCTGACTCAGTGCTTGGCTCAGTTCTCTTCCACGGTCTGTTCTAAAGTTAAAGAAGAGCACTACATCTCCATCTTTAATGGCACTATTGGCACCAGCGTTTCGATTTATATGCGGTTCAAGAAACTCATCCGTGATGTTTTCTGCATAGCTTTTCTCCATGGCTCCTACCAGCTCATCGGTTGCTGTTCCTGTTTGGTGTACCAAAAGGTCATATGCTTTTTTAACCCGTTCCCATCTGTTGTCTCTATCCATGGCATAATATCTTCCTATGATAGTAGCTACTTCAGTAGGGGTATCTTTACAAAAATCAAGTAGGTCTCTAAGGTAGGAGGCTCCACTTTTTGGGTCTACGTCTCTACCATCTGTAAAAGCGTGTACATAACTTTTTGAAACACCTGCTTCTGCAGCGGCAGTAATTAAACCTTTTAAATGACTGGTATGGCTATGAACCCCACCATCTGAAAGAAGGCCCAGAAAGTGAATGGGTTTGTTGTTGTTTTTGGCATACCCAAAAGCCTCTTGTATGGCCTTCTGGTCTTTTAGTTCCTTGCTCTTAACTGCTAAATTAATTTTAGCTAGGTCCTGATAAACAATACGCCCGGCACCCAAGTTCATATGTCCTACCTCAGAGTTTCCCATTTGACCTTCTGGTAGGCCAACATGCATACCATCTGTTCTAAGATTGGCGTTGGGATAATCTTTGTAGAGTTGGTCAATGTAAGGAGTTTGGGCTTGTTCTATAGCAGAGATTTTAGGGTCAGGAGACTTTCCCCAACCATCTAGAATCATTAAAAGCGTTTTTTTGGACATATTCTTTGTGTTTATCCTTCAAAAATAATGACAATTGGGCAATAGCTAGCCAGATCCTTATTGTTTTTTCTAATTCACTGTTGTTTTTTGCTTTGCGATAGATAGAATCATATATTCTTCAAAAAAGGCCGCATGGAAGTATGGATATATCTTTAAGAAAGATGCTTCCACATCTTGAAGTGAGCCCCCACCTCAGGAATATGAAATTCATTCCCTAAAATAGAATAGCCTAGATTTTTGTAAAAATCAAGAGCAAGTATCCTCGCGTTCATCCAGAGTATGGAGACCTGCTGTTCTTTAAGCATCTGTTCTCCAAAATCTAATATTTGCGCTCCTATGCCTTGTCTGTGAAAGCGAGTTAATACTGCCATTCCGCGGAGTTGCATGGCTGTTACCTCTGCCTGCTCAGAAAAGGGCGCTTTCATAAAACTTGCCACTCCCATAAGCTTGTCTTTGGCGTAAGCACCTAGATGTATGCTGCTTTGCTGTTCGTCTCCTTCAAAGGCACAGCTGCTTAGCGGTCTTCCTTTTCTGAGTTCTGCATGCCTCACTGGATAAGTCTCTGCTGCAGAAATACGTTGTATTACAATGTTCATAATGAGTGCTCAATTGTGGTTTTAATATGTTGTAGTTCCCTCTTGAATGTGATCTGAAATTAAGTCTTTGAAATTACTCATTTTTTTATGTAAATATACCCTTGTTCTTTTTGTTTTGGTTGTTGCATATTAAGTGTATAGAAGTAAGTGTCTGTTTTTATGTGAGGCCAATTAAAGCTTTGACGCCCTTCTAAAATCTCATTCCAGGGAAATTTTAAAACCCGTATGCCATGTCTGTTAAAAAGTTCAAATTGACCGTTTCTGTGTTTTTTGTAGGATTTAAAAACTGGGATTTCATTTATCCCGTCTCCATTGGGACTCACAGCAAAGTTTCCGTAGGATCTGTATTTTTTTGAGGGCGCTATACATTCGCAAATGGTGATTAAACTGTACTGATTTGCAGCAAAAAAGTCAGATTTGATGGAGTCATTCTTTTTTGAGATAATGGGGATTAGACTCCAATTTTTTGTTTCTTTATTCCAGCCTGCCAATCCAATTGGCACTGTCTTTGTACTTATTTTTGAGGTAACATCTATTTTAATTCGTATTTGTATGCGTAGGTTTTGTTCGCTTTTGAGCTTCCAACGTCCCCTTTTTTTAATGCGCACAATGCCTTGTCGTTTTAAATAGTTAAGACTACTGTATTCCTCTTCCTTAGGGGTATTATTGCGGAGGTTTTCATGTCTCATTTCTATCGAAAGACCTGTAGTTTGAGTTTCAAAATAGAGGGAATTTCTTTCTTCATAACTTCCAAAAGGAAAGAAAAAATGCTTTTTATTTTTAATTGCAATGGGAAGCGCAATAAAGTTGTTGTTGTGGCTGCGCTCTAGGATTGTAGCAAATGAAAGATGGAGAACTGTTTCACTTATAGCAAGGCTGTCTTCATAAGATGGTTTTGCATACAGATATCCCTGCTTAAGTTTTAAGCGTTTTTGGATGTGAATGCTTTGTTGTACTCCCAATCCGTTTGGATTATTTACCTCTAGACTACCAATATGCAATGGCTGTTGGTTTTTAAGATGTTGGGTATCTGTGCCTTTATAGATAAGATGGGTATGAGTAGGTAATAAGGTCTCTATGAGGTGGGTTTTACTGTAAATGACCATTGGCGACTTTGCACCTACACCAATACGCCCTTTAAAATAGATGTTTTGCGCCCATAATGAACTACCCATTACAAAGTAGTACATCCATATATACAGGTCTTTCCCTCTCATGATCAGTTCATTTGCTGCCATCTTAGACCGTCACTTTGCAGCTGTGTAATTCCCGTGGGGAGGCTGGATTGTGTGGCATTTATCTCTAAGGGACCAGCAAAGTTAATATTTAAGGGCAAGGGAATTCCGCTCCCATTTTTTAGCACATAGATTCTCCCTTTGTTTTCAGAATTGGGTTCCGGTAGAACAACTTGTACACAACTAATGCCTAAGATAACGGTACTGTGGTGGTTTTCTATTGTAGCAGTGGCCTGATCTATGAGGTCTATTTTTGTTGCTATGGGCCCATTCACATCTAAAAGCGCATTGGCGGTAGTTTTTCCTATGACTACCCCTCCGAGTTTGGTCATTCTTAGCACCTCATTACCCTTGGTGCTAAAGGCTAATTGATCTGCTGCTGCCCTATACATGCCTGTATTTGAATCTGATTTAAAACTGTAACTAGGCTCATTTTTACTGCCGTTAGAGTTGGAAAACCCCTGACTTCTTATCTCTCCTGCTATATGCATTTTGTTGGTGGGTTTGGTGGTGCCAACTCCCAGTCTTGCGTTCTTATCGTCCCAGAAAATTCCCAATGCAGTACTCGTGGCATTTTTAATTTCACTGAGATGAATAGCGTCTTTGGCATACCAAAGTGCCCCGGGCGTAGCTGTTCTAAATTGAAATAGATTTAAACTATCCACAGGATTTAGACTTAGAGTGTGGCTCATCTCTCCAGAGGGAGGGATAGTATGCTCATGGGTAGGAATGTCGTGCTGGTGCGCAACAAGTTCATGTTCGTGTGTCCCTATGTCGTGCTCATGAGCAGGGATGTCATGGGTATGGTCAGGGATGTCTAGTTCCGTTGTTATACTTGAGGTTTCTGAGTTTTGAAGTGCATGGAGGAGTAACTCAAGATCTTCATGGGTGTGTGTGGGAGTAGTTTCATGGGAGTGATTGACTAGATCTTCATGGGTATGGCTGGGGATGCTATCGTGACTATGGGCTTCTAGTTCATGGGTGTGATAGCTTAGGCCAGACCAAATAGATTCTATGATGTCTGGAGAAAGTTCACAAAGTGGGATCCAGCTATGGTGGTAAAAAAACAAGCAGTTTTTAGTACGATTAAATACCAATGCCCCAGAGAGGGGTTTAATCTGTTCCATCTCCTCCTGGCTTAAGTTGGTTAAAACAAACACTTGGCTTTGGCTCTCTAGCTCTAGAAGAGAGCTCGGGTGAATATCCTGATGCTCATTCCCTATTTTTATTTGTCCTAAGGCAAGGCTTAGGCTAAAAAGAAGAGAAATGAGTAGCGTCTTTTTCTTGCTCATAAGAAGCGTGATTTCCTTTAAGGTATTACTTCTTTTAAACAAGTTGCCTAAAAATCAAAAAAACTCGATTAAAGGGCTAAAAAACACTATAATTAACCAAAAATGAGTAAAAATGCATTAAAATTTCATAAAAAAGCTCAAATGCAACATTTAACTATGAAGAGTTCATTGCATCCGATAAAGTGAATATGTTTTACATAAAACGGCTTAAGGAAGCAGGTAATTCTGAAATTTCTAAAGCTTTTTCATCTTTTTGAAAAAGTTTGGCTAACAAACCACCTTCAAGACTTATGTCTGCTCCATGGACATATACATAACTTCCCTCTCTAAGTCCAAGGACGGGTGTAGCCTGAAAATGATGAAATTCTTTAATTCGGGTTTCTCTGGATTCTCCCTGGTGCTTTATCCCCGGTATGGGGTCCATATAATGTGCGTTTATGTTAAAAGGTATGAGTCCCATGGTCTGGAAGCTTTTGGGCATGACAATGGGCATGTCATTAGTGGTTTGCATGTTCACTCCTGCTATATTACTGCCAGCACTACAGCCTAAATAAGGGGTGCCTCCTTTTATTTTTGAGCTAAGAAGGTCCATAATACCCAATTCATGAAGGGTTTTTACTAGAACAAAGGTATTCCCTCCCCCAGTAAATAGGGCCTCTGCTTGTGCAAGCCCTTCTTCTGGATTTTCAAAGCTGTGAAGGCCTACGACCTTTTTACCAATCTTTGATAATGCCACGGACACATGCCTGGTGTAGTGATCGTGTGAAATGCCCCCTGGCCTGGCATAAGGTATAAAAGTAACCGTCTTTATGTTTTTGTAAAATTCAGAGAGGGTATCTAATAAATAATCAAGAAATGGCTCATCTGGGAGGGTGCTGGTACTGGCTAGAATAATTTGTTTCAAGGTGTTTTTTGTGCAAATTAACAAAAGTTTAGAGGTCCTATTTTTTTATTTCTGAAAAACTTAAGGTTTCTTTATATTTAAATAAACAAAAGCCCCAGGGTCTTTAAAAAAGTATGTTATGAGAAAAGCAAAGAATCTATTGATGATCGGATTATTCATGTGTTTTGGGATGTCTGTTTTTTCTCAGGATAGAACCCTACTCAGGGGTAAGGTTATGTATAGAGACAGTAATGTGATTAATGAAAATGTTTTAAATGTAACAGCGAAGCAAGCCACGATCACCAATGAAAATGGAGAGTTTGAAATTATGGTAGCTCTGGGAGATGAGCTGGTTTTTACAGCAGTAAATTACAAAATTACAGCAGTACTTATCAGTCAGGAAATTTTAGATAACAACAGGTTGGTGGTCTCTGTAGATGAAAAGGTAACCGCCTTAGAAGAAGTAGTGGTGGGTCCTGAAAACACAGAAAAATTTTTAGCTCTCAAAAACGAACGCTTTAAGGGCTATAATTACGAGATAGACAGAAGTACAGAGGTAGATAATATAGCAGAAGCTGGTACGGTTCAAGGCATGCAAAACGGCCTTAATTTTGTGAATATCTTTAAGTTATTATTTCAAAACAAAGATCAGGCGGTAAGCAGTAACTTACCACAATTAAAACTCTCAGAAGTAATTAGGCAGCTCTATGAAGATCGATTTTTTATAGAAGATCTTCAGCTTTCTGCCACTCAAATAGAACCATTTTTGTATTACTTAGACACTCAGCCTACTTCAAAAAACTTGTTTAAAAAAGAAAATGAATTCCAACTTATAGATTTTTTAGTCAATCAAAGTCAGGACTTTTTAAAAACAGTAGATGATTAAAAAGCAATCTCACCCACTTGTCTTTTTTCTGTTTTGTTTTTTTTGGCTCACATCGGCCAAGGGCCAAAACTTTTTTTATCCCGAAAATTTTAAGGGACGGGTAGTTAGCACCTCCAAGGAATTAGGGGCTATTAGTGTTCAAAACCTCAGTAGAGGCTACGCTACCATTACGGACGAGGATGGTTTTTTTGAGATTAGGGCTCAGGCCCAAGACAGCCTTTTTCTATCTGGGGTGGCTTTTAAAGGAACCCATTTTGTAGTGAACGATGGGCATCTGAAGCAGCAATTGGTTTATATTCCCTTAGAAGAAAAAATTGTGGCTCTAGATGAGGTGGTCCTTATGCCATATAACCTAAGCGGAAATTTAGCCAAGGACGCAGCCGGCTTAGGGCCACAGCAAGTAGTGACGGCCAGTACCTTAGGTTTGCCCAATGCAAATGTAAAACCCCTTATGCAAAGTGAACGATTACTCCGAGAGGCTGCCATGCCCAAATTTAATGTAGGCATGTTATTGACCCTGCCTTTTAATCCTATTATCAATGAAATAACAGGAAGGACAAAGATGCTCAGAAAACGGGTGGCACGGGACAAACGCTATATCATGTCTGAGAAAATGAGACAGGTTTTTCCAGATTCTTTATACGTTTCTAAATTGGGTGTCCCCCAGGAAAAAATTGCGGATTTTTTTTATTTCTGCGAGGTAGATCATCGTTTTATAGAGGTGGCAAAAACAGATAATCCGCTATTAATTTGGGAGTTTATTAAAGAGAAAAGCAAGGTTTACAAGAAAAACAATACTGAAGAATGAAGCTAAGAAAAATAGGGATAGTGCTGGGTATTATATGCGTTTCATATGCCGTAATGTCTTGGGATAGATTAGAAAATCATAAATTTTATCTCTCCGTGAGCCAGCTATCATACAGTGAAAAGGATCAGGCCTTACAAATGAGCTGCAGGGTCTTTACAGATGACTTAAATGCCCTTTTGAAAGCGCGTTATGGGATTACAGCAGCTTTGGGAACCGGGCAGGAAAGCCCTATGGAAGAAACCTATGCTAAGGAGTATATTTTGAAGAAAGTACAATTTTTTGAAGATGACAATCCTTTGGACATTCAGGTATTGGGCTACAAGAAAGACAACGATGTGCTTATTTATTTTTTAGAGGCTAAAACCTCTACATTCTTAGAGGCTCAGAAGTTTGAGATTACACACAGTCTCTTAACAGATTTATTTGATAGCCAGCAAAATGTAGTTCATTTAAAGTTCAGGGCTTTGAAAAAAAGTTTTCTGCTCATGAAAGATAAGCCCTCAGGTATAATTTATATGAATAAGTAAGTTCTTTTCTTAAAATTGCGTAATTTCAACCCACTAAAATAATACCCATTAATTATGAAAAAAATCACCTATGTGATCAGTTCTTTTTTAATGCTTTTTGCTACTGTTGCTGCAGCACAAGAGCAAGAAGCCGCAACTAGAGAAGGCGGTCACACGAACCAAAGTAAATTCAGACAACTCTATCAAGAGTTTTCTACTCCCAACAATTACAGATCTGCTTCTGGAGCTCCAGGACCTGATTACTATCAGCAGCAGGCAGACTATAAAATGGACATCACCCTAGACGACAAAAACGCCAGATTATATGGAGAGGAAACCATTACTTATACCAACAATTCCCCAGATGTATTAGAATTTCTTTGGGTTCAATTAGACCAAAATGTAAGATCTAAAGACTCAAAGTCTCCCCTTAGAGACGGTGGGGGTGTGCCTTTAGCGGCTCCAACGGGTTCTTTTGTGAGTTCTTATATGACAGAGGCCTTTGATGGAGGTTTTAATATAGAGTTTGTAAAAGACGCCAATGGAAATCCTTTACCTTATACGATAAACCAAACCATGATGAGAATAGACTTGCCACAGCCTTTGGCCTCTAAGAGTCAGGTTTCTTTTTCTATCAAATGGTGGTATAATATTCCCGATCATACGGTAAACAGAGCCCGCTCTGGTTATGAGTATTTCCCTAAAGATGGCAACCGCGCCTACGTGATTGCTCAGTTTTTTCCTAGAATGGCTGTGTACAATGACGTAGAAGGTTGGCAAAACCATCAGTTCTGGGGAAGTGGAGAATTTGCCCTTCCTTTTGGAGATTATGAGGTAAATATTACGGTGCCAGCAGACCATATCCTAGACGGTACTGGAGTACTTCAAAACAGAAAAGAGGTTTACTCTAGAGAGATGATGAAGCGATATAAAGAGGCTCAAAACTCTTATGACAAACCAGTTATTATCGTGAGCCAGGAAGAGGCAGAAGCCGCAGAGAAAGGTTTTTCTGAAAAGACTAAAACTTGGAAACTCAAAGCAGAAAATGTGAGAGATTTTGGTTTTGCTACCTCTAGAAAATTTATTTGGGACATGCAGGCTGTAAAGCTTGGAGACCGTACCGTTATGGCAGTTTCTATGTACCCTAAAGAAGGGAACCCACTATGGGAAGAGTACTCTACTAAAGCCGTGGCACATACTTTAAAATCTTATTCTGCACACACCTTTGATTACCCTTACCCTAAGGCCATTTCTGTGCACGCAAAAAATCAAGGGATGGAGTATCCCATGATTTGCTGGAACTACGGTAGGCCTCAAGAAGACGGCAGCTATTCAGACGGTGTAAAATACGGTATGATTTCTGTAATCATTCACGAGGTAGGTCACAACTTCTTCCCCATGATTGTTAATTCTGACGAGCGTCAGTGGGGTTGGATGGATGAAGGTCTAGACACCTTTATGCAATATATGGCGGAGCAGGAATTTGGGGAAGCTTTCCCAGACGCTATTGCGCCTTTAGAGGCTTATCCTTCTAGAAGAGGTGCTCCTGCTAAAATTGTACCATATATGGCTGGAGATCAGTCTTATTTGGCTCCCATTATGTCTAACCCAGAGAATGTGTATCAGCTAGGACCAAACGCTTACGGAAAGCCAGCTACAGCGCTTAATATTTTAAGAGAGACTGTAATGGGTAGAGAGTTGTTTGACCACGCCTTTAAAACCTACGCCAACCGTTGGAAGTTTAAGCACCCAAGCCCTGAAGATTTCTTCAGAACTATGGAAGACGCTTCTGCAGTAGATTTAGATTACTTCTGGAGGGGTTGGTTTTACACCACAGACTATGTAGACATAGGTGTGAAGGATGTGAAAAAATACTATGTAAGCAACGAGCCTACCAAACAGATGAAAGAATATATGGCGGCTAGAAACCTAACAGAGGCAGATTTACCACCATTGGTGTATTTAGCAGCCGAAGACAGCGAAGATTACAACAAAGACCTCAAAGGGAAAAAGCCCTCTGAGACTTCGGAGACGCTCCAGTCTTTTATGATGGATAATATGACCGCAGAGGAGCGTGCTGCTGTGAAGGAGCCAAAGTTTTTCTACGAGGTTACATTTAACAAGCCAGGTGGCATACCTATGCCATTAATTGTAGAGTATACCTACGAAGACGGCACTAAAGAGTCTATTACTTATCCAGCAGAAATTTGGAGAAAGAATGACGTAGAAGTGAAACGAGTGCTTTCTACCGAAAAAGAAATTGTAGGTATTGTAGTAGATCCTAAAGCAGAAACTGCAGACATAGACACAAGCAATAATTCTTGGCCTAAGGCAGAAACTAGATCTGAATTTGACGCTTTTAAAGCACAGATTAAAGACTAAATTTTTGGCGTTACCGCCGATGCTGCTTTTGTAGTTTAGTCATCATTTGAAGCCCCACATATATTTGTGGGGCTTTTTTATTTAGCTGTCAAACTTCTCATTATATTTGTGGTATGAATGCTTTACATTTTTTATTCATCAGTGGCGGCGAAATTTTTTTCATCATGTTTATTGTGGTGATGGTTTTTGGTGCAGACAAGATTCCAGAGATTGCTAGAGGTCTTGGAAAAGGAATGAGACAACTTAAAGACGCCACGGAAGACATTAAGCAAGAAATTTATAAGACGGCAGAAAAGCAAGGCATTGACACCAGCTTTACTAAAGATATTACCAAAGAAATAGATAAGGTAAAAGATCAGGTAAAGGATGTTACAGGTACCATAAAGAGGAATTAAGAAATGGAGCAGTTGTTACTTTGGGACCAACGCTGCTTTCTTTACTTAAATGGTCTAGGAAATTCAGATTGGGATCCTTTTTTCTTAACGGTCACTTTTACTCCCATATGGTTTCCCTTATTCCTATATTTTTTTTGGTTGGCCTATGTGAGTGTTCCTCTAAAAACCCTCTATAAGATGCTCCTTACTACCGCCATTATGGTGGTCTCGGTGGCTCTTTTAGGTATGCTTGTTAAATATGGAGTAGGCAGACCTAGACCCCACCAAGTTTTGGACAGTTCCTTTGCAATTAGAGCTTTAAAGGCTATTGATGGCCCTAGTTTCTTCTCTGGTCATGCATCTAGTTCCTTTGCTATCGTTGGTTTGCTGTGGTTGTTTTTTAAAGATCAGAAGCCATGGTTTTGGGTCTTTTTTAGCTGGCCCATTCTTTACAGTTTTAGTAGGGTTTATATAGGGGTACACTATCCATTGGATTTATTGTGTGGCGCAGGAGTTGGTTTGCTTGCTGCCTATGCTTTTTACAATCACTTTTTTTTGAGCTTACTAAAAAAGACTTAAGCAGTTCTGTCGTATAGATTTTTTATGGCAGGCTACACGCACGAGCTGCTTTAAAAAACTAATTTACTTGGGTACGTTTCTTAAAAACTTACCGAGCTCTGGCACCACTATTTACAACACCCTGCTCATGGTCAGTCCATCTCTAATGGGAAGTAAACTGGTTTGAACTCTAGGGTCTGTAGCTAATTTTTTATTGTATTCTAAAAGCGCCTGGGTAGTTTTGTCCTTTGGATCTAATGGTGCTACTACCTTTCCGGTCCAGAGCACATTGTCTGAAAGAATGACGGTTCCTGGTTTCGAAACCTTTAAAACAGCTTCAAAGTAAGCGTCGTATTGTTTTTTTTCTGCGTCAATAAAGACCAGATCGAATGGTTGCTCAAATTGTGGTATAATGTCTAGAGCGTTTCCCAAATAGGTATGAATTTGTTTGCTATAGTCGCTTTTTTCAAAGTATTTTTTTTGAATATGAGCCAATTCTGGATTCACTTCTATAGTGTGTAAACTTCCATTGGACACTAGGCCTTCTGCAAGACACAGGGCAGAATATCCGGTGTAGGTGCCAATTTCCAAAATTCTTTTTGGTGCAATAATATGCGATAACATACTCAAGACCCTCCCCTGAAAGTGGCCAGTAATCATACGGGCTTGTATGACTTTCAAATGCGTTTCTCTACTGAGCTCTTCTAGCAGGGGAGGCTCTGGTTCAGAATGCTTAGCAATGTATTGTTCCAGATCTTCTGATAAAAAATGCATGGGTAATTTTTTTTCAAAAATACATATTTATACGAGCTAATCCCTGGAGTTGTTACATTAGATATTGTATTTTTAAATTCTATAAAAAAGAATTCTATGTCTACTAAAACATGGCTATCCCAAGCAGCAATTTTCGATCAAAATGACCCATTAAAATCCTGTAGAGATTTATTTCATATTCCCCTTCATCAAGGGGAAGAAGTGGCTTATTTTACTGGTAACTCCTTGGGCCTACAACCCAAAACTGCAAGAGGCTATGTAGAGAAGGTGATGAAGGATTGGGAACGGATGGGGGTAGAGGGGCATTTTTACAGTGACGAGCCCTGGTGGGAATATCATGAGCGTTTGGCAGCACCTTTAGCAGGGATAGTAGGTGCTAAAACTTCAGAGGTGTCTGTGATGAACACTCTCACCGTAAACTTACATTTTTTAATGGTCAGTTTTTACAGGCCCCAGGGGAAACGATTTAAAATTTTATGTGAAGAAAAAGCGTTTCCCTCTGACCAATATATGCTTCAGAGTCAGTTGCGTTTTCACGGCTATGATCCAAAGGAGGCCCTGATAGAGGTGCCAAAGAGAGCCGGCGAAGATTTTTGGAGAGAAGCAGATATTTTAGAGGCTATTGAAACCCATGGAGAAACCCTGGCATTGGTGCTCATGGGTGGGCTAAACTATTACAATGGACAAGTGTTACCCATGGCATCTATTACTGCTAAGGCCAAAGAAATTGGTGCTTTTGTTGGGTGGGATTTGGCCCATGCTGCTGGTAATATTCCTTTAGATCTTCACAAGTGGGGGGTAGATTTTGCCAGCTGGTGTAGTTATAAATATCTGAATTCAGGTCCAGGTAATGCTGCCGCAATTTATGTACATGAACAATATCACAACAGAACAGATCTTCCTAGATTTGAAGGATGGTGGGGTACAGATAAGGGGCTTAGATTTAAAATGCAAGACTCTTTTGTGCCAATGAAAAATGCAGACGCTTGGCAGCTAAGTAATGCCTCCATATTGTCTATGGCTCCTTTTTTGGCTTCCCTTGAAATATTCCAAAGCATTGGGATGAATGCCCTTTGGAAAAAGCAACAAAAGCTTGTCGTGTTTCTAGAGCAAGTGATACAAGAAATTGGAAACCAAAGTAGTATGGAAATACGGATTTTAACTCCCAAGCAAAGAGGTTCACAACTATCTGTTTATTTTGGTAGTCAGGGTAGAGAAATCTTTAATGCGCTTATGTCCAAAGGAATTGTCACAGACTGGCGTGAACCCAATGTCATGCGATTTGCTCCAGTTCCGTTGTACAATAGCTTTGGGGATATTGCACGGCTGGCAACAGGCTTAGAAGAAGCTATTAAAGAGACTTCAAATTAGAACATATGAAGTCATTAAAGCTTATTTTTTCAAGCCCTCGTTATTTGGGACCTGCCTTAGTTTTTGCTAGTTTAAATTTTATTTTTGGTACCTGGGCCATTTATATTCCTTCTGTTAAGAACTTTCTAAGTATAGATAAGGCAGCACTTGGAGTAGCTATATTTTGCTTGGCAATGGGTACCTTTTCGGTCTTGCCATTTGCTGCTCCTCTTATTAGAAGGGTAGGTGTTGGTGCTTCTACTGCTTTAGGTGTATTAGGCATTTCTGCGAGTGCTTTTTTACCATTTTTAGCCACGGATTATACCTTTTTACTTTTAGCGCTATTCTTGTTAGGTGCCACTCAAGGTTTTACAGATATTGCTATGAATGGCTTGGTCTCTGAAATAGAGAAACAAGACCAGAAAAGTGTAATGAGTGCTACTCATGGTTTTTTTAGCTTGGGAGGTGTGTTGGCTGGTATGGGTAGTTTTTTAATACCGGTATTTTCAAGTCCAATACTTCATATGGGTGTGGTAGTTGTTTTGATTTTAGTCGCTCATAGTTTTTATTTTAGGTCTTATGTTTCTATTAAGGCAGGTATACCACTCAAGCAGCCTGTAAGTTTACATCAATTAAAACCATTATTTTTGCTGGGTTTGATCTCTTTTGTAGTCATGGGTTCCGAAGGGGCTATTGTAGACTGGAGTGGCTTGTTTTTACAAGAATTAGTTGGAGCTCCTGATTATCTTATAGGTGCCGGTTTTTTATTGTTTTCATTTTGTATGACCATAGCTCGCTTCTTCGGAGATATGTTAAGTGACAAGATTGGAGGTCATTCTCTTATTTTGCTGGGTGCCTTAGTGGCTATTTTTGGCTATGTAATGGTACTACAGCAAGAACTTTATATGTCTTTAATTGGTTTTGCATTAAACGGATTGGGGTTCTCCGTGATTATCCCAGAAGTATTTAGATTGGCGGGTAAACGCAAAGATATTGAAACGGCCAAGGCTATTGCTATTACTGCCGGATTTGGTTATTCTGGATTTTTAATAACCCCTGTTATTTTAGGATTCGTAGCAAAGACCTTTGGTTTGTCCGTGAGCTTTCAAGGGCTTTTAGGAGCTGTTGTTATTGTTTTTCTGATGGGACTCTTTTCATTAAAAAGAAATTAAACCAATGGGGGCAATTAGGAGGACATTCTACTTAAATTGTTTAATTTTGAAGTATATATAATTTGACTATGGGTACTAAAAAAGGAAAAGTTCAAGAACTAATAGAAGAAAAATTCTTAGAGGAGAGAAAGGTCTTTTTATGGGGACAGGTAGACGATCATTCTGCTAAACATGTGATAGACCGTCTTATGTACTTAGATATGCAAAGTAATCAGGAAATACAACTAATTATTAATAGTCCAGGAGGCTATGTGACCTCAGGTTTTGCTATATATGACACCATTAAATCTTTAAAGAGTCCAGTCTCTACGGTATGTAGTGGTTTGGCGGCTTCTATGGGCTCTATTTTACTGTCTGCTGGAGCTAAAGGGAGAAGATTTATACAAGCCCACGCTCAGGTAATGATCCATCAGCCAAGTGGGGGAGCCAGGGGGCAGGCTTCTAATATTGAAATACAAGCCAGAGAAATAATTAAGACCCGCGAGTTAAGTGCTCGAATATTGGCAGACAACTGTGGCCAAGATTTTGAAAAGGTAATGAAGGATTTTGATAGAGATTATTGGATGAACGCAGAAGAGAGTTTGGCCTATGGTATTGTAGACGCCATGATCTAAACCTTTGTTAGGGGTTTTTATAAACCCACTTTAACCATTTAATATAGTTGAGGGTTCACCATAATATGTTGGGCCCTCTTTTTTATGTCAGACAATTCATTTTCATCCATTTTTCTAAGTAGAGACAGCATCATGGCCATGCGGTTATTCTTTGAAAAGTGTGCTTGTTTTTCCGATAAAAAATTCCAGTATAAAGAATTAAATGGGCAGGCGTCTTCTCCAGTTTTTTTCTTGTGGTTATACTGACAGCTGTCACAGTAATTACTCATTTTTTGGATGTAATTTCCACTGCTAACATAAGGTTTTGTCGCTACAATTCCACCGTCTGCCCACTGGCTCATGCCTCTTGTGTTTGGTAGTTCTACCCATTCTATAGCGTCTATATATATCCCTAAATACCATTGGTCTACTTGATCTGGATGGGATTGGGTAAGCAAAGCGTAGTTTCCAGTGATCATGAGCCTTTGAATGTGGTGTGCATATGCATGATCTAAGCTTTGCTTAATGGCGTGATGCATACAATTCATTTTGGTGTCTGCAGTCCAATAAAAGTCTGGAAGCGCGTTGTGGTTTTCAAGTCTATTTAGATTTTTATAGGTAGGCATTTCCTTCCAATAGATGCCTCTCATATATTCTCTCCAACCTAAAATTTGTCTTACAAATCCTTCTAACTGATTCAAGCTGATCTTTGAGGAGGTTTGGTTTCTATAGGTTTCAATGGCTTTGTCAATAACTCTTTTAGGAGAAATGATTTTAGTATTTAGAGCAAAGGACAATCTAGAGTGAAACAAGAAATGCTCCTGGGTATGCATAGCGTCTTGATAATTTCCAAAGTTCTCTAGCAGATGTTCGCAAAAGTAGTCTAGTAGGTTCTCAGCTTGGGTGAGATTAATGGGCCAGTCTAAGGTTTCATTTTGAAGACTCCCAATGCTATTCACGCCTTCTTTTTTTAGAAGTTTTATCAGATCTCCAACCTCATTATTACAATGAACAATAGCTGGTATACCTGGGCTTCCTTTCCATTTTTTTCGATTGTCTTGGTCAAAATTCCACTGGTCCCCCTCTGGCTTACCGTCCAGCATTAAGATTTGGTGTTTTTTTCGCATGGATCTGTAGAAAGATTCCATGATCATTTGTTTTTTGCCTTGGAAGAATTCCTCTAATTCTTTTTTAGAAGTATAGAAGTGTTCTGTGTCTTCACAGTGCGAAGGCAGATCTAGGTTTTTGCAGATGTTTTTAAGTTGGTGGTCCAGCCTAAATTCGTCGGGTTCTAAATACTCAAATTGAGTAATATGGTGTTTTTTAATTTGTGCCAGTAGATTGGCCTGTAGGTCTTGAGTGTTATCTGGGTGGTCTAAGTTCAAGTAAATCACTTCATGACCCTGTTCTCTTAGATCTTCTGCAAAAGCCCTCATGGCGGCAAAAAAACCTATTATTTTTTGTATGTGGTGGGTTACATAATCTGTTTCTTGACGCATTTCTGCCATGAAGTACAGCTTGTTTTGATCTGGAGTGTTAAACCAAGAGTGATTTCTGTTGAGCTGGTCTCCTAGTACAAGTCTGAGTGTTTTCATGGGTATTACTTTTAATTGGTTGTTAGAATAAACTTTCTTGCAACCATTTTTTTTGAAATGTGCCATTCGGATCATACATTTTTGCCTGCCTGTTTGGATCAAATATGCGATCTCTTGGGTCATTTCCTACTCCACTGGTATACATCCAATTGCCCCAGTTACTGTCTACGTCGTAGTCCAAAAGCATGCTTTCAAAATAGGCTGCGCCTCTTCTCCAATCTTGACCCAGTGTTTTGGACCAATAGCTCGCTACATTCTGTCTGCCTCTATTGCTCATCCATCCAGTTTTTGACAACTCTTTCATGTGAGCATTTATAAAAGAATTAGAGGTATTTCCTTCCTTCCACTTTAAAAATAAATTGGTATCCTGACCTTGCGCAAACTCTTTTTTTAGTATCCCGCCACTTTTGAATAAAAGGTTTCCGTGTTTTAATCCAACGTACTTAAAAAACTCACGCCATAAAAGTTCGAAAAACACCCAATAGGTACTTTCATTGGAAGTCCTCTCTATTTCGTATTGTTTGAGCATTTGGTATATGGTTCTTGCAGAAACAGATCCGTTAGCCAACCAAGGAGAGAATTTAGTGCTGTAAGAGGTGCCAATCATTCCATTTCTAGTTTTTTTGTAGACGGCTACCTGATCAGTGTCCCAAAAATAGGAGTTAATTCTATCTAGTCCTGCCTGTGACCCACCTTTGAAAGGGAAAGCGGTTCTTGGGTCGTTTTTAATAGACGCTACTTCCTTGGAAATAGTTTCCCATTCTTTGGAGACCTTGGTCTTTATGTTCTGATCTATTGCTTTTGGTATGGGCAGTGGTGCTGCAATGGAGCATTGCTTTTCAATTTGTTTTCTGAAGACAGTAAATACTCTTGGAAGCTCAGAAACTTCAAAGGGCAGCTCAGAAGGGGTAATTAAAAACTGATCATAAGCACTGTGATATGAAATTTGTTTATTTAGATTTTGTCTAACAGCTTTCTCTGTTTGTCTTTCCTCATCATGCCAATTTTTTTGATAAAAAAGATCTGTGGCTCCTATATTTTCAATAAGTGTGGGAATTTCCTTTTCTGGCTTACCTACTATTATGTGAAGAGGGATGTGTAAGCGCTCTAATTGTTCTTGAAGGTCTAACAGGCTCTCTATTAAAAATTTTTTCCTGTAAGGGCCAATTTTAACAACTCCTTTTAGGTCTTCTTCGAAAAGACTTGGATCGTAACAATAGAAGGCTTCTACTGTGGTAGCTTCTTTACACGCTTTGTGAAGTAAAGGATGATCTAGTGTTCTTAAATTGTTGGTAAACCAAATAATTGCTTTCATTTATTTCTTTTGCATTTTTCAGAACAGTAGCGAACTTCTTCCCAGTTTTTTTCCCATTTTTTTCTCCAACTAAAAGGTCGTCCACAGACCTTACAGATTTTAGTGTCTAAAAATGGTTTTTTATGCATTTTTTAGCCTTGCTTTTTTATCTGTAGTTGCGTAT
Source organism: Flavobacteriaceae bacterium LSUCC0859 (assembly GCA_022239325.1). Classification (GTDB taxonomy): domain Bacteria; phylum Bacteroidota; class Bacteroidia; order Flavobacteriales; family Flavobacteriaceae; genus MAG-120531. Next base: position 412,093 of record JAKOGP010000001.1, on the reverse strand, counting down.
TCAAATCTCACTGGATTTTCTGGTGTCGCATAGCCATCTAAACCTATCCCAGCTGTGAGTTTGTTTTTGGATAAATCTATCCATCCATCGGTTTGAATGGTATCTGGATCTATGTGAATTTCTTGTATTGCTCCTACGATAAGGATACATTCGTTCTCTTTAATAGGATATTCATTTACATAGGTACACCAGTATTTTAAAGGACTCTCTTTTACAAAGGGAGCACTGCATTTATTCTTATATTCTGGTGAGAGACCAACCGCTTTAAACTCTGATTGATCCCTGTCGTATTTGGCGGCAGTTTGGTGCGCTTTATCTATGAAATCTTTCGAAATAGCATTTATGGTAAATTCACCAGAAGATTTAATATGGTCATAGGTATCTCTTTGAACTGTCAGAGGTCTGGTGGTAAAGCCAATGAGTGCAGGATTACTACCTAAATGTATTACAGAGTTAAATATGGCCAAATTCTCTATTCCTGATGAAGATTTACTGCCTATTAAATTCACAGACTTATACCCTGTACAGCTATTGATTAAATTGGCCCTGAACCTGGAGGGAAGTTTCTCCAGTGCTTCTAAATTATATTGTTTCAACTTTTTTAAAATTTGTTAAACAAATATAGCAAAAGCATTGGGATTATAATTTTAAAGCTTTACTAATATAGGAGTAAGTCCAGCTTTGTAGGCTGGAGTAGCTGTATTACTTGAATAGCAATCAAAAAAAAATCTCCTAAAAGGAGATTTTAAATTATTGGGATGGGTATGTGTTATAAGCTAGCAAAAAGTTTAGCCATTTTTTCAGACTGCTCCTCTGCAAGGGTAGGGTCTACTAATATTCTACCGGAGTGCTCATCTGTAATAATTTTTTTTCTTGAAGCAATTTCTACTTGAACCTGTGGTGGAATAGTGAAGAAAGAACCTCCTGAAGCCCCTCTTTCAATGGCAACAACTGCCAGGCCATTTTTTACATTGGTTCTGATTCTCTTGTACGCAGTTATAAGTCTTTCCTCAATCTGAGTTTCGTATTCCGCTGATTTTTTAAGAAGTGCCGCTTCTTCTTTTTCAGTTTCTGCAAGGATGTCATTTAACTCCTCTTTTTTGTGCTTCAAGTGAGTTTCCCTGGCTTCCAATCGCTCTTTTGAGTCTTCGATAACTTCTTTTTTCTGCTCAATTTGAGCTTTGAATTCACGAATATTTTTTTCTGCCAATTCAATTTCTAGCTCTTGAAATTCAACTTCTTTTGAAAGGGCATTAAACTCTCTTGAATTGCGAACGTTTTTCTGTTGTTCTGCGTATTTTTTAATGGCTGCCTTAGCGTCTTCAATTATATTTTTCTTAGCTGCTATCTCCACATTGATGGTTTCCAGATCAGATTTTAATTTGTCTAACCTTGTATTTAAACCAGAAACTTCGTCTTCAAGGTCTTCTACTTCTAAAGGTAGTTCTCCTCTTACGTTTCTAATTTCGTCTACCCTAGAATCTATTAATTGAAGGTCGTATAAAGCTCTAAGCTTATCTTCTACTGTTACCTCTTTCTTTGTTGCCATACCTAATAATACTTGATGGGGTTAGTGTTACTCTCAGATAAAGAGATTGCAAAATTAGCAATTTTTTTTGTAAGAATACGCACTAAAATATTTTTTGTAAACTGCTCACTTTCATAGTGTCCAATATCTACCAATAAGAGGTGGTGATCTGCCTTAAAATAGTCGTGATATTTGAGATCTGCAGTCACATACACATCGGCGCCAGCCAAGAGAGCGGCATCTATGCCAAAAGCGCCACTGCCTCCCAACAAGGCAACTTTTGTAATGGTTTTTTTTAAAAAGGCACTGTGTTTTAAATGTGGTGTTCCAAATGTTTTCTGGAGCATGTTCATGAAATCTTCCTCAGAAACCGGCGTTTTGAGCGTTCCAATGCGCCCCATACCCAACAAACCGTCTGGGTCTTTTGGTAACAGCTTTGGATTTGGCAATAAGGGCTTCATATTTTCTATCCCTAATTTTTTGCCCATTTCATAGCTTACCCCCTTTGCGGCATTGTCTAAGGCGGTATGCATGCTGTATATTGCAATATTGTGCTTTATGGCTTTAATAAGTACCCGGTCTACATAGTGGCTGGGTGTGATGTTTTTAAGACCAGAAAAAATGATGGGATGGAAACTTACAATGAGATTGCACTGCTTCTCTATGGCTTCTTGCACTACATTTTCTAAACAATCTAGGCTCACTAGCACGCCAGAGACTTCCATATTTTTGTCTCCTATTAAGAGTCCAACATTATCAAAATCCTCCGCCCAACTCAGTGGCGCTGCTTGTTCTAGTATATCCGTTACTTTTTTTACGGTCATATTATTTAATTTGTATACAAAACAAATATAATTATTATAATTTCGTTGCCATGATTCTCCTTTCCATCCTTATGCGGCCTTTTTCTTGGTTTTATGGCATGGTCCTTTTTTTTAGGCATTGGGCCTACGACAAGGGATATAAAAAAAGGTACTCTTTTAAAACCCCTTCCATATGTGTGGGAAATCTGAGTTTAGGGGGTACGGGAAAAACACCAATGGTAGAGCTTTTACTGCGTCATTACCAGGCAGATAAATATGTTCGTACGGCTGTATTAAGTAGGGGATATGGTAGAATATCTCAGGGATTGGTATTAGGTACTAGCCTTTCTACAGTGGAGGATTTGGGAGACGAACCTTATCAAATAGCACAATCCTTTCCTGAAACCACCTTGGTAGTTTCTGCTTCTAGGGTAGCAGGGATGAGCTATTTGGAGGGGCTAGGGCTTGCTGCTCCACATGTGGTAGTTCTGGACGACGCTCTACAGCACCGGGCTATTCAAGCTTCTTTTACTATTTTGCTCACTACTTTTTCACAGCCTTTTTATAGGGATAAGCTACTTCCGTCTGGTCGTTTGAGAGATCTTCCCTCTAGAGCTCAGGCTGCAGATGTTCTTGTGGTCACTAAATGCCCCTCTGATTTAAGCAATGCACAACGAAAAGAAATGCTTACTCATTTTTCTTCCCACTTTAAAAAGCTCATTTGTTTTAGCTACCTAGATTATGATCCTGTTTGGAAAGGACTAGAAGCTAGTGTAAAGGCTTCAGATTATATTGGAAAAGAAATTAATCTAATTACTGCCATTGCCCAACCCGAGCCACTACTTAGGTATTTAGAAGGTATGGGTATTAAATACAAGCATTGGCGTTTTAAAGACCATCACTTTTTTACCCCCAATGAAATAGCCCAATTGGAGGAATTATCCAATGTAGTGTGTACCCAAAAAGACTTTACAAAATTAAAAGACCGCATAGAAGGAATCTATTATATAGGCGTCCAACATGTTTTTTTTGAACAAGACGCTATACCCTTTTATAAGGCGCTCCCTGAAGTGTCTGCATCTATATGATTTAAAAGCGTTTGATACAGCTTGAGCTCTTCATATGGTTTGTTTAAGATCGCAGAAAACCCACAGTTTTTAAGTTCTTCCCAGTGATCTTCTTTGTCAATGGCTGTTAGTGCAATTATTGGGAGTGAGGCTTCAAAGGTTCTGATTATTTTAGTAGTCTCTTCGCCACTCATTTCTGGCATGTATAAATCCATTAGTACGGCGTGAATACCTTCTTGTTTTAGTATGGAGATGGCCTCTTTTCCGCTGCTGCATACCCTTGTGATCATTCCTTTTTTTTCTAAAGTTTTTTTGGTTATTCTTTGATTGACCAAATTGTCATCCACCACAAGAATATGACGTCCATTTAACTTGGAATAATCTGCTTGTGTCTTCGGATTTTCAGCTACTTTACTAATCGTTTTTAATAGAAGTTTAAAGCTAAAACTGCTTCCTTTGTCTATTTCGCTGTCAATCTCTAGTTGGCTTCCCAGAGATTTGAGTAATTGTACCACAACAGAAAGCCCCAGACCGCTACCAAATTCCGTTTTTACAGTGTCTAATTGGTGAAATCTATCGAGTATTTTATTTTTATCTGAAGCTAGAATACCCTTTCCATGGTCTTTAACGGTAAACAACAAGCCACAGCTTGTGTCTGAATTTTGTTCTAGTTTAACCATTAAATGGATGGGATTATTAGCTCCAAACTTCATGGCGTTGCTCACTAAATTTATAAGTATTTGTGTGATTTTGAGAGGGTCTCCTTTAAAGTGGTTGGGTACCGCAGTTTCCTTTTTAATAATAATTTCTGCCTGGTGGTCTTTAATATGATTTTTTGTTGTTTTGACTACGAAACTCAAGAGTTCATCCAGATCAAAATCTTCTTCTAGGACTCGGAGTTTGTTAGCGTCTATCTTATGGATAAGTAGGGCGTCATTGATGAGTTTTACAAGATAAGAAGCTGCTTTGTCTAATACATACAGATCTTCTAGTTGTTCTTTTTTTGGATTGTTTTCCAGCAAAGCCTGACTAATAGAAGTAACCGCGTAGAGTGGTGTTCTTAACTCATGAGAAAGTGTGCTTAAAAATTGGCTGCTTTCTTGATCTTCTAATTGAGATTTTTTAAGCTTTTTTAGCGCTTTTTTTAATCTCCAAACCCATAACAATAACAATGCCATCCCAATAATTACAGCCACAATACATAGGGTGTTTAAAGGGTTAGAGATGGCAGGCATGTCTATTTTTTGTTTTGGTTTAGATAGATAATAAGGTCTATGAGTCTATTGCTATACCCAGTTTCATTGTCATACCAACCTATTATTTTAACCATATTCCCGATTACTGAGGTCATTTGTGCGTCAAATACACACGAATACGGGCTGTTGTTGAGGTCTACCGAGACAATGGGATCTTCTGTATAGGATAAGATTTTATGATACTTATCCAAGGAGGCTTTTTTAAAGCTAGCATTAATTTCTTGAATACTAGTTTCTTTCCTCACATTAAAAGTGATATCTGTCAGAGAACCGTTGGGTACGGGAACCCGAATGCCGCATCCGCCTATGGCGTTAGATAAATCGGGAAAAATTTTTGTAAGTGCCTTCGCTGCTCCAGTGGTAGTGGGAATAATAGACTGCCCTGCTGCCCTAGACCTTCTGAGATCTTTATGTGGCTGGTCGTGTAAGCTTTGGTCTGAGGTGTAGGAATGAACCGTTGTGATATAGGCCTCTGAGATCCCACATAAATCATCAATCACAGCCATCATGGGGGCGGCATTATTGGTAGTGCAGGAGGCATTAGACACTATAAGGTCTGAGGGTTTTATGATCTGTTCATTCACACCCATCACTACCATAGGAATATGATCGTCTTCTGGAGGCGCTGCTAGGATTACACGCTTAGCGCCTGCCTCAAGGTGTTTTTGAAGCTCTGTTTGGGATTTGAACTTGCCAGTGGCCTCCACCAAGATATCTATATGATGTTTTTTCCATGGGATATGCGCTATGGATGCCTCATTAATAACAGCTATGGAACGTCCGTTCACCATTAAAGATTCTGCATTATCCGTGGTTTGGATAAGGGCGTTGGAGACCCCGTGTATGGAGTCGTATTTTAATAAATGGGCCAAAGTGGCTGCAGGAGCCAAGTCATTAACGGCTACCACTTCAATTTCAGGGTGGTCTATGAGAAGTCTGAATAGGGTTCTTCCTATGCGTCCAAATCCATTAATCCCTATTCGAATTTTATCCATGTTAGAATTGCTATTATAAAATATGCTTGTGCGCCTTGTAAGAAGAACGTACTAAAGCCCCGCTTTCTACATGTCTGAAGCCCATTTCTAAGCCTGCTGTTTCATATTTTTTAAATTGTTCCGGAGTGATAAATTCAGTAACAGGTAGGTGCTTTTTAGAGGGCTGTAAATACTGTCCTATAGTAACCACGTCTACATGGGCCTTTCGAAGGTCTCTCATGGTTTCTAAAACCTCTTCCTCTGTTTCTCCAAGTCCGAGCATAATACCAGATTTGGTCCTGTTAATACCTGCCTTCTTCAGGTAGGCCAAGACGGCTAAACTTTTGTCGTACTTGGCTTGGATTCTCACAGCTCTTGTGAGTCTTCTCACAGTTTCCATATTGTGTGACACCACCTCTGGATTGGCCCTAACAATTCTATCTAAATGTCTTTCTATTCCCTGAAAGTCAGGTATAAGGGTCTCCAGAGTAGTTTTAGGGTTTAGCCTTCGGATGGCTGCAACGGTTTCTTCCCAAATAATAGATCCCATATCTTGGAGGTCATCTCTGTCTACAGAGGTAATCACGGCATGTTTAATACCCATGATCTGAATAGACCTGGCCACCTTTTCCGGCTCTTCCCAATCTACGGACTCTGGACGGCCTGTTTTTACGCCACAAAAACCACAAGATCTGGTGCAAACATTACCTAAGATCATAAAGGTAGCCGTGCCTTCTCCCCAACACTCTCCCATATTTGGGCAGCTCCCAGAGGTGCAAATAGTATGTAGGTCATACTTGTCTACAAGCCCTCTTAATTGGGTGTATTTTTGGCCTGTAGGTAGTTTAACTCGGAGCCATTTTGGCTTTCCAACGGAAGGGGTGGTTTTAGTAGGGGTGAGGGTTTGTGAACTCATTGCAAAATTTTCTTCAAATATACTAAAGAAAAGGCAACATTAGTGGGTAGTATTCTTGTTTCCTATGAGCTCTACCAAGAGTTTTCTGGCCCGGAGTAATTTAACTTTAATGTTGTTAACTGGTTCTCCAATAGCTAGAGCTATTTCTGCATAGGACATCTCATTGAAATACCTCAGGGTGATTACCTGTTGGTAGGCAGGTTTTAATTTTTTAAGCTCCCGAAGCAGATCTGCTAAATTTTGTTGGTGAATGAGCACTTCTTCTGCAGAAGGAGCATGGTCTAACACCTCATTGTGCACCTCTCTATTAGAGCTTACATCCATACCGTTATTAGCATTTCTTTTTTGTTTTCTGAGTCTATCTATATGGAGGTTCTTAGAAATGGTAATAAGCCATGTTTTAAAAACATAAGCTTCTTTGTAGGAGGCAATTTTGTCAAAGGCTTTTGAAAAAGTCTCTATGGTAATATCTTCGGCTTCATGTTCATTCTTTGTTCTGAGCAATTGGAAGCTATACACCTCATTCCAATAGGTGTCTAATAAATTACTAAATGCGAGTTGCTGCCCCTGTTTGGCTTTCTCAATAGTTTGCGAAATATGTTCTGGAGCAATTATCAATACGTATAATTATATAGTAGCTTGGTCTAAGGAGTCTTTTTTACAGTCCTGCTCCCCAGGAAGTTTACCACACATGCCACAGGCTTCTCCCTCTTGGTTTAAAAAAGGACTCTGACTGGCACAGGTTCCCGAAAAGGCGCCGTCTTTTTTTGCCCAAATTTTAATAGCAATTCCAGCAAAGCCTAGGGCTAGTAAACCAATGGTAAGTAGTGCTAATTTCATGCTTTTTGTTTTTACAAAGGTACAATATATGTGGTATTTACAAGCTATTCTATGGGAATCTTGAAGAGTGCCAAGCTCGCTTTCGGATTTAAATTCCCTGGTTTGTCTTCTATGGTGATATAGGCAGTGGCCTTTTCTTTAAATGGAATAGAAACAAATAAGCGCTCCTCTAAATGATCTGGCAATATGCCTACACTCTCTTTGCTGCCATTTCGCTCTGTCCAGAGCTGATAACATTTACCAGGGGGTAGAACAGGTAAGCTAAGAATTTCTATATAACTCATACGCTCCTTTTTATTGAGGTAGGCATTCAGTGTAAAAGATTGATCCTCCATCTGATGCTGGAGAGTGACGGTTCTTGTTTGAGGGCTGTTGCGTAGTATAAACTGATTTCTAATTTCGTCTAACTGGTTGTCAAAGGAGAGTTGTAGGTCTTCAATCTGGTGGTCTATCATTCCCTGTTTAATAGACAATTTGTTGTTTTCTTGAATCACATAATAAGCGCTTCCTAAAAAAACAAGCAGAGACAATCCAAGGGCCATCCAAGAAAAGCGAGTAAATTGTTGAATGCGCTGGATTTGGTTTTCTATCCGGCTTTGTAAATCTTTAGGGGGTGTTTTTTTATACGCTTCTGTGAAAGTTTCTAACTGCCTTTCTAGTAGGTCATAGGCTTCTTTTACCTCTGGATACATCAGAATATATTTCCTAATTTTTTCTCCTTCTTGTTCTGTAAGATCCCCAAGTAAATAGGCTTCTAAATCTCCAGACTCAATAATTTGTTTTGTATTGGCTTTCATGTTTATTTTTTTACTTGATACACAGCTCCAAGAAGTTTGAGCCCAATTCTAAGTCTAGATTTTACAGTTCCCAATGGGATATTTAAATAGTCGCTGGCCTCTCTTTGTGTCATTCCGAGAAAAAAGATCGCGTCTATAACTTCTTTGTTTTTATGGGCCAGTTCCTCCATTTTTTCTCCCACATCCATATGGTCTGCGTTATAGCTGTTATCCTTTATAGATACGCTTTCCTCATTAATTTGGATCTCTCTGGGTTTGGTTTTTTGGGCCTTTCTGTAGTGATCAATGGCTGTGTTTCTAACAATTCTGAGCATCCAAGTAAACAGACTTGCTTTTTTGGGGTCATATCGCTTGCTGTATGTCCAAATTTTAACAAAACTCTCTTGGAGTGCGTCTTCTGCAGCGCCTTCATTTTTTAGGATTTGAAAACTAATTCCGTATAACACCTCAGAGTAGTTTCTGTAGATTAGATCCATAGCTTTTTGATCATGGTCGTGCAATAAGGGGATTATTTTAGACGCTATTCCTTCTTCCATGGCCTTTTAAACTACTCAGATTAAAGTTGTTGCTCAGGGATGATATTCACCTCAGGTTCTAAAGTAATATGAAATTTTTTAAATACCTTATCCATTACTTTTTTGGCAAGGGAAATGACCTCTTGGCCGCTGCCACCACCATAATTTACTAGCACTAAGGCTTGTTTGCTGTGGACTCCAACAGCACCTTCTCTACGGCCTTTTAAGCCAGTCTTTTCAATGAGCCAACCAGCAGGAACTTTGTATTGGTCCCCTCCCAACTCATAAAATGGAGCCTCTGGCCAGGCCAAAATAAAAGCCTCAAAAGATTTTTTATCTAAAATTGGATTTTTAAAAAAACTACCTGAGTTTCCAAGTTTTTTTGGGTCGGGTAATTTTAAAGACCTAATGTGAATAACCGCATGAGCCAATTCAGAGAGTCCAAAATTGGGGGTATTGGGGTAAAGTGCCTCTATGGTTTTGCTAAGATCTCCGTACTGAGTTTTTAAGGTATGTGGTGGTTTAAAGAGCTTGAGTTGTATACTCCAGATCATATATTGGCCTTTGGCCGATGTTTTAAAAATGGAACTTCTATACGCAAACTCACAGGCTTCTTTGGAGAAGACCTTTTCTTGGTTGCTACTCAGATCAAACACTTTACAGCTTACAAAGCTATCTTTTAGTTCTACGCCATAAGCGCCAATATTTTGAATAGGAGCAGCTCCCACTGAGCCAGGAATAAGTGCCAAATTTTCAATACCACTCAAGTTGTTTTCAATGCTCCACAGGACCAACTCATGCCAGTTTTCACCTCCAGCAACCTCTACTATACTATAGCTATCTGTGTCTTGAACCACACTAATACCTTTGTTTCTAAGGTGAATAACGTGGGCGTCTATGTCCTTTGTCAAAAGCATATTACTGCCCCCTCCTAAAATAAATAATGGCCATTTTTTTTTGGCTCTACATACTTCTGTAAGTTCCTCAACGGTATGGATCTTTGTGTAAAATCGTGCCTTTACATCTATGCCAAAACTGTTAAAAGGGGCTAGGGATATGTTTTCTTGGATCTCCATTAATTGGGGTAGGTCTCCAGTGCTTTTTTAAGTATATGCACGGCCTTTACAAGCTCTTTTTGTTCTAAAACATAGGCAATTCTAATCTCGTTTGTTCCAAGTCCTTCTGAGGCATAAAAGCCAGCAGCTGGGGCAACCATCACCGTTTCTCCTTCATGACTAAAAGACTCTAAAAGCCATTGGGCAAAGTGATCTGCATTTTTCACCGGCAGGGCTACCACACAATAAAAAGCCCCATTAGGATGGGCTACTTTTACGCCAGGGATTGCTTTTAGACCTTCTATGAGAACGTTTCTTCTGTGCTCGTATTGTGTGTTCACTTCTTTGAAATAGCTATCAGGCGTGTCTAGTGCGGCCTCTGCAGCAATTTGAGCGTAGGTAGGAGGAGAAAGTCTGGCCTGGGCAAATTTTATAGCAGTTTCCATAAAGTCTCTATTTTTAGAAACTAAGCAGCCTATTCTGGCCCCGCACATGCTGTATCTTTTAGACACGGAGTCTATGATAATAGCATATGGTTCCATTCCCTCTAAACTCCCTATGGAGTGATGTTTGTTTTCTCCGTAAGTAAATTCTCGGTATACCTCGTCTGCAATTAAAAAGATATTGTGTTTGCGTGCCAATGTGGCCAATTTCTCTAATTCTTTTAAGGTGTATAAATAGCCAGTGGGATTGCCTGGATTACAAATCAGGATGGCTTTTGTTTTTTCGTTTATAAGCTTTTCAAATTCTGGTATAGGGGGTAGGGCAAAATTTTCTTCAATACGAGACGCAATGGGTACCACTTTTATGTCATTAGCGGTAGCAAATCCGTTGTAGTTGGCGTAAAAAGGTTCTGGAATGATAATTTCATCTCCAGAGTCTGCTACTGTTGCCATAGCAAAAGACAGGGCTTCAGAGCCTCCAGTGGTCACTATAATATCTTCTTTTGTTAGCAGAACTTCGTGCTTCTTATAATAAGCAGCAAGTTTTTCTCGGTAGCTATCAGAGCCTTCCGTTCTGCTGTAAGCTAAAACTTTAAGATCTTGATTTTTAATAGCTTGAAGGGCTATTTCTGGAGTAGGAATATCTGGCTGTCCAATATTGAGGTGTATGACACGGATTCCGTTAGATTTTGCTTTTTCTGCAAATGGAACCAATTTTCTGATGGGAGATTCGGGCATAGAAAGCCCTTTCTTAGATAGTGCTGGCATTCAGTTTTTTTTGCAAAATTAGGAATCTTGCGTCATTAATTAAGGCTCGGTAGCTACTTATTCAGGATTTTTTACATTCCCTTTAATAGTGAGCACCTTGGTGGGGGTGTCTGCATTAGAATTAACCGTCACTGCTTTTCTAATAGGGCCTACCCTACTGGTGTCGTATTTCACTTGAATTTCCCCAGTTTTCCCAGGTAAAATGGGAGCTTCAGGTTTTTTTGGAATGGTACAGCCACAGCTAGAGCTCACCTGAGTGATAATGAGTGGCGCGTTTCCGGTATTGGTGAATTCAAAAACCCTAATTCCGTCGCTTAGATATGCCACATTGCCGTAATCTATGATTTCAGATTTAAATTCAATTTTGGCTGTTTTTTCTTGAGCAAAAACCAGGCTCGAAAACAGGCCCAAACAGAGTAATAAGTATATTTTTTTCATCCTTGTTGGTGTCAATCTTTATATCAAATATAATTCTTTTGATAACAAGCAGCAAAATTCTTTCAAGAGAGCCAGCGGTTACTTATTTTTGTGGTTTGCGATTTCGCTTAAAATACAACTACAAAGGGACCCATGGAAAAAATGACAAAATACAGCCCCTCAGAAATAGAAGCTCAGTGGTATACTTATTGGATGGACCATAACTTTTTTGCGTCTACACCCGATCACAGAACACCCTATACCATTGTGATACCCCCACCAAATGTTACCGGAGTGCTTCATATGGGGCATATGCTAAATAACACCATACAAGACGTGCTCATCAGAAAGGCCAGATTACAGGGCTACAATGCCTGTTGGGTACCTGGAACAGATCACGCCTCTATTGCTACAGAAGCCAAAGTAGTAGCCAAACTAAAAGAGCAGGGTATAGCTAAACAAGACCTGAGTAGAGAGGAATTTTTAGAGCATGCTTGGGCCTGGAAAAATAAGTATGGCGGTGTCATTTTAGAGCAGCTAAAAAAGTTAGGTTGTTCCTGTGATTGGGACAGAACCGCTTTTACCATGGACCCAAAAATGTCAGAATCCGTAATTAAAGTCTTTGTAGATCTTTACAATAAAGGCCTTATTTACCGGGGGAACAGAATGGTGAACTGGGACCCTGAGGCTTTGACAACCCTTTCAGATGAAGAGGTAATTTACGAGGAAAGACAAGGCCTATTATACTATATTTCTTATGCGATCTCAGGTACAGACGCCACCTTGACCATTGCGACTACAAGGCCAGAAACTATTTTTGGAGACACCGCAATCTGTATTCACCCAGAAGACGAAAGATTCACACACCTTCACGGTAAAAAAGCCATTGTTCCCATCTGTGGCAGAGAAATTCCAATAGTGTTAGATCCTTACGTAGACATGGAATTTGGAACCGGATGTCTCAAGGTAACTCCAGCCCATGATGTGAATGACAAGGCCCTTGGAGAAAAACACGGTTTAGAAATCATAGATATTTTTAATGCCAATGCAAGCCTAAATGCCAATGCCCTACAATATGAAGGTTTGGATAGATTTGAGGCTAGAAAGCAAGTAGCCAAAGATTTAGATCTTGGAGGTTTCCTCATAAAAACGGAGCCACACTTAAACAAAGTGGGTACCTCAGAAAGGACCAAAGCAGTCATAGAGCCCAGACTTTCCGATCAGTGGTTTTTGAAGATGGAAGAGCTGGCAAAACCCGCTTTAAAAGCAGTTTTAGAAGACCAAGAGATACATTTATTTCCAAAAAAGTTTGAGAATACCTACAGACATTGGATGGAGAATATAAGGGACTGGAACATATCTAGACAGCTTTGGTGGGGGCAGCAAATACCTGCTTTCTATTACGGCCCCACCAAAGAAGACTTTGTGGTTGCAGAAACTGCAGAAAAGGCTCTGAGTTTGGCACAGGAAAAGTCTGGAAATAAAAACCTCAGCCTTGCAGACCTTAAACAAGACGAGGACGCACTGGACACTTGGTTCTCTTCATGGCTATGGCCTATGAGCGTATTTAACGGTGTTTTAGAGCCAGAAAATGAAGAAATTCAATATTACTACCCAACCAATGACCTAGTTACCGGACCGGATATTTTATTTTTTTGGGTAGCCCGTATGATAGTTGCTGGGTACGAGTACAGGGACACTAAGCCCTTTACCAACGTATACTTCACAGGACTTGTAAGAGATAAGCAGCGAAGAAAAATGTCCAAGTCTTTAGGGAACTCACCAGACGCTCTAAAACTCATAAAAGACTATGGAGCAGACGGTGTTCGTGTGGGTCTATTACTAAGTGCAGCTGCAGGGAATGACCTTATGTTTGACGAGGCGCTTTGCCAACAAGGTAAAAATTTCGCCAATAAAATTTGGAATGGATTTAATCTCATCCAATCCTGGGAGGTTGCAGATATTCCTCAGCCAGAGGCAGCGAAAATTGCGATAGAGTGGTACAGGGAAGTATTTAATAAAACACTTCTAGAAATTGAAGACCACTTTAGTAAGTACAGAATTTCTGACGCACTGATGGCTATTTACAAATTGCTCTGGGACGACTACTCTTCTTGGTTATTAGAGTTGGTGAAACCTCCTTATCAGCAGCCTGTAGACAGAGAGACTAAAAATCAATTGCTCCACCTACTGGAAAACAATCTGAAAATCCTGCATCCCTTTATGCCTTTTTTAAGTGAAGACCTTTGGCAAAAGATGGCGGTTAGATCTCCAGAAGAAGCATTGATTGTGAGTACCTGGCCCAAGTCTGCCAAGGAGGTGAATAATGCGCTCCTTTCAGATTTTGAAACGGCACAACAAATTGTATCAGGAGTGAGAACCATTAGAAAAGAAAAGCAAATTCCAAACAAAGAGGTGTTGGATTTATTTCAGTTTTCTGAGACCGAAACTTCACATACCATGAATGCTGTGGTGGAGAAATTGGCCAACTTGAATCCTGTACAACAAACCCAAGCACCCGTAGCTGGAGCCCTGAGTTTTAGGGTAGCCTCGGTAGAGTATTTTGTGCCCATTGCTGGCGCTATTGATGTGAGCGCAGAGATAAAGAAAGTAACAGATGAATTACACTACACCCAAGGGTTTTTAAAGTCTGTAGAGAAAAAATTAGCCAATGAGCGCTTTGTTTCAAACGCACCTGAGAAAGTTTTGGCTATGGAAAAGAAGAAGCAATCAGACGCCTTGGCTAAGATTGAAACCCTAAAGCAAAGTTTGGTATATTTGAAAGGATAATTTTAATCTGTTTGCCATGGAGGCCTATGCCAATGCCTTACTAATTGCAATTCCTTTGTTTTCGGTACTTATTCTGATAGAAATAGGGTACGGGCATTGGATAAAAAAACAGACCTACAGTCTTTTAGACACCGTAGCTAGCATTAGTTCAGGGATTACTAATATATTAAAAGACACCCTTGGTCTAGGTATAGTTTTGGTATCTTATCCGGTGCTTCAGAATTTCTTAGGAGTTGCCCCTATACATGCAGAAGGCTGGGTGTGGGTAGCCGCATTTATTTTTGTAGACTTTGCCGGTTATTGGAATCATAGACTGAGCCACAAAATTAATATTTTTTGGAACCAGCATATGATCCATCACAGTAGTGAGCGTTTTAACCTAGCTTGTGCTCTAAGACAGTCTATTTCTAATTTAATAGGTTATTTTCCTCTTCTATTGCTACCTGCTGCTCTTTTGGGCATTCCCTATGAAGTGATCGCTGTATTGGCCCCTGTACATTTATTTGCACAATTTTGGTATCACACGGAGCATATTGGTAAGTTAGGCTGGCTAGAATACATCATTGTCACTCCGTCTCAGCACCGGGTGCACCACGCTATTAACAAGGTATATATAGATAAAAACCTAGGGCAGGTATTTAGTGTATGGGACAGGATGTTTGGTACTTTTCAAGAGGAATTGGAAACAGATCCTCCACAGTATGGTGTGTTAAAGCAGGTGGCTACTTGGAACCCATTTACCATTAATTTTATGCATTTTTGGCAGATTTTTAAAGACGCATGGCGTACCAAATCATGGATAGATAAGCTGCGCATATGGTTTATGCCTACGGGTTGGCGTCCCGCCGATGTTAGTTTGGCTTATCCCATCCAAGGTATTACAGATGTCTATCATTTTAAACGCTACGAGGTAAAGGGATCTCTACTTTTTAAAGCCTATGCCCTTTTTCAATTGATAGGGGTTTCGGTTATATTGTTGTTAAGCTTGTCTGCCATAGGGTCTATGAGTAGCATGATTTTGTTACTGTTAGGCACCTTTGTGGGAATCAGTATTTTTAGTTACTCCCTATATATGGACCAATGGTTTTTAGCCGTTTATACAGAGTATTTTAGACTGATTCTCGGAGCCGTTCTGTTTTTGTGGGCACAGGAATATGAAATCCTTCCAGCTGTTTTCCAACAGTGGTATTGGATTTTGATTTTCTATTTTCTGTTGAGTGTAATGGGCCTAACTAGACTTTCTTTGTTTAGAGACCAGACAAAAACATAGATTAAGTATCTAATTCCTTTTTTACAATAGCGATGTATTGCTGCATGGCCTGTAGCTCATTTAAATGCTTTGCTTGGAAAAGAGCATTGGCCTTAAAGGCACTAATATGGGGTTCCTCCCCACTTGGGTGTTGCTGGTTGTTGGTCGCAATTTTGTACAAGGCGTATAGTTTGAGTTTGGTGTCTACTGCTACTGCCTTTTGAACCCCGTTTACTTTAGAAACCGCCTCTTTAAAAGCTTGTTGAATTTTTTCGCTATTCATCTCTGTCATTTAGCGTTGCAATGACAGTTTTAGCACCTACGACTTTTTGTCCCAGTTGGACAGTTACAATGGCGTCTAGGGGTAAAAATAGATCTACTCTAGACCCAAACTTTATAAATCCAGCGTCTGCACCTTGGATGGCAGCATCTCCTTTTTTTGCGTAGTTCACAATACGTCTGGCAAGTGCTCCTGCAATTTGTCTGTACAAGATATCTCCAAATTTCGGAGTCTTCACTACCACGGTGGTCCGCTCGTTTTCTTCACTAGACTTAGGGTGCCAGGCCACTAAATATTTACCTGGATGGTATTTGGAATATTGAACCACACCGCTTGCTGGGTATCTAGTTACGTGTACGTTTATAGGAGACATAAAAATAGAAATCTGTTTTCTTTTGTCTTTAAAGAATTCGTTTTCTATCACCTCCTCAATGACCACTACTTTGCCGTCTACAGGGGCTAAGATTTGGTTGTGATTAAATTGAACGGGTCTTTTTGGGTTTCTGAAAAATTGAAGTACTATAATTAAGAAAAAAATAGCAATGGCTTGTAAGCTGTAAGTGAGCCAGGGAATAGGTATATAAGCATCGGCCGCAAGGCATACGAAACCAGTGATAAAAAAGGTAATCAGAATAATTTTAAATCCTTCCTTGTGAAACATCCTATGTAAATAAAATAATAATCAAATATGCAAATGGTGCTGCAAATATAAGACTATCTAGTCTATCTAGCATACCTCCGTGGCCAGGTAAAATGGCACCGCTGTCTTTAACGCCAGCCACCCTTTTAAATTTAGACTCTAATAAGTCGCCTAGGTTGCCAAAAATCACTACCACTAAAGCAAGTATAAGCCACTGTTTAAGATCTAAATTACTGTCAAATTTGGCGATGAAATACGTGGCTACCAAACTAGAAACCAAGCCACCAAGGGCACCTTCAATTGTTTTTTTAGGAGACACAGCTTCGTAGAGTTTGTATTTTCCAAACTGTTTTCCTATTAGATATGCAAAGGAGTCATTCACCCAAACAATCACAAACACTCCTGTAATAAGCATTTTAGCAAAGTCTTGAGTAGCATATGGGATGAGCGTTAGGAAGATACATCCGCCTCCAATATAAAACACGCCGCATATGAATTGCTCCATTTTAGAGAGTTTCTTCCTTTTAACACTCAATAAGTAAATGAGAAGGATGGTGTTTACTATCAGTGTTATTCCCAATAATATAGAGGTAGTAAGCGGTGTTTGAATGAGATAAATAAAACTCCACCAAAGCCCTAAATAGGCCATAAATAAATAGTAACCCCTAAGTTTGGTTATTCTTTTATATTCGTAAATGCAGGCCAATCCAAAGGCCATAAACAAGAAATCAAATGCATCTGAATTTAAAAATACAGCAGCCAACAAGGTACATACATACACGACACCCGTAAGGAGCCTTCTTATAAGTTCTCGCATTTACAGATTTTCTAGTAAGATTAGGTAAATATCTTTATTGCTGCTACCGTAGGAGAGAAAATCTTTTTGAGCTTCTGGAGTTTTTTGGAAATTTTTAATCGCCGTAATGTTTCCAGGAATTTGGGGGTAGTTTTTCTTAATTTGTTTTAAACCGTCTTGAATGGTTTCTGTGAGCTGGCTGGTAGTAGCATACACAATAATAAGCTCTGGGAGCTGATGCAATTTGTATTCTATAAATTGCACGTCACTCACTAAAATAGAACCGTTTTGAGCTATCAAATGCTCACAAGGGGTAAACAAAATACCGTCTTTATTTACCTTGTCTGTGGTTTTATAGCCTTGCTGTTGCAAGAGTTTTTGGACACCAGACTCTAAGCTAATCAAAGGACTTTTATCCCAGTGATTTTCTTTTAGAATGTGCTCGAGTATGTCAAAGGCCTCTTGTACAGTCTCACAATAGAGGAATTTACCTCCATTTTTTTTAAAGTTAATGGTGAATAGTTCGTCTACAGGAATTTTAATTTTTGGCATGTACTTGGAAGGGGCATCTGTGGTAGTAGCCTCTTTTTTTTTGTTGCCAAATATTTTATTTAAAAAATTCAATCCTATAGTTCTGTTTTCTCCTCGCTGCTATTTTCTTTTTTGTTCGTAAGCTCTGGAGTAGTAGGTTCTTCTGTATCTATTTCCGGAGCCTCTTCCTCTTTTTTAGGCACTTTGTTCTCTAGAGGCGCCTCTTTTTCAAAAGGTCTTTTTCCAAATATTTTTTCTAAATCATCCTTAAAAATAACTTCTTTTTCTAAAAGTCTTTTGGCTAAGGTAGTTAGTTTTTCTTTGTTTTTAGAAAGTAACTCAATAGCTCTTTGATATTGAGCCTCAATGAGAAGGGAAATTTCGGCGTCAATTTTTTGAGCTGTTTCTTCAGAATATGGTTTGGTGAAACCGTATTCTGACTGCCCTGAGGAGTCATAATAAGTCACGTTTCCAAGGGTGCTATTTAAACCATAAACGGTGACCATGGCTCTGGCTTGTTTGGTTACTTTTTCAAGATCACTTAAAGCTCCAGTAGAAATTTTGTCAAAGATTACTTTCTCTGCAGCTCGCCCCCCTAGCGTAGCGCACATTTCATCTAGCATTTGCTCTGTTCTCACAATGAGTCTTTCTTCAGGTAGGTACCAGGCTGCTCCTAGTGACTGACCTCTGGGTACTATGGTCACTTTCACCAAGGGTGCAGCATGCTCTAGCATCCAACTCACCGTGGCATGGCCTGCTTCGTGGTAGGCAATGGTTTCTTTTTCTGAAAGGGTTACTATTTTATTCTTCTTTTCTAAACCTCCAACAATTCTGTCTACAGCGTCTAAGAAGTCTTGTTTGTTCACCGCTTTTTTATCTTTTCTAGCAGCGATAAGGGCGGCTTCATTACACACATTAGCAATGTCTGCTCCTGAGAATCCAGGGGTTTGTTTAGCCAAGAAATCAACATCTAAGGTTTCTGCTGTTTTGATGGGTTTAAGGTGTACCTCAAAAATCTCCTTTCTCTCCCTGATGTCTGGAAGATCTACATAGATCTGTCTGTCAAACCTACCAGCTCTCATGAGTGCCTTATCTAAAACGTCTGCCCTGTTGGTTGCGGCTAGTACAATCACATTAGTGTTGGTTCCAAAACCATCCATCTCCGTGAGTAATTGGTTTAGGGTGTTTTCTCTTTCGTCATTTGAGCCAGTCATGTTGTTTTTGCCTCTGGCACGTCCTATGGCGTCTATTTCGTCTATAAAGATAATAGCTGGTGACTTATCTTTGGCTTGTTTAAATAGATCTCTTACCCTAGAGGCTCCAACCCCAACAAACATCTCTACAAAGTCAGATCCAGATAAGGAGAAGAAGGGTACTTTAGCCTCTCCAGCTACAGCCTTTGCCAATAGAGTTTTTCCAGTTCCTGGAGGGCCAACTAAAAGAGCTCCTTTTGGTATTTTCCCCCCTAAAGAGGTGTATTTTTCTGGATTTTTGAGGAAAGAAACAATTTCTTCAACTTCTTCTTTAGCTCCTTCTAGCCCCGCTACATCTTTAAATGAGGTTCTCGTGTCTGTCTTTTCATCAAAAAGTTTGGCTTTTGATTTTCCAATATTAAAGATTTGCCCACCAGCACCACCTCCGGCAGCACCTCCAGACATTCTTCTCATCAGGTAAATCCAAATACCAATAATGATCACAAAAGGTAGTAACGAAAGTAGCAAGTCTCCAAATACATTGGACTCCGTTTCATAGTCTACGGAGGTGTCTAACTGATACTCTTTTTTGGTGTTTTTGATTTCATTTTCAAAATTTTGAAGATCTCCAAAATCTAGTACGTATTCAGGAGTGGCACCATTTAGAGAAAATGCTTTCTCTGAGACTGATTTGTGTGTCTCACTAGCTAAGGCCTCTTTGGTAAGAAAGACTTTCGCTTGTCTTGTGTTACTAATAATTATAATACGCTCTATGTCTCCATTCCTCAAAAAAGACTGTAATTCAGAGGTGGTTGTTTTCTTTGTATTAGAAAAACCACTACTCATAAACTGTACTCCTATAAGTAAAGTGATTACTACTGCGTATACCCACCAAGCATTAAATTTTGGTTTTTTTGGGCTTGTTTTTTGATCTTTAGCCATGCTTTTATATTAGTTTGAAGGGCTTGAAATTGTTGTTACTTTGGCGTCTCCCCATAGACTTTCAATGTCGTAATAAGCTCTAATGTGTTTTTGAAATACATGAACTACTACGTTTACATAGTCTAATAGCACCCATTCGCCATTTTCAGACCCCTCTACATGCCAGGGCTTGTCCTGAATGGCCTTGCTTACTGTTTTTTGGATAGAACCCACAATGGCATTGACGTGTGTGTTAGAGGTTCCATTACATATGATAAAATAATCTGTAGCGGTATTTTCAATTTCTCTGAGATCTAGTAACTGAATATCCAAACCTTTAACGTCCTCTACACCACTCAATACAAGAGAAATGAGCGCGTCTACGTCCCCTTTTTTATTTGACATTTAAAAAAATTAAATTTTTACAAAGTTATCATATTTTTGCGTTCTTAGCTATTGTTTTTAACATAAGATTTGCAGCTGGGAATCGCTAGCCATACACAATAAAATTAAGTTTTATGAACCGCATTCATTTGGAGACTATTCCCTCTACCAACGAGGAGATGAAAAGGCTTATGGGTTTACAGACACTTTCAGATTTCACCTGCATAACAGCGAGTCATCAAACGGCAGCAAAAGGGCAAAGGGGTAACAAATGGGTTTCTGAGCCGGGCAAAAATATTGCTTTAAGTGTTTATAAAACTTTTGATCGTTTAAAAATTGGAGACCAGTTTGCTATTTCTATGGCCACTGCGCTGGCTTTAAAAGAAGTTTTTTCAGACATTTTAAGTGGTGTATCTGTAAAATGGCCTAACGATATTTTGGTAAATGATCGCAAAATTGCAGGCGTATTAATTGAGACTGGTGTACTAGGTTCATCTATCCCATGGGCAGTCATTGGAGTGGGTGTTAATGTACAGCAACATAGCTTTAGCGATTTACCCTTTGCGACCTCTTTTGCAAAAGAGGGTGTGCCTTCTTTAACTACAGAAGCATTAGTCTTAAAAATGCTACCTGTAATAGAAAAGCATCTTCATACCGTGGAGCAATGTACTTACACCTATTTAAAGGCTCAATATGAATCTGTTTTGTATGGCCACAACTCTATTAAAAAATTTAAGCAAGTGGGGGGGGAGCCTTTTTTTGCCTCGGTAGATGGCGTAAATGAAAATGGATCACTTTGTCTCAAAACGCTGCATGGAGAGCGTATTAGCTTTCATTTTAAAGAGATTGAGATGTTGCGTTAAAGTGTACTGCTAAAAACTTATTTTAGATAAATTTTCAGCTAAAGTATGCACAAAGTTGGTGATGGGTGTTTTAATCATCATCTCCATCATGGTATTAAATTCCCCCTCAAAGATTAATTGAACTTCAGATTGGGAGCTACCGCTACTTTTAATTTGCCCTTTTAAAGTAAATGGTAATTTATCGCTTGCAGCACCTAAGAGCACGTATTGGTTTGAGACTGCTTCATTTTTTTGTAATACAATTTCTGGCATACCCTTCAGAGCAAATAAGAATCTTTCCTCATTGATCACCTCAAATTTTGAGATGTTTTCTGGCATGAGTTTTTCAAAATTAGCAATGTGGTTCAAAAAATTAAACACATTTTCATCTGAAGTTTGTACTGAAGTATAAGGAGTTTCTATGCGCATATCACATGTTTATGTTAGAGTGTTTGTTTCCATTGGGCCGGGTTTTTACGCCATTCCTGGAGGGTATTTAATTGATCCTTTTCAATACGACCACTATCAATTGCTTGAGCAATAAGAGCTTCGTAATGGCTTAAAGTATGAAGGCTAGTGTTAGCCTGTGAAAAGTTTTTTGAGGCAGTGTCAAAACCGTAGGTAAAAATGGCAAGCATGCCCATTACCTGGGCGCCATGTTCGTTTAGTGCCTCAACGGCTTTTAAGCTACTATTTCCCGTAGAAATAAGGTCTTCAATCACCACCACTCTAGCGCCATTCTCTAATTGTCCTTCTATTTTATTTTGCCTGCCATGAGATTTAGCCTCTGGTCTCACATATACAAAAGGCAGATCGAGAATTTCTGCCACCATTAAACCCATTCCAATGGCTCCTGTTGCAACTCCAGCAATGGCGTCCGGCTTATTGTATAGTGTAGTTAGCTGCTCCGCCATCTGCTTACTTACATATTTTCTGGCTTCAGGATGTGAAAGTATAATTCGGTTATCGCAATATATGGGAGATTTCCAACCCGAGGCCCATGAAAAAGGATTTTCAGGTCTCAACTTTATTGCATTAATTTGTAGCAAGAGTGCTGCTGTATTTTTTGCGGTTTCGCTATCTAAAATCATAAAGCAAATGTATAAAGTTTTTGTGAATGAATCGGCCATGATTCTGACAAATAAACTATCTGAAGTGGCGGAACACAAATACCTTCCCCTGAACGAATCGGCCATTAAACAAGCTATCCATTCCCTTTCTAAAAAAAAATTAGACAAGGTCTTTATTTATCACCCCAACCACGAGGAAATTCTCAATAAATTTTCAAAAACTATTCCTGTTGTGGTTGCTGCTGGAGGCGTAGTGATCAATAAAAAAGGCCAAGTCTTATTTATCTACAGGAACGACAAATGGGACCTTCCAAAGGGTAAAATAGACAAGGGAGAAACCATAGCAGCTGCCGCCATTAGAGAGGTAGAAGAGGAGACCGGTTGTAAAGGATTACAAATAGAAAATTTTCTAAAAGTGACCTATCATATTTTTAAACGAAATGGTCTATACAAACTCAAAGAAGTTCATTGGTTTGCCATGAATACAGACTATGAGGGGCCCTTAGAGGGACAACTGGAGGAGGGCATTGAAAAGGTAAAATGGAAAGGTCCTGACAAAATAAAAAAGGCCCTTGAAAATTCTTATACCAATATAAAGGTACTCTTTGAGTAATTCGCTATTAGAACCCATATTCAAAGGGTACTAAGGTTTCAGCTTGTGTTTTATTGGAGATTATAGCTTGCCCGAACTATGCAGCCAATGTCAGTTTTTTTATGTCTATTAGAGTAATAGGCTTCCTGTTAAAGATTACGGAAAGAGGAATGGTATTTTTATAAATTTCTATCTTTTTAAGGTCTTCGGGATCTATAGTGGAACTTACAATATTTATATTGATTTTTTTTCTTTTTTATATCTATTTTTAATTGCGCTTTCAAAAACTCCTAACCGTTCGTGACGGGCATGTTTATGTCTAAAAATATAATATCTGGTAATTGGTAGCTTTTCTTTACTTTGGAAACTGCAAAACAGAGGGAGGAACCAGTCCAGAAAAATCTCCTTTATGTCTAATGACATCTCTAACAATAGAAGAACTAATGTAAGACTTACCTGACGATGTTAGAAGAAATACAGTTTCTATTTCTGTTAGTTTTCTGTTGGTATGTGCAATGGCTTTTTCGAATTCAAAATCTGCTGGATTTCTCAATCCCCTCAATATAAAATGAGCTCCAATTTCCTGACAAAAGTCTACCGTTAAACCAGAGTAGGTGTGAATTTTAATTTTATCTTCTTCCTTAAAGGTGTCTGTGAGGATGGCTACCCTCTCCTCCAAAGAAAACATATACTTTTTTTCAGTATTTACTCCAATGGCAATAATAAGTTGGTCAAAAAGCGTGAGCCCTCTTTGTATAACGTCTAGGTGGCCTAGGGTAAGCGGGTCAAATGAACCTGGAAATACAGCTATTTTTTTATTCATATTTCAAACTTAGGGAATTCTAATTGAATCTTATTAATTAAAAGTTGTAAGCCTTTTTTCAGTGGTCTCTATCTCAGGTGCCGGCACCTAGGTAGCAATTATAATATAGCGTCTAAAGCACTTTCAAAAAGGGTTTCCAAGGAAATTCCTGCGGCAGCAGCTTGCATAGGTAGAATACTTTGGGTGGTCATGCCAGGTGTGGTATTTACTTCTAATACGTGAGGGGTACCATCTACAATAATAAATTCTGTTCTGGTGAAACCTTTTAATTCCAGTTTGTCATAAATCAGTGCTGCATAATGCCGTAAGCTTTTTTCAATTTCTGCATCTAGCACAGCGGGTGTAACCTCATTAGATTTGCCTTGGTATTTGGCTTCATAGTCAAAGAAGTCGTTTTCCGATTGTATTTCTGTGATGGGTAGTACCTGCGTTTTTCCTTTGTAATTTATAACGCCAACAGAGACTTCACGTCCCACAAGTGCTTGTTCAATAATGATCTGATGGTCCTCTTTAAAGGCCACTTCAAATGCTTTTTCAAATTCAGAGGGTTTATAGACCTTGGAAATACCAAAGCTGCTACCAGATCTATTGGCTTTCACAAAACACGGCAGTCCCACGGCTTCTATTATTTTATCTATATCTATATGGTCTGCTGAGTTTAGATAAAAGGAGGCTGCCATAGGTATGTCGTAAGCTTTGAGTACACTCAGTAAATCCCTCTTGTTATAAGTAATAGCTGCCTGGTAAAAGTCACAGGCAGTTTGGGGTATACCAAGCAACTCTAAGTAGGCTTGAATTTTTCCATCCTCTCCCGGACTCCCGTGTATGGCGTTAAAGACACCGTCAAATTTCACTTTTTTGTGGGGGAGTTCTAAAGAAAAGTCTCCTTTTTGAATGGGGTATACTTCTCCAGTTGGAGTGGTAAAGGTCCAACGATTTTTTGTAATCACTACTGGGTACACCTCATACTTTTCAAGATTTAAATGACTGGCCACTACTTGGCCACTTTTGAGTGAAATTTCAAATTCACTGGTGTAGCCCCCCATAATCACTGCAATATTTTTCTTCATACGCCCTATCAGCTTTAAATAATTCATGGCTTGGATTAGGAAAGACAATGCTTTTGTTATCTTTGCTCTAATCGCTAAACCATATGAAAAATAGCATACTTTTTTTAAAAAGCAGGATTTTTTTTAAACAAATATTATGGGCCGTAGCTGTGCTTGTTCTGTTGGTCATTGGAAGCATGCAGTGGCTCTCTTGGTCTACCAAACACGGAGAACAAATTACAGTACCAGATCTGACCAAAATTGAACTCCAGGAAGTAGAAGAGTTGCTGGCTTCACAACACCTTAGATTTCAAGTCATAGATTCTGCTAATTTTAACCCAGATTATCCAGCCAACTCCGTTATAAGCCAGCAACCCAAAGCCGGAAGTTTAGTGAAAGCTAACAAGAAAATTTACCTACAACTAAACCCATCTGGATATTCAGATATTAGCCTTCCAGCCCTTATACAGCTTACCCAAAGAAATGCAGCTTCTAAGCTACAGGCGGTAGGTCTGAAGATAG
The DNA here is from genome assembly GCA_022239325.1 of Flavobacteriaceae bacterium LSUCC0859. Taxonomy (GTDB): domain Bacteria; phylum Bacteroidota; class Bacteroidia; order Flavobacteriales; family Flavobacteriaceae; genus MAG-120531. Next base: position 387,032 of record JAKOGP010000001.1, on the reverse strand, counting down.
GAAAAGTAACTTATATAGACGCCCTAGGAAAAGATATGGTGTATGGAATAAAGTATAAAAACATGCTCGTAAAAGAAGGTTTTAACCTACCAAAAATGTCAGAAGTAGAACTCATTTGTGGTAATGGTGTAAGGCCAAAAGATGGCACCCCCAACCCATACAAAGATCTTCCTTAGTTTATGAGAACAATAAAAAAACAAGCTGCTTTAGCAGAGGAAAAGGCATTGAAAAGAGAAACAGATGATAAGGCAAGCATGTCAAAAATTAATGAAGGATTAGTCCATGAGACCTATGGGTCTTCTGCAAATGTTGCGCCTGCTTCCGATCTTCAAGTATCTCCGCTCTCAGATATAGAGGGATCTTCTGACCAAGAAAGGGATGAAACCCATACGGAGGATCTTTTTGAGCATTTTCACATGAGGGCCTCCAAGGGACAAGAACCTCTGAGAATAGACAAATATCTCATGAATTTTATTGAGAACGCTACCAGGAATAAAATTCAGCAGGCTGCAAAGGAAGGGCATATTTGGGTAAACGAAACGGTAGTCAAACAAAATTATAAGGTAAAGGCAGGAGACGATATTCGGGTGATGTTTAGCCACCCTCCCTATGAATTTTTACTGAGTCCTGAAGACATTCCAATAGAGGTAGTCTATGAAGACAAGGACCTTTTGGTGGTGAACAAAGCGGCTGGCATGGTGGTGCATCCGGGGCACGGGAATTATTCAGGCACCCTAATTAATGCCCTTTTACACCACATAAAAGACCTTCCTTTAAATGCAGATGATCGCCCAGGTTTGGTTCATAGAATAGACAAAGACACTTCTGGTTTGTTGGTGGTGGCCAAGACCGCTAAAGCCATGACTCATTTGGCCAAGCAGTTTTTTGACAAAACCTCAGAGCGCGAATATGTGGCTTTAGTTTGGGGCAATGTAGAGGCAGACCATGGGACGGTTAGTGGACATATAGGGAGACACCCCAAAAATAGGTTGCAAATGGCTGTTTTCCCAGAAGGGGAGCAAGGCAAAGAAGCAGTAACCCACTACAGGGTCATAGAGAGACTGGGTTATGTGACCCTACTTTCTTGTGTTCTTGAAACTGGAAGAACCCACCAAATTAGAGCTCATATGAAGCATATAGGACACACACTTTTTAATGACGAGCGCTACGGTGGGGAAAAAATTCTTAAAGGGACCACCTTTACTAAATACAAACAGTTTGTAGACAACGCATTTAAAGCACTGCCTAGGCAGGCTTTGCATGCTAAAACCCTTGGTTTTGTGCATCCGAGCTCTGGCGAGCAAATGCGTTTTGACAGTCCTATTCCAGCAGATATGCAAGCTTGCATTGAAAAATGGCGGGCCTATTCGCAACATTCTCAAGACTAGTTTTTTAGAATCAGACAAAACCCTTAATTTTATAACAAAATTGTTTGACCTTCCCTTTATGGGTAAAAATATCTTGCTATGAAATTTGTAATCTCTCCAGCCAAGTCCTTAGACTTCAAAACGCCACTACCTACCAAGGAGTATAGCCAGGCCGCTTTTTTAGAGGCGTCTGCAACTATTAACAAAACCCTGATAAAGAAAAAGCCAGCTGCCTTGTCAGAGCTCATGAACATCTCAGACAAATTGGCTCAGTTAAATTGGGAGCGCAACCAGCAATTTTCACTCCCCTTTACACCAGAAAATGCCAGACCAGCTGTTTTTGCCTTTAGCGGAGACGTTTACCAGGGCTTAGACGTGTACTCTATGGATACAAAATCTATAACTGCCCTACAAGATCAGTTGTACATACTCTCTGGTTTGTACGGTATGCTCAAGCCCTTAGATCTCATACAGCCCTACCGATTAGAAATGGGAACCAAGATTAAAATTGGCAGCAAACAAAACTTATATGAATTTTGGAAAAAAAGCCTTACTGAGAAGTTAAATTCAGAGATGGGAACAGAAGAACTGCTCGTTAATCTGGCCAGTCAGGAATACTTTTCTGCCTTAGATGCTCAGAAACTTCACATGCCGGTGGTGAGCCCCATCTTTAAGGATTGGAAAAACGACAAACTCAAGATTATAAGCTTTTACGCCAAAAAAGCGAGGGGACTGATGCTGCGTTTTGCCATAGATCATCAGCTACAGGATTTGGAGGGACTATTGTCCTTTAACACAGAAGGATATACCTACAGCCCAAGCGAAACCAAGGATCCCATGCAGCCCGTTTTTGTGAGATAAAATGTGCTAGTCCAGGGTGTTTCTCCGTATAAAATGCCCCACTCCACAGGTTTCTCCGTATAAAATGCGCCACTCCAAGTATTGCCAAAACAGTTAGCCCTAGTTTAGGGGGGTGCTCAAGAGCGCATAGAAAGTGCGAATACCGTAATCTATCTGACCAATTTTAAGATTTTCATTGGGACTGTGCTGGTTATTGTCTGGGTTTACCATAGGGACAATATAAGCTGGTATTTTAAGGGCATTTACAAAGGGAGCAATGGGAACCGTCCCGCCCATGGTTCTAATTTGTACCACCTCTTGTTTAAAACGATCTTCTAAAACAGATTTAATATGCGTTCCAAATGGAAGGCTTAAAGGAGTTCTAAAGGCTGGAGTTACAGAGCCTCTTTCCATTTTAAGTAGCTTTGGATAGCGCATTTTGTCTGCCTTAGACGGGGTCTTGGACATCACTTTATAGCCCATATTTTCAAAATGTGTTTGAATGAGGTCTTGTAATCTTTGTCCATCTGTTTCAGGGACTAGGCGTAGGTCTATGGCAGCAGTAGCCTCTGAGGGCACTATGGTTCTGGCCTGAGCACCTACCCATCCGCTAGCCATTCCTCTCACGTTTAAGGAGGGGTATTGAAGGGCTTCTTGGTAAAAACCCCCAACGGCATCGGGCGTGTGAACGCCCAAGAGAGCGTTTATTTGTTCTGCCTGATCTGGCACTGCCTTAAGTACTGCCATATCTGCCTCAGAAAGAGAAATGCCCTGGTAGTATCCAGCTACCAATACCTTGCCATTGGGCGCCTTGAGACTGTTTAGCAAAAGCGCCAATTCAGAGGCAGGATTGGGGGCATAATTACCGTAATGACCGGAATGCTGAGGTTGGTCTGGACCATAGGTGGTGATGTTTACCGTAGTAATCCCGCGACAGCCATACACCACAGTAGGCTTAGAAGAGGCGTGAACAGGTCCGTCATTAATAATTAGGTAGTCTGCTTCTAATAAATCTTTATAGGTTTGCACCGCTCGGGCTAATGGTTTACTGCTTTTCTCTTCCTCACCATCTAAAATAACCTTTATGTTGCAGGGCAGTTCCACCCCTTTTTTTTCGAGTAAATCCAGACTGTTGAGCAGCATAACAATGGGACCTTTGTCGTCTGAGGTAGAGCGCCCAAAGAGCCGCCAATCCATAGGAATGTCTTCGTTAATGTCTTCAAAACTCATGGTTTCATAGCCTGTGGCCGATACTTTTTTGAGAACCACCTCATAAGGATTCTCCTGATCCCAAAGTTCTGGTGCCACCGGCTGACCATCAAAGTGCATATAGAAAAGAAGGGTAGGTTTGGCTGCTTGCATGGGCAATGCTGCAAAAAATAAAGGCAATCCCTCCGTAGGCAGAATGGCCGTATTAAAACCCCTATCTGAAAATTTTTCTGTGAGCCAAGTGATGTTCCTGTTAATATCTGCAGGAACAAGAGCGTCATTTGGAATGGCTACAAAATCCCGTAGTTCGTCTATGCTGTGCCTGATTTGTGTTTTTATCTCCGCATCTGTTTGCGCTAAAGTAGTAAATGAGCTTCCAATCAATAGAGCTAAAAATATTTTTTTCATATGTTACTTTTTAATAAGTTTTAATCCCTGAAATACTAAGGCTGTGAGGAGCAGTACAAATGGCGCCCCATGGAAAAAAGTGTCAAACCAATCTAAGGCTTGCATGCCTTTGGCGCCACCTTGTATCCACTTGAGTTTGCCCCAAATATGGGGTTCTGGATGAAAGGGAGCTAGTCCTAAAGTTACTGCTAACAGTGCTATGAGTCCGGTGTTTTTTAGGAGAAAATTCTTAAAGTGGATCATATATTTGGGTGTAATCTTTTAAATTTTTTGGACAGAGGTAATATAGCGCCATCTGAAAACAGCTGTTCTGTTCAAGCGCTTTCTAATGAGGTCTAAGACTTTTAATGAAAGGATCTATTCCGGCAAGCCCTTCTTGGGTTAGAGTTTTAATGAAAGCAGAACCTATTATGGCGCCTGAGGTGTGCGTTGTAGCTTGCTTAAAAGTATGGGCGTCGTGTATCCCAAAGCCCACTACTAGGGGATTTTTGAGATTCATAGCCGCAATCCTTTTAAAATAGGCTTCTTGTTCCGTTCCAAAACCACTTTTGCTCCCTGTAACTGAGGCTGTACTCACCAGGTAAATAAAACCGTCAGAGGCAGCGTCTATCGCTTGTATTCTAGCTTCTGAGGTTTGGGGGGTAATGAGAAATATATTTTTAATCCCGTATTTTTCAAAAAGCGCCTTGTAATGTAGCTCATATTCTGCCAAGGGAAGGTCTGGCATAATAATGCCGTCTATTCCTATGGCGGCACATTGGGCTAAAAAAGTTTCTACACCGTATTGAAGCATGGGGTTAAAGTAGCCCATGATAATCAGTGGGATGTGAATACTTTTTCTAATCTCTTTAAGCTGCTCAAAGAGCAGTGTGGTAGTCATGCCATTTTTTAAGGCGGCAGTAGAGCTGTCTTGAATGGTGGGGCCGTCTGCTAAAGGGTCGCTAAAGGGCAGCCCTATTTCTACCAAATCTACACCACTGTCTTGCAGCTGTTGCAATACTTTAGTAGTGTCTTCTAATTTGGGATAGCCTGCAGTAAAGTAAATAGACAGGACTTTTTTAGGGTCTGCCATTCGGGTCTTAATTCTATTGGGAACGGTTGTAGCTTGTGACATCTTGCTTATTTACAATTTAAAATAATCAATATAAGTATTCAAATCTTTGTCTCCTCTTCCAGAGAGATTCACTACCACAATCTCGTCTTCTTTAAAGGGTCTGTTTTCAAAAATGGCAAAGGCATGAGCGGTTTCAATAGCAGGTATAATGCCTTCCATTTCAGATAGTAGTAGGCCGGCTGCCATGGCGTCTTGGTCGGTTACAGAAATAAATTCTGCCCTTTTAGATTGGAACAAATGGGCGTGCATGGGCCCTACCCCTGGATAGTCTAAACCAGCAGAAATAGAGTAGGGCTCAGTAATTTGTCCATCTGGGGTTTGCATGAGAAGGGTTTTGCTGCCGTGAATGATCCCTTCTTTGCCCAAGGCAGAGGTAGCAGCACTCTCCCCAGTATCTATACCTTTTCCTGCGGCTTCTACCGCAATGATATTTACCTGCTCTTGGTCTAAGAAGTGATAATAGGCGCCGGCTGCATTGCTGCCGCCGCCCACACAGGCCACTACGTGGTCTGGGTATTCCCGGCCTTCTTTTTCCAAGAGTTGGCTTTTGATCTCCTGGGAAATAACCGACTGGAAACGGGCTACCATGTCTGGGTAGGGGTGGGGGCCCACTACAGAACCTATAATATAATGCGTATTTAACGGGTTGTTAATCCAGTCTCTAATGGCCTCATTGGTGGCGTCTTTCAGGGTCTTGCTTCCAGACTCTGCCGCACGAACTGTAGCCCCAAGCATTTTCATTCTTGCTACATTGGGAGCCTGACGTTTAATGTCTACAGCGCCCATATACACCACGCATTCCATCCCCATAAGGGCACAGACAGTAGCTGTGGCAACCCCGTGCTGTCCGGCGCCTGTCTCTGCAATAATTCGGGTTTTCCCCAAACGTTTGGCCATGAGAATTTGTCCTATGGTGTTGTTTACTTTATGGGCTCCAGTATGGCAAAGATCTTCTCTTTTTAAATAGATTTTAGTGCGGTATAATTCCGAGAGTCGCTTGGAAAAATACAGTGGAGTGGGCCGCCCTACATAGTCTTTGAGCAGGGCCTGAAATTCTTCCTGAAAGTCCTCAGAGTTCATAATATCTAGATATTGTGTTCTAAGTTCCTCTGTGTTGGGAAATAGCATTTCTGGAATATATGCACCACCAAAGGTGCCGTAATATCCGTTTTCATCTACATGATAAGACTTTTTCATAGTATAGGGGTTTTTAAAGAGAGGTCAGGTTTTCTAATCTATTTTTAAATTGGGCTAGGGCATTCACATCTTTGGTGTAATCTGATAGTTCAAAAGTACTATTTACATCTATAACAGCACATTGTTTGGCGGCTGGATCGTTTAAAAAATCAGATAATTTATCTAAGCTATCCAAACCAATACCCCCACTGAGAAAGTAGGGTATTTTGGAAGGGTAGTCTTTTAATAGTGACCAGGAAAAGGAGTGTCCATTGCCTCCTGGTAATTTTCCTTTGGTGTCAAATAAGAAATAATCGCAATATGGTTCATAGGCTTTAAGCTGTTTAAAATCAAAATTGGTACCCACAGAAAATGCCTTTATAAGGATAGGGCTTGTTTGGGGCCTAGAGGAGTAATCTCCTTCTTTGGCAAAGGATGCTTTTTTTAAACTGTTTTTTAGGGCCTCACAAAAGGCGGGAGATTCTTTACCGTGCAATTGTATGCCGTCCAGGCCTTGCTTTTCTATGAGATGGAGTACCTCCTCTTCCGAAGCACCTACCACTACCCCAATTTTTTTTATAGTTTTTGGCAGTTCCGGAAGTACCTCGCGAACAAAACGCTTGGATTTTTCCCAGAAAATAAAACCCATAAATTCTGGCTGTAGGCTAGCAACAGAAGCTATGTTTTCAGGATCTCTCATGCCACAAACTTTAAGCAGGGGCTTCTTTGGTATGCCCGGGGTCTGGGGCGGTATATTCGTATGCTTTGGCTGTGACATGGCTAGGCTTCTATTTGTTTTACAAATTGTGCGGCGGCTGCCCCAGGATCATTAGTTTTCATGAAGTTTTCACCCACTAAAAAGCCCTGGTAGCCAAAAGATTGAAGTTCTTTTACAGCCGCCGCCTGAGAAAGCCCGCTTTCAGAGATTTTAACAAACTCTGAAGGAATGCGTTCTGTTAATGACTTAGAAGTTTCAAGAGATACCTCAAAAGTTTTTAGGTTGCGGTTGTTTACACCAACCATATCTAATGAGGGCATGATAGATTTTTCTAACTCTTCTGAGTCGTGTACTTCTAAGAGTACTTCCATTCCCAGGGACTGGGCCAGCTCAGAGAATTTTTTAATTTCTTCTTTGCTCAAAACTGCAGCTATAAGTAAGATTACATCTGCCCCGTGGGCCTTGGCCTCTATGATCTGGTATTCAGAGATTATAAAATCTTTCCTAAGCAGTGGGGTGTTTACACTGGCTCTGGCTAAAAGAAGGTCTTCGAGCGCTCCACCAAAATAGGGACCGTCTGTGAGAACAGAAATACCACAGACCCCTCCTTGGGTATATCCTTGTACTACTTCAGTTAGCTTAAGACTATTATTTATTACGTCTTTTGAGGGAGAGCGGCGCTTGTGTTCTGCAATAATTCCAGAAGCACTCTTTTGAATGGCAGTGGCCATGGACACACAAGGACGCTCAAAAAGAGCCGCAGTCTCTAGATATGACACAGAAACCAGACGGCTTTTTAAAGCCACCTCTATTCTTTTATCTGCAATTATTCGGTCTAAAATATTCATGTGTATACTCGCTTATTTTTTTTAAAGTACGCATAGATTGCTGTTATAAGGGAACAGTACCCTTTGCACTACAAGGCTTGTAATTGTTGTAATTTTTTAAGTGCTGCACCGTTTTTAAGACTGTCCATGGCCCTTTCGAATGCCGTTTCTAATCCCACACCAGTAGCGGTGTTTACAGCCAAGGCCGCATTGGCACAGACCACATGATTTTGAGCGCTCGTTCCCTTTCCGCTTAAAATATCTACAAAGATCTTTGCCGCACTGGCTACGCTTTCTCCACCAGCAATATCTTCAGCTGCAAGACGGCTCACCTGAAAGTCTTCAGGTCTTAGCACTCTCTCAGACTGCCTACTTATTACTTTGGTGTCTCCAGTGAGAGAGACTTCGTCATAGCCGTCTAAGGCGTGAACAATACTAAAATTCTTATCTGTTTTCTGGTATAAATACGCATACATTCTGGCTAACTCTAAGTTAAAGACCCCTACCATCTGATTTTTAGGGAAGGCTGGATTTACCATAGGGCCTAGCATATTAAAAAAGGTTTTTACTCCAAGGGCCTTTCTAATAGGCGCTACTTGTTTCATGGCTGGGTGAAAGAGCGGTGCGTGCAAGACGCAAATGCCCACCTGATCTAGAGCTTTTTCTAGAAAGTCTTTGTCTGCAGTGAATTTAATACCTAAAGCCTCCATAACATTACTGCTCCCACAGCTGGAAGAAACTCCATAATTCCCGTGTTTAGTTACTTTAACACCCTGGGCTGCCGTAACAAAGGAAGCCAGGGTAGAGATATTAAAAGTGTCTTTACCGTCCCCACCTGTACCACAGAGGTCAATGGGATTGTACTGGGAAAGGTCTACCGGAACACAGAGTTCCAACAAGGCGTCTCTGAACCCCTCTAACTCTTCTAATTGTATGCTCCGCATCATATAAACAGTGAGGAAGGAGGCTATTTGAGAGACATTGTATTTCGCATTTGCAATACCTATGAGCACCTCTTTGGCCTCTTTAGCATTTAGTGCTTCATGCAAAATAAGTCTGTTAAGTATATCTTTCATTGCGGGTTTATTATTTTAGTTACACTAGGCTTTTTGCTCGGAAAAGTCAAATGGGACATCCAACCAATTGGCTAGCATTTTTTTTCCTGATGGGGTTAAGATAGATTCCGGATGGAATTGCACAGATTGAACATCGTATTCTTTGTGTTGTAAAGCCATGATTTGTCCAGCTGCGTCTGTAGCGGTAATTTCTAAGCAGTCCGGTAGGGGAGCAGCCACCACCCAAGAGTGGTATCGGCCAACGGCCAAAGTGGTGTCTAAGTCTTTAAAAAGCGGTGCCTGGGGGTTTACTTGGATGGGCGTGGCTATTCCGTGAAATACCTGGGAGAGGTTTTCCAATTGGCCACCAAATACCTCTGCAATGGCTTGCTGTCCCAAGCACACCCCAAAAATTTTTTTAGTAGGGGCATAGGTCTTAATAATTTCTTTGAGTAGTCCAGCTTCCTCAGGAATTCCAGGACCTGGAGAAAGAACTATATGGCTGTAGGTGTTTACCGCTTCTAATGAAATTTTATCATTTCTAAAGACGTCTACCTGGGCGCCTAGGTCTTCTAGGTAATGTACCAGGTTATAGGTAAAACTGTCGTAATTATCGATCAATAATATGTGGTTATCTGTATTCATAAAGCAGTCTTAAACAATATCTTGAGCTATTTCTAAGGCCTTGGTAAGCGCCCCTAGTTTGTTGTAGGTTTCTTGCAATTCTGAAGCCGCGTCTGAGGCTGCTACAATACCGGCTCCCGCCTGATACTGTAATTCGTGGTTTTTACTCAAAAAGGTCCTGATCATAATGGCGTGATTAAAATTGCCTTGAAAATCCATAAAGCCAATGGCCCCGCCGTAGTAGCCTCTGGGAGTAGGTTCATATTTTTCTATGAGTTCCATGGCCTTGTGTTTTGGAGCGCCACTCAGGGTGCCAGCAGGGAAAGTGTCTGCCACCACAGACATAGTAGGAGTGTTGGGCTTCTTCATTCCTGTTACTTTAGACACTAGATGAATGACATGGGAGAAAAACTGCACCTCTCTGTAATTTTCTACTGCTACCATTTTACCGTGTCGGCTGAGGTCATTTCTAGCCAAATCTACCAGCATGACATGCTCTGCATTTTCCTTGTGATCTTCCGTGAGGCTCTTAGCCAACTGAGCGTCTTTCTCGTCGTTTCCAGAGCGTTTAAAGGTTCCAGCAATGGGATGAATTTCTGCTTTATTGTCTTTTACAACTAATTGTGCCTCAGGGGAACTTCCAAAAATTTTAAAGTTGCCATAGTCAAAGAAAAACAGATAGGGGGAGGGGTTAATAGAGCGTAGGGCCCTGTACACATTAAACTCGTCTCCGCTAAACTGTTGGCTGAACCTTCTAGAAAGAACCAATTGGAATACGTCCCCACGTTGGCAATGTTGCTTGGCGGTCTCCACCAATTTCATGTAGGCTTGGTCTTCGATATTAATTTTTGGTTTTCCTTCTGTTTTAAAAGGATAGGTAGCAAAATTCTTAACAGCTATGAGTTGTTCAATTTCCGCTATATTGGAATTCTGCTTATAGCTATGCGCAAAAATATAGGCCTCATTGTTAAAGTGATTAATAGCTATCACATTCCTATACACTGCGTAATACAGCTCTGGCAGGTCTTGCCCCCCTTCTTTTTTATGTATGGCAATATCTTCGTAATACTGAACTGCGTCATAGGTCATAAAACCGAAAAGACCCTGTGTAATAAATTTAAAATCTTGTTTTTCTGTTTTAAATTGCTCTGAGAAAGTAGTCACAGCGGCAGGAATATCGGTGTCTGGGACAATGGGGGTTTGTTGGGTGCTACCGTCTGGAAAACTTTGGGTGAGCTGCTTGTTTTTGACCTCTATATGAGCAATGGGGTTAAAACAGATATAAGAGAAGCTGTTGTCATTGGCGTGATAGTCACTACTCTCCAGTAAAATACTTCCTGGGAATTTATCCCTGATTTTTAGGTAGACACTCACTGGGGTAATAGTGTCTGCTAGGATTTTTTTGTAGTCTGTTTTTAAAGCGTAACTCATTTTTGTTTGTTTTTTTTGCCTTTTGGCTTATGCTTTACTTCAGTTTTGATTGGTTCTTAAAAGAAAAAGGCTTGTCTGTGTAGACAAGCCTTTTGTATATGTTAAAAGTAGTGCTTAGCTCACAGCGTTTGTTGTAAGTTGTTCCACCACCAAATATTTTTTTGCTTTGTATTCATACTTCAAATATAGTAAACCTTTGAGATTATCCAAGCCTGGATAAAAAAAAATCACAAAGCCATGCAGCGGCTTTGTGATTTTAATAGTTTCTCTTTCATAGTCCTGTTATAAAACAGGAATTATTTACTGGTCTTTGTAGTGTTTCTTAGAATTGAAGGTCTACCACTAAGTCAAACTCATCATAGATGGTTTTGTCTCCTAGATTGTCAAAGAAAGAACCAGAACCGTAACGAACGTCAAATTCAGAGCGATCTACTTTAAGGTTGGCAGTTGCTTTGCTACCATATACGGACATACTAAAGTTCACTTCTTTAGTGATGTTTTTTATGGTTAGGTTTCCAGTTACATCGTAGGCATTTTTCCCACTGGCAGTAACCTGAGTAATTTCTAAAGCCGCTGTCTTGTGGGTTGCGGTACCAAAGAAATCATCTGAGTGTAAATGACCATCCAATTTATCTTTGTACTCTCCTTCCAAGTCCGTGGTGTTTATAGTGGTCATGTCTACTACAAAGGCACCCCCTATTAGGGTATTGTTGTCAAACTCTAAATTTCCAGAAGCCAAGTTAATGGTACCCTCATGTGAGCCTGTAACTTTGTATGCCTTCCATGTAATGGTGCTTTCTTCTGTTTTTACTACTTTCTTCTCTGCAATTTTTTCAGTAGGATCTACTGTGTTGTTTGCAAAACTTGTGGCTGCTAAGAAGGCAGCGACGATGGTAAATAGGTACTTTTTCATAAAATGTTTGTTTTAATAATTGATTTAAAATTGATGTAATAAATGGTTTAATTGTTCTAGGTCTGCCGTACTGAAATTAGAGAGGAGATCTCTTTCTGCTTTCTGTATGGCTAGATCCATATTTTCTAGGGCTAGGAGCCCATTTTTTGTGATGTTAATTTCTACTTTTCTTCTATTTTTTTCACAGGTGGTTCTCTGCGCGTAATCTTTGGCAATAAGTTTGTCTACCAGGCGAGAAGTATTACTCATTTTAGTAACCATACGCTCATTTATAGTAGAGAGGTTGGCAGGTTTTCCTTTTTGCCCTCTAAGGATTCTCAGTACATTAAACTGTTGTAAAGACACATCCAAGGGCTTTAAAGTGGCATGCATAGCCTCGTTTATTTTGTTCTGAACCAATAATAAGTGAATAATACTCTTGCTTTGAAGGTTCAAGTCTTTATCTGTTTTAATGATTTCTTCAACATTCATGTTGTTACAATAATTGTATATACAAATGTATAATTAATTTATAAACTCACCAATATATTTTAAGAATTTATTTATTTGTCATTTTTTTCGTGGGTGCAATAGTTTATTTTTGTGTTTTAAACAATTTAATTGGATTGCATATGTCAGATTTATCTCAAGAGGCTTGGGCCTCTCAATTAGCTCAAGACCCCAAAGCGGTTATTTTGGATGTTAGAACCTCAGACGAGGTGGCAGAGGGGGTTATCCCTGGGGCACATCACTTAGATATTTTTTTGGGTCAAGGTTTCTTAGATGGGTTAGAAGACTTTGATAAGTCTAAAAATTATTATGTGTATTGCAGATCTGGAAACAGAAGTGGTCAGGCCTGTGCCATCATGAATTCTTTAGGCTTTGAAAATGCCTTCAATTTAGAAGGTGGTTTTATGAGTTGGGAAGGAGATACCGCTAGTTTATAAAAATGAATATATTTCACAAATTTCTTTATTTTTTTCAGCGACGTGGTTTTATGGTCTGCGAGAGAATTGCAGAAAGATTTGGTATTCGGGCCAGAGTGGTGCGAACTTCTTTTATCTACCTTACTTTTGTGACCTTAGGTTTTGGCTTTGCACTGTATTTATTTTTTGCTTTTTGGATTAGAATTAAAGACCTATTATTCGCGAAAAGGAATTCGGTATTCGATTTATAAACATGCTTAAATTATTTAAATCCAAAATTTATATTGCTTTTTCCTCGGTAGCTGTTGTGAGCCTACTGGGAGTTTTGGGATTTAGGTATTTGTCTAATTACTCCTGGTTAGACGCAGTTTATATGACAGTCATTACGATGACTACCGTTGGGTTTTCTGAAGTGAGTCCCTTGGATGAGAATGCCAAGGTATTTACGATATTTCTTATTATTGCCAGTGTCTTTATTTTTGCTTTTGCCCTCTCTGTGGTTACAGAGTATATTTTAGGAAGAAATTCATTGGCCTTACTTAAAACAAAACAGGTTAAAAATAAAATTAAGCATATGAACAAGCACGTTATTGTTTGCGGATACGGAAGGAATGGGGCACAGGCAGTAGCCAGATTAAAGGCCTATCAAATGCCTTTTGTGGTGATTGAAAATGATCCTGAAATTATTGAAAAGTATGAAGATGAGGTGCTTTTTATAAAAGGAGACGCCAACGAAGACGAGGTCTTAGAAGCTGCAGGTGTTCAAAAGGCGCAATACCTGATTAGTGCGTTGCCTACCGACGCTGCCAATTTATTTGTAGTGCTGTCTGCGAGGCAACTCAACAAAGACTTATTTATTATTTCTAGAGCTTCTGAGGTAGGCTCTGAAAAAAAATTGGCTTTGGCAGGAGCCAATAAGGTTATTATGCCAGACAAGATTGGGGGAGATCATATGGCTTCCTTAGTCGTAATTCCGGACCTGATTACTTTTATGGACCAGCTCTCTACGGATGGGAAAAAGAACACCAATTTAGAAGAGGTAGCCATTGAGCGTTTTTCTAGTTCCGCAACTGTGAATACGCTTAGGGATTTGGATCTTAGAAAAAAAACTGGCTGCACAATAATTGGATATATAAGCCCTGAGGGAGACTATATTATAAATCCAGAAGCAGATTTGTCCCTTTCTCCAAAAGGTAAGCTTATTGTCTTAGGAAGACCATCGCAGATAGAACAATTAAATAAAATGTGTGTGCCCTAGTTGGTTTCCCGTAGCTTTATTTGATTAGGCCATTTTTTTTTAAGATATTGCTAACCTAATAATTACAATAAATTAACTACCCACACCTATGAGAACTAAAATGTCTTTTTTAGTAAGCTTTTTATTGCCTTTTGTTGCTTTATCGCAAGAGAAAGGTTTAGACGAACAAGTGAATGACGCCTTTATGCCTTTTGCCAGCTGGTGGGAGGGTTTTGTTTTAACTTCTATTCCTCTAGGTGAATACAACATTCCAATTGTACTGATATTGCTCATTCTTGGAGCTACTTTTTTTACGGTTTATTTTAAATTTCCAAGTATTAGTAAATTTCCTTTGGCGATTAACACCGTGAGAGGTAAATACGATGAACTAGACCACCACAGTGCAGAAAAAACGGAATTGAATGTGCCTGATGGAGATGTTCCTGGTACTATCAAGGACGAGAGTAAAGAAGGGGAGGTGAGTCATTTTCAAGCCTTGGCCACAGCCGTATCTGGAACTGTTGGTCTTGGAAATATTGCTGGGGTTGCCGTTGCTATCGCTATTGGTGGGCCTGGTGCTACATTTTGGATGATTGTTTGTGGGCTTATTGGAATGTCTACCAAGTTTGTAGAATGTACACTAGGGGTTAAATACAGAGATGTAGGAAGTGACGGAACTGTATATGGTGGTCCTATGTATTATCTTTCTAGAGGCCTGGATCAAATGGGTCTTAAGTTTCTAGGGAAAGCTTTGGCTGTTGTTTTTGCCATTCTCTGTGTAGGAGCTTCCTTTGGTGGTGGAAATGCCTTTCAGTCCAATCAGGCAGCAGTACAACTAACTACCATGTTTAATCTTGAAGGAGGAGCCACAGGGGTTATTATTGGTGTTGTATTGGCCATTTTGGTGGGTATTGTTATTATTGGAGGAATTAAGAAAATTGCTTCCGTTACTGAAAAAATTGTACCATTCATGGCAGGTATTTATGTACTTGCTTCTTTAATTATTATATTTTCAAATATTTCTTACATCGGAGACGCCATTGCAATGATCTTTTCTGGCGCCTTTTCTCCAGAAGCTGGTTTAGGTGGTGTGATGGGAGTTATTATTGTTGGTTTCCAGCGTGCTGCATTTTCTAATGAAGCCGGTGCTGGATCTGCTGCCATAGCGCACTCTGCAGTAAAAACAAAATATCCTGCAAGTGAGGGGGTTGTAGCTCTTTTAGAGCCGTTTATAGACACTGTGGTGATTTGTACCATGACTGCCTTGGTTATTATATTCTTTAATATGGATGCAGGAGCTTTTGACTATGGTAATGCAGTTGGAAGTACCGTTCTTTTGAATGAGAGTGGCACTTATGTGGGTGGAGTAGACCTTACCTCTATGGCCTATGATTCTGTGATACCAGGCTTTAGATATGTACTTACTATAGCCATTATTCTATTTGCTTTTTCCACCATGATCTCCTGGTCTTATTACGGACTACAATCTTGGAAATTTTTATTTGGTAGAGGTAAAGCAGCAGACACGGCTTACAAAATTTTATTCTTGCTTTTTGTTGTAATTGGAGCGGCTGCTACTTTGGACGCTGTGATTAAATTTTCAGACGCCATGATATTGGCGCTAGTATTCCCCAATATGATAGGCTTGTTGTTCTTGTTTCCAAAAGTAAGGGCTGAATTAAAAAAATATACCACAGATATTAAAGCTAGTAAGCAAGGCGCGTAGTGTCTTGGTGTTAGGGTTTAATATGCTGTGAACTAAGCTATGACCCTATGAAAAATAAAAAAACCCTTTACGTCTCAGAACAGTTTAAGCGTAAGGGGTTTTTGTTTTTTTTCGTGATAATATTTTTGGGTCAGTTATTCTTTTATTTCTATAGCTCACAATCTGCTTATGAAGATTTGAATTTTTTTGAGCCTGTGCCCCCGCATCTCTTTGACTCTATCCCTAAGACAAGCCTAAAAACTGAGAAGCTTGCTAGACCCAACAAAGGGGCCCAAAAAGCTGTTATAAGCCCAATTAAAAAAGACATAAACGAAGTTTCTGATTTTGCTTTGAGATCTATTTATGGGGTAGGCCCAGTTTTATCCAAAAGAATAGTTGCGTACAGAAACGCTATTGGCGGTTTTGTTCATATGGACCAACTGTATGAGGTATATGGCTTAGATAGTTTGGTGGTAGGGAGAATTAAAAAACAATTCCTGGTGATTTCTATGCCAGATATTGATCTTATTTCCGTGAATTCTGCTACAGCTTATGAATTGTCAAGAGTGCCGTTTATAAGTAAAGAAATGAGTGAAATTATTGTTAAACACAGGGCTAGAAACGGTTTGTTTAGTAATTTTGATGAAATATTAAACATTATTGAAATTCCACCCGATAAAATCCATATAATTCAATTATATTTGAGTTATAATTAGTTGCTATGATTACAGAAACTTTAGATATAAATTTTGATTATTCCGAGACACAACAGATGGTGGCTTCGGCAGCCAAATCTTTTGCAGCCCAACACATAGGTCCTTATGTAAGCCAGTGGGATGAAAGTCAAGAATTCCCAGTGCACGTACTTAAGGAGGCCGGAGCTCTTGGATTTATGGGCATTTTAGTTCCCGAATCGCTAGGAGGTTCTGGATTGGGGTATCATGAATACATAGCTATAATAGAAGAAATTTCAAAGGTAGACCCTTCCATAGGTTTGTCTATAGCTGCACATAACTCGCTGTGTACTAATCATATTTTGAGTTTTGGATCTGAAGCACAGAAATCCAAGTGGATACCCAAATTGGCTTCTGGAGAATGGATAGGGGCCTGGGGTCTTACAGAGCACAATACGGGTTCTGATGCTGGAGGAATGAATACTACTGCAGTAAGAAAAGGGGACCATTGGGTGCTTAATGGAGCAAAAAATTTTATTACCCATGGGAAGAGCGGGAACATTGCTGTTGTAATTGCCCGTACTGGAGAAAAGGGAGACAGTCATGGCATGACTGCCTTTGTAGTGGAGTGTGGTACACCAGGCTTCTCTAGTGGAAAAAAAGAGAATAAATTGGGTATGCGTGCCAGTGAAACCGCAGAGCTTATTTTTGATAATTGTGTGCTTACAGATGAGGCTGTTCTAGGAGAAGTAGGAGATGGATTTATTCAATCTATGAAAATACTAGACGGTGGCAGAATTTCTATAGGTGCCCTGTCTTTAGGCATTGCTAAGGGTGCTTATGAGGCTGCTTTAAAATATTCAAAAGAAAGAGTTCAATTTGGTAAGCCTATTAGTTCCTTTCAAGGAATTTCTTTTAAATTGGCAGACATGGCTACGGAAATTGAAGCTTCGGAACTGATGCTACACAAGGCAGCTTTTCTGAAAAACGCAGGAAGGCCCATGACCAAGTTGAGTGCGATGTCTAAGATGTATTCTTCTGAGGTTTGTGTTAAAGTAGCTAATGAGGCAGTTCAAATTTTTGGTGGCTATGGATACACTAAAGACTTCCCAGTTGAAAAATTTTACAGAGACGCGAAGCTTTGTACTATTGGAGAAGGCACCACAGAAATTCAGAAATTGGTTATTGCTAGAAATATTTTGAAATAATAGTTGCGGGTACTTAAAATAGCATTATATTTGCCCACTTAAAAATCACAAAGAAAGGAGGTTATTGCCCATGTTAATTATACCAATAAAAGAAGGAGAAAACATCGATAGAGCGCTCAAGCGTTTTAAGAGAAAATTTGACAGAACTGGAACTATGCGTCAATTGAGATCGCGTCAGCAGTTTAACAAACCCTCTGTAGTGAAAAGAGCACAGATTCAAAAAGCTGCTTATATTCAAGGTCTAAGAGATCAAGAAGAACTATAGTAGTTTAACTATCATATGTAAAAGCCTCGTAATCTTACGAGGCTTTTTTTGTTTAATGATTTATGAAATGGTAACAGATTTAGTTACTTTTAAATTATGTCAATAGTCCATTTTATTTCTTATTTAAAAGTTGAGAAAAAATATTCTAAGCATACCATCAGTGCGTATGAGAAAGATGTATTGGATTTTAAAGACTTTATGGTCCATGCCTTCGAAACAGATCTTCTAGAAGAAGCACATTATGGGATGATACGATCTTGGGTGGTTAGTTTGGCAGATCTAGGGCTTCAAAATGCTACGATAAACCGAAAAACATCTTCATTAAAAGCCTTTTATGCCTATTTGCTAAAGGTAGGCAGTATAGAAAAAAACCCGCTGCAGTTCCACCGAAGATTAAAGTCTAAGCAGGCTATCGCGATGCCTTTTTCGGAAATCGAAATGAACGATCTGTTGTCTGCGCCGGTTTTTTCAAACGATTTTGAGGGTTGTAGGGATTCCTTAGTCATTGAGATGTTATACACAACAGGGATGCGAAGGGCAGAGCTCATCTCATTAAAATTAGTAGATGTAGACATAGAAAATAGGCTAATAAAGGTGCTTGGTAAGCGAAATAAGCAACGAATTATTCCATTGTTACCCAGACTTATTCCATTAATTACTGATTATTTATCGTTGAGGTCTGCCTTAACCGAGCCTTTAGATCCAACCTATTTTTTTCTATTAAAATCTGGCAAAAAACTCTACGAAACCTTTGTTTATAGGCTTATAAATCGCTATTTTAGTGAGGTGTCTACCAAGATAAAGAAAAGCCCGCACGTGCTCCGGCACACCTTTGCTACGCATTTGCTAAATCAGGGGGCGAGTATGCAGGCAGTTAAAGAGTTATTGGGACATTCTAGCTTGGCTTCTACTCAGGTCTACACGCACAACAGTATAGCTAGTCTAAAAAAAGCCTACTTGGAGTCTCACCCAAGAAACAAAAAGTCATAGTATTAATTCTTAAATCTCAACCTATGAAGATTAACACGCAAACCGTAAATTTTAACGCAGACGCTTCTCTGATCGAATTCCTAGAACAGCGCGTTCAAAAACTCTCTTTATTTTATGATCAAATTATAGATGTAGATGTGTATTTAAAGGTGGAGAATACCAGTGTAAAAGAGAATAAAATTTCAGAAATAAAGGTGCATGTACCCAAAGATTCTGTGGTGGTAAAGAAACAGTGTAAGAGCTTTGAAGAGGCTATTGACACTGCTTGTGACGCTGCTGAAAGAGCTATAGTAAAGCTCAAGGAAAAGCGAAAAAGCTAAGTATTGAAAAAAAAATAAAAAATTATTCAAAATTGTTTTGAATAGATAAATAAATATCTACATTTGCAGTCCGTTTGAAAAAGCGGACTTTTTATTGAGTTAAAAAGTACTAAAAAGCCGATGTAGCTCAGCTGGCTAGAGCAGCTGATTTGTAATCAGCAGGTCGTGGGTTCGAGTCCCTCTATCGGCTCAAAAAAAACAGTCTTAGACTGGTTTTTTTATAAGTTCTTTGCATATTAAAAAGCTTTTGGGGAGATACTCAAGCGGCCAACGAGGGCAGACTGTAAATCTGCTGACTACGTCTTCGCAGGTTCGAATCCTGCTCTCCCCACAACTTTTCAAAATTATTTTTTAATTCCAATTTAAATTGTAATTTTGCAATCGCTTTAAAAAGCTTTTATATTTTAAAGAATGCGAGAGTAGCTCAGTTGGTAGAGCGTCAGCCTTCCAAGCTGAATGTCGCCGGTTCGAACCCGGTCTCTCGCTCTAAATTTTAGAGAATTTAAATTCTCTAAAATAGCGGGCAGCAGTTAAGAAATTAACTTGCAGACACTTTGGCTTATGCTGGGGTGTCTTTTAGGCTTTGAGTATGATGGAACTAAAGTTGCTTAGGTAACTTTTAAAGCCGGTGTAGCTCAGGGGTAGAGCGTTTCCTTGGTAAGGAAGAGGTCACGAGTTCAAATCTCGTCATTGGCTCAATAACAGCGAATAAATTGTACACTAATATAAACTAAGATTAAAATTAATTACACATGGCAAAGGAAACTTTCGATCGTTCCAAACCGCACTTAAATATTGGTACCATTGGACACGTAGATCACGGTAAAACTACATTAACTGCTGCTATTACTACTGTTTTGGCAAATGCAGGACTTTCTGAAATGAGAAGTTTCGATTCTATCGACAACGCTCCAGAGGAAAAAGAAAGAGGAATCACTATTAACACATCACACGTAGAGTATTCTACAGCTAACCGTCACTACGCTCACGTAGACTGTCCTGGTCACGCGGATTATGTAAAGAACATGGTTACTGGTGCTGCTCAAATGGACGGTGCTATTTTGGTGGTTGCTGCAACTGATGGTCCTATGCCACAGACAAGAGAACACATCTTATTAGGACGCCAGGTAGGTATTCCAAGAATCGTTGTTTTCATGAATAAAGTAGACATGGTAGACGACGCTGAGTTGTTAGAGCTTGTTGAAATGGAAATCAGAGAATTATTATCATTCTACGAATATGATGGAGATAATGGTCCTGTTATTGCTGGTTCTGCACTTGGTGCGTTGAACGGTGAGCAAAAGTGGGTAGACACTGTTATGGAGCTTATGGAAGCTGTAGACAACTGGATTGAGTTGCCTGCTCGTGATGTAGATAAAGATTTCTTAATGCCAGTAGAGGATGTATTTACGATTACAGGTCGTGGTACTGTTGCAACTGGTCGTATTGAGACTGGTGTTGCCAATACTGGAGACGCTGTAGATATTATTGGTATGGGTGCTGAGAAACTGGCTTCCACCATTACTGGAGTAGAGATGTTCCGTAAGATCCTTGATAGAGGTGAAGCTGGAGATAACGTAGGTATCTTGTTAAGAGGTATTGAAAAAACGGATATCAAAAGAGGTATGGTAATCTGTAAGCCAGGTTCTGTTAAGCCACACGCTAAATTTAAGGCAGAGGTTTACGTTCTTAAAAAAGAAGAAGGTGGACGTCACACGCCATTCCACAACAACTACCGTCCTCAGTTCTACGTAAGAACAACAGATGTTACAGGTACTATTAACTTACCTGACGGAGTTGAAATGGTTATGCCTGGTGATAACTTGACAATAACTGTAGATTTATTATCTCCAATCGCATTGAGCGTTGGTCTACGTTTTGCTATCCGTGAGGGTGGTAGAACAGTAGGTGCAGGTCAGGTAACTGAAATCTTAGACTAATTTTGTAAGATTATTTATTGTAAGGTGTCTGCCCTTAAAGGCAGATGCCTTTACATATAAAATACAAGGACATTGTTTTTGTCCTTAATACGGGTGTAGCTCAGTTGGTAGAGCACTGGTCTCCAAAACCAGGTGTCGGGAGTTCGAGTCTCTCCTCCCGTGCGTTAATGAAATAAAATAAACCGCATGTTCACATATATTAAAGAATCTTTTGAAGAATTAAAGACCAACGTAACGCTTCCTTCTAGATCAGAGTCTTCTAATCTAATGGTAGTGGTTGCTGTCTTTTCTATTTTGTTTGCTTTGGCAACATGGGGCGTAGATAGCGTTTTTAATGAAGCCATTCAGCTTTACTTTAATAACATCCTTAACTAATCCGCATTCATGGCAGAGATTTTAGAAAAAAAATGGTATGTGGTTAGGGCGGTAAGCGGCCAAGAACACAAGATTAAAGGGTATATTGAAACTGAAGTCTCTAGACTTGGTTTTGGGGATTACCTAGAAGATGTTTTGGTGCCTACAGAAAATGTGATTCAAATCAGAAACGGTAAGAAGCTTAATAAAGAAAAAGTATACTTTCCAGGATATATCATGATCAAAGCCAATTTAGGTGGTGAGATGGTGCATATTATTCGTTCTATTACCAATGTGATTGGTTTTCTTGGGGAGACTAAGGGAGGAGATCCTGTTCCGCTTAGAAAAGCAGAGGTGAATAGAATGTTAGGTAAAGTAGACGAACTTACTGTAAATACAGATATGGCTGCCATTCCTTACACGAGTGGAGAAACCATTAAGGTGATAGACGGGCCTTTCAATGGTTTTAATGGTACTGTAGAAAAAGTAAATGAAGAAAAGCGTAAGCTAGAAGTGATGGTGAAAATCTTTGGTAGAAAGACACCATTGGAACTCAGTTATATGCAAGTAGAAAAAGTATAATTAAACTGTTACATAAAAGGGGTGTTGCTTCCATTAAAGCACCTTTAATTTAATTTTAAACAATGGCAAAAGAAGTAAGTAAAGTAGTTAAACTACAAGTTAGGGGAGGTGCAGCGAATCCGTCGCCACCGGTTGGACCCGCTTTAGGTGCTGCCGGTGTTAACATCATGGAGTTCTGTAAGCAATTTAATGCGCGTACACAGGACAAACAGGGCAAGGTTTTGCCTGTTGCTATCACGGTATACAAAGACAAGTCATTTGACTTTATTGTAAAGACACCGCCGGCGGCAGTTCAATTGATGGAGGCAGCTAAGATTAAGAAAGGATCTGGCGAACCTAACAGAACAAAAGTAGCAAGTGTATCTTGGGATCAAATTAAAACTATTGCAGAGGACAAAATGGTAGACTTAAATGCGTTTACAATTGGTTCTGCTATGAGTATGGTTGCAGGGACTGCTAGATCTATGGGTTTAAAAGTTTCAGGGACAAAACCTTTCTAATATCTTAAAGCAATTACAATGGCAAAATTAACAAAAAAGCAGAAGGAAGCGCTTTCTAAGATTGACAAGAATAAATTGTATTCTATAGAAGAGGGCTCTGCACTAGTAAAAGAAATCACAAACTCTAAATTCGATGCCTCTGTAGACATCGCAGTGAGATTGGGAGTAGATCCAAGAAAAGCAAATCAGATGGTTCGTGGTGTAGTTACCCTACCACACGGAACAGGTAAGGACGTAAAAGTTCTTGCTTTAGTAACTCCAGACAAAGAAGCAGAAGCTACAGCAGCTGGTGCAGACTATGTTGGTTTGGATGAGTATTTGGATAAAATTAAAAGCGGTTGGACAGACGTAGATGTGATCATCACTATGCCAAGCGTTATGGGTAAATTAGGTCCATTAGGTCGTGTTTTAGGACCTAGAGGTTTAATGCCTAACCCAAAAACGGGAACAGTAACTATGGACGTAGCTAAAGCGGTTACAGAAGTAAAAGCTGGTAAGATAGATTTTAAAGTAGACAAAACGGGTATTGTTCACGCGGCTATTGGAAAGGTTTCTTTCTCTGCAGATAAAATTGCAGACAACGCCAAAGAATTATTAGACACCCTTAACAAACTTAAACCTACTGCCGCTAAAGGGGTCTATGTAAAGAGTATTTACATGTCAAGTACCATGAGCCCAAGTGTTCAACTAGACGCCAAAGCAGTATAAGGCTTCTTTAAAATTTATATTATGACAAGAGAAGACAAATTAACCGTTATACAGGATTTAACTTCACAGCTTTCAGAAAATGCTACTATTTATTTAGCAGATATTTCTGGTTTGGATGCGGAAACAACGTCTAACTTAAGAAGGGCTTGTTTTAAAGCAAACATCAAGTTGTCTGTAGTTAAGAATACCTTGCTTGCAAAAGCAATGGAAGCTTCTGAAAAAGAGTTTGGAGAGTTGCCAGAGGTATTAAAGGGGAACACCTCTTTAATGTTTTCTGAGGTAAGTAATGCACCTGCAAAGCTTATTAAAACTTTTAGAAAAAGCTCTGATAAGCCTATTTTAAAAGGGGCTTTCATTGAAGAAGCAATTTATGTAGGAGACGCTCAATTAGACGCACTAGTGAACATTAAGTCTAAGGAAGAAGTTATTGGCGACATTATTGGATTACTCCAATCACCAGCTAAAAACGTAATTTCTGGATTAAAATCTGGTGGCGGAAAATTAGCAGGGATTATTAAAACCCTCTCTGAAAGATAAACAGAACGCACTTTAACAATTATATTTTAAAACTTTATTAAAACGATAGAAAAATGGCAGAATTAAAAGATTTCGCAGAACAATTAGTTAACCTTACAGTAAAAGAAGTAAATGAGTTAGCTACTATTTTAAAAGATGAGTACGGTATTGAGCCTGCTGCTGCTGCAGTTGCAGTTGCTGCTGGTGGAGCTGGTGGAGACGCCGCTGCTGCTGAGGAAAAATCAGAATTTGATGTAATCCTTACAGATGCTGGTGCTTCTAAATTAGCTGTTGTAAAAGCAGTTAAAGAACTAACTGGTTTAGGTTTAAAAGAAGCTAAAGACATCGTAGACAGCGCTCCAAAAGCTGTTAAAGAAGGTGTTTCTAAAGATGAAGCAGAAGGAATTCAGAAATCATTGGAAGAAGCAGGAGCAAAGGTTGAGCTTAAGTAATAGCATACAACAATAGCACTATTGGTTTAGGTCTTTCCACTTTTTGTGGCTAGACCTAAGCCTTTTTATATAAGGTATATCAAGTGGTATACCACCCACGCATAGTATTCACATTCAAAAATTTGTCTATTGATGTTCACAAATCAGACTGAGAGAATAAATTTTGCATCCACTAAGAACATTCCGAACTACCCGGATTTCTTAGACATTCAGATTAAATCGTTTCAGGATTTTTTCCAATTAGAAACTAAATCTGACGAGAGGGGCAATGAAGGATTGTACAACACCTTCATGGAAAACTTTCCAATTACAGATACCAGAAATCAATTCGTTTTAGAATTTCTTGACTATTTCATAGATCCACCTAGATATTCTATCCAAGAGTGTATTGAAAGAGGTTTAACTTACAGTGTGCCTTTAAAAGCCAGACTTAAGTTGTACTGTACAGATCCAGAGCACGAAGATTTTGAGACCATTGTACAGGATGTATATTTAGGAACTATTCCTTACATGACTCCCAGTGGGACTTTTGTGATCAATGGAGCAGAGCGTGTGGTTGTGTCTCAGTTACACCGTTCTCCAGGGGTGTTCTTTGGGCAATCTTTCCACGCAAACGGTACTAAATTATACTCTGCCAGAGTAATTCCTTTCAAAGGGTCTTGGATAGAGTTTGCTACCGATATCAATGGCGTGATGTACGCATACATTGATAGAAAGAAAAAATTACCAGTAACCACTTTGTTTAGAGCCATTGGGTTTGAAAGCGACAAAGACATTTTAGAAATCTTTGATCTCTCAGAGGAAGTTAAGGTTTCTAATGCTGGACTTAAAAAAGTATTAGGCAGAAAGTTAGCGGCTAGGGTATTAAATACTTGGCATGAAGACTTCGTAGATGAAGACACTGGTGAGGTAGTTTCTATTGAAAGAAATGAAATTATCTTAGACAGAGATACCGTTCTTGAAAAGGAGCACATTGCAGAAATTATGGAGGCAGATGTAAAAACCATCTTACTTCACAAAGAAAGCACAGGAGCCTCTGACTATTCTATCATTCACAATACACTACAAAAAGATCCTACCAACTCTGAAAAAGAAGCGGTAGAACATATCTACAGACAACTTCGTAATGCAGAGCCGCCAGATGAAGAAACGGCTAGAGGTATCATAGATAAATTATTCTTTTCAGACCAGCGTTACAACCTTGGAGACGTAGGTCGTTACAGAATGAATAAAAAACTAGGTCTTGATATTGGAATGGACAAGCAGGTGCTTACCAAAGAAGATATCATTACCATTATTAAATACTTAATTGAGCTTATAAACTCAAAAGAAGAAATTGATGATATTGACCACCTTTCTAACAGACGTGTTCGTACGGTTGGAGAGCAGTTATCACAGCAATTTGGTGTAGGTCTTGCCAGAATGGCCAGAACCATCAGAGAGCGAATGAATGTGAGAGACAACGAGGTATTTACTCCAATAGATTTGATTAATGCGAAGACTTTGTCTTCTGTGATTAACTCTTTCTTTGGAACCAACCAGCTGTCTCAGTTTATGGATCAAACCAATCCATTGGCAGAGATCACGCATAAGAGGAGGTTATCGGCCCTTGGGCCAGGAGGTCTTTCTAGAGAGCGTGCCGGATTTGAGGTACGTGATGTGCATTATACACACTACGGAAGATTGTGTCCTATTGAAACTCCTGAAGGACCTAACATTGGTCTTATTTCATCTTTGGCTGTATATGCCAAGGTAAACCAGATGGGCTTCTTAGAGACTCCATATAGAAAAGTAACTAAAGGAAAGGTAGACACCGCAGAATACCAGTACCTAAGTGCAGAAGAGGAGGAAGGCATGAAAATTGCTCAGGCCAACATTGTACAGAAAAAAGACGGTACCATAGACGCAGATAAGGTCATTGCCAGAGAAGAGGGAGATTTCCCTGTGGTAGACCCTTCTGAGGTACACTATACAGATGTGGCTCCTAACCAGATTGCTTCTATCTCTGCTTCTTTAATTCCATTCTTGGAGCATGATGACGCCAACCGTGCCCTGATGGGATCTAACATGATGCGTCAGGCGGTACCATTGCTTAGACCTGAATCTCCAATTGTGGGAACTGGTTTAGAAAAGCAGGTTGCTGCAGACTCTAGAGTTCTTATCAATGCAGAGGGTGAAGGAGTAATTGAATATGTAGACGCTCAAAAAATAACGATAAAATACAAGCGTTCTGAGCACGATAAGTTGGTGAGTTTTGAAGAAGACTCTAAGACCTATGACTTAGTGAAGTTTAGAAAAACCAACCAAGGGACTTCTATTAACCTCAAGCCTATTGTTAAAAAAGGAGATAAGGTAGTTAAAGGTCAGGTATTGTGTGAAGGTTATGCTACTCAAAATGGGGAATTGGCCTTGGGTAGAAACCTTAAAGTGGCATTTATGCCATGGAAGGGTTACAACTTTGAAGACGCGATTGTAATTTCTGAAAAAGTAGTAAGAGAAGATATTTTTACTTCTATTCACGTAGACGAATACTCCTTAGAGGTAAGAGATACCAAATTGGGGGCTGAAGAGCTCACCAATGATATTCCAAATGTTTCAGAAGAGGCTACCAAAGACTTGGATGAAAATGGAATGATCAGAATTGGAGCCGAGGTGAAACCTGGCGATATTTTGATTGGTAAAATCACACCAAAAGGAGAATCAGATCCTACACCAGAAGAGAAATTATTACGTGCCATCTTTGGGGACAAAGCAGGAGACGTAAAAGACGCTTCTTTAAAAGCATCTCCGTCATTAAGAGGGGTTGTGATAGATAAGAAGTTGTTCTCGAGATCTGTAAAAGACAAGCGCAAGCGCTCTGAAGATAAAGAGGCTATTAACAAGCTAGAGCTGGACTACGAAGTGAAATTCCAACAGCTCAAGGATATTTTGGTAGAAAAGTTATTCTCATTGGTCAATGGAAAAACATCTCAGGGTGTTTTAAATGACTTGGGAGAAGAAGTATTGCCAAAAGGTAAGAAGTACAGCTTAAAAATGTTAAACTCTGTAGACGACTTTGCCCACCTAGTAGGCGGAAGCTGGACTACAGACAAGACCACCAACAGTTCTATAGCAGACTTATTACACAACTACAAGATTAAACTCAATGACCTTCAAGGAAACCTGAGAAGAGATAAGTTTACCATTTCAGTGGGGGATGAGCTGCCAGCAGGTATTATGAAATTGGCTAAGGTATACGTAGCCAAGAAACGTAAACTGAAAGTTGGAGATAAAATGGCGGGACGTCACGGAAACAAAGGTATTGTCTCTAGAATTGTACGTCATGAAGACATGCCTTTCTTAGAAGACGGAACACCGGTAGACATCGTGTTAAACCCATTAGGGGTACCTTCTCGTATGAATATTGGTCAGATCTATGAAACTGTTCTAGGTTGGGCTGGTTTAAAATTGGGTAACAAATACGCCACGCCAATTTTTGACGGAGCGAGTATAGAACAAATTAACGCATACACGGAGCAGGCAGGAATTCCACAGTTTGGCCATACTTACCTCTACGATGGGGGTACGGGTCAAAGATTTGATCAGCCAGCTACAGTTGGGGTCATATACATGCTTAAATTAGGGCATATGGTAGACGATAAAATGCACGCGCGTTCTATTGGACCATACTCTCTTATTACACAGCAGCCACTTGGTGGTAAGGCACAGTTTGGAGGGCAGCGTTTCGGTGAGATGGAAGTATGGGCACTTGAGGCCTATGGAGCTTCTGCCACACTGAGAGAGATCCTCACGGTAAAATCTGACGACGTGATTGGTAGGGCTAAGACCTACGAGTCTATCGTAAAAGGAGAAACCATGCCAGAGCCAGGATTGCCAGAGTCTTTCAATGTACTTATGCACGAACTTAAGGGATTAGGTTTGGACATTAGATTGGAGGAGTAACAAGATACATTCTTGAGGATTATTGTTAATACACATTTTTAATTAGTAGCACCATATTGTTATGGCTAGACAAAAAGATAATAACACTGTTAAAAGGTTTGATAAAATTTCCATTGGACTGGCGTCTCCAGAATCTATTCTGAGCGCTTCTAGAGGAGAAGTTTTAAAGCCTGAAACCATTAACTACAGAACCCACAAGCCAGAGCGTGACGGACTTTTCTGTGAGCGTATTTTTGGCCCTGTCAAGGACTACGAATGTGCCTGTGGTAAGTACAAAAGAATACGTTACCGCGGTATTGTATGTGACCGTTGTGGGGTAGAGGTTACAGAGAAAAAAGTACGTAGAGACCGAGTAGGACACATTAATTTGGTGGTTCCTGTAGCACACATCTGGTATTTCCGTTCTCTCCCAAACAAAATAGGATACCTTTTAGGTTTGCCGTCTAAGAAATTAGACATGATTATATACTACGAGCGCTATGTAGTTATACAAGCTGGTATTGCCAAAGGACCAGAAGGGGAAGAACTCCAGAAGATGGATTTCTTAACGGAAGAAGAATATCTCAATATTTTAGAGTCTATTCCGGTAGAAAACCAATATTTAGATGACTCAGACCCTAACAAGTTTATCGCTAAGATGGGGGCAGAGTGTTTGATAGACATCTTGTCTCGTCTAGACTTAGATAGCCTTTCTTATGAGCTTAGACACAAGGCCAACACAGAAACTTCTAAGCAGCGTAAAATGGAGGCCTTAAAACGCCTTCAGGTGGTAGAGTCTCTGAGAGAGTCTCAAGAAAATAGAGAAAACAAGCCAGAGTGGATGATCATGAAAGTGATCCCTGTTATTCCGCCAGAACTAAGACCTTTAGTGCCGCTAGACGGGGGTCGTTTTGCCACCTCTGATCTCAATGACTTATACCGTAGGGTAATTATCCGTAACAACCGTTTAAAGCGTTTGGTGGAAATTAAAGCCCCTGAGGTGATCTTGAGAAACGAGAAGCGTATGCTTCAGGAATCTGTAGATTCTTTATTTGACAACACCCGTAAGGCTTCTGCTGTTAAAACGGAGTCTAACAGACCTCTTAAATCGCTTTCGGATTCTTTAAAAGGAAAGCAAGGGCGTTTCCGTCAAAACCTATTGGGTAAACGTGTAGATTACTCTGCCCGTTCGGTAATTGTGGTTGGGCCAGAAATGAAATTATTTGAGTGTGGTTTGCCAAAAGATATGGCTGCAGAGCTATACAAGCCATTTGTAATCCGTAAGCTCATTGAGCGCGGGATTGTAAAAACGGTTAAATCTGCCAAGAAAATCATAGATAAAAAAGAGCCGGTGGTTTGGGACATTCTTGAGAATGTACTTAAAGGTCACCCTGTATTACTAAACAGGGCCCCAACTCTTCACCGTTTGGGAATACAAGCCTTCCAACCAAAATTAATAGAAGGAAAAGCCATTCGTTTACACCCCTTGGTGTGTACTGCCTTTAACGCAGATTTTGATGGAGATCAGATGGCGGTTCACTTGCCATTGGGTCCAGAAGCTATTTTGGAGGCCCAATTGTTAATGTTGGCTTCTCACAATATCTTAAACCCAGCAAACGGTTCTCCGGTAACGGTACCTTCTCAGGATATGGTCTTGGGTCTGTATTATATGACTAAAGAGCGCGTTTCTACACCTGAGGTTCCTGTAAAAGGAGAAGGACTTACTTTTTATTCTTCAGAAGAGGTAGTGATTGCCTTTAACGAAGGTAAAGTAGCCTTAAACGCAGGAATAAAAGTAAGAGCCAAAGATTTTAATGAAGAAGGTGAGTTGGTGTACCAAATTATTAAGACTACTGTAGGAAGGGTCTTATTTAATATGGTAGTTCCAGAGGCAGCTGGTTATGTGAACCAGGTACTGAACAAAAAATCTTTAAGAGATATTATTGGTGATATTTTAAGTGTGACTTCTGTTCCAGTAACAGCAGACTTCTTAGATAAAATAAAGACTATGGGGTATGAGTTCGCCTTTAAAGGAGGACTGTCCTTTAGCTTAGGAGATATTATTATCCCACCAGAGAAGCACCAGATGATTGCAGAGGCCAATGGACAAGTAGAAGGTATTATGACCAACTACAATATGGGTCTCATTACCAATAACGAAAGGTACAATCAGGTGATTGACGTTTGGACCTCTACCAACGCCATGCTTACAGAATTGGCCATGAAACGTATTAGAGAAGACCAGCAAGGGTTTAACTCTGTTTACATGATGCTAGATTCTGGAGCCAGGGGTTCTAAAGAGCAAATTCGTCAGTTAACAGGAATGCGTGGTCTGATGGCCAAGCCTAAAAAATCTACTGCCGGTGGTGGGGAGATTATTGAAAACCCAATCCTATCCAACTTTAAGGAAGGACTATCAATTTTAGAATACTTTATTTCTACCCACGGTGCTCGTAAAGGACTCGCCGATACAGCCCTTAAAACGGCCGATGCTGGTTACTTAACCCGTAGATTGGTAGACGTATCTCAAGACGTGATCATTAACACAGAAGATTGTGGTACACTAAGAGGTATTGAGGTAGAGTCTCTAAAGAAAAACGAAGAAGTGGTAGAGAGCTTAGGAGAGCGTATCCTAGGACGAGTGTCTCTGCACGATGTATACAACCCACTTAATGAAGAATTGTTATTGTCTGCAGGGCAAGAAATTTCAGAAGCAGATGTGAAACGCGTAGAAGCCTCTCCAGTAGAGAAAATAGAAGTGCGTTCTCCATTGACTTGTGAGGCAGATAAAGGAATTTGTGGTAAGTGTTACGGAAGAAACCTCTCTACCAATAAAATGGTACAAAGAGGAGAAGCTGTAGGTGTTGTAGCCGCCCAATCTATTGGAGAGCCAGGAACTCAGTTAACCCTAAGAACCTTCCACGTTGGGGGTATTGCAGGAAACATTTCTGAGGACAACAAATTGGTTGCCAAATTTGACGGTATAGCAGACATTGAGGATCTTAGAACAGTAAAAGGTCAGGACGCAGAAGGAAAAGACATAGATATTGTTATTTCTAGAACCTCTGAAGTGAAGTTGTCAGATGCTAAAACAGGAATTACCCTAAGTACCAATAACATTACTTACGGATCTAACTTATATATTAAGAATGGCGCCAAAGTGAAAAAAGGAGACGTGATTTGTTCATGGGATCCATATAACGGTGTTATTGTATCTGAATTTACAGGATCTATTGCTTACGAAAATATTGAGCAAGGAGTTACTTACCAGGTAGAAATAGATGAGCAGACAGGTTTCCAAGAGAAAGTAATTTCTGAATCTAGAAACAAAAAACTCATTCCAACTCTCCTTATTAAAGATACCAAAGGAGAAGTGCTTCGCTCTTACAACCTTCCAGTTGGGTCACATATTATGGTAGACGACAACGAGAAGATTAAAGAGGGTAAAATCTTAGTGAAAATCCCACGTAAATCTGCTAAAGCAGGAGATATTACGGGAGGTTTACCAAGAGTAACAGAACTCTTTGAAGCTAGAAATCCATCTAACCCAGCAGTAGTTTCTGAGATAGACGGTGTAGTTTCTTTTGGAAAAATTAAGCGTGGTAACCGCGAGATCATCATAGAGTCTAAACTCGGTGAAGTTAAAAAGTACCTAGTTAAACTTTCTAACCAGATCTTAGTTCAGGAGAACGATTATGTGAGAGCAGGTATGGCCCTTTCAGATGGTTCTATAACGCCAGAAGATATTCTAGCCATTAAAGGACCCTCTGCAGTACAGCAGTACTTAGTAAATGAGGTACAAGAAGTATACCGTTTACAAGGGGTGAAAATTAATGACAAGCACTTTGAAGTAGTGGTACGTCAAATGATGCGTAAGGTTAGAGTTCAAGATCCAGGAGATACTATTTTCTTAGAAAACCAACTCATTCACAAAGATGACTTCATTAAAGAAAATGACGGTATTTTTGGAATGAAGGTAGTAGAAGACGCTGGTGAATCTGAAAACTTAAAGCCAGGTCAGATTGTCTCTGCCAGAGCACTTAGAGATGAGAATTCATTGCTTAAGCGTAATGACAAGGCAGTTGTTTCTGCAAGAGACGCGGTAGCTGCTACAGCTACGCCAATCTTACAAGGAATTACCAGAGCTTCTTTACAGACCAAATCATTTATCTCTGCAGCCTCTTTCCAAGAGACTACTAAGGTGTTAAATGAAGCTGCCGTAGCCGGTAAGGTAGACGGACTAGAAGGTCTGAAGGAGAACGTTATTGTAGGTCACAAAATACCAGCAGGTACTGGTATGAGAGCTTACGATAAGGTATTGGTAGGATCAAAAGAAGAGTACGATGAAATTTTAGCCAGAAAAGAGGCTTTAAAATTCTAATAAGACCCCATGAGCGATAAGGAAAACCAAATTAACATAGAATTAGATGAGAAAACAGCAGAGGGAACCTATTCCAACCTGGCTGTGATAAATCATTCTGTTTCTGAGTTTGTGGTAGACTTTATTAGTCTCATGCCAGGTGCCCCTAAGGCTAAGGTGAAGAGCAGGATTATTCTAACCCCGCAGCACGCCAAGAAACTACTTAAGGCATTGCACGACAATGTGCAGCGTTTTGAAAATACCCACGGCACCATTAAAGATTACGAGCAACCCAGCCTACCCATTAATTTTGGACCGGCTGGTGAAGCTTAATCTACAAAAAAAATCCCGAACGAAATGGTTCGGGATTTTTTTTGATAAATCAGAACTGTATCTTATAATTAATCATCATTAGCCTCTGAAGTAAATCTCAGTTTTACGCTAGGGTATTTTTGTTGTGTCATTTGAAGAGAGAAGGCAGAGTCTGCCAGGAAAACCAATTGGCCTCTTTTGTCTTTTGCTAAGAACTTACTCTTTACTCTGGAAAATTCTTTAAACTCCTCTGAGTTTTTATCTTCTGGTACCACCCAACAGGCTTTGTATACTGGGAAGTTTTCGTAAGAACATTTGGCACCGTATTCGTGTTCTAATCTGTATTGAATGACTTCATATTGGAGGGCACCCACGGTTCCTATTATCTTTCTGCCGTTTAGTTCCAAGGTAAATAGTTGTGCAACTCCCTCGTCCATCAGTTGGTCTATTCCCTTAAAAAGTTGTTTGGACTTTAAGGGGTCTGCATTATTAATGTATCTGAAGTGCTCTGGTGAAAAACTAGGAATGCCTTTGTAGTGAAGTGTTTCACCCTCGGTAAGAGTGTCTCCAATCTTAAAGTGCCCTGTGTCGTGTAAACCCACAATGTCTCCAGGATAGGAGATGTCTACAATTTCTTTCTTTTCTGCAAAGAATGCATTGGGACTAGAAAATTTAAGTTTTTTGCCTTGTCTCACATGCAAATAGGGTTTGTTTCTTTCAAAAGTCCCAGAGACAATTTTTATAAAAGCTAAACGGTCTCTGTGCTTTGGATCCATATTCGCATGAATTTTAAACACAAATCCTGTAAGCTCTTTTTCTGAAGGTAAGACCTCTCTTTCTTCTGCTTTTTTGGGTCTTGGTGTGGGGGCAATATCTATAAAGCAATCCAGAAGTTCTCGTACTCCAAAATTGTTAAGTGCAGATCCAAAAAATACAGGCTGTTGCTCTCCTTTTAAGTAAGCTTCCTTGTTAAAAGGTGGGTATACGCCACTTACTAGTTCTAGGTTTTCTCTAAGTTCTAAGGCCTGATTAGTGCCTACCATTTTTTCTAGTTCAGGGCTGTTTAGATCATTAATAGCTATGGTGTCTTCAATATTCTTTTTACTATCCCCACTAAAGAGGTTAATATTACTTTCATAAATATTATAAATACCCTTAAAATCATAACCCATTCCAATTGGAAAACTCATCGGACTTACGGAGAGCCCTAGTCTTTGCTCCACTTCATCTAGAAGGTCAAAGGCGTCCTTCCCTTCCCTGTCCAGCTTGTTAATGAATACCAGCATGGGAATATTTCTCATGCGACAAACTTCTACTAACTTTTCAGTTTGTTCCTCTACCCCTTTAGCTACATCTATGACCACTATTACAGAATCTACTGCAGTAAGTGTTCTGAAAGTATCTTCTGCAAAATCTTTGTGCCCAGGGGTGTCTAGAATGTTAATTTTTTTATCTCTGTATATAAAAGCTAGCACAGAGGTAGCCACGGAAATTCCACGCTGTCTCTCAATCTCCATAAAATCTGAGGTAGCTCCTTTCTTAATCTTATTATTCTTTACCGCTCCCGCTTCCTGAATGGCCCCACCAAATAACAGTAATTTCTCTGTCAAGGTTGTCTTTCCCGCATCTGGGTGAGATATAATTCCGAAGGTTCTTCTCTTGTTTATTTCCTGTGCTAAACTCATGAATTCGATTTTGGCAAAAGTACTATAAATTAGAACGATTTTCGTTCTATGAGCGTTTGTAATAGAGGTGTTATTCAAAAAATCATTAATAGAATATCTATGCTTTGAATGTAATAATACCTATTTAGTAGTATTTATCTTACTTTTTTGTTATATTTAATAAATAGAGGTGAAAATGATTTAAGCGTCTATTTTCAACACTACTTGAGGCCTACAGTTTATACAAATAGTTAGCTCAAAACTCTTTGAGGCATATTTTGTAAATATCTCTGATAACTCCCCTAATTTTCTATATGACCTTTAAAATTTCATATGAAAAAGGGTTTTTTATATCTGTTACTGTTTCATTATTATTTATTGAGCCTATATTGTACTTGTGAGCTTATAGCACAAGAAGACGCAAAGTATACACAGTTTATGTATAACACCCAGTCTTATAACCCTGCTTTTGTAGGCTTATCTGGCGAGAAAAGTATAGTTGCCCTATTAAGATCGCAATGGATGGGGATAGAAGGAGCACCAAAAACTCAAATGATCAGTTATAATGCTCCCATCAAAATGAATAATTTGAGTGTGGGAATAGGGATTGTGAATGATAAAATTGGTCCAACTTCTGAAACTTATTTTGATCTTGACTTTTCATATAAAATTGCCCTTTCCGGGAACTCATTTGTCAATTTTGGAATTAAAGCCAGCGCCCATCTATTAGACATTAATTATAATCTACTAACTCAAGACAGCAGTTTGGGCTCAGACCCGCTATTGGCTAGGAATATAGACAATAGGTTTTCTCCTAATATTGGTGCCGGTATTTTGTATTATCAAGATGATTTTTTTATTGGTTTTTCCGTTCCAAGTTTTCTAGAGACTTTACATTTTGATCGTTCTTCTTTTTCTGAAGCTAGAGAAAAAATGCATTATTATTTTGTGTCGGGTTTGGTTTTAGATATAGATCCAGAATTTATATTGAGACCTAGTATTTTATTAAAGGCAGTTAAAGGGGCTCCCATACAAATGGATGTTTCTGCTACTGCTATGTTTAAAAATAAATTATCTCTGGGTCTCTCTTATCGCTTACAAGCGACGCTAAGTGGTTTAGTTGGCTACCAGGCCTCTGAGCAGTTGTTTGTGGGGATTTCCTATGACAGAGCGGCTACCTCTTTGGGTAGAGATTTATTTAATAGTGGCTCTTTAGAAGCTGTGGTTCGGTACAACTTTGGTAGCCAAGCCAGCACCAATAAGCCTAGATTTATTTTTTAAAACTTTTTCAACTCCTCTTTCTAAAAATATATAAAGAATGTATTTTTAAACAATGAAAGAATTTGTAGTTCTCGTAAACGAGCAAGATGAGCCCCTTGGGCTGATGGAGAAAATAGAAGCCCATGAGAAAGCAGTACTTCACAGGGCTTTCTCTGTCTTTATAAAAAATGGAAAAGGAGAGATCATGCTCCAACAACGCGCCTTGGATAAGTATCACTCTCCTGGTCTTTGGACCAATACCTGTTGTAGCCATCAACGAGATGGGGAGGCTCATTTGGCTGCGGGAAAAAGAAGGCTACAAGAAGAAATGGGATTTGAGGCCCCTTTAGAGCATTTGTTCTCCTTTATATACAAAGCAGACATGGGAAATGGGCTTACTGAACATGAATTAGACCATGTATTGCAAGGCACATATGAGGGCAAACCTATCCTAAACCCAAAGGAAGCTGCCAATTGGAAATGGATGCTCCCTGAAGACGTAAAAAAAGATATTCAAAACCACCCAGATACCTATACTCCGTGGTTTAAGATTATTTTTGAAAAATATTATGCGTACCTTTCCTAAAAAAAGCAATGAGAGTAACCATTAGCAGAAAGGCGCATTTCAATGCGGCCCACAGACTTCACAACCCCCATTGGTCTGCAGAAAAAAATAAGACCATCTTCGGAAAGTGTAATAATCCCAATTTTCACGGTCATAATTATGAGTTAATTGTAAGCGTAACAGGAGACATAGACCCAGACACTGGTTATGTCATGGACGCTAAAGTACTTAAAGACCTCATAAAGGAGCAGGTAGAAGACGCCTTTGATCACAAGAATTTAAACATCGAAGTCCCAGTCTTTAAAAATTTAAATCCTACAGCAGAAAATATAGCCATTGTGATATGGGATCTTTTAAAACCCCACTTAGAGACCGGTCAAGATTTAGAGGTTGTCTTATATGAAACACCAAGAAATTTTGTAACCTACAAAGGCCCTTCTTAGAATATGGATTTATACCCCTTAAAATTTAGCCCCATACTTCAGGAGCGTATCTGGGGTGGAGAAAAGCTTAAAACGAGCCTTCATAAAGAAGGATCTTATTTAGGTATTGGCGAAAGCTGGGAGTTGTCTGGAGTGCCTGGGCAATTGTCACTGGTTTCAAATGGAGCCTTTGGAGGAAGGAGCTTGCAAGAGCTCATAGACCAATATGGGGCAACGCTTTTAGGAGAAAATGTACTTCGCCTATTTGGTAAGGAATTCCCCATTTTAATAAAATTCTTAGACGCTGCACAAGATTTGTCTATTCAGGTGCATCCGGAGGATAATCTAGCTCAAAAACGCCATGGTTCTAAGGGAAAAAATGAAATGTGGTATGTGATGGAAGCAGAGCCAGAGGCTGCTTTGATTGTTGGTTTCAAAGAGGGAGTAGACCAACAGCGCTACCAGGCCGCTTTGGAAAAAGACGTATTGTTATCTATTTTAGACCGGCATGAAGTAAAAGAAGGAGATGCTTTTTACATAGCAGCAGGAACCATACATGCCATTGGAGCGGGTATACTATTAGCAGAAATACAGCAAACATCCGATGTCACTTACCGGGTATATGATTTTAATAGAACAAATGCAGATGGTCACAAAAGGCCATTGCACACCCAAGAGGCTTTGGCAGCACTTCATTTTGAGCATTCAAAGGATTATAAAAGGGCTTATGAATCCAAAATTAATGCGCTTAGTCCCATAGTTAAAAGCCCCTATTTTACAACCAAAAAGCTTCAGGTTCAGGGAAAATTCAAGTCTATAATAGATCCTAGAGAAAGTTTTATCATCCTTATTTGTGTTAAAGGAACTGCAGAGGTGGCCACTGCTTATGGCAGAGAAGACTTAAACTATGGGGAAACTATTTTATTGGCTGCGAGCTCTGGGCATTATGAAATTACATCTCCCGAAAGCGCTATCTTCTTGGAGGTTTCTTTGGAGGGATAGCTTATCAAACAATTATAGGGTCTATTTCGTTTAAAAGATGTAATTTTGTCAAAAATTTAAATATAGCATTATGGCTAGTATAAAAGACTTAAAGAAAGACATTAATTACGTATTAGGAGATATTATAGAGGCCGTATACCTTTGGGAGGCAGCTACAAATAATTTAGATTCTAAAGAAGGTTCTGCCTTAATTGACAGCGCCATAGAAGCATTTGATAGCTTGATTGCTCAGGTAAATGAAAAGAAAGTAGACAACAGACCTGCACACTTAAAATCAGTGAAAAAAGAATTGGA
This sequence comes from Flavobacteriaceae bacterium LSUCC0859, assembly GCA_022239325.1. Taxonomy (GTDB): domain Bacteria; phylum Bacteroidota; class Bacteroidia; order Flavobacteriales; family Flavobacteriaceae; genus MAG-120531. The sequence continues at coordinate 349,194 of JAKOGP010000001.1, read as the reverse complement.
AACCAAAGCTACTGAATTGGTTACTTCTCTAAATAAGCTATCTGCTTAATTTTAAGCTAAGATTTTATCATAAAAAAAGCCCCTTCGTAGGGGCTTTTTTTATAGATTTTTTTTGAAATTAGTTTACAAGAGCTTCTAAAAGTTTGCCGTATTTAGAGGCTGCTACCTCTGGGCTTAGCTTGTTGTATATAGAATCTAAAAATTTTGGATTGGCGTCTGAAACATCTGTAACGGCCACATAGGGAGCTACATAAGAGTCTGCATTATTCATGGCGTAGTTCAGGGCGAATAAATAGCTCCGGAGCGTATTTCTATCCGATGCCTTTTGTAAAGAGTCTAAGGCTTGGCTATTTTGTTCGCTACTGGCTTTAAAAGCAGCTTCCATAATGCGCATTTCTTCGATGTTAAATTTAGACATCATGCCGCGATATTCTATGAGTTTTTCCTGGCTTTTAGATCCAGTAATCTCTGGGTCTATGTCAAAGCTATTCCACTTGGTTTGTATATTTATGGAACCCGGTTCTCCAAAAAAGGTAATTCGGTCGTTTAAATCGTTAAAATCCTTCTTATCTAAATATAGATAAAAGACTTCTGGACTATCTAATGAAACATCAAAACTAAAGTCACCAGAGCCTTCTAAAACCACTGAGTCTAGAGCAACTAGGGTGCTATCTGGAATATGTTGTAAATAGAGGGTTCCTTTTTTTAGGCCTTTGATGTTTCCAGAAACCATCATGGTGTTTTTTGAAGGTTCTGAGGTGCAGTTTGCTAATAGAACTAGAGAGAGCAGGGCTATCAAGCTGTTTTTCATGGATGTATTATTTTGTGACAAAGATGAATATTCTGTTTAAAATATGCCCTATAAAATTAAAAATTAGAGGCTATTTCCATTAAATAAGCGCAGAATAGTGCTCCTGCAGTTCCTACTACGTATCCGCCAACGGCGAGAAGCACCCCCACAGAGCTCAAAGAAGGGCTAAATTCTGCAGCCACAACTGGAGCAGAAGCGGCACCTCCTACATTTGCTTGAGACCCTACGGCCAAAAAGAAGAATGGCGCTTTTATGAGCTTAGCAACCAAAATGAGTAGTCCGGCGTGTATACCAATCCAAATAAATCCAATGGCAATGAGGCCTGGATTGTCAAATATTTGGCCTAAATCCATTTTCATTCCAATGGTAGCTACTAAAATATAAATAAACACGCTTCCTAATTTGCTGGCTCCTGCACCTTCATAGTTTTTAGCCTTGGTAAAGGACAGGGCTATACCAATGGTTGTGGCAATTACCACCATCCAAAAGAAAGAAGAACCTAGGAAGGAGAGAAAACTTTTTTTGTCCTGGACAAAGGGGGCATGGGTCTCCAGATACATACTAATAGAGTCACCAAAGAAGTGTGCAAATCCAACTGCAGAAAAGGCTAGGGATAGCAGAATTATAAAGTCTTTTACCGTAGGAATTCTATTTACTTTTTTTTGAAAGTTGGTTACTTTTTCTGTTAGGGCTTTTAAGGATGATGTGTCTGCCTGGAGCCATCGGTCTATTTTTTCGGTTCTTCCAACTCCCATGAGAAGTATGGCTAACCACACATTGGCAACCACAATATCTATGAGGACCATACCCCCGTATTTTTCAGGATTGTACTGAAATATTTCTAACATGGCAGCCTGATTGGCGCCGCCACCTATCCAACTTCCAGCTATGGTAGATAAGCCTCGCCATATGGCGTCAAAATCATTCCCGCCTACAGTTTCTGGGGAGACCAAGGAGACGATTAAAATAGATATAGGACCTCCTATTACAATACCTAGAGTGCCAGTGAAAAACATGATTAGTGCCTTACTCCCCAAGTTGGCAATAGCTTTTAAATCTATGCTCAGAGTCATGAGCACCAATGCTGCTGGCAAGAGGTATCTGCTGGCCATAAAGTATAAATTGGAATGTGCGTCGGAAATAATCCCTCCACTCACCAAAAAAGAGGGGAGCAGGTAGCACATGAGTACAGCAGGAATATAGGTATACAGTTTTTTCCAAAAAGGATGGGCCAATTGGTTGGTGTAAAATACCAAGCCCAGGCAAGCGGCTAGCAAACCAAAAACAACGGTGTCTTGAGTGATTAGTGGGTTTGCCTCTATCATATCTCTGTGTTAAAGTATTGTTCTAAAAAATGCGCGACTCCGTCTGCTGCACAGGCTTTGGCCTGCAGGTCTGCTATCTCCTTGAGCTCTGGTCTCCCATTTTCCATAGCCACACCTAAGCCAACTCCTTGTAGCATAGAAATGTCGTTGTAGTTGTCTCCAAAAGCCATGACCCCTGAAAGAGAAGTCTTTGGTCCTAAAAGTGCTTTAATGCCTTTGAGCTTGTCTACACCAGCTGGGCTTATCTCTATTAGGGTGTCATTGGAGCGGTAGATATCTAATTTGTTTTTAAATTCTTTTTCTAAGATTTCCTGAACCAAATTGGCAGACGCATAGGTCCCCATGAGCATAATTTTATGCCCCCCTCTGTTCTCTAACTCCCATCTTTCTAGGGTGGTCTGGGTGGGCTCTAAAACAACTTGGGTCTGGGTGTTAAATTCTTCCTTGGTTACCCGTTCTGACTGGCGAGGTGCTCTCCACTGGTCAAAGGAGTATAGCCCCATGTCTATCTGGTGTAATGCACAAATAGTGGCTACTTCTTTAAGGAGTTTCACCGGAATGGTATAACTGCTTATTAGCTGTTCTCCCTGCATAACAAGGGCTCCATTATAACAGATGATTGGCTGGTCTAAAATGCCCAAAGTTTCTTGGATATATCTCATACCAGAGGGCATTCTGGCAGAAACCAATATTATTTTTATCTGTGAAGCATATTTTTTAAAAACTGTAGCTGTAAAATCTGAGGGTCTGTTTTTTAATGCCAAAAGGGTGCCATCTAAGTCTGTACACAGCGTGTGGTAGCGCATATCTAAATGTTTAACCAATAGGTAAATTTTAAGTTTAGAGATCTAAATTTAGGTCCAAAATCTGTAACAAAGTAGTTGTCATTATAAACCACAAATAAGTCTGAGAGGGGTGCAAAACGCCATTGAAGCCTACTGTTGACTCCTAAATTGTCATTCCTATTGCTGTATTGTATTAGAGTGGTCCAAAAAACAGATTTGTTAAAAGTAATGTCTACTCTGGGGCTTATGATTGTGATTTCTGTATTGGAATAAGGTTTAGGCATTCTCAATTGGTTGTACTCATATTGAAGGCCCACTATTACCTTGGGTTGTAACCTTAGATTAAAGCTTCCAGCAATGACATTTCTGTGACCTTCATAAAATTGTCCAAATCCTGGTTCTATGGAATAAGAAAATACTTTTCTTCTGTCTGATTGATACCGAATTTCAAAGGAAGTATAATGATAGCCCACATTCCCAGGAAGGGGGACTGCATTGTCTTTACCACTAGGTTCAAATTCCTCTGTGAGGAAGGTATAGCGGTTAAACATTCTTCCAGAAATTTCACTTTGGTTTCTGTATTTGGTAGTCCAGGAACTGAACATAGTAAAATCTGTATTTTGCATATCTAAGCCTGGGCGCCATATGGCATTGGGGCTTAGTCTGAGATTGTGATTGTTTACTTTTCCTTTCTTGGGCCAAAAGGCTAGCTCTACAAAAGGTCTGGCTGCAATAATGTCTTTTCTTCTCACAAAACCTAAATCTGACTGAAATCCTTCGCCTACATAATTGCCTCTCAATCCCATATTGAAGTAGCGGGAGTTAAAAACAAGCTCTGCTCCTCCGGCACTTTCTTGATCTCTTTCTTCAGGAGTCATGGATCCATGTAAAAAAAACTTCCCTACCCACTTATTGTCTGCACTTGCTAGGTTGTAATCTACTCCAAATACCCTATTGTACTTGTCATTGTCCTCTTGAAAATCATAGTCTTTGAATGTTTCTCTATTAATAAAAAACACACCAATATTAGATCTTGAAAAGAGTTTTTTCTGTAAGGAGAATACGGTATTGTTGTTGCTGGCAATTTCGTTTTCTAGATCTTCATCAGTCTGAATATTCAATAGACCTAGGCGCCAATCTTCTGAAAGTTTACCGCTAAGCCGCATGCCTGCAATAATTCTATTTTCAATGGTCTGTCCATCCTTGTTAGTGGCCAGCCCTATACGCCTGGAAAAGAAGGGATTCTCATCTCTGGCATTTCCAAAATTGCCAAATAAGTCATTGTTGTCTATAAAAAATTGTCTGCGCTCTGGGAGCGATATTTCAAAACGGGTGAGGTTGGTTACTACGTTGTCTACCTGAACATTGGAAAAATCTGGATTTAAAGTGAGATCTAGATTCATACCATTGCCTACCGCTATTTTGGCATCTCCTCCTACTTTATATTGTGCATCTGAATCTGAAATGTCAAAATCTCTGCTTGCAAGACCATTTACATAAGGGATAAGCGCCAAGGGAGTTCTGGATTTGCCTAGAGGTTCCTCAAAGACCATTTCTCCCATAAAAGCTAAATTAAATACGAGCTGGTTTTGGGGAATCTTAGCAAAAGTACTGGTCTCGTTTTCTTGCATGTCAAAACGGTAACTGTTAAAACGCCAGGAAGTTTCTCCTTCCCTAAACTTAAAGGAGGTTAGGGGGATGGCAATTTCTGCGGTATAGTACCCGTCTCCGATTTTGGTTTCTCCACGCCATTTCACGTCCCAAGAGGTGGTAAAACCAGAGAGGTCTGCACCACCCCCTGTAATTAAGGCTTCTCTTCTAACGCCTAAAGGATTGGTGCCAAATAAAAAAGCATTGGTGCCGTCTTTAAAAGTGTCAAATAAGAAACTAATATTGTCGTTGTTTCCGGCTCTAAAGTCTCTTTGCAAGGAGGGAATAATATACTGGTCTCCCGAGCTGTAAACAGTTACTCCTAAATACAGGGTGCTGTTGTCATACAGCATTTTGATTTGGGTTTGCTGCTTGGCTAAAATGGAATCTGATGGAAAATATTGCTGAAAATTTTCTGCTGCACCGGCTTCCTGCCAAATAGGCTCGCTTAAATCTCCGTCTACAACTATGGGTTCGTTAATTAATTTTACAAAGATTTTTTTTTCTGTTTCTTGAGCCAATACAAGTAGCGGCAGACAGAAAAAAAAAGAAAATAAATACTTGGTCATTGGTTGGTCTTGGTGGTTTTTTCAAATTTACAGCTTTTAATATTTTAAATAATTATAATTTCACAGAATAGAAACAATTTTTTAGTTCCAGACCTTACTTTTATCAAATATCAAATGAAATATTATCTATTCTTAGCCTTAGCCCTTTTTACAACTACTTTTAGCCTGGCAGAAGATTGGGGCAAAACAGGTCACAGATCTGTAGGACAGATAGCCCAAGACCACCTAACCCACAAAACCCGTAAAGCCATTGAAAAATTACTGGATGGAGCATCCTTAGCCTTGGTTGCTAATTTTGGGGACGACATTAAGTCTAACAAGAAATATAGCAAATACAATCCCTGGCACTATGTAAACCTCCCTCTAGAGGCTACTTACGGTATAGAAAAGGCCCACAAAGAGGGCGATATTATTCAGGGTATTCAGCAATGTGTAAATGTCATTAGAGATGCTAAGGCTTCTAAGGAAGACCGAGCTTTTCATCTAAAACTCTTGGTGCATTTTATTGGAGATTTGCATCAGCCTATGCATATAGGCAGGGAAGAAGATAGGGGAGGTAATGATATTCAGCTCACTTGGTTTGGCCAAAAAACCAACCTACACCGGGTATGGGACTCCAACATTATTGAGAGTTATGGTATGAGTTTTACAGAATTGGCCAAAGAAATGCCCAAGCTTTCTAAAAAGGAGATAAAACGCACCCAAGACGGGACGCCTTTAGACTGGATGGAAGACAGCCACAAGATAACCAAAACCCTGTATAATGACCTTCCAGAAAACGGAAAGCTAGGTTATGAGTATATGTATACCTATTCGCTTACTATGAGAAAACAGATTCAAAAAGGTGGGCTCAGGTTGGCTAAGTTACTCAATGAGCTGTTGGGAAGGCCCTAAGCAGTTTTGTAGCTGCAACTCATCATATTCAAGTTGGAGTTATCTATCTCTTAGAAATTTTATTGCCACTTATTTGGCGCTGCATATTGCATTTAAACCGACCTACTTCTTCCCCTCTTAATTTGCGGTGTTTGGTAGTCCTTCCTTGTACGCGAGCACGCCACATTCTAAAACTGGAGGGCTTCATTTCTCTTCGCATGATCTCAATGGTCTCTTGTTCTGAGATCCCAAACTGAAATGTAATGGCCTCAAAAGGAGTGCGATCTTCCCAAGCCATTTCTATAATGCGGTCTAATTCAATTTCTGTAAATTCTTTTTTCATAGCCTTACAAAGGTAAGAAAGAAATTAAACCAATTGTAAATAAGCCCAATACATAAGCACAAATTGCAATGGCACTCTGCATAGAAGCACCCACCTGGGAATTCCAGAAGCCGCTTTTTGGGAGCTCAGCATATAAAAATGTACCAGTAGAAACAGGCCCAACATGGCTATAATACCATAAACGGCTAAATTTTTGGTGGCTACCCAGAATAATCCTAAGCCACCGAGAACCTCTGCAACGCCACTTAAAAACACCAATTCTTTATGCCATGGCAAATAAGCAGGCATAATTCTGAGGTAGATTTTTGGTTTTATAAAGTGCATGAGGCCTGCAAAAATATACAGACTTGCCATGAATAATAATTGTGGTTCTTGATCCATATCATAAAAATATGAATTGGTAATTGAATATCATGTTCATACCGCATAAAATAGTATTTTTGAAAAGTTTAATTGAAAAATAAAGCAATGTATAGAAGTTTTAAAGTCCTACTGGTTTTCTTATTGGTGTTTGCCTACGGCCATGCCCAACAACAACCCAATTTTTTGTTTTTTGAACAAAATATGAGTTTGTACAACCCAGCGGCTACTGGTACTCAGGGCAGTTTTGCAGGTATTGGATACAGAGCGGCTTGGGCTGGGATTGAAGACGCACCCAGAGCCACTTCTTTTATTTATAACACCCAGGAGAAAAATAATGCTTCATGGGGGTTTAGTTATCTATCCGATCAGGTATACGTAGAAAATCAGGGTGTGGTTTCCGTAGACTACAGCTATAAATTGCAGTTGTCTGAAGGCACTAAATTATATTTGGGTATTAAAGCTGGAGGTATTTTTAACAATATTGATCTCAATAAACTCAACAGAATTACCCAAGAGTCTAATGAGTCTCTTGGAAATATAGACAACTATGTAAATCCTGCTATTGGGGTGGGTGCTCAGCTGGTAACCGACAAGTATTTCTTGAGTGTTTCTGTTCCTAATTTCCTCAACAATAAGAGGTTTAAGGAATCTAATGGGATTGCCACTACCGCTACTGACCGACCTCATTTTTATGGATCTGCCGGACTAAATATTACTTTAAATTCAACTTTTGTTTTCAGACCTATGGTGTTGTACAGAATGGTAGCCGACGCTCCTAATCAAATTACAGCTTTGGCACAATTAGAACTCAAAAAACAAATAGCCTTGGGTGTTGGGGTGAGTAACAACGATTATATTTCTGCCATGTTATTGTTTAAAGGCATGAAGAGTTTAGACTTTGGTTACGGCTATGAAATGGGACAGCGAACTTCTAGCACAGCATTAAGAGCAAACACCCATGAGTTAGTCATACGTTATAAATTTGGTGGTGCGGTGAGTATTAATAAAAAACAGGAGTCTAATTCCGAGGATTAAGAAAACTACAAATAGTTTTTCAAAATAAAAAAAGCCACTCGGACAGAGTGGCTTTTTTTATTTCTCTTTTTTACTTCTATGCAGCATTAATTTTTTGCAGATCTAAACATAAACCATACCCCAATTAATATAAAGGGAATGCTTAGCCATTGCCCTGTGGAGAGAAGGCCCAGGCTTTCTTCAAAGCCTCCTTGGCTTTTCTTTACAAATTCTACGACAAACCTTATAGACCACAGCACGGCAAAGAAGGTGCCAAATAAGAAACCGCTTTGCTCTTTTTTACGTGTATTCCAGAATACAAAGTACAAAATAGCAAAGAGTATTAAATAGCCAATTCCTTCATAGAGTTGTGCTGGGTGCCTGAAGGGGATGGCTTCTAGATAGCTAGAAAAGTCTGGGTTGTTTTCCAAGGCTGCGTAGGCTGCTTCTCTGGTTTTTTCTCCTGTGATGGAAAGGGCTTTGTAGGCTGGCATGTCATCTGAATCTCTGAGGAATTTGGTGGCAAAGACAAATGAGGCATCGGTTATTTTTCCATTAATTTCGGAGTTAAAAAAATTACCTAATCTAATACAGAATGCCCCTAGAGAAACAGGCACTACAAGTCTGTCTAAAAGCCAGACCAATTTAAATTCAGGGTTCTTTTTAATATAAATAAGCAGCCCAATAATAATTCCAATAGCGGCACCGTGACTAGCTAGACCTGCAAAACCCGTGAATTCATAGCCTCTAATGAGTCCAAATAAGGTGCCTTTGGCACTTTCTCTAATAGGGAGTAGAATTTCTATGAGGTGGGTTTTGTAGTAGGCCCAGTCATAAAAAAACACATGGCCTAGTCTGGCACCCAACATAGTAGAAAGAACGGTGTGTATAAACAAAGAGTCTAGCTGGACCAATGTTTTTTTCTCGTCCAAAAAAATACGCTTCATGAGGTACCAGCCCAGTGCGAAAGCTACAATCCAAAGTAAGTTGTAATATTTAATCTGTAAGGCGCCCAGCTCAAAAAGTGTCTCGTTGGGGTTCCATAATAAGTTTAATGCATGCATGGTCTAATAGTTTGTTGCTAATATAGCGAATGCCTAGGTTTATTTGTAAAGGGAGTGCTAAGTTTTTAAGGAGCTCTGAGGTTAAGGAACCGGGTCATGGCCGCTGCCTCCCCACGGGTGACAACTTAGAATTCTTTTAGCAGCCAACCAACTTCCTTTAAAAAGTCCATGTTTTTGAAGGGCTTCTAAACTATAGGCAGAGCATGTTGGTGTGTATCTGCAGCTGGGCGGGGTGAGGGGAGAGATATACCCTCTGTAAAACCGAATAAGCGCTACTAGTGGTAAAATGAGAATTTTCTTCATGCCGGCCTTTTAGGTAAGGCTAAAAGTGGTACCCTCTGGTCCGTCTTTTAGTTGTATGCCTAAGGCCAATAATTGGTCTCTGATGCTGTCAGAGGTAGCAAAGTCTTTATTGTCTCTGGCTTCTTTCCTGAGCTTAATAAGCATTTCTACCAAAGCTGGTGTTTGGCTATTGGTGTTGGAAGAGACCTCTTTTTTAAGTCCCAAAATATCAAAAACAAACGCTTGTAACAGTTTGCTTAATTTGTCTTTGTCTGAGGGATTTATCTGTCTGCTTCCATCTTTTAAATGGTTAATTTCTTTAACGGCTTCAAAGAGGTGGGCAATGAGAATGGGGGTGTTAAAGTCATCATTCATCGCCTGGTAGCATTTTTTCTCCCAAGCATCTATGTTAAAGTGGCTGGGGCACTGCTGGGGTTCTATGTCAGCTAAATTTTGTAGCGCTTCCATGAGTCTTTGGTGGCCTTTTTCAGAGGCAAGTAGGGCATCGTTACTCAGATCTAAAATACTGGTATAATGGGCTTGCATCATGAAAAAGCGCACTACAGATGGGCTAAATGGTTTAGATAGAATGTTGTTTTCGCCTGTGAAAATTTCCCCTGGTAAAATGTTATTGTCTGTAGATTTAGACATTTTTTTACCGTTCAAGGTAAGCATATTGGCGTGCATCCAGTAATGGACTGGAGACTCTCCGTTGGTTGCTTCTGCCTGGGCAATTTCACATTCGTGATGTGGGAATTTAAGGTCCATACCCCCTCCGTGAATGTCAAAGGATGTTCCTAAATATTTGGTACTCATGGCGGTGCACTCTAAGTGCCAGCCAGGAAAGCCATCTCCCCATTGGGAAGGCCAACGCATAATGTGCTGGGGCTCTGCTTTTTTCCAAAGGGCAAAATCCTGAGGAGATTTCTTTTCATCTTGGGCAGTAAGTACTCTGGTGTTGGAGATCATGTCTTCCAACTTACGGCCACTGAGCTTACCGTATGCATGAGTTTTATTAAAGCCTTGTACGTCAAAATATACAGAGCCATTTACCTCATAGGCATATCCCTTGTCTATAATTTGTTTTATAATTTCTATCTGTTCAATAATGTGCCCCGTGGCTGTAGGTTCAATGCTCGGAGGTAACAGATTAAAGAGATCCAATATGTTGTGAAAGTCTACAGTATATTTCTGCACCACCTCCATGGGTTCCATTTGCTCTAACCTCGCTTTTTTCGCAATCTTGTCCTCTCCTTCTTCAGCATCGTTTTCCAAATGTCCGGCGTCTGTGATATTCCTCACATAACGCACCTTATACCCCAGATGTTTCAGATACCTGAAAATCATGTCAAAGGACATAAAGGTTCTACAGTTCCCTAGGTGAACATGAGAGTACACGGTTGGGCCACATACATACATGCCAACGGCTCCTTCATGAATGGGCGTGAATATTTCTTTTTCCCCAGATAGGGAATTGTAAATTTTCAATTCTTGAGAATCGTACAAAGGCATGCGTTTGTAATCTAGAAGTTAACAGGTAGTTTTAGGAAATCGAGAAACTCTTTTTTTCTGTCTTCGTTTTTAAAGGCGCCACCGTATTCTGCAGTTACTGTGCTACTATCTATGTCTCTAATACCTCTAGAATTTACACATAGATGTTTGGCGTCTATAACACAGGCAACGTCCTGGGTTCCTAATACGCCTTGTAATTCTCTAACAATTTGAATATTAAGCCTCTCTTGAACCTGTGGTCTTTTGGCATAATAGTCTACTATTCTATTCATTTTAGAAAGTCCTACCACATTTCCATTGGAAATGTAGGCGATGTGTGCCTTTCCAACAATAGGGAGTAGGTGGTGCTCACAGGTAGAATAGAGGGTGATGTTCTTTTCTACCAGCATCTCTCCGTATTTGTATTTGTTGTCAAAGGTAGAAGCGCTAGGTCTGTTTTTGGGGTGCAAACCACCAAATATTTCTTTAACAAACATTTTAGCTACCCTATTTGGGGTGCCCTTTAGGCTGTCGTCTGTAAGGTCTAAACCTAGGGTATCCATAATGGCATGAACATGCTCTTTAATGTCTGTGATTTTTTCTTCATCAGATTTATCAAATGCTCCTACTCTAAGCGGAGTGTTTTCTGAAGCAGAAAGGTGGTCATTTCCGAAGTCTTCCTCGGTAGCAAGTGTTTGCGGATCTATTTTCATGAAAGCTAATTAGTTTTATCTGCAAATATAAGGCAAAACTATCTTTAAAGCGATTTTTTAAGGAAGGGCTTCAGAAGTGCCCTCAAAATTATGGGTTTTTTTTCTATAAAAATAAAGTGTAGCCTAAGGTAAGGGTGTTTCTATCTCGATCCAAACCAATGGAGGGCGCTGTTGGGTAGTCTAAGGCCCTAAAGGATCCATTTTGTTGAAGCCTACTGTAGGCCAGGTCTAATTTTCCACTCCCAAAAATGAAACCCATTCCAAATGTCTTTTGAATGTTTTTGGTGTTGTTGTTTTTAAATGGGCTGTTGCTACTGTTATATCCTGCCCTGAGGGCTAATCTTCCCAAATTGAATTCTCCGCCAATGCGAAGATTGTTTACGGTTTCTAATTGAGAGTTTGCTGCCGTATTTAATTGACCAAAAAAGGCATCGGCCGCAGGCCTAAAACGCGCCTTAGAAAAATCTTGACTGCTGTAGTCTGCACTAATGAGCCCTCTTTTTCCAATCACAATAGCTGCGCTGGCGGTAACAACGGAGGGGATGGTCATCTGATATTCTTCAAACACATTAATGATGTTCTTGTCTATGAATTGAAGATCTACGTCTTCGAGGTTGGTCTCTAACTGCTGGTGGGTTTTTTCTAGTAGGGTATACCAGGTGGGCGATTTATAACTCAATCCCAACCTAAGCGAGTGGCCCAATTTGGCAATACCACCCACACTTAGGGCGGCAGCCTCTCCAGTAGTTTCCAGAAAATTGTCAAAAAATAAATAACTCAGTGGGCTGTCTGCGTCATAGCTTCCTTCTGTAAGATTAGACTGCCGCTGAAAAGAAAGACTTTGAAATTCAATCCCGGCCCCCAGAAATAAGAAATCTTGATATTGGGCTGCTGCTGTGGCTATAAATTTTGAGTTTTTTCCTCTGTTGTCCAACTGAATTTGCTGGCTCACTTGGCTGTAATAGGCGTTACTCACATAGCTGCTAATAGCGTTGTTGTTTAGCTCAGAGGGATCTAACACCCCTCCGTAATACCCTAGAAATGCCTGTTGTGCTGCAAATCCAATATCTGCTCCAATATTGAGGTACGCCTCTTCTAAAAGCTCGTTGTCTAGCTTGAGAATGTCTCCAAAGGGGGTGCCAGAGGCGTAGTCTAAAAAGTATTCATCTACCCCATTGGAAGTGAAACCGTTTGCTTTGGTAATGCCTCTGTACTGCTGGCTGTTGTCAGAATTTAAAGCCAGACTAAGCCTTTTCCAAGGGCTGCTGTTCTTGCTTTGGTAGACAAAAACTACTCCTGCCTGATTAAAACCCAGATGTCCTTTTTGGGACTGCGTCCTACTTCCATTAAATTGACTTAGGTTTTCTATGCTGTAATAGGAAAGGCTAAAGCCCAATTGATTGTGGTTAAACACAGCTGCTCCTGCTGGATTAATAGCTAGGGCAGAAAAATCTGCACCGAGAGCTCCAAAAGCGCCAGCCATTCCTTGGAATCTGGGAGTTCCTGTTCTTTGTTCCAATCCGTAAAGCACCAAGTCCTCTACTTGCTGTGACCACCCGCACACACTTAAAAGGCATGAGATGCCTGCCAATATTTGTTTCATAAAAGTTAATTCTGATAATTCATTCGGATTATAAAAAGGCAGCCTTTACTGGGGCTGCCTAGATAGGAGTCTTAATTATTTCTGCCGCTAGACCTTCTAGAGGAGCTAGTGCTTCTAGAGGAGCTGCTGCTTCTAGAAGAAGAGCTGCTGGAAGACCTTATGGAGGAGGAGCGAGTTGGTGCACTACTTCTGTAATTTGAGCTTCCCACGCTACTTCTGCGGGTTGGCGGTACAGCGCTATTTGCAGAAGGGGTTCTTCTAATAGGGCTCACAGAGCTTCTGCTTTGTACCACCCCGTTGTTGGAACTTCTGTAGCTACTCCTGCTAGGGGTTAAGTTTCTGTACATCTGGTTCCCAAGGGTCTGTGAACTTCTCACCGCAGCATTGTTTCTTGTGGCTCTTGGGGTACGAACCAAACTATTGTTTCTTACAGAGTTGCTGGTATAACTGCTGCTATTTCTAAGAGAACTCATTGCCGTTCCAGATCCAGAGACACGTCCATTTCCTCCTATAGTATTCATACTGTTTTGTACAGATGTTCGCGTGTTTCTGGTAGCTGTGTTGTTTCTGTATGCGTCTACCACCCCGGCGTTGTCCGTGCTTCTCAGATAGGACCTCAGACCACTCACACTAAGGCTGTTTTTTCTCAGGGCGTAGGTACTACTTTGCCTTCTGGTTTGATTGCTTTTTCCCCGTCTAGTAGCATTTACTGCGTAGGAAGTTCTGTATCTGCTTCTAGGGTTTAAGCGGTTGTTTCTGGAATAGCGCTGAACTCTGTTGTAGTTGTAAGGGCCATAGTATATACTTGGGTTGTTAAAGGCCCAACCACCCCAGCCCCAGTTGTTCCATGGGTTTCCACCCCAGCCCCATCTGTTCCATCCCCAGTTATTCCACCCCCAGTTGTTCCAGCCAAATCCCATGGAGTTAAATCCAAACCCCCAAGGGTCTGCTGCCCAACCAAAACCTTGGAACCCCCAAGGGTCCATACCCCAACCGGCACTCCATCCCCATCTTCCCCTAAAAGAGGCCCTACTTAAGCTGTTAAAATACAGGCCTTGATAGCCCCACATGGCCGCTGGGTTACCAGGATAAAAATAGTCAAACCAGGGGTTGTTGTACACCTCCACAGTTATTTTACTAGGGTTTCCGCCCCAAGTGGCTTGGGATGTGTTGTTATTGTAGTCTTGGCTTTCAGCCGATGCACCATTAGAAGACCCCACATACTGGTCTGCACTGGTGATAAGCCCTTCTCCAGAGAGAAGATCTGTGTATGTGTTGGCTCTCTCATTAAAATAACTGCCAAATTCATTTGGGTTGTCCGTTTGCGCTGGAGAGACGTTATTATTTTGTGTGGGATTGCTTTGGACGGGAATTTCATAAACCGTTTTTCTTGGGCTTGCGTAAACTCCGTCATTGGCGTAATAAGAAACACCCGTATAACTACCGCAGCTGCTCAAAGCCAAACTGATCATTCCAAATAATCCAAAAGATTTCATTTTTAAGATTGTAGCTGTAGTTTTCATAAGCGAGTGATTTAAAATTGTGATGCTCTTTAAAAATAGTTAGTTTTGTGCTTGCTTTAGGAGCATCTTTTAAAGCAAAGGTATTTAGGCCATCTAAAAATGAGTATAAACCTCTAACTATAGGCTAAAATTACAAGATTTGTGCCAAACTCTTAATCATGAGTAAAAATTTAACAAAACGCAGTGAAGACTACTCCAAGTGGTATAACGAATTAGTAGCCAAGGCAGACCTCGCAGAGAATTCTGGAGTAAGGGGTTGTATGGTTATTAAACCTTATGGATACGCCATTTGGGAAAAAATGCAAGCGGCCTTGGACACTATGTTCAAAGAAACAGGACACGAGAATGCTTATTTCCCCCTTTTTATACCCAAGTCTTATTTTAGCAAAGAAGCCTCTCACGTAGACGGTTTTGCAAAAGAATGTGCTGTGGTAACCCATTACAGGTTAAAAAACGCAGAGGATGGCAGTGGGGTAGTAGTAGACCCTGAGGCTAAGTTAGAAGAAGAACTTATAGTGAGGCCCACTTCAGAAACCATTATATGGGACACTTACAGGAAATGGATACAGTCTTACAGGGACTTACCTTTACTAATAAACCAGTGGGCCAATGTGGTACGTTGGGAAATGCGTACCCGTTTGTTTCTCAGAACAGCGGAGTTTTTATGGCAGGAAGGCCACACGGCTCACGCCACAGAAAATGAAGCTATTGCAGAGGCCAAGCAAATGATGGAGGTGTATGCTACTTTTGCAGAGCAGCATATGGCAGTACCCGTAATAAAAGGGCTTAAAACGGAGTCAGAGCGATTTGCTGGCGCCCTGGAAACCTATTGTATAGAGGCTATGATGCAGGACGGTAAGGCCCTACAGGCAGGAACCTCTCACTTTTTAGGTCAGAATTTTGCCAAGGCTTTTGACGTGACTTACGCTAGTAAAGAAGGAAAACAACAGCATGTTTGGGCAACTTCTTGGGGGGTGTCTACCCGTTTAATGGGTGCTCTTATTATGACCCACTCAGATGACAATGGCTTGGTGTTACCTCCAAAGTTAGCACCAATACAGGTGGTTATTGTTCCTATATACAAAGGAATAGAACAACTAGACGCCATAGCAGAAAAGGTAGCACCATTAGTAAAAGAGCTCAGAGCAGCTGGTATTTCTGTGAAATTTGACCAAAGAGACACCCACAAGCCAGGTTTTAAATTTAATGAGTACGAGCTCAAAGGTGTACCAGTTAGATTAGCTATTGGTCAAAGGGATCTGGAAAATGACACCTACGAGGTGGCTAGAAGAGATACGCTTACCAAAGAAACCGTTGCAGCAGCGGGGGTAGTAGATCATATTAAGCAGCTTCTGGAAGCAATACAGGAAAATTTATATACCAAAGCCTTATCCTATAGAGACACGCATATTACTGAGGTAGACAGCTATGAAGCTTTTAAAGAGGTTTTAGAGCAAAAGGGTGGTTTTGTTTCTGCGCATTGGGATGGAACTATAGAGACGGAAGCAAAGATAAAGGAAGAGACCAAGGCTTCTATTAGATGTATACCCATAGACGCCAAAGAAACGGTAGGAAGCTGCGTATACAGTGGAAAACCCTCTACTAAGAGGGTCTTATTTGCCAAGGCTTATTAAAAAGATAAAAAATTGTAGTTCGCTCTTGCAATAGTGAAAAATAGTTGTATTTTTGCATCCGCAATTGCGCAAACTAATGGTCCGTTCGTCTAGGGGTTAGGACGCCAGGTTTTCATCCTGGTAACAGGGGTTCGATTCCCCTACGGACTACAAAGTATTATATAGCAGCGCTGCTGCAAACCGGTCCGTTCGTCTAGGGGTTAGGACGCCAGGTTTTCATCCTGGTAACAGGGGTTCGATTCCCCTACGGACTACAAAGTATTATATAGCAGCGCTGCTGCA
>JAKOGP010000001.1:0-332859 GCA_022239325.1 Flavobacteriaceae bacterium LSUCC0859 | reverse complement strand
CACCATTAGTAAAAGAGCTCAGAGCAGCTGGTATTTCTGTGAAATTTGACCAAAGAGACACCCACAAGCCAGGTTTTAAATTTAATGAGTACGAGCTCAAAGGTGTACCAGTTAGATTAGCTATTGGTCAAAGGGATCTGGAAAATGACACCTACGAGGTGGCTAGAAGAGATACGCTTACCAAAGAAACCGTTGCAGCAGCGGGGGTAGTAGATCATATTAAGCAGCTTCTGGAAGCAATACAGGAAAATTTATATACCAAAGCCTTATCCTATAGAGACACGCATATTACTGAGGTAGACAGCTATGAAGCTTTTAAAGAGGTTTTAGAGCAAAAGGGTGGTTTTGTTTCTGCGCATTGGGATGGAACTATAGAGACGGAAGCAAAGATAAAGGAAGAGACCAAGGCTTCTATTAGATGTATACCCATAGACGCCAAAGAAACGGTAGGAAGCTGCGTATACAGTGGAAAACCCTCTACTAAGAGGGTCTTATTTGCCAAGGCTTATTAAAAAGATAAAAAATTGTAGTTCGCTCTTGCAATAGTGAAAAATAGTTGTATTTTTGCATCCGCAATTGCGCAAACTAATGGTCCGTTCGTCTAGGGGTTAGGACGCCAGGTTTTCATCCTGGTAACAGGGGTTCGATTCCCCTACGGACTACAAAAGCGAATGGAAACATTCTTAACAATTACAAATTAAAATTATGGCTAATCACAAGTCTGCATTAAAAAGAATTAGAAGAAACGAGGCAGTGCGTCTACGTAACAAGTATCAGCACAAGACCATGCGTAACGCTTTGAGAAAATTGCGTTTGGAGGAAGACAAGCAAGCAGCTTTAGCACAGCTTCCTACTGTAATTTCTATGATTGATAGGTTGGCTAAGCGCAACATCATTCACAACAACAAAGCTTCTAATTTAAAGAGCAAATTAACCAAAGCGGTAGCTAGTCTATAATTAGACCGTACCCCTTTTCATTTCATACAAAAAAGCCTGTGGTAAATTAATTTACCACAGGCTTTTTTTGTGCCCTATAAGAGGGAACTCTTACTGATTCATGGTCAGTAAGAATTCCTCGTTATTTTTAGTTTGCTTAAAGCGTTGTTCAATAAATTCCATGGCCTCTACTGGGTTCATGTCTGCCAAGTACTTTCTCATGATCCACATGCGTTGTACGGTTTGCTCGTCTAACAAAAGGTCGTCGCGTCTGGTGCTAGATGAGGTGAGATCTATGGCAGGGAATATACGTCTGTTAGAAATTTTTCTATCCAGCTGTAGCTCCATATTTCCAGTTCCCTTAAATTCTTCAAAAATGACCTCGTCCATTTTAGATCCTGTCTCTGTTAAGGCTGTAGCTATAATAGTTAAAGAACCACCGTTCTCAATATTTCTAGCCGCTCCAAAGAAACGCTTAGGTTTGTGCAGTGCATTGGCGTCTACCCCACCACTCAGTACCTTACCAGAAGCTGGTTGTACGGTGTTATAAGCTCTGGCCAAACGGGTAATAGAGTCTAATAAAATCACAACGTCATGACCACATTCTACCAATCTCTTGGCTTTCTCTAATACAATATTAGCCACCCTTACATGCTCTGAGGCTTCTTTGTCAAAGGTAGAAGCTATTACTTCCCCTTTTACATTGCGCTGCATGTCTGTTACCTCTTCAGGTCTTTCGTCTATAAGTAAGATGAGCTGGTAGACCTCTGGATGATTGGCTGCAATACCGTTAGCTATGTCTTTTAAAAGCATGGTTTTACCCGTTTTAGGCTGGGCTACTATCATACCACGTTGGCCTTTTCCTATAGGAGAGAACAGATCTATAATCCTGTTAGAGATATTGCTTTGTCTTTCAGAAAGTTTAAACTTTTCCTCTGGGAATAAGGGTGTTAAATGCTCAAAAGCCACTCGGTCTCTCACTACTTGAGGGTCTTGTCCATTAATTTTATTTACTTTAATTAATGGGAAGTATTTTTCTCCCTCTTTTGGAGGTCTCACCTCTCCCAAAACCGTGTCTCCTGGTTTTAAGCCAAAGAGTCTGATTTGAGACTGTGATACGTAAATGTCATCTGGTGAGGATAAATAGTTGTAGTCAGAAGACCTTAAAAACCCATAGCCATCTTGCATGATGTCTAGAACCCCTTCAGAGGCAATAATACTGTCAAACTCATAGTCTGGGTCCTTATATCTGTTTTTTAACTCTTTGTCGTAGTTAAAGTTTTTTTCCGGACGGTTCTGGTTTGAATGCTTTCTTTGCGGTTGTTTGGGTGCGTGTTGGGGGTGGTTTTTCTGCTGGCCTCTTTCATTAGAAGTACCCCTTTCATTTTGGTTGTTGTTTGGAGCGCCCTGTCCCTCTGACCTTTTGTTGGGTCGTGGGTTTGGAGTCCTCTTACTAGGAGTTTGTTTTTCTTCCTGAGTAGGAGACGTTGCTGTTTTTCCTTCTGTGGTTTGCGTTGTAGCAGCGCTGTCTTTTGCTGCGGTGTTTCTGTCTCTTGGGGTCCTGGCTTCTGTGGGGTTTCTAGACTCTCTAGGAGCTCTGTCTTCTCTAGGAGTCCTGTCTTCCCTGTTTGCTTTACCTTCACTACTTAGCCCCTTGGATTTTTCTTTTGAAGCGTTGTCCTGGTCGGAAATGGCTTGTTTTCTGGGAGCCCTATTGGTTGGTTGTTTGGCCTCGGAATTTTTGTCTTCAGTAGCTATAGAAGAAGCGTCACCCACTACAGGTGCTGCAGCTACAAAGACCGCTTTTGGGTCTGCTGCCTGGACATCTAAAATTTGATAAACGAGGTCTAATTTTTTTAAGGTTTTGAATTTAGGAACCTTTAATCCTTTAGCAATTTCCTGAAGCTCAGGAAGCTTCAAGGTTTTTAATTTAGAAATTTCGAACATTTAATGATATAAATAAATGGATACTTTAGTAAGTAAAATAATAAGTTTTAATACTTGAATATCGGGAATGGATTTCCCAGAGGTGAGTATGTAACAGCTTTTTTTTGCTTATTACTCTACAATAATACAAATAAAAATTAATATGTAATTATATTCTTAAAAAAGACCCTTATTTTTGCAATAGATATATTTCTGCAAACATGATACAACGCATACAATCCCTTTATTTGTCCCTTGTTTTTATAGCAAACGCTGCGGCTATTTTTTTCGTCAAGATCGTTGGAGAAATGCCAGAAAGTTCTATATTTACAACAGCTAAGGCCTTAAATAAAGGTACGTTCATCATTTTTGCTTTATTGGCTTTAATTAGTATTTTTTCCTATAAGAAAAGACTCAAGCAGTTTGTTTTGAACCGCTTAAATATCATATTAAACTTTTTTTTACTAGGATTTTTCGTTTATCGAACACTAAGTTTATCTGGAGAGAACTTGTTCTCAGAGAAGGGTATTGAGATGCTTGTTCCAATTGTTTCTATCGTTTTTTTATCTGTGGCTAATAAGGCCATCAAGAAGGACGAGGATCTCGTAAAATCTGTGGATCGTTTGCGTTAAACCTAACATCTTAGTAGTATTAGTGCGTGAAACCCGGGTTTGTTACCCGGGTTTTTTTGTGGTTTATTGTAAGAGCTACTGCAGCTGTATTTTTACAAATTATGGATTGCAAAAATCACAATAGGTAGGGTCTTCACTTGTTTTATTATTTGGATTTATACGTTCTTCCTGATAATGGCACCCCTTACACTGAAATATAAGTTTTAAGATAGATTTTGTAGGAAGAGAACACTGGCTGCATTTTAAACCACGAACCACCTCAGACACATCAAATCCGGGGCGTTTACAAGATGGACAGCAGCTTTTTATCTTAGCGATTAAACCTGTAGTAGCAGCTTCAATTACTTTCATTCTTGTTGGGTTATACATGGCCCTCATGTCTGTTTCTGCATATACTTTATTGCTGGTGTTCTTTATTTGGTTAAATATGCGTAAAAGCGACTCTAGCTCTACTATTCCTTTAAAAACATCTTTATTAGAGTCCTTAGATTTTTTTAATATAATTCCGTGTGTTGGAAATTTTACTTGTTTGGCAAATACCATCAATTCTTCCTCATTCGCTATGTATTTACCATTAAAATTTGTTTCTAAACTCCATTCAACATGAGTAATTTCCAAATTATTTTTTTTGTCAATCCATAAAAGAATCTCCTCATTTGCATTTACAAAATAAAGGTTTGGATGAGGTCCAAAAGAACCCTCACTGGCAATACCTAAATCACAACCCTCAATTTTCATAGCATGTAGACATTTTATTCTTGCGCTATCTATTGCAGGTATTTTCCTTGGCACTTCTCCAGAAAACGTGCCATATACGTCTGTATTAAAGTTTTTTGGCACCATACATTTCACTCCTATTTTTTGTTCCATTAAAGGGGCAATGACTTGCTCTTTTTGGTGCATTGTAGCAATGAGTAGACGCCTATCTTTAAACATGTCTGTTTAATTTTTATGGAGGTCTTTTTGTTGAGATGTTTGGAGTGGCATGCCCATTTTACTCTCGTAAAATTGACCGTTGTCATACACCAGATTTCCGTTTACAAAGGTTTTAAGTATCTTGTTTTTAAAAGTCCTGCCCTCTAATGGAGACCAACCGCATTTGTACAAAATATTGTCTTTGTGAACGGTCCAAGAAGTGTCTAGGTCTACCAAAACTAAGTCTGCATAATAGCCCTCTTTAATAAAACCTCTTTGCTTAATGCCGTAAAGTATGGCTGGATTGTGACACATTTTTTCAATGATTTTTTCGAGGGAGATTTTTCCATTTTGAAAAAAGTCTATCATACAATTTAAGGAGTGTTGCACCATAGGTGCACCAGACATAGATTCAAAGTAGGGTCTCTCTTTTTCTTCTAGTGTATGTGGTGCATGGTCCGTGGTAATTAAATCTATGCGGTTATCTATTAATGCTCTTAAAAGCCCCTCTTGATCTTTTTTGGTTTTTATAGCTGGGTTCCATTTAATCCGCATGCCCAATGATTCATAATCTGCTTCAGAAAAATATAGGTGGTGTACCGAAACCTCTGTAGTAATGCGCTTTTGGGTTAAAGAAGTATTAGCGTCAAATAAATGGGTTTCTTCAAGGGTAGACAAGTGCAGTATGTGAAGTCTTGCCTCATGTTTTTTTGCTATTTCAATAGCCCTTTTTGTCGCTTCGTAACAGGCCTCCCAAGATCTGATTTTAGGATGGTATTTCGCCGGAATATCCCTCCCATATCGCTGCTCAAAAAGGGCTTCATTTTTTAAAATTTCTGCTTCGATTTCCGAATGAATGGCAATAATATTCTGACAGTTTTTAAAAAGAAGCTCCATAGTTTCTGGGTTTTCTGCCAGTAGATTTCCCTTATTAGACATATAAAGTCCGTCGTCGGAAATACCTATAATTCCAGAAGTGTCCCAGCTTATTAAATCCCTCACATTACTGTCATTTATGCCAAGAAAAAAACTGTAATTAGACAAAGAGTTTAATGCAGCAAGTCTGTATTTTTCCGCTAAAGCCTCTAGAGTAAGTACATTAGGGATGGTATTGGGCATATCTATGTAGGAAGTTACTCCTCCGGCTATTCCTGCTCTGCTCTCTGTGTGTATAGTTCCTTTGTGGGTGAAACCGGGTTCTCTAAAATGAACTTGACCATCTATGATACCTGGCAGAAGAAATTTACCTTCCCCCTCAATGATCAAGCAGTTTTTTGGGGCAGATATTTTCCCAATCTCTTTAATGAAGGCACCTTCAATAAGAACATCCAATACTTTAATTTCTCCCTCATTTATTACAGAGGCATTCTTGATTAAGCTAAGTGGCTTCATTTTTTTCTAGCTAAAATAGAAGCCAATGTTTATATGAAAAAATAAAAACCATTAATGATTCTTATGACCCTTATAATTCTGGTTTAGGACTTCTTTCCTCTCAAACCCAATTCAATCACTTCTAAATTTTTAATTTCCTTAGCATCTATGTCAAACCTGAGCATGGTTCTCATCTGATGAAAGCCACTTTTTCCACAGGCCCCAGGATTCATATGTAGTAGTGAAAATTTTTTGTCCCATTGTACTTTGAGAATATGGGAGTGACCTGTAATGAATATATCTGGGGCTTGGTGTTCCATTTCTTGCTTTACTCTGGGAGTGTATTTGCCAGGATAACCTCCAATGTGAGTGATCCAAACTTTTAGACCTTCACATGAAAACCTCAAATCTAATGGGAAGGTGCCTCTGGCTTTGTGGTCGTCTATATTACCATAGACTGCTCTAAGTGGTTTAACGGCAGCCAAGGCGTCTGTTACCGCCAAATCTCCAATGTCACCTGCATGCCATACCTCGTCTGCCTGGGACGTAAAATGTAGTATTCTATTGTCCATATGGGAGTGGCTGTCTGAAAGTAAAAGTATTTTTGTCATAGAAAATGGCTTGAAGACCTCAAAACTCGTAAATTATTTCCAGGAAACCGCCATATAAATGGTACATGCGGTATCTTTGTTATATTAACAGCATTGCTTTTGAGATACTTTGTAGATTTTTCTTACCATGGTGCTTCGTATCACGGTTGGCAGGCCCAACCCAACGCTTCCAGTGTACAGGAAACTTTAGCACAGGCTTTTTCTTTGTTACTTGCTACACCCATCTCCCTGATGGGAGCCGGAAGGACAGACGCAGGGGTGCATGCAAAAAAAATGGTGGCCCATTTTGATAGCCCTGTGGCTATCGATAAGGAACATTTGGTGGCTAGGCTTAATGGATTTTTACCCCCATCTATAGCAATAAATAATATTAGAGAAGTAAAAGAAACATCACATGCTCGTTTTGACGCCACAAGCAGAACCTATGAGTATTGGGTTCACACTAAAAAAGACCCTTTTTTGGAAACAACTTCTCATTATGTGCACGCTCCTTTAGATTTGCTTGCTATGAATGCTGCCGCAGCTCAACTTTTACAATACACAGACTTTGAATGCTTTTCAAAATCAAATTCAGATGTTCACACTTTTTTATGTGATTTGTACCATGCCCAATGGGAGCAAAAAGAGACACAGCTCATATTTACTATCAGTGCCAATCGCTTTCTTAGAAATATGGTTCGGGCCATTGTAGGAACCCTATTAGATATAGGGATGGGGAAGACAACCCCAGCAGACTTAGAAAAAATTTTAGCGTCAAAATCTAGAAGTGAAGCAGGTCCATCCGTTCCTGCAAAAGGATTATATTTAACAGAAATCACTTACCCCAACACCATTTATGTCTAACACAAATCCCGCTGGCAAATCATTTGATAGGAAGTTGTTTAATCGTCTTTTGGCCTTTACTTCCCTTTATAAATTTATTTTTTATGGGGTAGCCATAGCTGCCGTTATTTTGTCTGCCTTTGCTGTCCTCAGGCCTATTTTAGTTGGTTTTTTGGTAGACGAGGCCATTAAAACAGCCAACGCTTCAAAGCTTTTAAACTATACCCTTGTTATGTTAGCGGTACTACTTGGTGAGGTACTTAGCCAATTGAGTTTTAATTATTATGCCAATTGGTTGGGAGAGTCTGTGATTAGGGATATTCGAATAAAGCTCTTTAGACATATGACCCACTTTAGAATGCGGTATTTTGATCAATCCTCTATTGGAATTTTAGTGACCAGAGCTGTAGGAGATATGCAGCGCATTGGGGAAATTTTTTCTCAAGGATTTTTTGTAATCGTTTCAGACCTTTTAAAAATGCTTGTAGTAGCTGGGGTTATGATCTATATGAATTGGGAGTTGTCGCTTATTGTTTTTGCGGTCTTACCTATTATTTTATATGCGACCAGGCTTTTTCAAAGGGCTATGAAAGTGGCCTTTACCGAGGTGCGGGCACAGGTAGCTCAGTTAAATTCATTTGTTCAGGAGCGTATTTCTGGGATGAAAGTAGTTCAGCTATTTAACAGAGAGGCAGCAGAGAAAAGCGCCTTTGAGGGCATTAACGAAAAACACACCAAAGCATGGATTAAGACGGTATGGTATAATTCCGTATTTTTTCCTGTGGCAGAAATTGTTTCTTCTATAACCATTGGATTAATTGTATGGTATGGAGGCTTGCAAAACCTTTCTGGAATAACAGCTTCTGATTACGGGACTATTTTTACGTTTATTTTACTTTCAGAAATGTTGTTCAGACCGCTAAGGCAAATTGCAGACAAGTTTAATACCCTTCAGATGGGTATGGTAGCAGCTGCCAGGGTATTCAAGATTTTAGACACTGAAGATCAAACAGAAATCTCTGGAGATAAGGTCTTAACAGAAACAGACGGAAACATTCGCTTTGAGGAAGTAGTTTTTGGATACATCCCGGAAGAAGTAGTGCTTAAGGGTGTTTCCTTTGAAGTTAAAAAAGGAGAAACATTGGCCATAGTAGGGGCTACTGGAGCTGGAAAATCTACTATCATTAATTTACTCAATCGCTTTTACGACATTCAATCAGGCACTATAAACATTGGAGATACCTCCATAGATGAATTGCGCTTAGACTCCTTGAGAAGTCATATTGCGGTAGTTTTACAAGACGTTTTCTTGTTTGCAGACACCATAGCCAATAATATTTCATTAGGAGATTCCTCACTGAAAAGGGCAGACATTATACAGGCTGCAAAATCCATAGGAGTTCACGATTTTATTTCTAGCTTACCGGGCGGGTATGAGTTCAATGTTAAGGAGCGTGGAGGCATGCTTTCTAGCGGCCAACGCCAACTGATTGCCTTTTTAAGAGCCTATGTAGCCAATCCTCCCATTTTAGTCTTAGATGAGGCAACTTCTTCTATTGACACTAATTCTGAGCAACTCATTCAGAAGGCCACAGAGAAAATAACAGCAGACCGTACCTCTATTGTCATTGCCCACCGTCTTGCTACGGTAAAAAAAGCAGACAGAATATTGGTTATGGATGCCGGAAAAATAGTAGAGCAGGGGAGTCACCAAGAATTACTTGCCCAGGGGGGCTATTACAAAAACCTCTACGAAGCGCAATTTTTAGCTCTAGAAGAAGGGGCAGCCTAAAATGTGCCAGCTTTTATATTTAAGTGTTTTTGCTTTAACCATTAAAGCCTTTAGTATAATCTTTAAGGTCTTTAGCTCGAACCTTTAAGGGCTTTTAGTATGTTATTTTTGGGTATTTAGCTCAAATCTTTAGAGATCATTTGGGTGAGTTCTTCTAGATCTTTGAATAAAATAAAAGCGCCATTTTTAATGTAAGATATGGTTCCGGTTTCCTCGGACACCACAAGAGCCAAGGCGTCTGTTTTTTCTGTGATTCCCACTGCTGCTCGGTGTCTTAATCCAAATCTGAGCGGGATGTTTTTTTCATCTGAAACGGGAAGAATCACCCTAGTAGCTACAATAAAATTATTTTCAATAATAGCGGCGCCGTCGTGTAAGGGACTATTTTTATAGAAAATACTCTCAATAATAGGTTGGCTTACCTCTATATTCATTCGGTCTCCAGACTGACGAACAAAATCCAAGGAATTGTTTTTTTCTATAACCAGTAGAGCGCCCGTTTTACTTTGAGCCATTTTATCCATGGCAGCTACTATGGCTGGTACATCTGTGTCTAGGGTTTGTAGATCTTGCTTCAGAAATTTAAAGTGTTTTACAAAAGATCTTTTATTCCCAATATTAGTAGAGCCCAACATGAGTAAAAATTTTCGGATTTCCTGCTGGAAAACAATAATTAGAGCGATAAGCCCAATATTCATAAAGCCCCCAATAATGTTAGAAATCATTTTTATTTCTAGTAACTCGGTAAGCTTCCAAAGCCCCCAGATCATCACTATTCCAATAAAAATATTAATAGCTACAGTGCCTTTAACCAGCTTATAAATATAGAATAGTAACAGGGCTACTAGAATAATATCTATACCATCTGTGATTTTAAATTCTAAAAAATTAAATGCTTCCAAGGGATTGGTTTTTGTAAAAATAGGAAATTAACAGAACAAGCCTCTATAGAAATACAGATGTTCCATAAATTATGTAGCCTTTTCAAGGGCATTAAACAGACTAACACACTCCATTGCTTCTTTTACGTCGTGAACTCTCAGTATCTTACTACCGCTCAATAAGGCTTGCATATGTAAGGCCGTAGTTCCATTTAAGGCCTCTTTGGGGCCTATGTCTAAGGTTTTGTAAATCATAGATTTTCTACTCACACCAGTGAGCACAGGGAGGTCTAAACTATTTAATTGAGCAGCCTGTTTAAGCAATTGAAAATTTTGAGTTGTCGTTTTTGAAAACCCATATCCAGGGTCTATGATTAAGTCATAGAGTCCATAACTTTTAGCTGTACTAATACGCTGCGAAAAATACTGAAGGATCTCTTGCATTAAATGCTTGTATTGGGTCTGATCTTTCATGGTCTGTGGGGTACCTCTCATATGCATCATAATATAAGGCAAGCCTAAGGCGGCTACAGTAGGCATCATATTGGGGTCTAATAGGCCCGCAGAAATATCATTAATGAGGGCTGCACCTCTTTCGCCCGCCGCCATAGCAATGTCGCTCCTAAAGGTGTCTATAGAAAAAAGTGCCTCCGGAAATTCTCGAAGCAGCAATTCTAATACAGGCAGTAACCTACGAGACTCCTCCTCAGAAGAGACTAAAGCAGCTCCAGGTTTTGAACTGTAGGCTCCGAGATCTATGAAAGAAGCCCCTTCACGGATCATTTTTTCAGTCTGATCTAAGATGGCTTTCTCGTCGCGGTAAAGGCCACCATCATAAAATGAATCTGGAGTGAGATTTAGGACTCCCATAACTTTGGGAGTGTCCAACAGGATGAGCTCCCCTTTGCAATTTATAGAAGCTGGGCTATGTTCTTGGAAATATGGGTTATTTTTCATTTCTCCCTAAGTTTGAGGCATATGGGGTTGTTGGTCAAAATAATTTATGCGAAATTTACGCAAATTAAATAAAGTCATGGCCCATACTTCTGAGCAATATAATGCCGTCATTCAAAAATGCAGGGATCTCTTTGAAAAAAAGATGATGGATTACGGTGCCGCATGGCGCATTTTGAGGTTACCCTCATTAACAGACCAGATTTTCATTAAAGCACAGCGCATAAGAGGTTTACAACAAAACAAACAACAGCGGGTAGCAGAAGGACAGCAGTCCGAGTTTATCGGAATTATAAACTATGCTGTTATGGCACTCATACAATTAGAATTAGGTGTTTCAGAACAACCCCAAATGGAAGCACAGGAGGCTCTGAGTTTGTATGACAAACAGGTGGCTGCTACAAAGTCCCTTATGGAAAATAAAAATCACGACTACGGAGAGGCATGGAGAGACATGAGGGTCAGTTCCCTCACGGATCTTATCTTACAAAAATTACACCGGGTAAAGCAAATAGAAGACAATCAGGGGAAGACCCTTGTGAGCGAGGGAATAGACGCTAATTATCAAGACATGCTCAACTATGCTGTATTTGCGATGATACACCTGGGGGAAGAAAAATGATTTGTTGCAAGCAAGTAAAGTCCATACTTTATGAGCCGCAGTAGTGTGAATACAGAAAAAGGGATACGCATAAAAAACAGTCTAATATGAAATATCTAGTTGGTTTTAGTAGAATTTTTGTCGGTATTTTATTTGTGATCAGTGGGTTTATAAAACTCAATGACCCAGTAGGCTTTTCCTTTAAACTAGAAGAGTATTTTAGCATGGGAGTCTTAGATCTCCCCATATTTATGCCTTACGCCCTAGCTATAGCTTTCATTTTAGTAGTTTTAGAAGTGCTTTTAGGGGTGTTTTTAATTATAGGTTTTAAACCTAAATGGACGGTTTTGAGTTTGCTGTCCATGATTGTATTTTTCACTTTCCTCACCTTTTACTCTGCCTATTTTAACAAGGTAACAGATTGTGGTTGTTTTGGAGACGCCATAAAGCTTACCCCATGGGAATCTTTTACTAAAGATGTTATTCTTTTATTTTTCATTCTTATACTTTGGGTTGGGCACCAACACATAAAGCCAATTTTGTCCCCAAAATTTATGATTGTTAAGGTTTTAGGTAGCTTCCTTTTTTCTGTAGCTTTTGGTTTTTGGGTGCTACATCATCTTCCCCTTATAGACTTCAGACCCTATCATATAGGAGCCAATATTCCAGAGGGAATGAGTGTTCCAAAGGACGCCCCCAAGGCCATTTACAATTATGATTGGGTGTTTGAGGTAGACGGAGAAGAAATAACTATAAGAACACAAAAAGACTATCCCAATGTAGAGGGGGAGTTTTTGAGAGTAAACACCAGCTTGGTCCAGCAGGGCTATACCCCACCCATTCACGATTTTACCATAGAGCAGGAGGGGGTAGACTATACGGCCTCTCTAATGATGGTACCCAAATTAGTTTTAGTGGTGGCCTATGACCTTCAAAAGAGTAATACAGAGGCCTTTAAAGCAGTTGCGGAGAGTACCCAAAAAGCTTATGAAGCTGGCTATGAAGTCATAGGGATGTCTGCCTCTTCCCCAGAGATATCTCAGGCTATGATTGAAACTTATGGTTTGGGCTTTGATTTTTATTTTACAGACCAAACCACTCTTAAAACTATGGTCCGTTCTAATCCAGCTATTTTGGTATTGGAGCACGGAACCATCACTCAGAAAAAACATTACAATGACTTGGATCAGTTGGTATATTAGCCCACTGCTCCATTATATATACAATAGAAACATAACAGAAATTTAAAAGATGAGAAAGAAAATTGTTGCCGGAAACTGGAAGATGAATATGGATGTTCAAGGGACAGAAAATTTATTAAACGCCCTCAAATCTGAAAGCCTAGCGGCCGATGTAACTGTCATGGTTGCCCCCACTTTTGTGAACCTAAGTGCTGCGAAGCAGCAACTATCTGAAACGGAAGTAGAGGTTATCGCTCAAAATATGCACTTTGCAGAAAGCGGAGCCTACACAGGAGAGATTTCTGCGGCTATGTTACAAGCAATAGGCATTAAAACCGTCATTTTGGGACATTCAGAAAGAAGAAGTTATTTTGGAGAAACAGATGAGATTTTAGAGAAGAAAGTATCACAGGCCATAGACAAAGGCTTACAAGTGATGTTTTGCTTTGGAGAGGAGCTAGCAGACAGAAAATCTGGCGCCCACTTTAATGTGGTAGCAAGTCAGTTAAAAAATGCGCTATTTGCGCTCCCAAAAACAGCTTGGTCACAAATCATATTGGCCTATGAACCCGTTTGGGCTATAGGTACCGGAGAGACGGCTTCTGCAGAACAGGCCCAGGACATGCACGCTTTCATTAGAAAGACCATTTCTGAAGCTTATGACGCTACAACAGCAGAGCAGCTATCTATACTCTATGGGGGTAGTGTAAAGCCAGGTAACGCTCAAGAGATTTTTTCAAAACCAGATGTAGACGGAGGCTTAATAGGTGGGGCTGCTTTGGTAGCCTCAGATTTTGCAGCGATTGTAAACGCTTTTAACTAATATATGACCTTAGATTATGTGGCTTGTACCTTTGAAGTGCAGCCTTTACAACCCGCCTCAGATTTGCTCATGGCAGAATTGGGAAACCTGGGATTTGAGAGTTTTGAAGAAACCCCTACTGGAATTGTCGCCTATATTAACAAGAACTTTTGGGCGCCAAGTCTATTAGACTCCCTGGAAGTGTACCAATATGAAGGCTTTACATTTTCACACACCATTGCAGAAATTCCCCAACAAAACTGGAATGAAAGCTGGGAACAGAATTTTTCTCCCATACAGGTGGGTAATAGCTGCGTGGTTCGGGCTCCATTTCACGAGAAGCCATCGGTAGATTACGATATTGTTATTGAGCCCAAAATGAGTTTTGGAACAGGGCATCACGAGACCACTCACATGATGTTAGCCGCTATTTTAGAGTTGGATTGTAAGGGTAAGTTCGTTTTAGATATGGGGAGCGGCACCGGTGTGTTGGCTATTTTAGTAGCAATGAGAGGTGCCACAGCGGTAGACGCCATAGATATAGATCACTGGTGTTATGAGAACGCTATGGAAAATGTACAGCGCAATCATACTCCAGAGGTAGCCGTTTATGAGGGCACCGCAGCTTTGCTAAACCGTTCAGACTTTGTTCAAAAATCCTATGACATCATACTGGCCAATATTAACCGCAATATTTTATTAGAAGACATGCCCACCTATGTGTCTCGTTTAAAGTCTGGAGGCTATTTACTCATGAGCGGCTTTTATTTCCAAGATTTGGGTAGGATTAAAGAGACCGCTACTACCATAGGTTTGCAATATGTCTCTCACCAAGAGACCAACGATTGGGTAGCTGCCATTTTTAAGTTTGAGTAGAAGTTTTTACCTTGCTGTTATGGGTGAAAAAACACAGTATTCACAAGACACAGATATAGCGGAAAAGTTAGAATCTGAATTGGTGGTTCACAATGACGAGGTAAACACCTTTGACTATGTGATAAATACACTCATGCGAGTTTGTAAACACACCAATGAGCAGGCCCAGCAGTGTACTCTTATTATTCATTTTAATGGAAAATGTACCGTAAAGTCTGGGCCCTTTGAAAAGCTGAAACCCATATGTCTGGCCCTTTTAGACGCTGGATTGCAGGCCACCATAGACTAGAAGAACTACTCTTCTATAATGGTTTATCACTGCCTCAATTATTTCATAGTCCCTTTCCCCTAGAAAGAAACCTGCTAGTGAGGTAGTTTGTCTCTGAGCAAGCCGTATACAAAGGTGCCTGCAAGGGCAGCGGCAATGACCAAAAGCATACTCACAGCGCCTGTACCAACTAATACATACATAGGCCCTGGGCAGGCACCTGCTAAGGCCCAACCCAATCCAAAGATGCTTCCTCCAATAAGGGCAGATTTATAGTTGGGCGCTTTAGATGGAATTTGAATGGGAGTACCGCTGAGGTCTTTCACCTTCCATTTTTTTATTGCAGCTATTCCTATAGCACCCAAGGCCACAGCACTTCCAATTATTCCAAACATATGAAAAGACTCGAATCGGAACATTTCAAAAATTCGAAACCAAGACACAGCTTCTGATTTTATAAGCAAAATGCCAAAGAAAACACCAACTGCTAAAAATTTTAAATATTTCATCAGAGACTTTTTAAAAGATTAGAGGTAATATATAAGGTAAAATGAGGTGTGTCATGAGTAGCCCACCTACAAAAAATCCAATGACGGCCACTAAA
Organism: Flavobacteriaceae bacterium LSUCC0859; assembly: GCA_022239325.1. Taxonomy (GTDB): domain Bacteria; phylum Bacteroidota; class Bacteroidia; order Flavobacteriales; family Flavobacteriaceae; genus MAG-120531. The sequence goes on along the minus strand of JAKOGP010000001.1, from coordinate 317,687 downwards.
GAGGGAAGTTGTAAATTACTCAATCCGCTAATGGCGTGTCCAGAGGTGCAGCCACCCGCGTAGCGGGTGCCAAAACCAACCAAAAAACCACCTACAAGCAGTAGGGCTATGGCTATGGGATTGCTCAGTGCTGCTACACTAAAAAGTTCGTTAGGGAGTATTTGGCTGCCTGGATTTTCAAACCCATAGCCCTCAAGAGCTACAATAGTTTCTGGGCTAATACCCACACTAGATTGGTTTTGGAGGAAATGGCTTCCTATAAAGCCACCTAATACAGCGCCTAATACCACCACCAAATTCCATTTTTGTGCTTTAAAATCAAAGCGAAAAAAGGAAGCCCATTTCCCTGCACCCCCAACAGCGCAGAGGGTTCTTAGGTTGGAAGACATTCCAAAGTTTTTACCGAATACAATAAGGCTTAGCATGACCAGTGCAAAAAGAGGCCCGGAAACATACCAAGGCCATGGGTCTAATAGAAAAGACATGAATGATAATTTTTTTCAAAAATACAATTCAAAATGCATTTCTTGCAACATTTGTTACTAATCAAGGATAATTTCATCTATGAACAACCAACTTTTACCACCTGGGTTAGGGTGCCAGTCTGGATTTTTCAGTGGGCTTTTCACTACAACCTTAAGGTGTTGGGTTTGGGTGTCTGGAATTTTGAGATCAAAGAATTTTTTAGAAATATCATTGGTTGGCGCAATGGGCTCAAAAGATTTTTTAGCAATGAGCTTGTAGTCTGTGCCATTAGTAGAAGCGTACACCTCAATAGCTGTGGGGAAAAAGATCCAGCTAGCAGGGGCAGAAAGGGCACCTACAGAAACGGAATGAATAACTTCTGGCTTTCTTAGCGTAATCTCTGCTCCAGAATGTATGCCCTCAAATCCAAGCCACATGCCATCTACAAAATTGGTACTACCTCTTTTGAGGTCTACCAAAGACTTTCCACCTTGGGCAGCATATTTTTCATTGGGTTGCGCCAAAAGATGTACCTCTTTATAGTCTAGCGCAGACTTTCTAAAATCAGCGGAAGCCACCTCACTCATTCCCCAACCTTTTTTGTGAGTAATAGCCCGTACACTGCTAGAAGCTCTTATGGTAAAAGGTTTTGTGTAACGAGTACTTAGGGTGTCTGGAATACTTCCGTCTAGGGTGTAATACAAATTGGCATCTTCAAAAATATAGGCCAAGGATATTTCTAGTTCCTTTTTAAAAAAATCAGTTTCAGATACAATCTTTGGCGGGTCTAAACTGGTTTGTGCAAAGGTCTCCTCTGCCACGTATTCTAGGAGAATTTTTTCCTGCCTGTCATTAAAATCTTTCAGGGCTTCTACTGGAATTTGAGTGTTGCTTAGGTAGGCCTTCTTTAAATTTTTAATTGGGCTTATTTTTTCTAAGGCCTCTTGAGTTAAGTCTGTACTAAAAGCGTTTAGTGAGCTCAGGTATTTTAGTTCTGTAAGGGGTTCCAAACTTTGATCTGTAATTTTAGTAAAGGACATTTGTATTTTAATCAGATGCTCAAAATCTGACAAGAAAACCGCCAGAGTGTCATTCATATTGCTGTAACTCAGATTGAGTTCTACAATTTGAGGAGCATATTTTTTAAGCAGCTTAAAGTCTGATTTATTTAAATCTTTTTTGCCTTTGACATTTACAATCATCAATGGGCTTTTTGCTGCTATGGGGTATGCACTCATTCCATAGGCTGCAACTTCTGAAATCCATTGTTGGGGTATGGGCTCAAATTCTAAAGCTAAAGTCTCCAATAGACTTTCATTTTTCTCAAAGGCAGAGAGCATTTTTATTGTTTTTTCGTCCTTTGGAAGCGAATCTACCTGGCAATCAAAGCAATGACCATTGCTTATCCACCAGTCTAGTAAATCTATTTCGGTGCTACTAAGCTGTGTTTTTGATTTAGGAGGCATATGTAATTTGTCTTGCATGTCCAAATGAATACGCTCTAGTAGGGTTCCTTTAGAATTTTGTTCAGTAGGGAAAACAGACCCGTGTTCTCCTCCTTTTACTAAGCTCTCCTTGGACGTCATAAGCAGTCCTCCTTTGGTCTTGGTTTCTTTATGACAGCTTACACATTTAGCCTCAAGTATGGGCGCCACTAAGTCTTCATAAACCAAAGCTTTTTGGAGGTCTGAGACTACAACAGAGGTGATTTCTGAGGTACTTTCCCCAAATAAAAACCCCTCCCCATGGGTCATATTACCGCCATAATGGCCCGTGACACTCAATACAATTAGAAGACCGCTGTACATAGGCAAATATATTTTTTGGAGTCCTGGACCTCCCTTTTTAAAAAGGGCATATAAAACTAAGGTGCCTATTCCAAATCCTATTCCCATATTTCTGTGTAATTCTAGAGCCTCCCTTTCATAGCCACCTCCTTGGCCCAACAGCCAACCAGAGAGCATAGAAAGAAAAGTACAAAGGATAGTAGAAAGCAATATGAATTCCTGAATGTAGTTTGGAATTTTTTGTTTTTTCCACCTGGAGAAGAGTTCTAAACCAAAACCTAAAATAAAAATTCCAATGGGTAAGTGAACCAATAGGGGGTGAAAGTTACCCACTAGCTCCATGGAAATTTTAGACGTTAAGCCATAGTTAAAATAGCTTAAAATGAGTAGAATAGACGTCCATAATATGGGTGTAATAAGCTTGTATATCATATTAATTAACAAGTATTTGATCTAAAAATAGCCAGCCTTGGCTGCCTTTGCCTTCATGCCAATTGGGAATTTCAGAGACGGTTTGTATCTCAATGGTAAATTGCCTGTACCTATCTTTTGGAATACCAACTACAAAAGATTTTAATTGGCTTTTGTGCCCTGAGTTTTCTTCTTTAAAGTTTATTTTACTTAATAGTTTTCCATTGGAAAACACCCTAATTTCTCTAGGCCCAAATATCCAAGATGGAGTATCTATGAGACTACTAAAGCTTATTTGCTCTAGCAACATTTCTTGTTTAAGATCTAATTGAATGTGAACCTTAGGATGGTCAAATCCCAACCAAGCATTAGAATTTCTGAAAGAAATATTACCCTTAAGCTGATCTGTTAAACTTTTCGGACCCAGCCCAGCATAGGAGGGATGGGCAGGGGGACTAATGCTAATATCTGCCTGCTCTAAAGAGTGGTTTATTTTAAAAACAGCGGTAGAAACGGTCTCACTGTTTTTAAAATCTGGATGACTCACATACGCATATATGTCATGAGAATTTTTCAAATAAACAGCACCACTGTACACCATACCAGAATCACTTTCTGTAATGGGGCGGTCTACACTATATAAAATGGTAGCATCAGGGTGGGAGGGTTTTATACGCAATAGGGTGCTATCTGTAAAAAGAGGCTGCGAAATCTCTATCAGAGGGGCAGCCAATTCAAAGGTATTGGTGCTGGCATAGTTATTATTGTAGGTGCTTGGAGTGCGACTATTACACGCGCTTGTCAGATACCCTAGTCCCACTAGCCCAATGATTACAAAGACAAAACCTCTCATACTCTTACTAATTTAATAGGGTACGATTGTCCAGCATTCCACTGGCACACATAGAGGTTTTCATCCCGGTCTACACAGACGTCATGAGGGTGTTTGAACACTCTAATTCCCTGCCTCATTTTTTCTAGTGTTCCATCTGAACGGTACTTTGGAGCAATCCCTCCGGGAGCCGATATCATTTTGTTTTCCGCGTCTAAAATAGACACAAAACCACTATTTGAAGCCCCATCTCCAGACCAGATGGTAGCTAAATAAACCTCCGTATTATGAATAACCGGTCTGCAGATAAAGGCCCCTTCCAATTTAGTTTCTGAGATATAATTACCGCTTAGGTCAAATCTCTTCAGAGAATTACCTTGTCTTTCAGTGATCAAAAGACTGGGATTTCCCTGTCTTTGGTCTATACAAATACCATGGGCATTTAAAAATTGATGTTTTTCTGTTCCCTTTCCCCCAAATACATGAAGAAGTTCTCCTTTGGCGTTGTAATGAAGGATGTATTGTTCCCCATAACCGTCTGCTACATACAAATCTCCATTAGGAGCCACACAGCTTTCGGTGGGAATATATTGGCTAGCTTGGGAGTATTTCTCAGAGATCATCGGAACAGGAAAAACTTGAATGGGCTTTCCGTCTAAGGTGGTTTTAATGACCTCATGCCTCATATTGTCACAGATATACAGGAACTCCGTTCCGTTTTCATCGTGAATACTCAAACCGTGCGCTCCAGGGTATTCGTGGCCCCAACTTCCAACTAATTTGCCATCGGTCTGGTAAATTAATACATTATTTTGGGTGTGATTGGTGAGTAAATAAATACGTCCAGCCCGGTCTTGTACCATCTCATGAGCGTCTTTTACAGGGAAGTAATTGGGGTTTAGCGCCCCCCAGTTTAGGTCTATCTTATAGCGGTGGCTGCCATGTCCTATAACGGTATCCTTGAGATTTTTATAGTCTCTATGAGTCCATGAACTCATAGAAACCCCTATAATTCCAGCGGCGGTGGTCTTTATAAAATGATTTCTATTCATTGGGGATCAGATTCTTCGTTGGGCAAAAGGCAAGGTCTTGTCTTTGTAGCACTTATTTTAACTTAAAATATCGTGAACGACATGGCCTTCCACGTCGGTCAGTCTAAATCTTCTTCCTTGGTATTTATAGGTGAATTTTTCATGATCAATACCCAATAAATGAAGCATAGTTGCTTGAAAATCATGAACGTGTACAGGATTTTCTACAATATTGTAACCAAAGTCATCTGTTTTTCCATACAGACCTGGCTTTATACCACCACCAGCCATATACATACTAAAAGACCTAGGGTGGTGGTCTCTACCATAATTGGTTTCTGTGAGTAAGCCTTGGGAGTAATTGGTACGACCAAATTCTCCTCCCCATATGACAAGCGTGTCTTCTAGAAGCCCACGCTGTTTCAGATCTGAAATTAGAGCGGCAGAGGCCTGATCTACATCCTTGGCTTGTTTGGCAATGGCTCCAGGTAAATTTTCGTGCTGGTCCCAACCCATGTGGTACAATTGGATAAAACGCACATCTTTTTCTGCCAAACGCCTTGCCAATAGACAATTGGCGGCAAAGGTTCCTGGGATTTTGGCGTCTGCCCCATACATTTTGTAAATGTAATCTGGTTCTTTTTCAGTACTAATCACATCAGGAACAGAAGTTTGCATTCTGTAGGCCATTTCATATTGGGCAATCCTACTCTTTATTTCAGGATCTCCAAAATCTTCATAACCAGACTCATTCAGCGCTGCCAAATGATCTAACATCTGTCTTTTGGTGGCCTTGTTCATTCCATCTGGGTCATTTAAGTACAAGACAGGGTCTTTGGCGGCTCTAAATTGAACCCCCTGATGCAAGGAATGCAAAAATCCATTCCCCCACAAACGGGTGTACAAAGGCTGACCATTTGGCCTACCAGTACCCCTAGAGAGCAAGACTGTAAAGGCTGGTAGATTGTCGTTTTCACTCCCCAAGCCATAAGATAACCAGGAACCTATACTGGGCCTGCCTGGCTGTTGTGAACCTGTCTGAAAAAAAGTAACTGCCGGGTCGTGGTTTATAGCCTCGGTATACATGGAGTTAATAACACAGATGTCGTCTGCTACCTTGGCGGTGTATGGGAGTAAATCGCTAATCCAGGCTGGGTTGTTGCCGTATTGTTTAAAACCAAATTGAGAGCCCACTAGTGGGAAGGAGTCCTGTCCTGAGGTCATTCCGGTGAGCCTCTGACCATTTCTAATAGATTCAGGAAGGTCTTCTCCCCGTCTTTTATTGAGCAGAGGTTTGTAATCAAAAAGCTCTAATTGTGAGGGACCACCACTTTGAAATAGGTAGATTACTCTTTTAATTTTGGCGGGATGATGCAGCCCATCTAATACGCCTTTCATTCCACTTTGCGGGTTAGCTGAGGTAATTACACCATTTTTTGTCTTGTTAAAGTAGGGGGTACCTAGAAGAGACGCTAAGCCAATACCTCCTAGACCCAAAGCTGTTTTTCCCAAAAAAGACCTTCTGTTTAATTGTAAGGAGCGTTCCTCAATAATTTTCTTTTCACTCATCTTAGCTTCTGGTTATGGTTTGATCTAGATTTAGTATGGTATGGGCAGTAAGAGAGAGTGCAGAAAACTCCTCTGTGGGCGCTAGATCTTCAAGTTGTTTTTGTCCAATACTCAAATATGCCTCTGTGTTTACTGCATTACTTTGAACCTGTGCCAACATATCTTGGTATAAATTTTTAAGTAAGCCTATGATTTTCTCATTGGCTTCGTGCCCAGTTGCAGACAAATACATATAGTTTAATTGATGGACCAAATCTTCATTTTTCCTGCTTGCCTTCCATGCCAACTGTCTAGAGGCCTCAATCATTTGCGGGTCATTTAATAGCACCAATGCCTGAAGTGGGGTGTTGGTTTGGGCCGTTTTAACCTGGCACAAATCTCTATTAGAAGCGTCAAAAGTAAGCATGCTAGGAGGCGGGACTGTTCTTTTCCAAAAGGTGTAAATACTTTTTCTATACAAGTCTTCTCCGGAGCCAATTACATAATTAGCTGTACTTCCGCCACCCCCACCTGTAGTCTCTTTCCATAGCCCTTCGGGCTGATACGGCTTTACACTGGGGCCACCTACTTCCTTTACCAGCAAACCGCTAATGGCCAAGGCCTGGTCCCTTATGGTTTCTGCAGAAAGTCTCATTCTGGTGGCCCTAGCCAGCCATTTGTTTTCAGGGTCTATTTCTAGCAATTCAGGGGTCATTTTACTAGACTGTTTGTAGGTGTCTGACTGCAGTATATAACTAATTAATTGGTTGGTGTTCCAACCCTCTTCACGGTATTTAATGGCTAAAAAGTCTAATAATTCTGGGTGGGTTGGCAGGCTGCCTTGGTTGCCAAAGTCATAACTGCTCGCTACCAATCCGTTGCCAAAAAAACGCTGCCAAATTCTATTAACAGCTACTCTGGCCGTAAGCGGGTGGTCTTTATGAAACAACCACTTAGAGAGTCCCAATCTGTTTTTTGGAAACTCCTCTGGGAAGGGGAGAATTTTTTCTGGGGTACTAGGAAACACCTGTTCGCTTGGTTGGTCATAGGCTCCTCTGTTTAAAATAAAGGTGGGCCTGGCTTGCTCCATGTCTCTCATGACCATGAGCTCCATTTCTTTTTTAGGTGCCATACCGCTTACGCCTCTGTTATTGATAAAAGAAAGAACTCCTTCTATGTCTTGTTCAGAGACCTTCATACGAGGAGCAGGCACCTCATTTCTGTCAGACACCAGGCCTTTTTCATCTAAATTGTTAAAGAAGCTAAAGAGTTCAAAGTGATTTTTTTGAGAGATGGGGTCGTATTTGTGATCGTGACACCTAGCGCATTCCATAGTTAGTCCTAGAAAGGCCGTGCCAAAAGTATTGGTTCTATCCTCTACGTATTCTACGCGATATTCCTCTGGTATCACACCGCCCTCAAAAGTGATTTTGTGATTTCTGTTAAAGCCAGTTGCCAAAAGCTGTTCTTTTGTGGGCTCTGGAAGCTGGTCTCCCGCCAACTGATAGGTCACAAATTGATCATAGGGCATATTTTTTTTAAAGGCGTGAATGACCCAATCTCTCCATGGCCACATGGTTCTCTCAAAATCGTCTTGGTAGCCATGAGTGTCTGCATAACGTGCTATAGAGAGCCATTCTGCGGTCATATGTTCTGCGTAATCATCCGTTTTAAAAAGAGATTCAATGAGATTTTCATATGCCTTGGGATGGGTGTCATTTATAAATTCCTCTATCTCCTCTGGGCTGGGTGGCAGTCCGGTTAGATCTAAATACACCCTTCTGGCAAGGGTGGCTTTGTCTGCTGGTTCACTGGGAGATAAGCCTTTTTGCCTCATTTTTTTTAAGACAAAAGCATCTATTTCATTGCTTCCCCAGTCCGATTGAATTTTTGGTACCTCTTGTTTTTCTGGTTTAATAAAAGCCCAGTGCTCCTTGTAAACGGCCCCCTGGGCAATCCACTTTTTTAATATTTCTTTTTCGTAGTCCTCCAAGCTTAAATTGGACTCTGGAGGGGGCATTTGGACCGCAGCATCTGTACTGTATATACGGTCTACCAAGCTGCTCTTTTCTGTGTTAAAGGGAACTATGGCGGCATGGTCTGCTGCCTGTCCAAGCGCCTGGTAGGCGCCCGCTGCAGTATGCAGCGAAAGCCCCCCTTCTACTGCATTTTTATCTGGTCCATGACATTTAAAACAGCGGTCGGATAGAATGGGTTTTACGTGAAAGGTAAAGTCAATGGAGTCGGGAACTTTTTGAGCCCCTACTGAAAGAGGAGTGTAGGAGGGTGCTGGGCTGTTATTCTTACAAGCCCAAAGTAAAACAAACAGGGAGAACGCTATGCAAACGGATCCAGAAGCCTTGTGCTTTGCCAAAAAAGTGGGGTAAAAATTCATAGATTTTTAAATCGCAATTTTATCTAAGATTGTGATTTAAAGTGCCTTGCACAATAAAATTAGACTAATAGCAGTTTTGAATTGACCAAGGGAAAATCAAAGACTACCAATAACCCGCTCTCTAGTTTTTTTGGAGGATCAAAAGCAGTAGTCAAAAATTAGCTAATTAGATTTTGGAGAATTCTAGCTTTCACCTCTGTGATATAGCTCCTTCCAATAGTGAGGCGTTGTCCTTGTATTTCTAGGCTATTTCCCTCTACCGCTTCTACCCTGTCTATGGCAATAGTAAATGAGCGGTGTATTCTGATAAATTTATCCGAGGGTAATTCTTCGGTAAAACTACTCAGGGTTTTGTGTATAATATACTTTCCTTGGTCTGTTTTAATACGAATGTAGTCCTTTAGGCTCTCTATAAGGACAATGCTATTTAAATCTATTTTTTGAAGTTTCTTTTTGTCTACTTTTACGAAAATACTTTTGTGGGCATCTAATTTTTTTTCTGGATTCTGCCATCCATTTGAAAGGGCTATCACTCTTTGAACTGCAGATAAAAATCTAGGAAAAGGGATGGGTTTTACCAGGTAATCTATCGCCTGAAGTTCAAAGCTTTCCAAAGCGTGAGACTCATATGCTGTGGTCATGATCACCATAGGCTTTACTACCAAACTTTTTAAAAAAGAAAGACCGTCTAAAATAGGCATATTAATGTCTAAAAAAATGAGGTCTGGCTGCTGTTCTTGAACAAATGTAGCAGCAGCTACCGCATTGTTAAAAGTTTGTAAAACTTCTATCTCCTGTATCTCTTTGCAGTAATTTTCTAGGACACTCACCGCTAGTGGCTCGTCGTCTATTATAATGGTTTTTAAAATCATACTTTAATTTTTAGTTCCACGATATAAAGTTGGTTGGTTTCTTTGGTAGTTAATTCGTAGTCTTTAGCGCTATACCCTAGCTCTAATCTCTTTTTGACATTGGTAAGTCCAATACCGCTATTTTTGATGTCTTTTTTTGATTTTGAAGTTTTTTCTGGGATGGTGTTACTTATCCTAAAATTTAGAAAGTCTCCCTCCACGGTAGCCTCAAGGATTATTTCTGCAGCACCAATATGATGGTTAACTCCATGCTTAAAAGCATTCTCTACAAAAGGCATGAGTAACATAGGGGCAATTTTTTTATGTTTGGGATTGCCTTGTATAGAAACCGAGATATGTAATTCTTCATTAAAGCGAATGCGTTCCAGGTCTATATAATTTTGTATGCTTTGTAGTTCTAGGGCTAAGTCTTGTTTTCTTTTTTTAGTAGCGTACAGTAAATAGCGCATGAGATCTGACAGTTTTAAAACTACTTCTGGAGCCTTGTCAGACTTACTTAGGGTGAGGGCATAGATGTTATTTAGGGTGTTAAAAAAAAAGTGAGGAGATACCTGGGTTCTTAGAAAACGCAGTTCTGTGGCAAGCTGTCGTTTTTCCAATTCATTAAATCTGTCGTTTTCTCCCAACCAATCTATGGTCACTTTTATAGCGGTAACAAAGGCTACCACATAAAACTCTCCTAACATCATTTGAACCGCATAATTGAAATTTAAGCCATTGGGTTCCTCGGGTCCTTCTGGCCATACATTGGTGCTCACTAAATAGTAAGTGAGGTAATATTTCACAAAAAGCATAAGGAATAGTGCCAAAAACACGAGCACAGAATAGCTCAAATATTTGCGTTTGTACACAAATTTGGGCATGAGGACATACACATTTAAGTATGCGAGTGCCATATGGATGGGGAATCCCAATAAGTTCGTTTTTAGCGAATAGGTATAGTCGTCAAAATAGCTTCCCCACCTAAGGGTATTAAACAAAATGTAAATGGTCCAAAAAATCACATGGTGCCTTTTGGTTATGGTGTATTTACTTCCGTAGTTACTTGGGGCTAATAGCGCCTCTATGTCTTTGTCTGCTATCAAGCTTTAATTTTTTAAGGAGTGGTGTCTGACTTCCACTTTAAGTCATTGGTCTAAAATATGTTAGATATTTTCTAAAATTAGAAAAATTTGTGAGCAAAAGAGATTAAAATTTATTTTCATTTCTAAGCCATCAGCTGGTTTTTGATTTGTAATTTTAAGTCTATAAGCCACCAAACCTCAAACTGCATGAGAGTTTTTATTTTTTATATTTTTTTCTTTTTAATAGCTAGTACAAGGCTTCAGGCGCAAGGAAGTTATCCCGGAGGTACTTTTGAAAAAGTACGTTCTTACACCACTTATAAAGCTACACAACTCCTTCAAATAGACGGTTTAGCTTTTGAACAAGACTGGGAGGCAGCACCCTGGTCAGAACCATTTGTAGACATTGAAGGCCACAAAGTACCCAAATACAAGACACGCATGAAAATGCTTTGGGACACCGACCATCTCTATGTCTATGCCCAACTGGAAGAGCCTCATATTTGGGGGGACTTAAAACAGCGAGATACAGTAATTTTTTACAATAATGATTTTGAAATCTTCATAGACCCAGATGGGGACACTCACAATTATATAGAATTTGAAGTAAATGTGCTCAATACGGTTTGGGATTTATTTTTAACGGCACCTTACAGGAACAATCCAAAAGTCTTAAATCAGTTTAACTTGCAAGGTTTACAATCTGCTGTTCATGTGGAGGGAACACTTAACAATCCTTTAGACCAAGATCGCTTTTGGGCTGTAGAAGTGGCCATTCCATGGAAGGCACTCCAAGAAGCTAGCTCAGGGCGAGTGCCTCCAGTTGGTGAGTTTTGGCGGATGGGTTTTTCTAGGGTCCACTGGGACTATGAGCTTCAGGGCCAAAAGTATTCTAGAAAACGAAATGCCAAGGGTACATATTTACCTGAATACAATTGGGTGTGGTCTGCACAGGGCGTTATAAATATGCATGAACCAGAAAAATGGGGCTATGTTTATTTTAGTGAAAACACACCTATGAATAAAACGGAATTTGAAATTCCAAAGCAGGAGGCTCTCAAATGGTTTATGTATGAGCAGTACAGAAAACTACTTGCTGCATACAAAAACAACACCCCTTTAGCAGCCGTCTCATGGCAGCCTCAAGGGGTTCTATTTGGGAAGGAAGTGAACTTAAAGCTCACGCCAATACCAAATGGATTTATACTTTCTGCGGAAAGTCCTTTTACCCATGAAATTCTACAAATTAATACCTCAGGAAAATTTAGCACTTATGACAACCCTTAAAACATCTTTCAGATTATTTGGCTTGGCCCTTAGCTTATCGCTTTTTTTTAATGCTTGTAAGCCCCCCGTGAAACCGGCGCAAGTACATGAAGGCCCTGATTTTAAATATTGGGTATGGACTACCGCTTCAGCAGATAAGTTAGATGTAGACTACGAAATTGAATTTTCAACATATGCAGCAAATGGTATAGATGCGGTTTTGATTAACACCAACACCAGTCCTAGTTTACTGGAGCGATTGGTGCCTATAGCATCGGCCGCAGGCCTAGAGGTACACGCTTGGATTATGGCTATAAATAGGCCTGGAGATGCAGAGGCAGAGAAACATCCGGAATGGTATGCGGTGAGCAGAGACGGTAAATCTTGCTATGATCAGCCACCTTATGTGGGCTATTACAAATGGATGTGTCCTACTAGAGAGGCTTCTAGAAATCATGTGCTTTCCTTGGTTTCTGGCTTGGCTAAAGTGCCTGGGGTAGCCAGTGTTCATTTAGATTATATTAGGTATTCTGACATTTATTTGCCGGTGGGTTTACTGCCAAAATACGATCTGGTTCAAGACACAGAATTGCCAGAATTTGATTTTTGTTATTGTGAAGTTTGTGTGGCTGAGTTTCAAGAAAAACACCATAGAAATCCCCTGGAAATGGCGCATCCGGAGATTGATATAGAATGGAAACAATTTAGACTTAACAAGGTGAAAAGTATCGTAGACGAGGCTTATGATATAGTTCATGCCCAAAATAAACAACTTACTGCAGCGGTTTTTCCCTATCCAGAAATGGCAGATCATATGGTGCGTCAGCGATGGGATAAATGGAATATAGACGCAGTTTTACCCATGATATATAATAGTTTTTACAATGAGGGGGTAGACTGGATTGGTTTTGCTACGGCTCAGGGAGTTCGTGATTTAGAGGGTAAGGGGATAGGTTTACACACCGGTATTTACGTGCCGCCTATGACTGCCAACGAGTTGGCTTTAGCTATTGAACAAGCCAGAGATCATGGTGCTAATGGGGTTTCTTTTTTTGATGGGAATGCAATTACAGAGGCTCAATGGTCTGTGATTAAACAATCTAAGTAGTAAAAAGCCGCAGCATAGCATAAAGCTGGTGGGATTTGTGTGTTGTTGGTGTGTTTAGAAATGCGATTGGTCGAAATTTATCGATAATTTTTAAATATGCTCTTTTTTGCCGTTTTGCCTTTTTATGCCCATAAATAAAGGCCTATTTAGGGATATTGTCTTCGAAATCGTTATAGTTTTTCTGTTTTTTGCCGTTTATAGTCTGTTATTTGTCGAATTTTTTTCTGAAATTCGTGAAGTAATGTCAAATTTACTACTAATAGGAGTCTATTTGACCTTTAAATAACTAACTAAACTAAATAGTATGAACAAAAAAATTCATTATTTATTACTGTTTTTTGCAATGTTATGTCTTAATGGACTATTTGCTCAAAACAAAACCATCTCTGGTACGGTGACCGAATCGGAGTCTGGTATGCCGTTACCGGGTGTAAATGTGGTAGAAAAAGGAACCAATAACGGAACCTCTACAGATTTTGACGGTAATTTTAACATTTCTGTAAGTAGTAACAATGCCATTCTAGTATTTACATCTCTAGGATACACTACAAAAGAAGTTGTTGTTGGAAGTTCCTCTAGCTTAAACGTAACGCTTTCTGAAGACGCAGAAATGTTGGGAGAAGTGGTGGTTACTGCTCTTGGGGTAAAACGTAACACCAAAGCATTGGGGTACTCTGTTACCCAAGTTGGTGGAGACGAAGTAAATGCTATTAAGGAAACTAACGCCATTAATTCTTTACAAGGTAAAATTGCAGGGGTACAGATTTCCGGAAACGCCACAGGAGCAAAAGGTTCTACCCGAGTTATTATTAGGGGTAACAGTTCTTTAACTGGAAATAACCAACCACTGTATGTGATTGACGGTATTACCATTAACAACTCCAATTTAGGTTCTGCTGGAACCTGGGGTGGATCTGACTCTGGTGATGGTATTTCTGCCTTAAACCCAGATGAAGTAGAATCTATTTCTGTACTAAAAGGTGGTGCTGCAGCAGCTCTTTACGGATCTAGAGCCTCCAATGGTGTGATTATTATCACCACCAAAACCGGAGCTGGTTCTGATGGTGTCTCCGTAGACGTAAGTAGTTCTATACAATTTGACGACATTAATAACGATCCTTTTGATCCTCAAACCACCTATGGGCAAGGTAGAGATTTTGTGACAGACTCTGACAATTTAGACACCTATGCCAACTGGGGACCTAGAATGAATGGTTCTCTGGTAGAACAATGGGATGGTGTAGCCAGACCTTACTCTTATAAAGGAAATAATTTGAAGAAATTTTATGACGGTGGTCAGACCTTTATTAACACCGTAGCGATTTCCTCTGCTTCAGAGAAATCTAATGTTCGTGTGTCCTACTCTAACTTAGACAATACAGACATTATCCCTAACTCTACCTTACTTAGAAATACCCTTGGTTTAAATGCTTCTCAGAAGTTTAGAAACTTTACGGCAGATGTAAATATCAAGTACATTCAAGATGACGCCGTGGGTTCTCCAAGGTTGTCAGATTCTCCTGGTAACGCCAACTTTGGTATGAGATTATTTGCGCCTTCTATAGATGTAAATGACATGCTGGGTGCAGGAGGTCTTGGAACCAACGAAGACGGTACTGAGTTTAGAACCTCAGACAATACATATTCTCAAAACCCATGGTTTGCTGCATGGCAATATGTGAACAACTCTGTAAAAGAGCGTGTGATTGCATCTGCTAACCTCAGATGGGATCTCACAGATTATTTATACCTGTCTGGGCGTTTTGGTCAAGACCGATTTGATTATCACAGAACAGACATTACTCCATATGGAACGGCTTACCAGCCATTGGGGTCTATGAATGAGTACAAACTCACAAATGTGCAAAGAGATGCAGATTTATTTTTTGGGACAGATAACCTAAAAATAGCGGAAGACTTCTCTCTCACTGCTTTTGCAGGTATTGGTAAAAACTACCAAAGTGGAGAGTCCGTAACTGCAAGTGGTGGAAACTTTATTGTTCCGTTTTTATACAATGTAAAAAACACCCAAAACCAAAATACGGGTTACGGATTTAACGAGAGACAAATAAACTCTGCCTATGGATCTGCAGAATTTGGTTTTAAAGACGCAGTGTATTTAACACTTACTGCTAGAAATGACTGGTTCTCTACCTTGTCTCTTCCTGGTAAAGAAACCCCGAACAATGATTTATTTACCTCAGCGAGTTTCTCCTGGGTATTGTCAGATATGTTCCAGTTGCCAGAGTCTATTACTTTTGCTAAAATTAGAGCCGGTTATTCTCAGGTTGCAGGTGGGGCAGATTCTCCCTACACCTTGAACCTAACCTATGGTATATACGGACAAGGCCATCAAGGAGCTTCTTTAGGCACCATTTCTAACGGGTCTATCCCAAATCCAAATATTACACCATTTGAGAAAAATGAATTGGAATTTGGTTTTGACCTTAGAATGTTTGACAGCAGACTTTCTCTAGACTTTACCTACTATGACAATGCTACTGAGGGTGATATTGTTGGTGTAAGTGCTTCTCCAACTTCTGGTTATGGAAGTGCTTTAGCGAATCTGGGAGAAGTTTCCAATACGGGTTATGAGGTACTTTTAAGTGGTTCTCCTATCAGAACAGAAGATTTTGCTTGGGATGTAACATTAAACTACTCTTACAATGACTCTAAAATAGTTTCTACCAATGACGAGGGAACCAATATTAGTATGGACGAGCCCAGATCTAGAAACTTAAATGTGACCCATATTGTAGGGGAAACCTATGGCGCCTTATTTGGAACCTCTTATAACAGAGATGCTCAAGGTAGAATTATACATGACATAGAACCAGATGGTACTCCCATACCTCAGGTAGGAGCCAGAAAAATCTTAGGTTTTGGTGTTTCTCCAACTTCCGTTGGTATTAGCAATAACTTTAGATATAAAAACTTCAATATGAGCGTATTGGTAGAGGGTAAATACGGCGGACAAATGTACTCCGGTACCAATGCCATGTCTAAATATTTTGGAGTTCACAAAGCCACTATAGATGGAGACGGCCGTGAAAACGGATTTACAGTCTCTGGTGTAGACGCCAGCGGTGCAGCCTTTACTACAACTATTGCGCCAGATAGGATTGAAGATTATTGGAGACGTACTTATGAAATAGCGGAAGAGGCTATCTATGATGCAGACTATTTAAGACTCAGACAGATGAGTATAGGTTATACCATTCCTAGAGCAGTATTGGAAAATACATTTATTAAATCTGCCTCTGTTTCACTTATTGGAAGAAATTTATTTTTCTTGTCTAATAGCGTAGAAAATGTAGACCCAGAGTCTGGTTACAATGTAAGCAATTCTCAAGGATTAGAGTGGTTTGGTATGCCCGTCCCAAGAACTATAGGTATGAACGTAAACCTTAAATTTTAATTAAGATGAAAAAATTATTATCACTTTTATTGGTTTTATCTCTTGTAATAGTTTCTTGTGATTTTGACAAGGACTTCGAGCAGATGAATATTGATCCTACGAAAGCCGCTCAGATAGACGTTAACAACAAGTTGGCCTCTGTATTTTTGAGAACTTCAGGCGAGCGTTATGAAAACTGGAGGGCTAGTTTTATATATTCTTCACAAATTGTGCAGCATATGTCTTCTACGGCAACTTACTGGACAGGTAATTTTTATACCAGAAATGAAGGCTATGCCACATCCTTATTTGACAGGGCTTACCCGCAGCAAGTGAAGGAAATAGAAGATATTATCTTCCAATTAGAAAACGACGGTGTTACCGGAGATCAGATGGGAATTGCCAGAATTTGGAGGGCTTTTATCTATCACAGAATTACAGATTTGTATGGAGATATACCTTACTCTGAAGCAGGTAAAGGCTTTATAGATGGAGTCTTGAAACCTAAATATGACGCGCAGCAGGACATTTATATGGATATGCTTAAGGAAATTGAGGAAGGTGTAGCTCAGCTAGGAAGTAGTTCTAGTTTGGGAGCCTCTGATCTCATTTTCCAGGGCGATATGGGTAAATGGAAGCGTTTTGGAAATTCTCTCATGCTTAGATTAGCTATGCGTCTCTCTAAGGCAGACCCAGCAACGGCACAGGCATGGGCTTCAAAAGCCATAAGTGCAGGTGTAATGACTTCTAACGCAGACATTGCTTATATTCAACACACTTTAGGCCCAGAAGGTATAAATAAAAATGGTCATGGTGAGGTTTTTATGGCAGACGGAAACCCCAGACTGTCTAAAACCTTCGTAGATTTTTTAAAAGATGACCCAAGGTTGCCTATTCTTGGTGCTAGAAGAAGTGACGGAAGTACCAACCCTGCAGACCTCATTGGTATGCCAAACGGACTAACTTCTGGAGCTTTAGCAGCTAAATACGGAACCACTTCTGCGGATTATGCTGAACCCAACAGAGGGGTGATTACCGGAGAAGACGCTCCTATGGTATTCCAAACTTATGCAGAGGTAGAGTTTATGATTGCAGAAGCTATTATTAAAGGATGGGCTTCTGGAGACGCTAAGGCTCATTACGAAGCTGGTGTAAGGGGAGCTATGCAAATGTTGAGCATGTTATATCCTAACGCTGCTGTAATAACTGACGCGGAGGTAGACACTTATCTGGCTGCTAAACCTTACAACCCAGCAAATGCTTTAGAAATGATTGGGGAGCAATATTGGGCAGCTACTTTCTTTAATGAATACGAAGCATTTGCCAATTGGAGAAGAACAGGGTTCCCTGTCTTACAGCCTTTTGGTGGAGAAGCTATATACGATGGAAATGTAACCAATGGAACCATTCCTAGAAGATTAATTTATCCAAATTCAGAAAACAGTACCAATGCAGAAAACTTTGCTGCAGCTTTATCTAGGCAAGGTCCAAATGAATTTACAACCCGAGTGTGGTGGGATAAATAAACGATAATTTGCGACTTTGTATTTTTACATAAATGACGTAAATTAGTTTTAAGTCCAGTTAGTTTATAAAGGAGGGGCAACCCTCCTTTATTTTATTATTCAAATATCACATGAAAAAAAATCTCAAAGATTTACTACTTAAAAGTGCTGTTTTGGTGCTTTTTTTGGGTTTTAGTCCCCTGGCAAAAGCTCAAGAAAAGACCCTTTTTACTCTGATAGCACCAGAGTCTTCAGGGGTAGATTTTAACAATAGACTCAAAGACAATCCTAGGGAGAATATTTTACTTTATTCTAATTTTTATGGTGGTGCAGGTGTTGGAGTTGGAGATTTTAATAACGACGGCCTAACAGATATATTTTTTGCAGGGAATCAGGTTCCAGACCAGCTTTACTTTAACATGGGTAATTTTGAGTTTGAAAATGTAAGCTCCCAAGCTGGGATTATTCAAGACGCTGGATGGTCTACAGGGGTGACTGTAGCAGACGTTAATGCAGATGGTTATTTAGACATCTATGTGTCTCGGGAATTATTTGATGACAATATCCCATTAAGAGCCAATCTATTGTATTTAAATAACGGCAACGGAACCTTTAGAGAGCAGGCTGCAGCATTGGGTTTGAACGACACAGAGCGCACCAGGCATGCGAGCTTTTTAGACTACAACAAAGACGGTTTATTAGATCTATTACTGCTTACCCAGCCACCCAATCCGGGTAGCTATTCTTCTTTTTTTGGTACCCCACTGCGCCAGCCCCAGTACCATTTAAAGTTGTTTAAAAACTTAGGGTCTGGTCAATTTAAAGAGGTTAGCAAACAGGCTGGAGTTAATCTTACAGGCTACCCCAATGGTGTATGTGTAGCAGACTTAAACAACGACGGCTGGCAGGATATATATATTGCCAATGACTTTGAAGCTCCAGATTTTATGTTCATAAACCAGAAAGATGGCAGCTTTAAAAATGAGGCCAATGAGCGTTTGGGACAGATGTCTTTTTATGCTATGGGAGTAGATATTGCAGATTTGGACAACGACTCTCATCCAGAGATCTTCACCTTAGATATGGTAGCAGAAGATAATTTTAGACTCAAGTCTAATATGAGTGGGATGAACCCAGACTCCTTTTGGAAGGTGGTAAATGAAGGCGGACATTACCAATATATGTTTAACGCCTTGCAACACAATAACGGCAACGGCAATTTTAGTAATCTGGCACAGTTTACAGGAATGGCAGCTACAGACTGGAGCTGGTCTACTTTAATGGCAGATTTTGATAATGACGGTCATAAAGATGTGTATATAACCAACGGACTCTTGTACGACATTAGAAATACAGACGCAGACAAGAAAGTAGCGTCTTTTGTATCTGAATTTGCCAATGACTGGGTCTTAAAAAACCCCAATGCCGGGGATGTGAACCTATTTGATATTCTAGATATAGAAAAAACAATTAACCTACTGCCCTCTGTTCCCTTGAAAAATTACGCCTTTAAAAACAAAGGAGGTATGCAATTTGAAAAAGCAGGGAAAGAGTGGGGCCTAGACCATGCTTCTTTTTCTAATGGAGCCGCCTACGCAGACTTTGATAATGACGGAGATTTAGATCTTGTGGTGAGCAATATAAATGCAGCTGCATTTTTGTACAAAAACAATACTATGGACCTCACTTCCCAACACTATCTTCGCTTAGAGCTCCAGGAAGAACAGCACAAAAGTGTATTGGGTACCAAGCTGTACCTCTACCACGACAATCAAATGCAGTTTCTGGAGTCTATCAATGCCAAAGGAATATATTCTACCTCTGAAAGCAGCTTGCACTTTGGTATGGGTAGTAGCGAAAAGGCAGACAGTCTAAGGGTAGAGTGGCCAAATGGGAAGGTGCAAACTCTCTATGATATAAGGGCCAATCAAAGCCTGGTTTTGAGCCAAAAAGAGGCAAAAACAATACTTAAAGACAAGAAAAATCCAAATTTATTATTCCAAGAGACATCTCATGCTTCTCTTTCATACCTGCACCGTGAAAATGACTTTGACGACTATGACGTACAGGTGCTTTTACCTCATAAAATGTCTCAGATGGGGCCCGCTTTGGCTAAAGCCGATGTAAATGGAGACGGTTTAGAAGATCTATATCTGGGTGGGGCTGCCAACCAGCCAGCACAGTTGTTATTGCAACAAGAAGACGGCAGTTTTATAGCTTCTAACACTGCACTTCTTTCTAAGGAAAGCCCCTATGAAGACATAGACGCTCTGTTTGTAGACATCAATGGCGATCAGGCTTTAGATTTATACGTAGTCAGTGGTGGGAACGCTTATCCTGCCAATGATTTTCATTATGCAGACCGCATCTATCTGAATAATGGCCAAGGGACTTTTACTAAGGGTGCCATAATGGGCCTAGCTAGAACCAGTGGGAGTGTGGTCAGAGCCGCAGATATAGACGCAGACGGAGATTTAGACTTATACGTAGGAGGCCGTCATGTGCCTCATCAATACCCCAGCCCCGCAACCAGTATGATTTTACTAAACAATAGTGGTCAGCTGGAAAACGCTACGGAAAAACTGGCCCCTGAATTTAAACATATTGGTATGGTTACAGACGCCGTTTGGACAGATTATGACCAAGATGGAGATTCGGACTTAATGATGCTTGGAGAATGGATGCCACTTACTTTATTTGACAATAATGCTGGTGTATTACGTAAAATAAATGTGGCAGATTTTGAAAACACCAGTGGTTGGTGGTTTTCTGTGGAGGCCAAGGACATGGACGCAGACGGGGATACAGATTATGTGGTGGGAAATTTGGGTTTAAATTACAAGTATAAAACCTCTGAGCAGGCTCCTTTTGATGTCTATTACAATGATTTTGACGGCAATGGCCAATATGATATTGTACTGGGCTATTACAACGAAAATAAACATTTCCCGCTAAGGGGCTTTTCTTGCTCATCTGAACAGATACCTATTTTAAAAAGTACTTTTAAAAAGTACGATGTTTTTGCTGCCCTACAAATAGAGGAGGTTTATGGAGCAGAAAATCTAAAGCAATCTTTGCATTATAAAACACAAACCTTTGCCTCGTATTATATTGAGAATAAAGGAGGTGGGGCGTTTGCATTAAAAATGCTACCTACTCCCGCCCAGTGGAGTAATTTAAATGACATTTTACTAGAAGATTTTGATGGGGACGGGCACCAAGATATTTTGGCGGTAGCTAATCTTTTTGTGTCAGAAATAGAGACCGCTAGAAATGACGCAGGGGTAGGTGTATTTTTGAAAGGAAATTCTAAAGGAGATTTCGTGAGTGTCCCACTTACAGAAAGCGGTTTTTATACGCCTTTAGACGCAAAAAAACTCACCCCTATCACCATCCAAGGGAAGCGGCATATTATGGTACTTAACAACAATGATCTATCTCAGCTTTTTAGTATAGAAAATTAGTCTTTAGGAAGGTAACCCACTCCCTTAAATACATGGAACTTCCTAAGGACTTCTCCCTTGCTATTTCTAATTAGAATAGGGTCTAAGGGAAGTATTTCTTTAAAAAATGGGAGGGCTTTTTCAGGAGCTACTTTAGGTCTGTCCAAGTTTTTAAATCTGGGGTCTGAGTCTATGAAAAGGGCGTCTTGACCAGCTAGTATATTTAAATCTGGATCTAAGATGCCAAATTGTAGCCCCTTGTCTCCAATCACATTGGCACTGTATACGTTTTTGTGTTTGTAAAACCTGAGTATTGCAGATGTTTTGTAATTGTCTGCAGAAAAAATAAAATCGGGATTTATGGAGCTCTCTATTTTAGATACCTCTTGGGAAAGTTCCTCCCAGCCCCACCAGGTGTCATCTGAACGTATAGGTATTATATAAGTAACCAGTTCAAAAGCGATTAAACTGTGAATAATAAGACCGAGGATGAGTTGTGGTTTAAGCCATTTTCTCTTAAAAAATACAGCTAATAAAATGAGGCCAGAAACATAAGAGGGGACCAACCAGTTAATTTTTATCCAATAGAAGGGAGACAGCAAAAAGAAACCTAAAAAAGTGGGTAAGAAAAAAGCTCCTAAAAACAGTATTTGGTCTGAGGGGAATCTCCAGTATCTCAGGACACGCCAGCTGTATTTTACGGCTAGTTTACTTAGCATGAGAAAGGCTAGGGGGAAAATCAAGGCCATCTGGGTGGCTATAAATCCGCCTAGTAGTTTGGGGCTAAAACCAAAGTCACTTACAGATTTGGAGCGCTCTGTAGATTGGAAGGCAAAAGAGATAAAATCGTGTTGCTCATTCCAGTAGTACACAGGGTAACAAACGATTGTGAAAACCCCCAGGGCCACCCAGGGCCACGGACCCCAAAGCAACTTTCTGTATGTTTTGGAAAAAAGTAAAAAAAGCATCAGCCCAAAGGGCAATAAAACCGCGGTATACTTACTGTTAAAGGCCAATCCCATGCATAAGCCACCAAGGATCCAAAAGGTCCATTTCTGTTTGAAAATGGCTTTCTCTAAGCAGTAAAGGGAGAGTGCCCAGAATAAAAACAATGGGACGTCTGGGGTGCTATTGAGAGAGAGCATACTCAAAAGCACGGAGCTACAGAGCAGCAACATGGCTACTGCGCTGCGAGCCTGAGACAAAAATTGCGTACAGAGGTTGTAAAACACCCATAGGGAGAGACTGCTCACCGTGAAGTCTGCCGCTTTAAGCACCCATACATGGGAACCTAAAATTTCCGTAAACCCACGTAACATGTAACCTACCATGCCGGGGTGGTCAAAGTAAGACCAGTCTAAGTGTTGGCCATACATAAAATAATAGGCGTCTTGTGGCATGAGCCCCATAAGGGGCACTAAGCCCAAACGAATGCCTTGAAAACCAATCACTACACTTAGAATGGGGTGTTTTTTAAAGAAAGATGTAAATGTGTTTGGCAAGACCTATGCTTTGCTCAAATATATTAATAATTTAATTGTCACCTGGGTTACAAAAGCATTGGCACAAAAGGGGTAATTTTGTCTTAAATTTTTAATTATGGCTTCTTTTTCAGACCTCATACAATCTTCTAAACCCGTACTTATAGATTTTTATGCTACCTGGTGTGGCCCCTGTAAAGCCATGTCTCCAGTTTTGGAGCAGTTAAAAGCTTCTATGGGTGACCAGATTTTTGTATTAAAGATAGATGTAGATAAAAACCCTGGAATTGCTGCAAAGTATCAGGTTCGTGGGGTTCCTACGCTTATGATATTTAAAAATGGAGCGTCTCTTTGGCGTGAATCTGGAGTCTATTCTGCGGCAGATTTGGAAACCGTTTTAAAGAAATTTTTGTAGGCTAGCTTAGGTTCCTACAATGGTTCTAAACGTCAGGTTTATTCTGGGGCTATGTATTTTTTTGGTTGGAGGTAATCTATGAAGCCAATGGCTTTGAGTGCTCCCTTTCATAACCAATAAACTGCCGTGCTCTAGTGGTACTGCCACCACAGCTTTATCTTCTTTGTGTTTAAATGCAAACTTTCGCTGGGCTCCAAAACTCACAGAAGCTATGGCGCCATTTTTTTTTAAATCCTTCTCACCGTCGCTGTGCCAGGCCATGCCTTGGCTGCCATTGTGGTATAAGTTGAGCAGGCAGGCATTGTAGGTCTCCCCTGAGACTTTTTCTACGGCTGCCTTAATTTGTAATAAGAGTGGGGTCCAGAGCAAAGCCTTCTTAGTAATTTTAGAATAGGTATAGGAGTAGGCTTTGTCTGCATACCATGCCACTTCCCTTTTGGTGGTGATGAGTTTCCCAAAAATAAGCGCCTGGTCTGGTGCCCAAGCTATCTCTGTAAGTAGTTTGTCATAGTATTCATTGGCTAGACTAGAACTAAAAATGGGTCCGTGATAATGGACCTCTCCGTCTTTGGGGAGTAGGTTGTCTTTTGAATTGTGTTCTGAGGAGAATAAGTCCATGATCTAAGCTTAAATAAGGTATTAAAATTACAGTTTATTTTACTTACTTACATGTGGTCGCAGTTATTTATAGAATGTTTTTGGAGCGGTTTTTAGCTTAAATGTGCACTTAATAGATGGAGTGAACCAATAGCTGTTTTAGTGTCTATATTGCTTGTATGCTTATGCTCCATGACGGATTGGTGAAATAAATAAAGCTTTGTGGCAGTATTTAAAGAGAGTACACTACATTTATTCCATGAGTATACACCCTCCCACCAACAGCAATTCTTTCCAGAAATCCTATGTGGTGCAAGCTAAGGACATAGATTCTTTAAACCACGTAAACAATGTAGTTTATTTGCAGTGGGCCAATGACATTGCAGCAGAGCATTGGAAACAGCTCTCTAACCCTAGCATAGACGCTAGTTATTTTTGGGTCTGTTTGCGCCACGAAATTGATTATTTAGGGGAAGCCCTCTTGGGCGATGCAGTAGACATTCTCACCTGGGTAGGTGTTAGCAAGGGGGTTAAATCTACAAGGCATATAAGCATCTCTAAAGGGGACAAGTTATTGTGCAAATTGGTGTCTACTTGGTGTCTCATAGACGCTCACACCAAAAGGCCTACTCGGATTAATCAGGATATTCTTGATTTGTTGGGAAAGGAGTAGGGCGTAAGTACCACAATTTTTAGGCGGTTTATCTCGATGCTATTTCACAGTTAGTAACAGTGAAATTCATTAAGCACAAAGGTGTCTTGTGATTTAAAGCTGGTATGATATGCTACGATTTTCTACGACTTTGAACAAAAACCCTATATTTATAAAATGAAACTCTTAAAAATTACAAAGAAGTATTGGCCTCTAATCACCTTTTTGTGGTTTGCCCTAATGATATGGTTAGTAAATAGATAAGGCTATTTTATGTTGTTTTTTAACTTTGCAAATAGGCAGCTTAAGACTTTATTTTTACCTCTTTATTTCTTGCGTCATTTATACTTTTTCGTTCTTCCATTACAGAGTTTTTTGAGCCTAAGGCTTTCATGAGTTTTTGATCTAAAGAGTCTAGGTGTTCTCTCAATTTCTTTTTTAAACTGTCGTAGGAATAATTTTGATCAAAGAGTAGCAGTAATTCTCTAAAACCAACATATTCCTTAGGATTATTTAAAAGTAAATGCAGTATTTCTTTTTCTTTATCAGATAGGGTTTTTTCTATTTTCACTCTTTTAGAAATGACTTTTTCTACAATGGTTTTCTTGGTTTTTTTAATATATACGCCAATAAAAGTCAATAATAATAAAACACCTCCTACGAGTATTTCTAAAAGCATGGAAGGTTTATAGATTGGTCCTACAGTAGATTTTTCTCCCAATAAGTCTGCAGATTTAATAAACTCTAAAAATCTGATGTGCTTTGTTTTTCGTTTTAAAATGTAAAAACCATCTTGTTTTTGGTTGTAGGCAATGAGCGCAATGGCGAATGGATCGTATTCATTTTTTATGGCATAGCGGTAGCGTTTATTATTTTCAAAATCTAACTGAATAAATTCATTATTCAACAGATATAGATTTCCCGATTTAAAATTTGAAATATAATGCCCGTAACCAAGCAGTTCTTTTACTGTTTCTCCTAAAAAGCGCCATTTTTTATCTTTAAAATGAAAGGCCCAGGTTTCGTTTAGAGCCAAATTTCGCTTTATGTTTTCAAAATTTTTAAAGGCGACATTTCCGTTGGCCACATATAAAACGTCCTTATTATAGTGGGCTATGGTCTCAGACATTCCCCTAGGTGCGTCTGTGGGCTCTGAAAGGCTTTCTACTAGTTCAGTTTCTTTACTGAGTAAATTAAAACGGGTAATTATATTTTTAAATGTAAACAGTCCGTAGCCCCCAAAAGTGTGAAGATTTCCATCTTTTATAAAAGGGTACATACCGTATTGAGAGCGGTGATCAAAGGACTGGTCTAGCCTGTTAAACTCTAATCCATCAAAACCATAGACTATACCGTTGGCTCTGCTTACAAGGTAGGCCACGCTATCATTACTTACAAAATGGTAGGCGAGTAATTCTAATTTGTGGGCTCTGGCTTTCCAAGGGTTTTGGCTTACATTAAAAATTGAATCTCCCGAAATTAAATAAGCACTGTCTTTGTGAGAAAAAAGCATGTGATTATTGGCATAAGGCACAGTCACTTCCTGAGAAAAACTCACTAAGCCAGCGAAGAACAAAAAATAACTTAAAAAAACAGGTCTCATTTTTTTTTTTTTAAAAGTATAAATTAAACCGTTGAATATTTGAGCGCAAAATAAGGTTTCCCTTATTTTTAGGATTTTAAGTCAAAACTAATAAACTTGTTTGTGCTGCAATACACTCAATATATTGAGATTATTTTCAAACGGATGTTATTGGTAATAGCCCCTTCATTTTTGGAGGTTTTAATTCCATTCTTGTATTGTAACATTTTAGGGGAATAATCGTCATATTTCTATAAACGATTAATTGTTACATGATATGAGAAATAGATTAAAGAGATTTCCAAAACAAGGGTACTTAGGTGGGGTATGTCACGGAATGGGAGAACACACAGGAATAGATCCAATACTCTGGAGAATATTATCCTTCTTTGGTGGCTTCGCTATAATCTATATAGTATTGTGGATTGTTCTAAAAAAAGGCGAATAAATGAAACGGGTTTATTTTTTAACTATTTGAGATAAATCTTCCTTTTTCTTCACGAATACTCAGGATTAGCTTCGCTTCGCTCGCTGATCCTGCAAAGCTCCGCTTTGAAAATAAAAATCCCGCCTTAACAAATTCAAGCAAGCTTGGATTGACAGGTGGGATTTTTATTTATTCGTGACCTCGACAGGATTCAAACCTGTAACCTTCTGAGCCGTAATCAGATGCGCTATTCAGTTGCGCCACGAGGCCTTGTTTTCCCTTTAATAGGGCTGCAAATATAATTCTTTTGTGGCTAAAGCCAAATATAAGTTTCTTTAAAATGAGGGATAAATGACTATTCTTTGTCTAGTGCGCGGGTGGTTACATAATAGCGCCATCCTACCAATGCCAATTGCCATTTGGAGGCTTTGGCCAAGTCTAGTCTTTTTTTAGTGAAAGAGGGAAGGAATATTTTGTTAAGTTGTGCTAGTAATCTGAACATCGAGTTTGATTTTGAGGGTTTTAGCTGGGGTAAAAAACAAAGATACACATTGTGAATTTGTCTTAAAATAACGCTTTAGCTTTCCTATCTTTGGATGCTTATAAATTTTAATATGTTAGACCTACTTTATATAATCCTTGGTTTGCTAATCCTTGTTTTGGGAGGAAATTGGTTGTTAAAGGCTGCGGTAGCTTTGTCGCTCAGGCTTCAAATTCCGAAAATTGTTATTGGAATGACCGTGGTGTCATTTGCTACTTCTGCTCCAGAGCTCATTGTGAGTATTAAGGCAGCATTGGATGGGTTTCCGGACTTGTCTTTGGGCAACGTCATTGGCTCAAATATTGCTAACCTTGGTTTGGTGTTGGGGATTACCTTACTTCTGGGCAGCATTCAGGTGACTAAAAGTTTTTATAAGACAGACTGGCCTGTTATGTTTTTGGCCTCTTTAATTTTCTTTGCTTTTCTGTATATAGATGGGCAATTGGTTTTTTGGGAAGGTTTGGTTATGTTTTCCCTATTATTACTTTTTTTATGGTACTTACTGCGTTTTCAGGAACATGCCGTGATAGACGAACTCCCAGAGGATGACGTTCCCTTGCCTTTGCATAAAACCCTTATGTTTACGGTTTTAGGGGGGCTGGGACTTTGGGGTGGTTCTGAACTGCTTATTTCTGGAGCTGTGGGTCTAGCCACTTTTTTTGGTGTTTCTGAACGTGTTATTGGAATAACCATTGTTTCTGTAGGTACCTCTGTACCAGAATTGGCCGCCTCTGTAATTGCAGTAATTAAAAAGGAGAAGGCCATATCTTTGGGGAATTTACTGGGCTCTAATATCTTCAATATTTTCGCTGTATTGGGTATTACCGCCATGATTACGCCTGTACAGGTGATGGACAAAGCCCTGTTAGAATCTGACATTTACTGGATGCTTGGCTTTGCCTTTTTAGTGCTGCCCTTGGTTTTTGTGCCCAGCAAAATGAAATTGGGATGGCGAGATGGGCTTATTCTACTAGCGGCCTATGTTGCTTTTATCTATGTAACACTCTCCTAGGGACATAAAAAAAGGCGTCCGCTTTAGCGAACACCTTTTATGTAATAAGTGTAAGTGATAGGTTAAGAAATATTGGCAGACTTTACGGTTTTAACAATACGTCCGGCAATTTTGTATGGATCTCCATTAGAAGCAGGTCTTCTGTCTTCCAACCATCCTTTCCATCCTTTTTCTACGGTGATGATAGGAATACGAATAGAGGCTCCTCTATCAGAAATTCCATAGCTAAAGTCTGTGATGGCCGCAGTTTCGTGCAGTCCAGTTAATCTTTGGTCGTTAAATTCTCCGTATACCTCAATATGTTCTTTCACCACGGGTCTAAAGGCCTCACAAATTTTTCTGTAGGTCTCTTCTGAACCACAGGTTCTAAGTACGCTGTTGGAGAAGTTGGCGTGCATACCTGAGCCGTTCCAATCTCCTTTTACTGGTTTTGGGTGGTATTCTATATAGTAACCGTATTTTTCAGTGAGACGATCTAATAGGTAGCGAGCCACCCAAATTTCGTCACCTGCTTTTTTGGCACCCTTTGCAAATAGTTGAAATTCCCATTGGCCAGAGGCTACTTCTTGGTTTATTCCTTCAAAGTTTAATCCAGCGTCTATACATAGATCTGCGTGCTCTTCTACAAAATCTCTACCGTGTGTGTTTTTCCCACCCACAGAGCAGTAGTACATTCCTTGAGGACCAGGGTAACCTCCCACTGGGAAACCTAAAGGAAGTTGGGTTTTCTTATCCATGATAAAGTATTCTTGCTCAAAACCGAACCAGAAGTCATTGTCGTCGTCGTCAATAGTAGCTCTTGCGTTAGAGGCGTGTGGGGTACCGTCTGCATTGAGTACTTCTGTCATTACCAAATAAGCGTCTCTCCTGGTAGGGTCTGGGAAAATCGCAACAGGCTTTAAAAGACAATCAGAAGATCCTCCTTCTGCTTGTTTGGTAGAACTTCCGTCAAAAGACCATATAGGGCAGTCTTCCAATTTTCCTGAAAAGTCGTTTTCTACTTTGGTCTTGCTTCTAAGATTGGCAGTTGGAGTGTAACCGTCTAGCCAGATATACTCTAATTTAGTTTTGCTCATGAGATTATGGATTAGATTATAAAACTCCGGTAAAAATATAATATTTTAGGAATACCCATAAAAATTGAAGGGGTATTTATTAAAAACTTATTAATAATTTTCAACCCCCTCTAATTTTAGGGGGTATAATATTAATATTATAATTTTTTGCTGTTATTTTGCATTATTATTAATTAGAACCTATGAAACCACATTTTACCCATTCCAGGTGGCATGCTTTGGACCAAAGCTCACAGAGAGAAGCGGTGTCTGTATCTGAGCCTTCTAGGAGGTCCAGTTTATTTGCTAGTCATGTTTTTAACGATTATAAAATGTTGCAATACCTTACAAAAGACGCTATTGCGGCAGTAAGGGACGCTATATTTTCAGGATCTAAGATAGACAGGAAGCTGGCAGACCAGGTGGCAGAAGGCATGAAATCTTGGGCTATAGAAATGGGGGCTACCCATTACACCCATTGGTTCCAACCGCTCACAGGATCTACAGCAGAAAAGCACGACGCATTTTTTGACATACAAGATAACCAGGCCTTAGAAATTTTTGGAGGCGGGCAGTTGGTGCAGCAAGAACCAGATGCCTCAAGCTTTCCTTCTGGCGGTATTCGAAATACCTTTGAAGCTAGAGGATATACAGCCTGGGATCCCAGTTCGCCAGCCTTTGTATATGGAACAACCCTGTGTATTCCCACTATTTTTGTGTCTTACACTGGAGAGGCCTTGGACAATAAGGCGCCATTGTTAAGAGCGCTTTACGCAGTAGACCAAGCAGCTACTGCAGTAGCCAAGTACTTTGACAAAACCGTGACAAAAGTTAACGCTACCCTGGGATGGGAACAAGAATATTTTTTAATTGACAAATCTATGGCCGCGGCTCGGATAGATCTATCCTTAAGTGGCAGGACCCTTATGGGGCATACTGCTGCCAAAGGGCAGCAGTTAGACGACCACTACTTTGGTGTCATTCCAGCCAGGGTGATTGGTTTTATGAGCGAGTTGGAGAAGGAGTGCATGCATTTGGGAATTCCAGTGAAAACCAGACACAATGAGGTGGCTCCCAATCAGTTTGAGTTGGCTCCTGTTTTTGAAGAGGCTAATTTGGCTGTAGACCACAACCTACTTCTTATGGATGTCATGGAAAAGATTGCAGACAAGCACCATTTAAAAGTGTTGTTTCATGAAAAGCCCTTTGAAGGTATTAATGGATCTGGGAAACACAACAATTGGTCTTTGGCTACCAATGAAGGGGTTAATTTATTAAGTCCGGGAGCTACCCCCATGAAAAATCTACAATTCCTTACTTTTTTCATTAACACCATAAAGGCAGTAGATAGCTATGAAGCCTTACTTAGATCTTCCATAGCTTCTGCCAGTAACGACCATAGATTGGGTGCCAACGAGGCCCCACCTGCTATTTTCTCTATTTTTATTGGCAAGCAGCTCTCTGCTGTTTTAGATGAATTGGAAGGGGTGTCTTTGGGTAAATTGTCACCCCAAGAAAAAACGGAACTCAAGCTCAATGTGGTAGGTAAAATCCCTGAAATTCTCATGGACAATACAGACCGCAATAGAACTTCTCCTTTTGCTTTTACCGGTAATAAATTTGAAATGCGTGGGGTAGGATCTAAGACCAATTGTGCCAAACCCATGACGGTCTTGAACACGGCAGTGGCGCATCAGCTAAAAGCGTTCAAAAAAGAGGTAGACACTTTAATAGACCAGAAAGGACTTAAAAAAGATGAGGCTATATTTAATGTGCTTAGAGAGTATATAAAATCTTCCAAGCGCATTCGTTTTGAGGGGGACGGATACAGTGAGGCCTGGGAAAAAGAGGCTGCCAAAAGAAAGCTAAGCCATCTAAGGACCACTCCAGAAGCTATTGCAGTTCTCAGCGAGAAAAGGCATATAGCACTTTTTAAGGATACCGCTGTGTTAAGTGAGAAGGAGCTCAAGGCTAGACAAGAGGTAGAGTGGGAGGCTTACACCATGCACACTCAAATTGAAGGTCGCGTATACGAAGAGATGGTACTTACTCAAATTCTGCCTGCAGGAGTGTCATATATGAATGAGCTCTTAGAAAACCTCAGTAAATTGTCTGCGCATTTGGGTGGTACTTTTAAAGGGGCTCCAAGCGCTCAGGCTCAGTTAATAGAAACTATAAACACCCATATTCAATCTCTAAAAATGGAGCTAGACCAAATGACTGCCGCTAGAAAAAAAGCCAACACCCTACAGAGCTCCCAAGAACGTGCCTTGGCCTATGCCAATGAGGTAAAGCCTATATTTAGCAAGATTAGAAGCCATGCAGACCGCTTAGAGAGACTGGTAGCAGACGGATATTGGCCGCTATTAAAATACAGAGAGTTGCTGCAAATAAAATAAGGAGACCCTGGTTCAGATAGTTCTCAACAATTGGGTATAAGTTTATAGAATTATCTAAGGAGAACACTTGAACTTTTTAGGGATTCCTTTATTTTTGCACAAAACACCACATCATGGAAGCAAACGAACAGGGAAGGTATAGTCAAAGAGGGGTTTCAGCCGCTAAGGAAGACGTACACCGAGCCATAAAGAATATAGATAAAGGCTTGTTTCCAAAGGCTTTTTGCAAAATTGTACCCGATCATTTAACGGGTAGCGAAGACCATTGTTTGGTCATGCATGCAGACGGAGCGGGCACTAAGTCTTCTTTGGCGTATATGTATTGGAAAGAAACAGGGGACCTCTCGGTTTGGAAAGGTATTGCCCAGGATGCTCTGATAATGAATATTGACGACCTCATTTGTGTGGGCGCTACAGACCATATTATGCTCTCTTCTACCATTGGAAGAAATAAAAATCTCATTCCTGCAGAGGTGCTCTCTGCCATTATAAACGGCACGGAGGAGCTCCTATCTGATTTGTCCAAGCACGGTATTGAAATTCATAGCACTGGCGGTGAAACCGCCGATGTGGGAGATCTAGTTCGCACCATCATTGTAGACTCTACCGTAACTGCGAGAATGCCAAGAGCCAAGGTGATTGACAATGCCAATATTCAGGCAGGAGATGTGATCGTAGGCTTGTCTTCCTCTGGTCAGGCTAGTTATGAGAAAGATTACAACGGTGGCATGGGTTCCAATGGACTTACTTCTGCACGTCACGATGTTTTTCACAAGGATTTAGCCGCTAAGTATCCAGAGAGTTTTGACCCATCTGTGCCCTCAGATTTAGTGTATTCTGGAACCATGGGTCTTACGGATCAGTTGGCTGGTAGCCCTGTTGATGTTGGGAAATTAGTGTTGTCACCCACCCGTACTTACGCACCCATTGTAAAGAAAATACTCCATTCTTATGACAGCAGTAGCATTCATGGAATGGTGCATTGCAGCGGAGGGGCTCAAACAAAAATTTTACATTTTATAGACCAGCTTCACATTGTAAAGGACCAACTTTTTGAGGTGCCTGTTTTGTTTCAAATGATCCAGCAGCAGTCTGGAACCTCATGGAGAGAGATGTATGAGGTGTTTAATTGTGGCCATAGGTTAGAGCTTTATGTCTCTACAGAGGTAGCCCAAGACCTTATAGAAATTTCAGAGTCCTTTGGAGTAGCTGCTCAGATCATAGGTAGGGTAGAAGCCAGTGAGACCAAAAAACTGACCATTCGCAGTGCGTACGGAACTTTTGAGTATTAAAAGGGCTTTTTTTATTGTACCTTTACACCCTATATAGTAAGACTTTATGTTAGAAAAATTACAAGTGGTTAAGCAGCGCTTTGACGAGGTTTCGGATTTAATTATCCAGCCAGACGTGATCATGGATCAGAAGCGTTATGTGGCACTTAATAAAGAATATAAGGATTTGAAAATCCTCATGGAAAAGAGAGAATTATACATTTCTTTTCACAATAATATTGAAGAATCTCAAGAAATCATAGAGGATGGCTCCGATGCAGAAATGGTAGAGATGGCCAAGATGCAATTAGAAGAGGCCAAAAAAGCCATGCCAGCCTTGGAAGACGAGATTAAACTTTTACTCATTCCAAAAGAACCCGAAGACGCTAAAAATGTGGTCGTAGAAATTCGTGCCGGTACAGGTGGAGACGAGGCTAGTATTTTTGCTGGAGACCTCTTTAGAATGTACACCAAATACTGTGAGAGTAGGGGTTGGAAAACCAATGTGATAGACCTCAGTGAAGGTACTTCTGGAGGCTATAAAGAAATTCAGTTTGAGGTACAGGGTGAAGATGTATACGGGACTTTAAAATTTGAGGCTGGTGTTCACAGGGTACAAAGGGTGCCACAGACAGAAACACAGGGCAGGGTGCATACTTCTGCAGCCACGGTTATGGTACTGCCAGAGGCAGAGGAATTTGATGTTCACATAGAGGCCAAGGATGTTCGAATAGATTTTTTCTGTTCCTCAGGGCCTGGAGGGCAGTCTGTAAACACTACCTATTCTGCGGTGCGTCTTACGCACATACCAACAGGATTAGTAGCGCAGTGTCAAGACCAAAAGTCACAGCATAAAAACAAGGAGAAAGCCTTTGGGGTATTGCGTTCCAGGTTATATGATTTAGAATTGGCCAAAAAACAGGAAGAAGACGCGCTTAAGAGAAACTCACAGGTGAGTTCTGGAGACCGTTCTGCAAAAATTAGAACCTACAACTACCCACAAGGGAGAGTTACAGATCATAGAATTGGATTAACCCTATACGACCTTCCCAATATTGTAAACGGCGATATTCAGAAAATCCTAGATGAACTCATGTTGGTAGACAACACAGAGAAGCTTAAAGCTGCCTCTGAAATTTTTTAATGAAACGCTATGACTACCCATAAGCTGGTATCTGAAATAAAAAGAAAAGCCTCTTTCCTTTGTGTGGGCTTAGATGTAGATCTAGAAAAAATCCCATCGCATTTGCTGGAAGAGGAAGATCCTATATTTGCTTTTAATAAGGCCATTATAGACGCAACTCACAATTATGCGGTAGCCTACAAGCCCAATATAGCCTTTTATGAGGCTTATGGTGTTACAGGCTGGCAGGCATTAGAAAAAACCATTTGTTATTTAAAGGAACAGTACCCTGAGATCTTTACTATTGCAGACGCCAAACGCGGAGACATAGGCAATACGGCCAGCCGTTATGCCAAAGCTTTTTTTGAAGATTTAGGATTTGACTCTCTAACAGTTGCCCCTTATATGGGTAGAGACTCCATTGAACCTTTTTTAGCGTTTGAAGACAAATTCACTATTCTTTTAGGACTTACCTCTAATCCTGGAGCTGCAGATTACGAAATGCTGCCCATGGCCAACGGGAAGTATCTTTACGAAACCGTTTTAGAAACCGCTGTTCAATATAAAAATGCCCAGCAGCTTATGTTTGTAGTGGGGGCCACACAGGCAGCAGCTATAAAATCTATTAGAAAAATTATTCCAGAAAGCTTTTTGTTGGTGCCAGGAGTGGGGGCACAGGGAGGGAGTTTATTAGAGGTATGCGAGGCGGGATTAAACCGAGATGTAGGTCTTCTTGTAAATTCTTCTAGAGGAATTATTTATGCAGACTCTAGTGTTCACTTTGCAGCTGCAGCGTCTAGGGAGGCCCTGAAGCTACAAACACAAATGGCAGCCATATTAGAAGCCAAGAAGCTATTCATTTAATTTTCTTATTTTAGAGGGGCCTTAATTTTTTACATTGATACACTACCATTGTTACAGACATTCAGAAAGCACCCAATGGGTGACCTTTGTGCACGGTGCTGGCGGCAGTTCTTCTATTTGGTTTAAGCAGCTCAAAGCTTTTAAGCAAATCTATAATGTATTGCTGTTAGATTTAAGAGGACACGGAGACTCCAAAATCTCTCTACAGAAAGCATTTGGTAAAAAGTACACCTTTGACTCTATCACCCAAGATATTGTAGAAGTTTTAGATTACGAAGGCATAGAGAAGTCTCATTTTATAGGGATCTCTTTGGGGACTATCCTGATTAGAAACTTAGCAGAGCGCAGTCCCGAGAGGGTGCTAAGCATGGTCATGGGTGGGGCCATACTAAAGCTCAATGTGAGGTCTCAAATTTTAATGAGACTTGGAATTATATTTAAGTCCGTGGTGCCTTATTTGTGGTTGTATTCCTTTTTTGCTTTTGTCATTATGCCTAACAAAAATCACAAGGAGTCTCGGACTCTATTTGTAAGGGAGGCTAAGAAATTATATCAAAAAGAATTTATTAAATGGTTTAAACTCACTGCAGAGATAAACCCACTTCTCCGGTTTTTTAGAAATGTTGAGGTGAAAATACCTACCCTGTACGTGATGGGGGAAGAGGATTATCTTTTTTTGCCAGCCGTTCAAAAATTGACCAAAGCCCATATGGCTGCCTCTTTATTTGTGGTGAAGGCCTGCGGACATGTGGTTAATGTAGAGCAGCCAGAGGTATTTAATACTACCGTTTTAAAGTATTTAAGGCAGCTTAGTACCTTGCCACTAACTCCAAACCCAAAGCTTTAATAAACAGATAAAACCGATGTGTACACCGGTTTTATGTTAACTAAATCTAAAAAAATCATCAATGAAAAATGAAAGGCTTGTTACAAGAACAACGTCTTAATTTTCAATCTATTGTATGTTGTTTAAAATATTTTTGGAAAAAGTTTGAGAACTGCTTAAGCTCTTTTTTGTAGAGCCCAACATAGTCTTTGTTTTTATGGCTGTGGTATTCCAAACCACTACAGTAGCTATATATGTTATTGGTAATGGTTTGTATATTGTTCAGCAAGGAGAATTTTTCCTTTTGACATTCTATAATAGAAAGTCTTTTTAAAGCATCTAACAAGCTTTTTGAATCCTCCAATAAAAAATGGGTAATCTCATGGTCAAACGACCAGTATTTATAATGTCTTAAAAGTAATCTGTCAAAACTCAAACCATAGGCCAAAGCCGTACTTAAAGCGTTTAATTCCGTCGCTTTATGTAACAACTTTTTGTTTGCTATGAGCTTCATTTTTAAGGCTATTGATTTCCATAAAATTACTTGCTTTTGCTAGATAATGAATTTTAATAATATAGTATATTTGTAAATAAACTTTTAATTATAAGTATTTATATAATTTTTTCTAATGATTAAAAAGTTAGATGTACTGAATGCCAAGATTGTTCATGCCCTTCAAAAAGGAGCAAGAACCAGTTTTGCAGAGATGGGTCGTGCGATTGGGCTTACCCCGCCTGCTGTGGCAGAGCGGGTGAAAAAATTAGAAGACACCGGTGTTATTTTAAAGTACAACACTAAGGTGTCCTACACCCACATGGGCTACCAGCTCAAAGCCATGATTACCCTTCGCGCTTTTGTGGGAAAGTTAAAACCTTTTTTAGAGGTAGTGCCCTCATTTAAAGAGGTGATCAATTGCTATAGAATTACCGGAAATGAAAACATCATGATGGAGGTGGTTTTAAGGGATCAGAAACATTTGGAAACCTTTATAGACACCCTCATTCAATACGGAGAAACCAGGACACATATTGTGTTGTCTGAAGTGGTTTCATCTGCACCTATTATTGAGGTGAAATAAGAAATCTCTGCACTTAGTTTTTTACCTTTAACCTATGAGACATAACTGCACTATATTTTTAATGCTCTGCTATTGGTTTCTGATTCCTATGGCACTTCAGGCACAAGACAGCTTGAACAATTCGGGGAGCGAGCGCTCCAAGAAAGAGGTTCGCTTACAAAACAAACAAGCAAGAATGTATAAACGCTTAGAGCGAAAATTATCAGACTCTCTAGACTATAAAACAGCCTATTTCAATTATGTGCTGTTAGAAGATTTAGATTTCAGAAATTTTGAAAATTTAGGCTGGTGGCAGTTTCAGTACAATAGCTTGTTGGAAAAAATAGAAGACTCCCAGCCCGCAACACCGCAAGACTCTCTGCGTATTTCCTATGCAAAAAAAACAGTTGTCTCTATGATGGGTGTAGTCAGAGATGTGTATGAAGCAGAGGCCAATAGACCGCCAGAAATTAGAGACTATCCTGCTTTAGTGTTTTTACTCATGCTACGAACCATTGTTAACCCCAAGGATTACGTAGCTTATTTATCTATTATATCCTACAGCAGTAAAATGGAGGATTACGGGACCGCTTTATTTTATTTGGAGGCTGCCCTTAAAAATGGCTATACAGATCTTGAAACGCTTAACGCATTGCCAGATACGGGTTTGCTCAGAATTATGCCCGAGTTTCAGGCGGTATTGGAGGTATATTTAAAAAAAGGACGATATGGAATTAGAGAAGAGGAGACGGAAAGCTCAGATTTGGAATAGCGTGGGGCGCCTGGGTCTCATGGCGGGTTGTGCCAGTGCATTCTTTTTTTTGCATCTGTCTTGTAAACAGCCTAAAAAATATCATGACCAAGAGCAACAACCTATAGAAATTATAAAAGCTCTAACCAATAATGGTTTCTTAGCAAACCAAGATAGTCTTTTAATGGCTGTTGTTACATTTCAAGAGAACCTAAATGAGACTTTCAGAGACCCGGAGATCTCTCCTCTAAAGGACGCAGATAAGATGGCGTTTAGCGGTTTGGATTTTTTCCCTCCAAATGCTAATTTTATTGCCATGGCTCGTTTGCAAAGGACTCCAGAAGCCCTTCCTTTTGGGATGCCTACCAATACGGAGCGAATGTCGCAAGAACGGCTATTTGGAAAGTTGTTTTTTGAACTTCAAGGGAGGTCTTTTGAATTAGATGTTTATGAAAGCCAAGACTTACTGGAGAAGGAAGGGTATGAAGATTATTTATTTTTGCCTTTTACGGACCTCACCAATGGAGCCACCACCTACGGCGGAGGCCGATACCTGGATCTAAGGCTTCCTCAAGGGGATCAGATTTTATTAGATTTTAACAGGGCTTACAATCCTTACTGCGCCTACAATAAAAAATATTCTTGTCCTATAGTACCCCCAGAAAATCATCTCAATATCTTTGTAGAAGCAGGTGTTAAAGCCTTTGAATAAAGAATCCCGGCGGGGCCGGGATTCTCCACTAAACTAAAATGAACATATACTTATGAACCTTTAGGAGGAAGGCTTGGATTAAAAAGCATATACCGCTGCCAGTACAAAAGAAGACAAGCTTTTTTGTGGGGCAAATTTTGTATCTAAGAAACTATCTTCAGAGGCATTATCTATTCTAATTTCTGGCTTAATTAGCAGGTTACCGATAGAAGCACTTCCTGTAAGTGTTAGGGCAAAAACACTGTTGTTTTCCACAACACTATCCGTTCTGTCAATTGCACCAAAAGCTCCTGACTCTGCAAAATATTCTCCTCTAAGCCCAATAGCAAAAGTTTCTGAAGTGTTTAGTTGTGGGTAAAGTGCCACTCCAGAAAATCCAGTTCCGTCGCTATCGTAATGAGCTGCGTTTAAGCCCAAATAAAAACTTTCAGATAGATTAAACCCACCAGTATAGTCAATTTCAAAGGCTCCTGAATCTGATAGGAAGTTCAAGTATTGTCCTTTATAACCTATTTGGGCACCAATGGCATATATAGCAGTTGGATTGTACTCTGTAATATCTGTCTGGTTAAATACGCCAATCATAGCAGAAAGATCTTCACTTAGGGCAAAATCTGCCTTCAAGCCTGTATGACTAAATGGGCCATATGAAAATAAATAGGAGGTACTGTAGTTAAAATTGGCTGCTGGAGATATTACTTCATATCCCAAAAAGGTATTAAAATTTCCCATGGTTAAAGTGACACTTTCACTCACATTCCAGTACATGTACAACTGGTTTACTATATCTCCAGATGCAGAGTACATGGGAGAGTTAAAAATAGCATCTGTTCCTCTGGGTCCAAATACCAAATCTGCCACAAAACCTACTTTTTCTCCTTCATAGGAGGTAATTAGGTTGGCCATCCCTAAGGAAAAACCGGATAGTTGGGCAAATGAGCTTCCTGGAGCCATGGTGAATTCCCCTGCATTTGGTGCATTTAGGTTGCCTCTAAAATAGGCGTCTATAGTACCACTAAGACTAAACTTTGGGGTCTCTGCTTGGGTTTCTGCTTCCTGTGCATGGGTCATAGTAACTGCTGTAATGACCATGCTTAGTGTTAAAATTTTTGCTTTATTTGTAATAGTTTTAAAAATCATGCGAATCTGTTTTAAATGGTTTTTTTAACAAACGGAGCGTTCTGCAAAACGCTCCGTTGCCGTTTTTATAGGTTTTGTTTAGTGTTGGTTCAATCTAAAGTCTGCGTAAGCGTCCAT
Organism: Flavobacteriaceae bacterium LSUCC0859; assembly: GCA_022239325.1. Classification (GTDB taxonomy): domain Bacteria; phylum Bacteroidota; class Bacteroidia; order Flavobacteriales; family Flavobacteriaceae; genus MAG-120531. The sequence continues at coordinate 278,540 of JAKOGP010000001.1, read as the reverse complement.
TCCGTGTTCGTGTAAGTCAAGGCCTTCTAATTCCTCTTCTTTTGACACCCTTAGGCCACTTGTTTTCTTTATAACAATTAAGATAATAAAAGCAGTTAGGGAACAAAAAGTAGCGGTGGCACCTACCCCAGCGAGCTGATATAAGAATTGATCTAGGCCTGCTTTAGCTCCAAAAACTCCTACTGCGAGTGTGCCAAATATCCCACATATTAAGTGAACAGCAACCGCACCTACTGGGTCATCTAATTTAATTTTGTCTACAAAAGCTACTGCCAAAACAATAAGGGCTCCTGCAAGTAATCCTATAATTACGGCCTCATTGGGAGACATGAGATCTGCCCCGGCTGTAATACCTACTAGGCCACCAAGAATTCCGTTTAAAAACATGGTAAGGTCATAGTTTTTGTAAAGTATAGTAGAAAGAACAAAGGCCCCAATTCCTCCAGCTGCAGCTGCTAAAGAAGTGGTGACTAGCACTAATGAGGTTCCGGCTGGATCTCCTGATAATACAGAGCCTCCGTTAAATCCGAACCATCCCAACCACAGGATTAACACCCCTGCAGCGGCTAATGGAATATTGTGACCAGGTATGGCTTGCGCTTTTCCGTTCTCGTCAAATTTACCTATTCTAGGTCCTAAGAGGTATATGGCTATTAGTGCGGCCCAGCCTCCAACAGAATGTACTAGAGTAGAGCCAGCAAAATCGTGAAAACCACCGTTTTCTCCACCGAGGCTACTTAAGAAACCGCCACCCCATTGCCAAGATCCTACAATAGGATATACCAATCCTACATATACTAGAGTAAAAATCATAAAGCCACCTAGTTTTATGCGTTCTGCTACTGCTCCAGAAACAATAGTCGCTGCTGTGGCAGCAAACATGCCTTGGAATAGGAAATCTGTCCAATAGGTGTATCCGCCAGAGGCGTAATCTGCCGTGAGTCCTCCCTCAGGTAAGGGAATTCCAAATCCGGCGAAGCCTAGATAGCCATTAAAATCTCCCGGATACATGAGGTTAAAGCCTCCAATGTAGTATAGGAGTAAACCCATACAGATAATAAATACGTTTTTAAAAAGGATGTTTATGGTGTTTTTTTGTCTGGTTAGTCCGATTTCTAAAAAAGAAAATCCTAGATGCATGAAAAATACCAAAGCGGTACAAACCATCATCCATATGTTATTTGCTGTAAAAATTGCTGTCTCCATTTTATGATATATTTTTCTTAGTTAATGCCTGCTTTTCCGTTCTCTCTGGTCCTAATGCGATACGCCTCCTGAATTTCAGAGACAAATATTTTTCCGTCTCCAACATTTCCGGTACCAGCGGCTTCTAAAATGGCATTTATGGTAACATCTAAAAACTCATCTGAGATCACTATAGAGATAAAACGACGTTGTATGTCTGAGGTGCTATAAGAGATACCTCTGTACACATGTCCTTGTTTTTCATTTCCTACCCCGGTCACATCCCAGTAACTAAAGAAATTCACGTCTATGGCGTGTAGTGCCTTTTTGACGTCGTCAAATTTTGACTTTCTAATAATGGCTTCTACTTTTTTCATCTAAGCGTTATTATTTATAGGTTAATACGCCGTGAAAATATGTTTTTAATATAATACCCCCTAATTTTTAGGGGGTATTGCTGTTATTTTTATGTATATGAAAATAATAACCTATAAAAAATAGGGGGTATACTTTTTTAATGTATTAAAATTATAAGATTGGCTATTGTACTTTTTGGGGGGTATTTATAAAAAATGAGAAATATGCAAAATCCCACCCCTAGAGTTAGGTAGGTATTTAAAGTAAGGAAGAAGCTCTTATTTAGATATAAAAATGCCTGCCGCAATGGCTCCTATGCCTAAAATGACACTGGCAGCTAGGTACAGGGAGAATTCTAAAAATTGTCCACTTTTAATAAAGTTGTAGTTTTCAAGTGCCAGGCTAGAAAAGGTTGTAAAACCTCCGCAGAGTCCTACTGCAAGAAAGGGAAACCAAGCTTGTTGGCTTATACTAGGATATTTTAAGCTATAGCCCACTAGGAGGCCCAAAAGTAGACTTCCTAATATATTTACTCCAAAGGTGCCCCAAACAAAATGGGGGCTTAGGGGGTTTAAGACCCTACTGATCATATATCTCAGGACGGTTCCAAGGCCGCCACCTAAAAAAAGAATAAGAACAGACTTTAAGGAGAACATCTTATGATTTTAAGTATGTTTTTAGTACAAATAACAATGCTATAAAAAGAAGGAATCCCAGGAGTATCCAAACCACACCTTTGTAGTTTTTTTTGTGTTGTGCTTTTTCTCGGATAAAGGCATAGCTAATTGCTACTATAAATGTCACTGCAAAGAGTGCGGCAAAAATCATTTGTCCCTTACTAAACATATTCCTATTTTTACGCAAAGCTACATTAAAATACTTTAAGATGGGGAGCCCCCTATTCTCTTGCCTAATACCTTATATATGAAAGAAAAAATTAAAGCTGTTCAAGACTTCCATAATGCTTTTAAAATTGGTTATGCCAAAAGTCCCATAGCTAGTTTGGCTGGAGATAAAAATAAGTTGCGGTTTAAGCTTATGGCTGAGGAAAATGAGGAGTATTTGCAGGCAGCTCAAAACAATGATTTGGTAGAGGTGGCAGACGCTTTGGGAGATATGTTGTACATATTGTGTGGCACCATCATAGAGCATGGGCTTCAGGACAAGATAGAAGCCGTATTTAATGAAATTCAACGTTCTAATATGAGTAAATTGGGTGCAGACGGCCAGCCCATTTACAGAGAAGACGGCAAGGTACTCAAAGGCCCTAATTACTTTAAGCCTAATTTAAAACAGATTCTGGAAGACGGATAGAGTCTCTATTGGTTTTGCATAAAAAAAGCGCCTTTTGGGCGCTTTTTTTATGCGGATGCATATTTACGTTACAAATAATAAAGTATTTCACGGATCTTACCATGCAGCTACTCTCCAGCCATAAGGATCTGCTGCTTGGTTGTATTGTATGTCATTGAGTTTCTTTTTAAACTGCATGGCATAGCTATTTTCTATGCTAGGGAGTTCGTAAGTTTCACCCTGATAACCAAAGCCAGAAATAGGACTTACTACAGCAGCAGTACCTGCACCAAACATTTCTTTTAGGCTGCCATCTTTTTGAGCATCTAATATTTCCTGTACTTTCAGGGGTCTTACCTCTATAGCGTAGCCTTGGTCTTCTGCGATTTGAATGATACTTTTTCTGGTCACTCCATCTAATATAGAGTCTGAAGTTGGTCCGGTAATGAGGGTGTCTCCAATTCTTACAAAAATGTTCATGACACCTGCCTCTTCTATATACTCGTGTGTTTTGGCGTCCGTCCATATGAGCTGTTGGAAACCTTCTTCTTGAGCCAATTTGGTAGGATAGAATTGCCCAGCGTAATTACCAGCGGCTTTGGCGTAGCCAAAGCCGCCTGGAGCAGCACGGCTAAATTTTTCGGCTATTTTAACTCTCACCTGGCCACCGTAGTATGCTTGAGCAGGAGAACATATAATCATGAATTTGTATTCTGTGGCTGGAGAAGCAGACACACCTGCTTCTGAGGCAATCATAAAAGGTCTAATATACAAGGAGTTTCCTGCACCAGACTTTATCCAGTTTTGATCTAGTTTCAAAAGCTCTTGTAAGCCGTCAAAAAAATAATCTTCTCTTATCTCTGGCATAGCCATTCGGACGCAAGAAGTATTAAATCTTTTAAAGTTCTCTTCAGGTCTAAAAAGCCATGCGGCACCCTCTTGATCTTTATAAGCTTTCATGCCTTCAAAAATAGCTTGCCCGTAGTGAAATACTCGGGCACTTGGTGATATAGAAATATTCTGGTAGGGCATAATTTTGGGCATTTCCCAAGCTCCATTTTTAAAATCACATACTAGCATATGATCTGAAAATATGTTTCCAAAAGCTAGATTGCTAAAGTCTACTTGATCAATTTTAGAAGCAGCTACTGTTTCTATAGATATGGGTGTATTAAAACGGCTCATTTAAAGTGATTTTTTAAAAATGTAAAATTAAATAAAAATACCTTTCCTGCTCTTTTGTTTTCATACTATTAACGAATTGGTGTTTTTATGTGCTTTTCGTGAGAATTTCGCAATAAATTAACAGCTGCTAGGGCTATCTAGTGTTTCCTTTGAATCTTAAGTTATTTATTATGCACCCTTCGTTTTCTAGGACATAAGATTTCTTTTCTCCTGTGATCAGAACCCATATCTTTACGGAGTGAAAAGAAAAATTGTAACCACTGCAGACGGTTCAAAGACCCTTCAGATAGAAGATTGGAATGAGCAATACCACTCTATGCATGGTGCGGTTCAAGAAGCCATGCACGTATTTATTAAAAACGGACTGGATCTGTTTAAAAATAGGTCTTTATCTCTTTTAGAAATCGGTTTTGGAACGGGCTTAAACGCTTTTATTACCTATATAGAGTCTTCGAAAAGAGACCTTCAAGTAGACTATTGTGGGGTAGAGGCATTTCCTGTTTCTATGGAGGAAGCACTAGCAATGGAATATGATGTAGCTCTAAATGCACCTCATTTATTAAAAGATTTTAAAAAAATGCACCAGGGGGAGTGGGGCGTTCCAATGTATGTAAATGATCAGTTTAAATTGCTTAAAAAGAAGCAAAAGTTTCAAGATATTACAGATACTAGTTGTTATGATTTAATTTACTTTGACGCTTTTGGTTTTAGAGTTCAGCCAGAATTATGGTCTGAAATTATTTTTGAAAAAATGTATAATGCCCTAAACCCTGGAGGTGTTCTTGTTACTTATGCTGCTAAGGGTAGTGTGAGAAGAGCAATGATCAGCCTTGGTTTTACCGTGGAAAAACTAGAAGGGCCTCCTGGAAAAAGAGAAATGTTAAGGGCTACTAAACCTATTAAAATTTAATCATATGAAGGTTTTAATAACAGGTGCTACGGGTTTAATTGGATCTGAAATCACCAAGCTATTTATGGAACAGAACATAGCTGTTCACTATCTAACCACCCGAACCTCTAAAATTAAAAGCCATCCATTATGTAGTGGTTTTTTATGGAATCCTGCTAAATCTGAAATAGATCTAAAAGCCTTTGAGGGGGTAACTCATATTATTAATTTGGCCGGTTCAAGTATAGCTGCTCCATGGACCAAGGCCTATAAGCAAGAAATTTTGCAGTCTAGGATCTCTAGCATTCAGACCTTAAAAAAAGGAATAGAATTAGGGAACTCTCAGCATATTAGTCATTTTCTAGGCGCTTCTGCTATTGGAATCTATCCCAGTCATTTGGATCATTTGTACACGGAGCAAGACCCAACAGTGCCTCATGGGCCAGATTCTTTTTTAAGGGAAACAGTTCTGGCATGGGAAAATGCAAATTTAGAAATTGCCGCTTTGGGTATTCCTCTTGCTCAAATCAGAGTAGGTTTGGTTTTGGATGAAAAAAAAGGAGCTTTACCAGAATTCGTAAAGCCAATTAAACTTTGGACTGGAGCTTGCTTTGGTAGCGGAAAGCAATGGCAGTCTTGGATACACCTAAAAGATATTGCTGCCATGTTTGTTTTTTTATCTCAGCGAAAATCAGAAGGAGTTTTTAACGGAGTAGCGCCCAATCCTGTGACACAAAAAGAATTGGTCAAACAAATTGCTAAGCAACTTAACAAGCCACTTTGGCTGCCTAATATTCCAAATTTTGTTATGAAAGTGGTATTGGGTGAGATGTCTGCTCTTTTGTTTGAAAGTCAAAAAGTAGCGGCAAAGAAGATCTTATCTGAAGGTTTCGTGTTTAAATATGAGACTATTGCCCCTGCTTTAACTTCTTTTACATCCTTATAATAACTGCCAAATCACAGTGACATTTTGGCATTTGTTGTTCTTTGGCAACACTTTTGAACAGAATTAGACAAATATTTTTAGTAGATGAGTACACCAGAAAATAAGTTTGAAGACCAAGAGTTAGAAAAGCAAGAAATTATAGACCATGAGTCTGAGAGTCAGACGCAGCAAAAAGAGAAGGAACAAGCTGCACAAACAGATCAGGATCAAGAAACAGCTGCAGAAACGCCTCTTAGTGAAGAGGAGCAGTTGAAAAAATCCTTAGCCAATGAGCAAGACAAGTTTTTGAGACTTTTTGCAGAGTTTGAAAATTATAAAAAGCGCACCTCTAAGGAGCGTATGGACCTTTTTAAAACAGCCAATCAGGAGGTAATAGTTGCTATGTTACCTGTGGTAGACGACTTTGAAAGGGCCTTAAAAGAATTGTCTAAAGATGAATCTTCTGATTTGTTTAAGGGGGTGTCACTTATTCAAAATAAATTTTGGGGCGTTTTGAAAAATAAAGGTTTGGAAGAGGTTGCGGTAAAAGCAGGAGACGTGTTTGACTCTGAGCTTCACGACGCCATCACTCAAATTCCTGCCCCTGACAAAAAGATGAAAGGTAAAATTATAGATGTAATTGAAAAAGGTTTTCAATTAGGCGATAAAATAATCCGTCACCCCAAAGTGGTTGTTGGAAACTAATTAGTTTATGAAAGAAGATTTTTACGACATTTTAGGTATTTCAAAGGGAGCATCTGCTGCAGAGATCAAAAAAGCATATAGAAAAAAAGCCATTGAATACCATCCAGATAAAAACCCTGGAGACGCCAAGGCAGAGGAATTATTTAAGAAATCTGCAGAGGCCTATGAGATTTTGAGCGACCCCAACAAAAAAGCCAAGTACGATCAGTACGGTCATTCTGCCTTTGAAGGTGGTTTTGGTGGTGGTGCCGGAGGCATGAATATGGACGACATCTTTAGCCAGTTTGGAGACATCTTTGGTGGCGGTGGATTTGGAGGTTTTGGTGGATTTGGCGGTGGTGGCCAAAGAAGAGCTAAAGGGAGTAATCTGAGAATTCGCGTAAAACTGAGCCTAGAAGAAGTAGCTGCTGGGGTAGAGAAAAAAGTGAAGGTGCGTAGAAAAAAGCTCGCCCAAGGGGTTACCTACAAGACCTGTACTACTTGTAACGGACAGGGGCAGGTTACTAAAATTGCCAATACAATTTTAGGTAGAATGCAAACTTCAGCCAGCTGTAGTAGCTGTGGCGGAAGCGGCCAGATCATTGACTCCAAGCCAAGCGAAGCAGACGCACAGGGCATGGTTATTCAGGAAGACACGGTAAGTATTCAAATACCTGCTGGGGTAGAAGACGGTATGCAATTAAAAGTAGGAGGTAAAGGAAACGATGCTCCAGGAAACGGTATAGCAGGAGATCTCATTGTAGCCATTGAAACTGCTGAGCACGACACCTTAAAGAGAGAGGGAGACAACCTTCATTTTGATTTATATATTAGTATTTCTGAAGCCGTTTTAGGGACTTCTAAGGACATAGACACTGTGTCTGGTAAAGCTAGAATTAAATTAGAACCTGGCCTTCAATCGGGTAAAATACTCAGACTTCGAGGCAAGGGAATTAAAAATATTAACGGTTATGGTGCGGGAGATCTCTTAGTTCATGTAAATGTATGGACTCCCAAAGAACTCAATAAAGAGCAGCGATCCTTTTTTGAAAAAATGCAGGGCGATGAAAATTTTGACCCCAAACCTGAGAAATCAGATAAATCATTTTTTGAAAAGGTAAAAGATATGTTTGCTTAAAAAGAGTAACATTTAAAGAAAATATGTATATTTGATTTTACTTTTATGTTTTTGCATAATAGTAAATTCTTTTTCATAGCAATTTTTTTCCCATCCTTAGAACTCGTTTTAAGGGTGGGTTTTGCTTTTTAGCCCTATACAGTGTCACTTATAATGTGTATTTTAGGTGTGTAATTCATGTGTTATGCATACCATTCAAAAAATTTTCACGGCTGTAAAGGATTTCCTTGGTACTTCTTTGTATGACTCTGCCTCCGTTCACATAAACCTGGGGACGCTCTTACTTATTTTAACTGCAATTATTGTGGTTAGTTTTTTGCTCAAGTTAGTGCGCAGGATTGTAAATTCTAAATTACCCGAGGAGGACAAGAACAAATTCAACAGTATTTTTGGGTTCCTAAAGTATCTGTTTTACATACTGGCTATTGTGACAGTCCTTCATACTTCAGGAATAGACCTCACTGTATTTTTAACAGCTTCTGCGGCCTTGTTTGTAGGTTTGGGTTTTGCACTCCAATACCTTTTTCAAGACATTATTTCAGGAATACTCATCATCTTAGACCAATCCCTACATGTAGGAGACATTATTGAAGTAGACGACAAGGTAGGTAAGGTGCTTGAAATTAGACTTAGAACTACCAGAGCCATCACAAGAGATGACAAAGTGGTGGTCATTCCCAATCATATTTTTTTGACCAACAGCATATTTAACTACACTCAAAACCATAAAACTACAAGAGAAAAAGTTTCTGTTGGAGTTTCTTATAATTCCGATATTTTATTGGTGACTCAGATATTAGAAACGGTTGCAGACCAACAAAAGGGAGTGCTTAAGAATCCAAAGCCATTTGTGCTTTTTGATAATTTTGGGGACTCTTCATTGGATTTTTCCTTACACTTTTCCATCAACGATAGTTTTACAGATCCAAAGCTAAAAAGTGAGATCAGATATAAAATTGCTGCAGCATTTAAAGAGAATGAGATTTCTATTCCATTTCCTCAAAGGGATGTTCACTTATATAAACACGACTAAATGAATTCAGATATATTAGTAGTTGAAGACGAAGCAGCCATTAGTAGGGTACTTGTTAAAATTCTAGAAGAAGAGTTTAAGGAATATAGAGTCTCTGTAGCACAGGACGGCCTGTCTGCCTTAAATTTAATTAAAGAGAAGGAGTTTGCACTTGTGCTTTGTGACATTAAAATGCCTAAAATGGATGGAGTAGAGGTTCTGGTAAAAGCAAAAAAAATACATCCAAATACTCCCTTTATTATGATCTCTGGCCATGGAGATTTAGATACAGCCGTGGAGACCATGCGCATGGGTGCTTTTGATTATATCTCTAAGCCGCCGGACCTAAATAGATTATTGACAGCGGTGAGAAATGCGCTGGAGCAAAAGAATTTAAAGCTAGAGAATACACTTTTAAAACAAAAGGTTGCTAAAGGATATGAAATGATAGGGGAGAGCCCCGCTATTGTGCATATCCAAGAGATGATAGACAAGGTAGCTCCTACAGATGCCAGAGTGCTTATTACTGGTCCTAATGGCTCTGGAAAAGAATTGGTAGCGCATTGGTTGCATCAAAAAGGAAGCCGGATTAAGGCACCTTTTGTAGAGGTAAATTGTGCAGCCATACCCTCAGAACTCATAGAGAGTGAATTGTTTGGGCATGTGAAAGGCGCATTTACCTCTGCAGTAAAAGACAGAACTGGAAAGTTTGAGTCTGCCCATATGGGAACTCTCTTTTTAGATGAGATTGGAGATATGAGTCTGTCTGCACAGGCTAAAGTGTTGCGAGCACTCCAGGAGCATAAAATTTCTAGAGTTGGATCTGACAAAGACATTAAAGTAGATGTAAGGGTCTTGGCAGCCACTAATAAAGACCTCAGAAGAGAAATTGCTGAGGGCAGATTTAGAGAAGATTTATACCATAGGTTAGCGGTCATTATTATTGATGTCCCCTCATTGAATGACAGAAAAGAAGACATACCTCTACTGTTAAATCACTTTGTTAAGACACTTTCAAAAGAGCAGGGTATTGCGCCAAAAACATTTTCAGAAGAAGCGGTCTTAGCCTTAAAAGCCTATGATTGGACCGGAAATATTAGAGAGCTTAGAAACGTGGTAGAGCGTCTTTTAATTCTTGGTTCTAAAGAAATTACCGCTTCTGATGTTTCACTTTTTGCAAATAAATAATAGAATGAATAAACTAGTATCTAAAATGTGTTACCTGGCTGTTTTAAGCCTTGTAAGCCTAAACTCAATATACTCCCAGAGTACGCAAGACCAAAAACAATTTAAGAAAATTTTTGACACAGCCCTAAGTGAGAGTCAATCTTACGACTGGTTAAACCATTTGTCTAATCAGATTGGTGGGCGACTTTCGGGTTCTGTTCAAGCAGCTCAAGCAGTGAGCTATACAGAGGCGCTCCTGAATGATCTTCAAATTCCCAAGGTATGGAAACAAGACGTGATGGTACCTAAATGGGTCAGAGGAACCCCTGAATTTGCATACATAGAGCTCTCTCCCGGCGTCACTACCGACGTTCCTATTCTGGCTCTAGGAGGTTCTGTGGCAACCCCTGGATTGGGAATTAAAGCAGAAGTGGTAGAGGTACAACAATTAGAAGATTTAGAAGCCTTGGGAGAAAAGGAGATCCAAGGGAAAATAGTCTTTTTTAACCGTCCTATGGACCCTACCTTAGTAAACACCTTTGCGGCATATTCTGGTGCAGTAGACCAACGATCTAAAGGTGCTGCGGCAGCTGCAACTTATGGAGCACTAGGTGTTATTGTTCGCTCTATGAATCTCAGATTAGATGACTATCCCCATACGGGTGGAATGTCTTATGGAGATCTACCTCTTTCTCAAAGAATTCCTGCTGCTGCTATTTCTACGAATGCCGCAGACTATTTAAGCACCACCTTAAAGCTAAACCCTGCTTTAAAGTTTTATTTTAAACAGAGTTGTAGCAGCATGGAAGATGTTCCTTCGCATAATGTTATTGGAGAAATTCGAGGGAGTGAGTTTCCTGACGAAATTATAGTAGTTGGGGGACATTTGGACTCTTGGGATGTGGGAGATGGAGCTCATGACGACGGGGCAGGATGTGTGCAAAGCATAGCTGTCTTAGAGATTTTAAAAAAAATAGGATATACCCCAAAAAGAACCATCAGAGTGGTGATGTTTATGAATGAAGAAAATGGATTAAGAGGGGGATTGGCCTATGCTAAAATGGCAAAGGAAAAAGGAGAAAAGCACATCTTTGCTCTGGAGAGCGACGCTGGAGGTTTTACACCAAGAGGATTTTCTGTAGACGCCTCGCAGGCACATTTTAATCAATTATCTAAGTGGGCCTCTTTGTTTACGCCTTATTTTATTCCAGCCCTTACCCGAGGTGGGTCTGGAGCAGATATTGGACCTTTAAAAGAACCTGGAATGGTTCTGGCAGGACTTAGACCAGACTCTCAACGTTATTTTGACCACCACCACGCTGCTACAGATACCTTTGAGGCGGTAAATAAAAGAGAGCTAGATATGGGAGCTGCTGCCATGACGGCCTTGGTCTATTTGTACGATACCTATGGTTTAACTCCCTTAGAAAATGAATAGATTCCTTATATTTGCCACTCATTAAAAAAAGAGAACAATGCAAGACGGAATTTACGCAAAATTCAACACGACAAAAGGAGCCATTACGGTAAAATTAACACATGATTTAACCCCTGGCACCGTTGGAAACTTTGTGGCCTTAGCAGAAGGTAATTTAGAAAATAAAGTAAGCCCTCAAGGAACGCCTTATTACAACGGTTTAAAATTTCATAGAGTAATACCAGATTTTATGATTCAAGGAGGCTGTCCCCTTGGTACAGGAACTGGAGACGCAGGTTATAAGTTTGACGACGAGTTTCACCCAGAACTCAATCACAGCAAACCAGGTGTTTTATCTATGGCTAACGCTGGGCCAGGAACCAATGGGAGTCAATTTTTCATTACCCATGTGGCCACACCTTGGTTGGACAACAAACACACTGTTTTTGGTCATGTGGTAGAAGGTCAAGAGGTAGTAGACGCTACCGCTCAAGGAGACACTCTGGAGACTTTAGAAATTATAAGAGTAGGTGCAGAAGCAGAAGCGTGGAATGCAGTGGAGGCTTTTAGAACCTTTGAAGGTTCTCGAGAGAAGAGAATAGCGGCAGCAAAAGCAGCTCAGGCCGCAGAATTAGATAAGCTTTCTGCTGGTTTTAACGAAACTCCCTCTGGTCTGAGATACCAGATTGTTCAAAAAGGAAATGGAGCAAAAGCTCAAAAAGGACAGCAAGTCTCTGTACATTATCAGGGCGCTCTAGCAGACGGAACTGTTTTTGATTCTTCTTACAAGAGAAAAGAACCAATTGAATTTCAGTTGGGAATTGGTCAAGTAATTTCTGGATGGGATGAAGGTCTTCAGTTGCTTCATGTGGGAGACAAAGCCCGTTTTGTTATTCCTTCAGACTTAGCTTACGGGAGTGCTGGAGCTGGCGGAGTCATTCCTCCAGACGCCATCTTAGTTTTTGACGTAGAATTGGTAGGTGCCAAGTAACACAATTGCATAAAAAAACCTTAACAACCCCATATTCTGTTGCTAAGGTTTTTGCTTTTTCACAAGCGAAACGCATAAAAAAAGCCTGTCTTTACAAGACAGGCTTTAGTTTTTTAAAAGGGGTATATGATTAGATCACTTTAACGTTCACCGCATTCAATCCTTTTTTTCCTTGCTCAAGCTCGAATTCAACTTCATCACCTTCACGAATCTCGTCAATTAAACCAGAGATGTGTACGAAATGTTCTTTGCTTGTTCCTTCTTCGCTGATAAAACCGAATCCTTTGGTGTCGTTGAAGAATTTTACTGTTCCTTTGTTCATTACTAAAAATTAAAAAATTATATTAGGGGCAAATGTAGGGTATATATTTTTAATTCGTTTCTTTTTAGACACTTATATTTTTAGGCCTTACTTATTTTAAGCATAACCCAAAGCATCATAGATGAATACAGACGCAATTATTTATCCCATAGGTACCTTCAAGCCCATTTCTTCGTTTAATCCAAGCCAGGTTCATCAATGGATTCAAGATATTGCCTCTCTTCCAAAGGCCTTAGAAAGCCTTTGTGATTCAGTCTCTTCAGAGCTGCTCTCCAGGCCACTAAGACCAGGTGCCTGGACCCTGAGACAGCTCATACACCATATAGCAGATAGCCACCACCATTCTTATACCCGTTTTAAGTGGGCGCTCACCGAAGAAAAACCCCTCATTAAAGCGTATGATGAGGTAGCATGGTCTGTTTTGGCTGACGTCGATGCACCCATTGAACTTTCCATAGCGCACCTTTCTGCCGTCCATGGAAAATGGGTCTACTTGCTCAATAAAATGAATGAGTCTGACTTTAGCAAACAATTTCAGCATCCTGAGTCTATGAATTATCAGTATCTATACAATACTTTAGGTGCCTACGCTTGGCATGGGAAACACCATCTAGCTCAATTAGAGTTTGCTTTAAAATCTTTTAAATAAATATGAAGATTAAAGAAAGCATTAGTTGGAGTGATTTCTCAAAGATAGACATGCGGGTGGGTACCGTCTTGCGGGTGGCAGATTTTCCTGAGGCCAGAACCCCAGCTTATCAATTGCATATAGATTTTGGAGCAGAGGTAGGAGTGCTTAAGACCTCTGCACAAATTACCAGCGGCTATACCAAAGAAAGCCTTATAGGTACGCAAGTAGTGGCAGTGGTTAATTTTCCAAAAAAACAGATCGCTAACTTTATGAGCGAATGTCTTGTCTTAGGCGCGGTCCATGGAAAAGAAGTTATCTTGTTGCAACCCAAGTCTCCCACAGAAAACGGGCTTAAAATTTCTTAATCATGTTAGATCAGGCACAAATCAATTTTGACAGCCAAAGTTTATGGGTGCTCAATATAGCCCTAGCTTTTGTAATGTTTGGCATTGCTCTTTCTATTGATGTGAGTAGTTTTAAACCCTTATTTAAAAAGCCTAAATCTGTGATTATTGGCGTAGGCAGCCAATTTTTAATTCTCCCTGCCGTTACTTTTTTATTGGTAAATGTATTAAAACCAGACCCTGCAGTGGCTTTAGGAATGTTTTTAGTGGCAGCCTGCCCGGGTGGTAATATCTCCAATTTTATTACACATTATGCGCGGGGTAATGACGCACTGTCCGTGAGTCTCACAGCTATTGCGACCCTTTTGGCGGTGGGGATGACCCCTCTAAATTTTTCGTTTTGGGCAGGGGTATACCCACCTACAAATCAAATGCTAAAGGCCGTCTCTATAGTCCCACAAGACATGGTTGTTTTAGTAGCACTCATACTAGGCCTCCCTCTTATTTTGGGGATGTCTATCCGTAAAAAATACCCTCAGAAAGCCATTAGAGTCTCTCTATTTTTCAAGAAAGCCTCCTTGTTGTTTTTTATTAGTTTGGTTTTTTTAGCGCTTCAAAAAAACTTTGTCGCCTTTCAGACCTACGTCATGCAAGTCTTTTGGTTGGTTTTGTTTCACAATATGATGGCTTTCTTTTGTGGTTTTTCCCTAGGAACTTTTTTTAGGCTTCCTTGGAAAGATGTGAAGACCATAACCATAGAAACGGGGATACAAAATTCAGGTTTGGGTCTCTTGCTCATTTTTACTTTTTTTGACGGACTTGGGGGTATGGCTATACTTGCTGCTTTTTGGGGTATTTGGCATTTAGTTTCTGGATTAATTTTAGGGACTGTGTTTAATCTCATGCCACATTCTAAAACCAGTGCTTTATGAGTGTATTTCTTCAAAAAACAATCACCAATGGAATTAAGAGTCTTGTTAGGCTTGGTTTGTGGTGTTATTTTAAAGAGATACACATTCAGGGGTTTTCTAAGGAGTGTCACGGAGCGTCTGTTATTTATATGGCGAACCATCAAAATGCTTTGTTGGACGCCCTTCTAATTGCTGCCCATACGCATAGAAAAACCACTTTTATAACCCGTTCAGATGTATTTAAAAACCCCTTCATTGGAGCTTTTCTTAGATATATTGGTATGCTACCCATTTACAGATTTAGAGATGGGGTAGACACATTAAAAAAAAATAAACCCATTTTTGAGCGCTGTGGTACCATTTTAGACCAAGGAGAGGCAATTCTCATATTTCCAGAAGGCAATCACGGGTATAAAAGAAAGCTTAGACCCTTAAAAAAAGGATTTTTACAATTGCTTTCACAGAGATGGAATCTTGGGAAAGACCCGGTTTTTATAGCTCCTATGGGTTTAAATTATGAAGATCTTACCCAGTTTCCAGATCGTGTATCTGTAATTTTTGGATCGCCACTGCTTTGTGAAAAGGAAAGCGTAGAGACCGAGGTCTCTGAAGTTTTAATAGATAGAGTGGCCAATGCTTTAATAGAATTAACCACTCACATCCCATTAGACAGTGAAGCAGATTATAAGCGTTGTTTGCAATTTCTACATGCCCAAAATGCCAATTTTTTAGATCCTGTTGCCACTCGTGAATTCATTCATGAATTTATGAGTCAATACCCAAATAAAGCTCTTCATTCTGACAATTCTAATAACACAAAAGATACCTATTTTGAAGAAAAGCTTAGCAGATCAAGCGCCAAATCTAGGCGGTCTATTTTTGTGCTGTTTTTCCATATAGTAAACGCACTACCAATATTTATTTGGAGAAAATACATTAGACCAGCTATAGTTCAAAAAGAATTTATTAGCACCCTTAGATTTGCTTTTTGCATGGTTTTTTATCCTCTTTTTTATCTTTTTTTAGCCATAGGAATCTGGCTACTTACCAAAAATATAGGGGCCGCAGTCGCGGCCCCTATGATCTTCTTTTCTTTTAACCTTCTAAGCGTTAAAAAATTACTCTGATTACATAAGGTCTGCAAAGAAAATAGCATTTGCTAAGAACTTATTAGTTCCATACCAGAAAGCTCTAAAGTTGGTGTTATCTGTAAACAGTATCACTTGGCCCCGACCCATACCATTAGTTTTAAATGGTACCGTATTGGGAATTAGTGTAGCATTTATTTTTGAATGATAGCCACTTAGAAGGGGCTTAGCTGTGTATTGAATGGGGTTGTTAAAACTTTGCTCGTCTGCTTCAAGGTATACATTAGTTTTTCTAAACATCGCTACATAAGGCTTGTGGTAACCGTAATTTATGGGATGACTTAGATCTAATTTAGCTTCAAAAATCGCACCTCCAGTTTGTTGAGCCCCATAAAAATTCTCTTTATTTTCGTAATTTATGTTAGTGGCAGTAAGTTTAGCTTCTTTAAAATCCATTCTCATGAATTCGTTGCGCTCCAACCACTTGGCCGTATTTTTATAAGCTATGAGTGTACCACCGTCTTTCACCCAATTTTTAATTTTTTCTGTAGCTCCTTTGTCTAGTGCACTACCATACATATTGGGTACAATTAAGGTGGTATATCTAGATAAGTCTACCCGATTAAAATAATCTACATCTATTTTAGTGAGTTTCATCTGGTAGCGCTGGTCAAACAAATGCCAAATTTCGCCAGCGTCGTATGAGGCGGTTCCGTTTCCTACAACAATAGCTACAGCTGCTCTCTGAAGTCCTTCAAAATTATTGCTCCCTAAATCTATACCCTGGCTTAAACCGGTCCCTACTGCTTTAATAGTAATATGAGATTCTTGAGCTACCTTAGACAAAAAGTTATAAATTTCTTCAGAGCTCATAGATTGATTGGCCACTGGAATCATAATACTTCCGTAATCAAAAGATTGATTTTCTAATGAAAAACGTCTTTTTGCCACTTTGGCTCTAAGTCCTTTCTCAAGAATCATATTCAGGGCCTTAGGGGTAAAATATTCGTGCCATTCAAATAGATAAGCATAGTCACTAGACCCACTTATGCGCCCCTCATTTACTGGAATTTCTGTTACTTCTGCTCCTGCGTTGCCCATGGTGTTTGTAGTGGTGTACTCCAAGTTAAAAGCCAGAGGGAAAGTCCAAGCAGAGATGTCATAAAACAGACTGTCTGTAAAAGTGGTTCTTTTTTCAAACATGGCGTTAATAAGGGTGTGATTTTGCTGGTTAAGTGGTACCAGGTAACCATGCCCTTTTTTAAAAGTTTTGCCGTTGATAGTAGCGTCTTGCTTTAAGCTGTGAAATTTAATTTGATGTCTGTGTAAAACCTCTGCCAATGCATTGGTTTTGGAAGCGTCTTTGCTGTCTCCAAATACAATGGCATTTTGTTTTTCTTTGGCAGCCGTTTTTCTGGCGTTGGCAAAAAAGTCTCTTTGATACTTTAATATTTTTGTACGCATGCCTTGCGCTGCAGCTATAGTGGAGAGTGCTGTAGTAAACTGATTTCTAATTGTAAAAGGGAAAGTGAGAATTCCATTTTCACTCTCCTGAATATGTCCCCTAGAGCTCCCTTGCTCAAATAAAATTCCTATACTACCATTGATGTCTGGGAATGTAGATCCTTTACCGTAATAGTAATCGTCATAGTTTTCCTCTGAATAATAAAGCGACCCAATCTTGTCTAGAGCTTTGGCGTGATAACTCCCAATTTCTGCTGTTAACTGCTGATTTAAAGCTGGTGTTAAAGGGTGCACTCTGGTGGGTTCACCTGGTTGAAAAAAGAAAGTAGAATTGGTTCCCATTTCATGGTGATCTGTTAAGATATTAGGTTTCCAAGCGTGAAAGCTTGCAATCCTAGCTCTGCTTTCAGGTAACTGAACTGGAAGCCAGTCCCTGTTCATGTCAAACCAATAGTGATTGGTTCTTCCGCCAGGCCAAACTTCGTGGTATTCTCTGTCATTGGGATCTGGGTTTAGTAACTGCGCTCTGTTGGTGTTGGCCCAATACGCAAAACGCTGTAAACCGTCTGGATTAAATGAGGGATCCATTAGGATAACCGTATGGTCTAAAATACTTTCAATTTCGGGGCCTTGTGCAGCTGCTAAATAGTAGGCATAGGCTAAGCCAGCGTTGGCGCCACTTGGTTCATTTCCGTGAATAGAAAAACCCTGATACACTACAATGGGCATGTTCTCTATGGGAAGCTCCGTTGCATTCCCCTCAGTTAGAGATAGATGTTCTCTTTGTATGCGATCTATGTTAGCATGATTTTCTGGACTACTTACTGTAAGAAGTAAAAGTGGTCTGCCTTCAAATGTAGTTCCCCTATTTTCTAAAGTGATTCTATCTGACACTTGGGCCAGTGTGGTCATATATTGAACCAATTTGTCATGGGTTACATGCCATTCTCCTACTTCGTGGCCTATCACATCCTTAGGGGTAGGAATACTAGGGTCGTAGCTAATGTCTTGGGGTAGATAATAGTTTAGGTTAAGGGTCTGTTGGGCTAGTACAGTAGCTCCAAACATACTTAAGCAGATCATTAAAAGATGTTTCATAGTCTGGTTTTTATGGTTATGAAGGATATAAAAATAAGAAAAGGGCCTTGATTAAGGCCCTTTTTTATTCATTTATTTCACCACTTAGATGTCATCAAAATCTACCTCCGTAAAACTAGAGGTAGGTGTGTCTTCTGCAGGAATAGACTCAGAGGCATTCTCATTTTCTACATCCTGTGCAGCATCTCTTTTAAAATCTGATTGATGCCTTTCCGAGATCACTTCTGTTCCTTTATTTTCAATAATATAATCCATCATCTCGTCCATATTTTCTCTAAAGGCTTCAAAATCTTCTTTGTACAAGTAAATTTTGTGTTTTTTATAGTGAAACGATCCGTCTTCATGAGTAAATTTTTTACTTTCTGTGATCGTTAAATAGTAGTCTCCCGCCTTGGTGCTTCTAACATCAAAAAAATAAGTTCTTCTTCCAGCCCTTAAAACTTTTGAATATATTTCTTCTTGTTCCATTGAATCTTTTGCGTACATATTTCCGTTTTTTGCAAGTGCATTTATACCTCCAAAATTGGAAAAAAAATGTCTTTCCAACAAGGTTTTTTTATTTTTCTTTCTCCGAATATTGGCTGTCGTAAAGCGCTTTGTAGTAGCCTTTTACTTGAATTAGTTCTCGGTGTGTTCCCTCCTGAATTTTTTTTCCATCCTCCAAAACAATGATTTTGTCTGCATTTTTAGCTGCAGACACCCGGTGACTTACAATCAGACAAGTTTTGCCTTTGGCAGATTGTTTTAGGGTTTTTAAAATGGCTTCTTCCGTTTCTGTGTCTACCGCAGAAAGGCAGTCGTCAAATAGATAAATAGTTGGATTTTTAATCAGGGCCCTCGCTATAGATACTCTTTGTTTTTGCCCACCACTTAAGCTAATACCTCTTTCTCCTAAGATGGTTTCATATGCTTTAGAAAACTCTATAATATTCCGATGTACTTTGGCTTGTTTTGCCGCCCAAATCACTTCTTCTGGAGTGGCATTTTCTTTGCCAAAGGCAATATTGTTGTGAATGGTGTCAGAAAACAAAAAAGCGTCTTGAGGCACCATTCCTATTGCGGTTCTAAGGCCAGAAAGAGGGAGTTCTTTTAAGTCTTTTCCGTCTATTTCAATGCGTCCGTCATCTATGTCGTACATTCTGGTGATTAACTCTAAAATGGTAGACTTTCCGGAACCTGTTTTTCCTAGGATGGCTAATGTCTCTCCTTTCTTTACTTCAAATGAAAGCTGGTTTATAGCTTTAATACCAGTATCTGGATAGGTAAAGCTCACCTTGTTAAAACTTATTTGGCCTTCTATTTGGTGGGGACCTTTAGAAATATCCCTAATGGAAGATTTAGTCTGGAGGAATTCATTAATCCTTTTCTGAGAAGCGGCTGCCTGTTGAATAATGGAGGTGAGCCAACCCACCACTGCTACTGGCCATGTGAGCATGTTTACGTAAATAATGAACTCTAAAATAAGGCCTATAGATTTAATTTCTCCAGAAATATATTGACGTCCCCCTATATAGATTACAAGGAGGTTACTCACTCCAATCATCATAATCATCAGAGGATAAAACCAGGCATTTACTTTGGCTAAAGAAATACTTTTTTGCCGCCCTTCATTGGCTAGTAATTCTAGTTGGTCATTGGTTTGTTCCTCCAAATGGTAAGCTTTAATCACAGAAATTCCTGAAAATCGTTCCTGTGTGAAGGTAGAAAGGGTAGACAAAAAACTCTGCACTGCGGTACTTCTTTTGTGTATGATCTTACTTATTTTATAGATTAAAACAGATAAAAAGGGCAGTGGGAGTAGGGTGTAAGCAGCCAAGGTGGGTGCTTTAATAAACATTAAGGGTATAAGGCAACAAAATAAAGTGAGCGTTTGAATGCCATACATAATAGCTGGACCAGCATACATACGAACCTGACTCACGTCTTCGCTAATCCTATTCATGAGGTCTCCTGTTCTATTATTCTTATAAAATCCCAAATGCAGTTTTTGATAGTGATCAAAGACTTCATTTTTTAGATCTCTTTCAATGTATCTAGAAACATTTATGATGGTTTGCCGCATGAGAAAGGTGAAAAAACCAGAAAGCAAAGCTGCAGCAATAATAATGATAATATATTGTATGAGCTGTTCTTTAACTAGGCTGACATCGGCCGCAGGCCCAGATAAATAGTTTTCAACGGCCTGAACAGATTTATTAATAAAGGGTGGCATGACCAAAGAAAATACCCTGGCAATAATAGTGATGAAAACACCGATGAGCAGCTTAAAGCGGTATTTGTAAAAATAGGTATTGAGATGTTTTAGTTCCTTCATTTAAGGTAGGGGAGGCTTTTTCTTCGGGCACACAAATATAGGTTATAAGTGTGTATTCTAGGAAGCTTTTGGGTGTAATATAAATCTTCACATAAAGTTTGACATCTTTAAATAAGTAGTATTTTTGCCCTAAATTAAATTTAAGTTCTTTATCATGCTTACAAGAAGACACATTAGGGTGAAAGTGATGCAGGGTCTTTATGCACTATCCCAAACCAAAGAAGAGTCCCTAGAAAAACAGCAGAAATTTCTGAAAGTAAGTATAAAGAACATGAGCAATTTGTATTTGCTTCTGCTTAGTCTACTGATAGAATTGCAAGCTCGTGCTACGAAACAATTAGAGCTAGAATCTAAAAAATATATTGCCTCTGAGGCCGATGCAGACCCTCAAAAAGAGAAATTTTCTAATAATCTGGTTTTAAAGCAGCTTGTGGAGAATAAGTTTGTGACTCAAGAGATTGCCAATAGAAAATTAAATACCTGGTATTTGAATGAGGAATATGTGAAAATTGTCTTTAAGGAGATTATTTCTAGCGAGGCGTATGCCACATATCTTAAGACCCCCGGGGGTAATTACCAAGAGGATTTAGCCTTTGTGATTAAAATATTTAAAGAAATTATAGCGCCCAACGAGAAAATGTATGATTTTCTGGAGGACGACACCATTACTTGGGCAGACGATATGCCTATTGTAAATACCTACCTTTTAAAGCAACTTAAGAAAATGGATCAAAACCAGCTGGAGGCAGATTTCTTAAAAGGCTTGGAAATTCAGGAGGACGACCTAGATTTTGCCGCAAATTTATTGGCTAAAACTGCCTTAAAAGACGGTGTTCTTACAGAAGAAATACAGGCTAAAACTCCAAAATGGGATAAGGATAGGATTGCAGAGATAGATGCTATTTTACTTAAAATGGCCATCTGTGAATTACTGCATTTTCCCTCCATTCCGGTACGTGTAACCATCAATGAATATTTGGAAATTTCAAAAGAGTACTCTACTCCTAAAAGCAGTATTTTTATCAATGGTATTTTAGATACTCTTTCTAAGGACTACAAAGACAGTGGAAGATTAGAAAAAGTGGGTCGTGGTTTACTCTAATTTAATTATATTCGTATCTTAAAATTTAAAAAAATAACTCATGAAAAAAACAATTGTAATAGCGACGGCTTTTTTATCATTGACCGTGTTTTCTTGTAAAGAGAAAAAAGCCACAGAAAAAATAGATAACAATCAGGTAGAAATGGCTACCGAAAGAGATCAGGCTGCAAAAAAAGTACCCATTATGAGTTTTGATAAAACATTTCATGACTTTGGTCAGATTGCTCAGGGTACGCCTCAGGAGACTATTTTTACCTTCACAAATACAGGTGACGCGCCTCTAATTATAACCAATGCAACTTCTAGTTGTGGTTGCACCATTCCAGAGTATCCTAAAAATACACCCATTGCACCAGGGGAGTCTGGGAAATTAGTTGTGAAATTTAATGGATCTGGCCAGAACCAGGTAACAAAGACTATTAATGTGCAGGCCAATACCGCCAATGGAACAGAAATGCTTAAAATTCAAGCTTTTGTTTTAGCTGCTAACGGTCCTGCAATACCTACTAACTAACAACCTACCAAGAATTACTTTTTTATGGAAGCATTAAACCAATTTTTACCCCTTTTTCTCATTATTGTCGTAGGATATTTCTTTATGATACGTCCGCAGATGAAACGCCAAAAGGAAGAAAAAAAATTTGCATCTGCCTTGGCTAAAGGAGATAAAGTGATCACGAAAAGTGGTATGCACGGCAAGGTGGTAGAGCTTAACGAGAAAGACCAAAGCTGTGTGATAGAAACTATGGCTGGTAAAATAAAGTTTGACGTTTCTGCTATTTCTATGGAGATGAGCAAAAAGCTGCAAGCACATGCTAAATAATACAATGCATTTAAAGGGCCTGTTAAACAGGCCTTTTTTATGTCCTTTTTTTTGAAATTTTCTGCCCACTATGTATAAAAAGTTCCTCAGACCTTTGTTTTTTCTCTTTGACCCAGAAGCAATACATCACTTTTCGTTTGCAGTCATAAAGTTTATGGGAAAGCTTGGTTTGGGGCCACTCATCAGGGCCATGTACCAGCTGGAGCACCCGAGTTTAGAACGAGAAGTCTTTGGTTTAAAATTTAAAAATCCAGTAGGATTGGCAGCAGGATTTGATAAAAATGCAGCGCTGTACAATGAACTATCGGACTTTGGTTTTGGTTTTGTAGAGATTGGTACTCTTACTCCAAAGCCACAAGATGGAAACCCCAAAAAACGATTGTTTAGACTCAAAAAAGACCAGGGTATTATTAATAGAATGGGCTTTAATAACCATGGCGTACACCAGGCAGTTAAAGCCTTAAAAAAGCCCCATAAGGTGCTTATAGGGGGAAACATTGGGAAGAATAAGCACACCCCCAATGACCAAGCCACTTCGGATTATCTGATTTGTTTGGAAGCCTTATTTTCTTCAGTAGACTATTTTGTAGTGAACGTAAGCTCTCCAAACACTCCGGGACTCAGAGCCTTACAAGAGAAAAAACCGCTTATGGAATTGCTTCACCGTCTCATGGAGCGAAAAGCGATCTTGCAGCTGGCCCAGCCTGAGCTGGCGAACAGGCCATTGCTTCTTAAAATTGCACCAGACCTCACAGACAACCAACTCCTAGATATTATTGAGATTGTTTCTGCTACAAATATAGATGGTGTGATTGCTTCCAATACCACCCTAAGCAGGGAAGGTTTGGCCTCTAATGAAAATCTCACAGCTCAGGCGGGAGGTTTGAGTGGTAGGCCTGTTAGAGATAGAAGTACTCAAGTAATTCGCTTTCTCTTTGAAAATAGCAAAGGAGCCTTTCCTATTATTGGAGTAGGAGGGATTCATTCTGCTGAAGACGCGCTAGAAAAATTAAATGCGGGTGCCTCTTTGGTTCAGTTGTGGACCGGTTTCGTATACGAGGGTCCAGCTTTAATAAAGGACATTAACAAAGCTCTGGTTAAACAAGCTACATAAGCTATTTTCTAAGCTATAATTGGGTCATTTTGATTGACTATCAAATATTATTTACTTTTTCTGCAGCTGTTGCGGTCTTAGCCATTTCTCCTGGCCCTGACAATATTTACGTTGGCCTGCAATCGGTTCAGTATGGATTTAAAAAGGCCTTTATGGTTATTTTAGGGCTCATGTCTGGATGTCTCATACACACCAGTTTCCTTGCATTTGGTTTTTCTGTTGTACTTAAAGAATATCCCTCTTTATTTATAGGGATTAAGACTGCTGGTGCTTTATACCTTTTTTATCTGGCAGTGAGTCTGTTGAGGTCTGGAGCGCCTCAAACACTTTCGTCTACAGCTGTGGCAGAAAAGCCCGGGGCTTCCCTCTACTTGCAAGGGCTGCTTATGAACCTTTTAAACCCCAAGGTAAGCTTGTTTTTTTTATCTTTTTTTCCGGGTTTTTTGTTTTTGCCGGGTACTGAAACCTACCTGCAGTTCTATGCCTCGGGTTTGGTTTTTATTTTAGTTTCTACACTTGTGTTTTCGGGAATTGCAGTTATGGCTTCTACTCTTTTTAGAAACCTAGACCGCCATAGTGTTTTTTTAAACTACCTCCATTGGGCACAAATTTTGTTGTTTGCTACCATAGGAGTTTTCCTTTTGCTCCCCTAAATTATTTGTATTTTAGCTAGCGATAACGCACTATGGATCCAGCTGTTAAAATCATTGAGTGTCCCCGGGACGCCATGCAAGGAATTAAAACCTTTATCCCAACTCAGGAGAAGGTGCTCTATTTGCAGTCTCTTTTAAATTGTAATTTTCACAGCTTAGATTTTGGAAGTTTTGTGTCTCCCAAAGCCATTCCTCAAATGGCAGACACTGCAGCGGTGTTAGAGAGATTAGATCTCTCTCAGACCCCAACAAAACTTTTAGCTATTGTGGCCAATGTGAGGGGTGCCATGGCAGCCTGTTCTCATCCGGAAATTGATTTTCTAGGCTATCCTTTTTCCATTTCTGAAAACTTTCAAATGAGGAACACCCACAGCACCATTTCCCAGGCCATAAAAGTGTTATCAGAGATTTTAAACCTAGCAGATCAATCCCATAAAAAAGTGGTGGTTTACCTTTCAATGGGGTTTGGAAATCCTTATGGAGACCCCTGGAGTACAGAAATTGTCCAGGAATGGACAGCGCGTTTAGCGGCTATGGGTGTGGAGATACTCTCCCTTTCAGACACTGTTGGAAGTGCACACACTACCGATATTAAAGCTTTATTTGAAAGCTTGGTTCCTGCCTATTCAAATATAGAATTTGGGGCCCATTTACACTGTAAACCTCAAGAGTGGAGAGATAAAATTCACACGGCCTACCTAGCGGGATGTAGGAGATTTGACGGTGCTATTCAAGGTTTTGGAGGCTGCCCAATGGCAGCCGATGCCCTAACTGGAAACATGCCTACAGAAAAAATGCTCTCCTATTTTAGCAGCCAAAAGATTGAACACAGGGTGCGATGGATGGCTTTTGAGGCGGCGCATAATAAAGCCTCTGCCATCTTCCAAAAATACCATTAAAAAAGCCCCTTATATACAGGGGCTTTTTTGTTAAGACTGTTTTAGATTTAGAATCCGTATCTCAAACCTATATTCATTCCAAAGGGATGTCCAGGTCTAAGTCCGTAAGGTACTCGTGAGCTAGCGTATGTGGCGTCTAGTCCATTTATAATATTGAGTTGTAGTCTTAGATTAGATTGCAGTTGGTACTGCACACTGGCGTCTACCACAGTATTGGCGTCAATTTTATTTGCAGCTGGGATAAGACCTTGTCCGGCCTGAGTGCGAATAGCCCCCATATATCTTATCTGGCTATTAAAGGCCCATTTAGCGCGCTCATAACCAAAGCCTAAATGCCATTGATGCTTGGCAATATACGGCATTTCATCTCCAATAGAAACAGTTCCCCACAAACCGTCATTAGCATTAAAATCATTTAAAAATTCAGAATCTGTTAGGGTATATCCAAAACTAATAGGGAAACTTTGTCCGGCTTTGTTTTGTAAAAGATCATAGTTTAACAAGAGCTCAAGCCCCTGAACCAAAACCTCACCAGCATTAAATAAATCTAAATTTCCAGTACCTCCTGTGGCTGCAAAATCACTGCCCAATAAATTGCTGTAATCATTTCTATATCCTACAATCTCTCCTGCTATACCTGCATAGGAAAATCTAAGACCCAACTCTGAATTAATGCTTTCCTCTGCTTTTTGACCAGCTACAGAACCTGGAGGTGCAAATCCTTTGTGTATTCCACCAAATATGGAAGCTTGATTCATTTTATATTGAAAACCAATACCAGGAATAAAAACATCTAAATTATTGCTGCGCTCACTCACATCAGAGCCAGATCTTGTTACATCAGATTTTCCATAGTCTACTCTAGCTAGGTCCATGTTTTCATATCTAATACCAGGGCTTAGGGTGAGGTTTTTATAGGTTAGTTTATACAATGCATAGCTGGAAAAAGCTTGGGCACTTGCAATTCTATTGGCGTCCGTACCTGGGGTGCCTTTTTCGCTAAGTTGCATGCCATTGGCGTTTATTATATATTGGTCTACCCACTGGAACCTGTCTTCCTCGTCATAGTGCCATCTAGCCCCCAATTCCATGTCATGAAAGCTTTCTCCGCTGCTCCAATGGATGTCTAGTTTGGTTTGTACTCCTTTAGATAGGTATTGTCTGTTATTGGCTTTCACATATAATAGAGCATCTGATTGATTGCTTGTTCCCTTAATAACAGCCAGCTCCTCTGCATAGGTAGTAGGGTCTGTAAAAATACCACCCAACGAAAATTTTCCATTTTCGGTGCCCACATTATTGAGTTTGTACCAGTTTCTGCCAAATTCATTCTGATAGGCCGTAGTGGTCCAGGACAGATAGGGGGAGAAGTTAAAGCTATGGGTAAGCATATACTGTCTGTGTAAGGTATTCATTTGGTCTTTTTCGGAACCCGCATACCTTTCAAAAGGATTCGCTTTAAAATCTGTATCTGTGAGTCCTACATAAGTTTCGTTAGACGTTTCATCTGAGTACTGATATTTTGCTTGTAGGGTTTGAGACACGCCAAAGGCATTGAAGTCATAAGAAAGCTTTCCCACAAAGTCCTGTTTGTCAAAGCCAGTGTTGGCGCCACTAGGAAGGTCTTTAAATCCATTGGAGCCATATCTGGTATAGTCTACAACATAGCCCAGTTTACCAAAAGTGTTTCCGTGAAGTAGCCTGTATAGTTCGCTGTTATAGGTGCCATATTGTGCGAGTATGGAGGTCTGAGAGCTTGTCGGGATCTGAGAAGAGACCATATTTATAGCCCCTCCTGTAGTGTAAGGGCCGTACTGAATTTGACTACTCCCTTTTAGGATCTCCACGGCCTGCATTCTAGCTATGGTAGGGAAATAGTATGCAGCAGAGGCACTATAAGGTGCAGGGGCTATAAGCACGCCATCTTCCATGAGAGTGATCTTTGCAGAACGCTCTGGAGAACTTCCTCTCAAACTAATATTGGGTCGGAGCCCCATTCCGTCTTCTTCGTATACAGAAACTCCTGGAACTGCTTTTAACGCTCTGTTCACATCTGTGATATTAAATTTCTGTAGCTCTTTGGTGTCCATATAATACGCAGCCCCCGTTCTGTTTTTGGCTTTAAACTTGCTGCCAAATAATTGGTGGGCAGAAACCACTACCTCTTTAAGCTGTTGGGTGCTGTCTTGCTTTGTTTTTGTAGTGCTTTGTGCACTTAGTAGCTGGCTAATGCTAGCTATAATTAGGATGAAAAAATGCGAAGGCTTCATGTATTTTATTTAGACTTATTAAAAATAATGACGCAAATATACATCTGAACATGAAAACTACAAAGCTTATTTAGAATAAATAAAAATAAATTTTTAAGACTTCTTGCAACTCTATTTTAAGTACTTCAAAATCAACAGGCTAATTGTGAGATAATATCAGGATAAATCCAAATAAAATAAGTATATTTGCACGCAATTAAACTCTAATTGCCATGCAAGCACATCTTGATAAAATTGTAGGAGAGGGTCTCACATATGACGACGTACTTCTAATTCCAGCTTTCTCAGAAGTACTTCCCAGAGAGGTTAGTATTCAATCAAAATTTACTAGAAATATCTCCATCAATGTTCCCATTGTTTCTGCTGCTATGGACACGGTAACAGAGTCTAGAATGGCTATTGCTATAGCCAGAGAGGGCGGCATTGGAGTACTGCACAAGAATATGACTATTGAGCAGCAAGCACTCAAAGTGAGAAAAGTAAAGCGTGCAGAAAGTGGTATGATTATAGATCCTGTAACCCTCCCTTTGAGTGCCACAGTTCAAGACGCCAAAGAGAGCATGCGGGAGTACAGTATTGGAGGCATTCCTATTGTAGACAAAGACCATAAATTGTTGGGAATTGTGACCAATAGAGACCTGCGTTTTGAAAAGAACAATGCCAGACCCATCTCAGAAGTCATGACCTCTGGTAATTTAGTAACCGTGAGTGAAGGAACTTCTTTATCGCAGGCAGAAGACATTTTACAGCAAAATAAAATTGAGAAACTCCCAGTGGTGAACAAAGAGCAAAAACTCGTGGGACTCATTACCTTTAGAGATATTACCAAGCTCACCCAAAAACCCATAGCCAATAAAGACGCCTATGGAAGGCTTAGAGTAGCTGCTGCCCTTGGAGTTACTCCAGACGCTGTAGATCGTGCTGCTGCTCTGGTGCAAGCAGGTGTAGACGCTGTGGTGATAGACACAGCACACGGGCATACCCAAGGGGTGGTTCAGATTTTAAAGCAGGTAAAAGCACAGTTTCCAGATTTGGAGGTTATTGTTGGTAATATAGCTACAGCTGCAGCTGCCAAGTTTTTGGTTGCAGCGGGCGCAGACGCTGTTAAAGTAGGTATAGGACCCGGTTCTATTTGTACCACTAGGGTGGTGGCAGGTGTTGGCTTCCCTCAGTTTTCTGCGGTTCTAGAAGTAGCAGCAGCCATAAAGGGCAGCGGTGTACCTGTCATAGCAGATGGTGGTATTCGCTACACCGGAGACATTCCAAAGGCCATTGCTGCGGGTGCAGACACGGTTATGCTAGGTTCTCTACTAGCAGGTACCAAAGAGTCTCCTGGAGAAACCATTATTTATGAGGGTAGAAAATTTAAATCTTATAGGGGAATGGGATCTGTAGAGGCTATGAAACAGGGAAGTAAAGACCGTTATTTCCAAGATGTAGAAGACGATATTAAAAAACTAGTTCCAGAGGGAATTGTGGGACGTGTACCTTATAAAGGAGAACTTTTTGAGAGCATTCATCAATTTGTTGGTGGTCTAAGAGCCGGAATGGGCTACTGTGGTGCCAAAGACATTGCTACTTTAAAAGAGGAAGCTAGATTTGTGAAAATTACCGCATCTGGTATTAATGAAAGTCACCCACACGACGTTACTATTACCAAAGAGTCACCCAACTACAGCAGGTAATTTTTTAGTTTTATCACATAAAAAAAAGACGCCTTTGAGGCGTCTTTTTTTTTGAGGAATTTATATGAATTAATTTTTATTTAGAATAGTCTTCCCAAGAGGTGGTCTTAAAAATATCATCTCCAAAAAAACGGGCTATTTTTAAAAAGGGTTTTACAGTTTGGTAGCCTGGTACAGGAGATAAAAGGTTCATTTGTTCGTCTAAAAACACCACTGTTGGATAGCTCAGTTGTCCCTGCATGAGACTGGCAGCAAGCTCGTGATAGCCATTTCTTCCAGAGGGAACAAAGGAGAAAGTAGTTCCCTTGTATTGAATAGGATCTTTTCCTTCCCCGTCCAGTTTAACCATATAAAAGTGTGCCGTCATATAGGCAGCTACCTCAGGATTTTGAAAGGTTTCTTTGTCCATTTTTTTACACCAACCACACCAGTCAGTGTACACATCTATGAACATTTTTTTTGGAGTGGCGTCTGAAGACTGTAAAGCCACAGCCTCTTCAAAGGAAATCCATGTTATGTCCTGCGCCCAAAGGCTTGAGACAGACATAACAAACAAACAAACAAAGAAATCCTTTATGCTCATAGGTATAAAGTTTTTATAAAAATAAGACTAATTATTGAACTTTTACCCCTTGTTTAGCCTCAAACAGATCTTTGACATCTATTTGATTTTTTAGAATAGTGTCCATTTATTGAGCTTCTGCAGCTTGTTTAGCCTCAAACAGATCTTTGACATCTATTTGATTCCTCAAAATATCGTCCATATTTTCTGCCGCTCTAATGAGTATGGCTTTTCCTTCATGCCATAAGACCTCCGCGGGTCTAAACCTAGAGTTATAGTTACTTGCCATGGTAAAGCAGTAGGCTCCAGCATTTTTAAATCTCAGCACATCACCTTCGGTAATTTCTGCAATTTTTCTATTGGTGGCAAAGGTATCTGTCTCACAGATGTAACCCACTACAGAATAAAATCGCTCCCTGCCGTTTGGATTGGATATATTTGTAATACCATGGCTAGCCCCGTAAAGCATGGGTCTAATGAGGTGGTTAAAGCCACTGTCTATACTAGCAAATACGGTAGAGGTTGTTTGTTTTACCACATTAACTTTGGCTAAAAAAGAGCCTGCTTCACTCACTAAAAATTTTCCAGGTTCAAAGGCTAGAGTGAGTTCTTTTCCATAAGTTTTACAAAAGGAATTGAACTTTTTTGAGAGTTTTTCTCCCAATTCTTCAATGTTTGTTTCAATATCTCCTTCTTTGTAAGGCACTTTAAAACCACTACCAAAGTCTATAAAGTCCAGGTTTTTAAAATTTTTAGCGGTTTCGAACAAGATTTCAGAAGCGTATAAAAACACCTCTATATCTAAAATGTCACTCCCTGTATGCATGTGAATCCCGTTAATATTCATATTGGTGAGTGCTGCAATTCTCAAAATATGAGGAATTTGATGTATGCTAATACCAAATTTAGAGTCAATATGCCCTACAGAAATGTTGGCATTACCACCTGCCATTACATGAGGGTTTATCCGAATGCAAACTGGTACTTCAGGGTGTTTGTTTCCAAACTGCTCTAAAAGAGAAAGGTTATCAATGTTAATTCGTACCCCAAGCGCAGCAGCGGCTTCTAGCTCTTCTAGAGACACCCCATTGGGAGTAAAAATTATATCTGAAGCAGAAAAACCCGCTAAAAGCCCTAGTTGAACCTCCTGAATAGACACCGTGTCTAACCCAGAGCCCAAACTATTCATGAGTCTTAACACACTAATATTAGAAAGTGCTTTGGCAGCATAGTTCAATTGTAGTTTAGACACCCCGCTAAATGCGGCAGTGAGCCTGTTGTATTGACTTTTAATTTTGTCTGCATCATATACATATACAGGGGCACCAAACTCATGTGCAATTCCAAGTAAATCTGTTTCAGTCATGATCATATATTTATTCAAATGTAACAATATGCCCTATGATGAACAAGACAAAAGTACTGACACTATATTTTTACAACACATTGTTACATATATAACAATTGAGTGTGTTCTCAAAAGCAATTAATTTTATTCTCATAGCGTATTAATTAGGCACTTTCATGCTACTTTGTTATTTTTGCCTCTCAATTTTAATAAAACACTATGAACCTTCACGAATATCAAGGAAAAGAGATTTTGGCCAGTTTTGGCGTTCGCATTCAGCGTGGTTTGGTAGCTCAAAGCCCCTCAGAGGCCGTAGCTGCAGCCAAACAATTAACGGAAGAAACAGCCACCAGCTGGTATGTGATAAAAGCGCAAGTTCACGCAGGTGGTCGTGGTAAAGGCGGTGGTGTTAAATTGGCTAAAAATTTAGGAGAAGTAGAAAGCATTGCCAATGATATTATTGGAATGGATTTGGTGACTCCTCAAACCTCTGCAGCCGGTAAAAGGGTACATCAAGTATTGGTAGCAGAAGATGTGTACTATCCAGGGGAGAGTGAAACTTCTGAGTTTTATATGTCTGTACTTTTAAATAGGGCTACAGGTAGAAATATGATCATGTATTCTACAGAGGGTGGTATGGACATAGAAGAAGTGGCAGAAAAAACCCCACATCTTATTTTTCACGAAACCATAAATCCTGCTACAGGTATTATGCCTTTCCAAGCCAGAAAAATTGCCTTTAACTTAGGCCTTTCTGGAACTGCCTTCAAAGAAATGACAAAATTTGTGATGTCTCTATACAAAGCATATGAGGAATCTGATGCCAGTTTATTTGAAATTAATCCAGTCCTTAAGACATCTGATGACAAAATATTAGCAGTAGACGCTAAGGTATCTATAGATGACAATGCCTTATATAGAAGAAAAGACTACGCTGCCATGAGAGACCTCAGAGAGGAAAATCCTATTGAAGTAGAAGCCAACGCAGTAGGCCTTAACTATGTAGATTTAGATGGAAATGTAGGTTGTATGGTAAACGGTGCTGGTTTGGCTATGGCTACCATGGACCTCATTAAAATGGCTGGTGGTGAGCCGGCTAACTTTCTTGATGTAGGGGGTACTGCAGACGCCAAACGCGTAGAAGAGGCTTTCAGGATTATTTTGAAAGACGACAATGTAAAGGCCATACTAATTAACATATTCGGAGGTATTGTACGCTGTGATCGTGTTGCTCAGGGTGTTGTAGACGCCTACAAAAACATGGGGGACGCCATTAAAGTACCTATCATTGTTCGCCTGCAAGGGACCAACGCAGAAATGGCCAAAGAGATTTTGGACAACTCAGGATTGGCGGTTCACTCTGCTGTTCAATTCCAAGAAGCTGCAGATAAAGTAAAAGAGGTTTTGGCCTAACGGCCGATGCCAATCGAATTTTAAAAAAAAATCCTGAGCTGCGGCTCAGGATTTTTTTTTGTTTTTATACGCTACAGGGCTTAGATCAGATTTGTAGGGCGTTTTTTTAAATGGCTTCTTGTAACTTTGGCTTTTTAAATGAGATGAGGTAGAAGGTTCTTTTTTGGCCTGCTCTGGTCTGGCCTTAGCCATGACGGGCTTTTGCTGTAGGGCCTCTGCAGGTTTTTTAGGTGCCTCCTTGGTACCCCTAGTGTAAATAATAAGGCCATTGAGAAAGTTTCTCAGTATTTGATCTCCACATTCCATATACTTCGGATGGTCTTCACTTCTAAAAAAAGCACCTAGTTCGCTGGTACTAATTTTAAAATCTACCAAGCTCATTATAGCTTCTATGTCAGTGTCTCGTAGCATGAGAGCTACCCTTAATTTTTTTAAAATGTCATTATTGGTCATGAAAAAGAATTATAAATAAGGGCATTGGCCCTCCGGGCCAAAGGTAGGTAATAATAAAGGATCATTCAATAGGAGTGCTTAAAATGGAGAGGCAGGTCATAATACCTTCCTTAAAGTTTTGAAGCTTTAGGTTTTCATTGGGGCTGTGAATGTTATTGTCTGGGTTGGGTATACGAATAGACACTGCAGGAATACCCAAGGTATTTATAAATGGAGCAATGGGTTGGGAGCCACCTGTGGTTCTCATGAGAATAAAATGGGACCCAAACACATGTTCCATGGCCTTGGACAAATGATTGGCAAGGGGCCCGTCCATGGGGGTTCTAAAGGGTTTAGATCCCAGTTTATAACTAAAGCTAGCCAATTTGGTATGAATTTTTCGTTGGGCGTCTGTTGGAGCACCGTCTGTTAGATAATACCCCTGGTTTTGGATATAGGTTTTAAGCCCTTCCATTAAGCTTTTTCCGTCAGATTCTGGTACCAGACGCATGTCTATTTCTACGGTTACTCGGTCTGGAATAATGGTGCGTACCTGCTCATTTACCCAGCCAGCTTGTAGGCCTCTGATGTTTAAGCTGGGGTATTGTAAGGCTTCTTGGTACCCATTTCCAATAGCGTCTCTTTTGGCAATTCCAAGTCTGGCATTGGTGGCTGTGGTGTCTTCCTGAATGGCTGCCATAAAGCGCTGGTCTTTTTCAGAAATCTGTATGCCGCTATAAAAGCCAGGCAGTTTTACCTGACCGTCGGAGGTTTTAAGCCCTGCCAATAATGCAGCAGTTTCAAAAACAGGATTAGGCGCGTAATTTCCGTATTGGCCACTGTGTAGGGGCACTTTAGGACCGTAGACAATGAGTTTGGCAGTGGCTATTCCTCTGGCGCCAAAGGTAAGTGTGGGCTTGTTAGAGAGGTGTCTGGCACCGTCCATGATTAATAAATAATTAGCGGCTAAGGCGTCTTTGTGGCTTTCTACCGCTTTGGAAAGGGTTGGTGAGCCCATTTCTTCTTGAAAATCTAGGAGTAATTTTATGTAAAAAGGTAGCTGGATGTCCTGTTCTTTAAGAATTTTAAGTGCGGCAAACAAAGAAACAGCAGGTCCTTTAGAGTCTGAGGCAGACCTGGCAAATACATAGGATTCTGGGTCCTTTAAGGCTTGTTCTAGATAGATTTGCTCCCAGCTTCCGTCTGTTTTTTTAGTTTTAAAAACTGCTTGGTAAGGGTTTTCTTGCTCCCATTTAGAGGGGTCTACGGGCTGTCCGTCTATTTGCAAATAAAACAAGACAGTGGGCAGCGTTTGCACACTTTTTGATCGTTTTTCTGCAAGAAGTACAGGAACTCCTTCCGTGATTAGTGTTTTTGTTGTAAATCCAAGTGCTTGGAGCCAGACCTCTGCCGCCTCTTTATTTTTTTGGATCTGTTTGGGGTCCATCCCATTATTAGCTAGGGATAAAAAATCTACCAATTGTGCTACGGCTTTAGGAAAAGCACTTTGACTAAGTTGGTTGATTTCTTTTTTGGAGAGCTGCTGCGCCAGGGAGTTTGCAGTGGCTAAGCCCAGGGCAAAAAGAAGGAATATTTTTTTCATAGGTCTGAAAACAGTATACCCACTAAATTAGACAAAAAACATTTAGGTACTTAGACTCCGGCTTCTTGTAAAACTTTTATTTCATCTCTTAGTTGTGCAGCCACTAGGAAATCTAAGTTTTTGGCTGCTTTTTCCATGGCTTTTCTCTTGTCTTTAATCATTTTAGCCCGTTCTTCTGCGGTCAGGTAATTGGGGTCTGGCTCCTGGGCCTTCACAGCCGCTTTTTCAAAATGGTAGGCAGAGACTGAATTTTTAGTCAGTACACTATCCAGACTTTTGTTAAGTGCTTTTGGAACGGTATGGTTTGCTTTGTTATAGGCAATTTGCTTTTCTCTTCTATATTGAGTTTCGTCTATGGTTTTCTGCATGCTTTTTGTCACCTTATCTGCATACATAATGGCTTTACCCTCTACATGTCTCGCCGCTCTACCTACCGTTTGGGTAAGCGATTTGGCGTTTCTAAGGAAACCCTCTTTGTCTGCATCTATAATTGCCACCAAAGAAACCTCAGGAAGATCTAAACCTTCCCTGAGTAGGTTTACCCCTATAAGGACATCAAAAATACCTTTCCGAAGGTCTTGCATAATTTCTACACGTTCTAGAGTGTCTACATCGGAGTGTATATAGCGACAGCGAACTTGGATTTTTGCTAAATATTTTGCCAATTCCTCTGCCATCCTTTTAGTAAGTGTAGTGACTAACGTCCTCTGATCTAATTTTACGCGCTCTTGAATTTCAGCGACCAAATTATCTATTTGGTTTTTGGAAGGTCTCACCTCAATAATGGGGTCTAACAGCCCAGTAGGTCTAATAATCTGTTCGACAACTACACCTTCAGATTGTGCCAATTCGTAATCTGCTGGGGTGGCACTTACATATAGAATTTGGTGGGTGAGCTGTTCAAATTCTTCAAACTTTAAGGGCCTATTGTCCATGGCAGCTGGGAGTCTAAAACCATAAGTAACCAGGTTCTCTTTTCTAGATCGGTCTCCACCAAACATGGCATGAACCTGAGGTATGGTAACATGACTTTCATCTACAACCATTAGAAAATCTTTTGGAAAATAATCTAATAAGCAAAAGGGTCGGGTGCCAGGCGCCCTACCATCTAAATATCTAGAGTAATTTTCAATTCCAGAGCAGTAGCCTAACTCTCTAATCATTTCTAAGTCAAATGTGGTACGTTCTTCTAATCTTTTGGCTTCTAGGTGCTTTCCTTCTTCTTTAAAGAAATTCACCTGTTTTACCATATCTTCTTGAATGCTGTGGATGGCATTCTGTAAGATATCTGGAGAACTGACAAACATATTGGCAGGAAATATTCTTAATTGTTCTAGGGTCTCTAAGGTTTTATTGTGCAGCGGGTCAAAGGCCTCAATTTCTTCAATTTCATCCCCAAAAAAATGTACCCGAATGGCGTAGTCTGTATAGCTAGGGAAAACGTCTACCACGTCTCCTTTTACCCTAAAACTTCCATTGACAAAGTCTGCTGTAGTTCTGGCATAAAGTCCTTGGACCAGTTGCTTTAAGAATTTAGTTCTTGAGATAATTTGGTCTTTGTGAATGTTTACCACATTTTTCTCAAATTCCACGGGGTTCCCCATCCCGTATAAGCAGGACACGGAGGCAATCACCAATACATCTCGCCTGCCAGAGAGTAGAGAAGAGGTTGTACTCAACCTCAGTTTTTCAATATCTTCATTAATAGATAAATCTTTTTCTATATAGGTACCTGAGGTAGGAATATAGGCCTCCGGCTGATAATAATCGTAGTAACTCACAAAATACTCCACTGCATTTTTAGGAAAAAACTGCTTGAATTCAGAGTATAATTGGGCCGCAAGGGTTTTGTTGTGGGCTAAGATTAGAGTGGGTCTCTGTATTTCTTGAATGACGTTGGCCACCGTAAAGGTTTTCCCTGAGCCGGTAACCCCTAAAAGAGTTTGTGCATAGGTTCCCTCCTGTATACCCGCTACTAGCTGTTTTATAGCTTGGGGTTGGTCCCCGGTAGGTTTAAATGTAGACTCAATGGTAAAATCCATACCCAAAGGTACAAAAGCCCCGTGAGATTTTATTACAAGTCTCTCTTCTGAACAATCTTAAAGGACCCCCAAATAAAAATAGCAGACCATAGCAATACC
Source organism: Flavobacteriaceae bacterium LSUCC0859 (assembly GCA_022239325.1). Lineage (GTDB taxonomy): Bacteria > Bacteroidota > Bacteroidia > Flavobacteriales > Flavobacteriaceae > MAG-120531. Next base: position 242,080 of record JAKOGP010000001.1, on the reverse strand, counting down.
AAAGCTATTTCCAAAAGGGTAGTTTGGTAATCTAAAGATACATTCTCACCAATTTGATTGGCTACAGATTGCACGGCATTGAGTCTTGAAAAGGGTTCTTTTAAGACATTAGAAATAGCGTCTAAGGGGAAGAATCCTATGATGGTGCTAGTGGTTTCTGCATCGAAGAATTTCCAACGAATTATACCTCTTGTGAACCCTTCTACCATCTGCCATATAATGAGGAAACCAAGGGCAAAAGCAGAGCGCTTTACTAGAATACCAACAAACAAACAAAAAGAGAAGAAACCAATGAGTTTAATAAAGTAAGCCACCAGAAACCTGAGGTCTGAGAGCACAATCCCAATTTCTGTATAGTCTGAATACACACCTCCTAAAATGAGAGAAATCACAAAAACAAAGAGGGTAGAGACAGCAGAGAACAAAACTACAGTGAGAAACTTAGAGGCAATAAATTCCTTTTTAGAAAGTCCGTCAATGAGATTTTGCTTAATGGTTTTATAGGTGTATTCGTTAGCCATCATGGAGACAATAATAATCGCTAAGAAAATTTTGAGTAAAGCAGCTACGAAGGTGTTAAAATGCCAGATGTAAGGGAAATTAAAAATACCCTGTTCTGCTAGGTGAAACTTTATGGGGCCAATGTCAAACTTTATGGCTGCAACAAGGGCAATACAAGTAAGCAGAATAAAATATCCAAAAATGAGCACCTTACTGGCTCTGTTGTTCCAAAGTTTGATGAGTTCTATCTGAAGTAATCTTTTCATGAGAATGGCTTAAAGGGTTTTAGTAAGGGCAAGAAATTGAGCTTCTAGACTGTCTTTTTGAACCACTAAATGGCTTAAAATAATTTGCTTATCCATCATGGATTTGTTGATGTCTGCTGCTTCTATAGGTTGGGTGAGGTAGGCTTTTAATAAGCCATTTTCATCGCTAACCCGCTCAAACTGGCTGCTTTCTTCTAGCAGCTTTCTCAAGCCCTCCATGTCTTTGGTTTTGAGAAGGGCATAGCCGTGATTGGCTTGCATCTCTGAAACAGGACCTGAGTATAATTTTTGTCCCTCTCTAAGAACCACCACATGGGTACATACTTTTTCTACCTCGTCTAATAAATGGGAGGCTAGCAAGATGGTAGTGCCCTGTGCTGCAATGGTTTTTATAATTTCTCTAATTTGGTGAATTCCCTGTGGGTCTAAGCCATTGGTAGGTTCGTCCAAAATGAGTATTTCTGGATTATTCAAAAGTGCAGAGGCAATGGCAAGCCTCTGCTTCATTCCTAAGGAAAAGGTGCTGAAATTTGAATTTTTTCTGTCTAGAAGACCTACCAAGGCCAATTTTTCTTCTATGTTGTTTTCTGGAACTCCTTTAATCTTACAAACCAGACTCAGATTTTTTTTAGCACTCATGTAAGGATAAAAATTAGGCCTTTCTATAATAGCACCTACTTTTTTTAAAGCTTCATGAGTAGAAAGGCTTCCGCCAAACCATTCAAAACTTCCTTGGGTGGGGTTTACTACGTTGAGCACCATCCCAAGTGTGGTAGATTTTCCACTTCCGTTGGGTCCTAAAATCCCATATACATTTCCTTTTTCAATGGTGAAACTGAGTTTTTTTACAGCGAAAAGACTTCCGTAGGATTTTGTTAGATCCGCTACTTCCAAGATGGTTTCCAAGGGCTAATTATTTATGAGTTCTTATTTAACTTGACGAAAATATGCGTAATTTGTTACAAGCCAAGAAAAATAAAAGTCCATGTCAGAAAAGATGATGTCCAAGAAAAAGCCTGCATTTCCCGTTTGCAAGGCCTTAGATCATTATTTAAAACGCTACAGTCGCAATATAGAAATTCCTATTTTTTATGAAGATTTGCTGCGTTTTCAAGGGTCTGTGGTGGTCTATGACCAGGAAGATGTAGACACTCTTTGGGTTCGGGTATACTACTCCGAGTTTGACAGGGAAGAAATAGATTTAAGTTTAAAAAAAGTATATTCTATTTTACATTCAGATGGAGGAGACAGCATGGTGCCATACTTAAATGTGGACGCAGTAGATTTCTGTACTTTTGGCAATTCCAAACCATTTAGAATTAAGATTAGGAATATTCTCAATGACAACTTTACTTATTTTTATGTAAAAAAAACAGATGCCTCAAGGGTATACGGCTTGGAGTTGGAGCATATTTTATCCCCTTACAATTTGAACTTTTTGGTGTATGAAGACACTCTCATAGAAGAGCATATAGCCGGTATACCCGGAGATGTCTTTATCAAAGAAATGCTTCCTGAGTGTTCAGAATCTGAAAAGTCACAATTAGCTAAGGAATTTGTGAAGTTTAACGAGCGTTGTATGATCCGACTTCTAGGAGATATGCGTTCTTATAATTATGTGATAGTGCCCACCCACGATTTTGACCATGTGGTGTATAAAATTAGAGCCATAGATTTTGATCAGCAGTGTTTTGAGGGTAATTTTAAAATATACAGGCCACAGTTTTTCAAAGAAAATTTTAAAATGGTTCAATTGGTTAAAGAGAAACTGCAAATGGACTCTATAGATCAGTACAAGTTAGAAGAGCGATCTATTGTGGCCAAGCGTTTTATGTCTTTTGAAGATCGTATTACAGAGCTTTTAGACATTGCTAAGTCAGACACCATTTCTCTACCGGAGCACGTAGCCCTATTAAAAGAATCTATCGGAAATCTTACTGGCGACATTTCTTTTAAACAGGCACCAACTATGGGTGCAGTCTTAGGCCTGGCTTTAGATTTTGTAAAGCGCAACTATGAAAACGTCAGCATGAGGCAAATTATAGAACAGAGGATTAATTTGTAGGCCCTTTCTGCTCTTTGTTAAAATAGACTAGGTAGTAATACATTCCCTTCTCTTCATCCCATCCTTTTTCTACAAACTTTCCTGCAGATTCTGGATTAATAAAATCCATCTTTATTTGAATGTTGGTGTCTAATTGTATGACGTTCTTAATGCTTTTTCTAGCCTGAGAGACGGCCTTGTTGGCTATGTCAAAAGTAGAGACGTCTTCAATGCTGTATTTAGGGCCTTTCTCTACCTTGTAATGCTTAAACTCTGGAATGAGCGCAGGATTGTCAATGACCTCATTCATAAAGTTAGTTTCCTCAAAGGCATTGTTTTTGGCAAAGTGGTTTACTGCTCTGTTCATAAACAATACCTCTTGTTGTTTGTCCTCTGCAGGCAGCACTACATCTTTAGCAAAATTCTGACAAAATTTAAGGTAGTTTTTAGTGTAAAAGTTATTGTCTGTTAAAACAGCTACACCCAAGAATTGTTCTAGCCAATACTTAGTGTCATAGCGATTGCTGTCTACGGATAAGATTTTATAACCCTCTTCTGCTTGGGTGTTAAAAAGCAGACAACCCTTATCTAATTTATTAATATTAATGCCTTGTTGGACTAAAATTTCTAGGGCGTCTTGCTGCTCTTCAAATTGAATAAAATCTTGTTTTAATTCACTTTTGAAAATTCCAATGGCGTCTGTCTTTACGTTATCTAATAAAATACCACTTATATAAGCCACATATAATTCACCACTTTTAATATGTGGATGATTGGACTGATCATAGAGGTGTTTGGCAATTTTAGCAGAGGCTTCATGTACCCCTGCAGGCTCATTAAATACACTTTGGGCTATCTCATATAAGGGATTAAAGCTCAAATCTGCCTCATGTGAAAGATGGTAATAACTCTCTTCTTTTTCCCTGAAAGGTTTAAAAAAGTACTCCTTGAGCAAACCTGTGGTCTCGTCATTTAAGTGGTGGGGTGCTGCTGAAATAAAAAGAGATTCATTTTTGTTTTTATTACCTACTTTATGAATAGAAATTCGCTCTATCTGAGCGCCGTATAAATTAATCATGAGATGAAAGATTTGGTTTTTTAAGATGCCAATCTAAGTGGCATAAAGTTTTTTGGTGTGTTTTGTTTTAATCTTTGCGAGCAGCGACTTTACAGAGCATCTTTACAGCTATAATGAATTAACTTTAGTTTGTTGGAGCGCAACTACTTAATTCCAGTTTTCGTCAAAATCTAAGTCCTCATAATCTCCTGCACCACCATAGCCATCGTTAAAATCGTCCTCAAATTCATCGTTAAAATCCATTGCGTCTTCCTTTTGGGCTTCAAACACTTTTTCTGGAGGTGTTTCTGGTAACTCTCCAAAGCTAAACAGAAGCTCTGGATAGCTTTGCCCTGGAGTAGGGTCGGAGACATCTGCTAACTCTACAAAGAAGGTCCACATACTCAAAAAATCATAGACATAAATAAGTTTTGGAGCGGCCTCATCCATTACATCTTCCAAAAGTGTTTGAGACATGAGCCTGGTGTCAGATTCTTCGCTTACGTCAAACAAGGCAATCTCTAAGTCTTGGTTCCACTCCTGGTCACAGGTGTAAAAACTAGCCATTTCGTGGCCAGCAAAACCAAAAGATTGACAAATGGTATTGTGTAGGTCTTCCAGATTGGATGTTTTTTCTACTGCAATATCTCTAAAAATATCTTCTTTTGCGTCTAAAATGACTCTTATTTTATATACCATTATGAAGGTTTTTTTTTGCCGTTCTACTTTGTAAATACAGGTAAAATAGTCCCCCGAACAACAAGGCTGCTACTACCAAATGAAGGGGTTGTGAACCCCAAGGGAAGTCTATATAGTACATAGCCATACCGCTTAAAACAGCTAGCACCATGAGACCTAGAATTTTTTGAACTACGGTAAATCCAAGCCCCATTTTTTTATTGGTCCAATAAACAAATATCATCAAGCCCAATGGGAGCAATGAAAAAGACCTGTGAATATAAAAAATGATGCTAGGTGCAGAGAGCCAATTTTCTTTGAGGACAGCTGTTTCTAGCTGATGATCTACATATTCTCTTACTTGGGTACCAAAAACAGTTTGTAGGAGTATAATAACCACCAAGGCCGCTGTACTTTTGTGAAAGGCCGGATGGTATAGTTGGCTGTTTTTGGAAGGAGATAGCAGCTGCATGAGTCTTATAAGGGCCGCTACAATTAAAAGGGCCATGAGCATATGGGTGGTAATTTTAGCTGGAGCCAATACAGAGTAGACCACCGTAGCTCCCAACCAAGCCTGGAATCCCATTCCCAAGACAATAGCGATAGCTAAAAGGGGAACCCATTTGTTGGTTCTCCAATAAGACAGGCTAAACAGGGCTAAAACTAGGGTTGCTAAACCTGCTATGGCACCCACCAGCCTGTTTAGAAACTCTACCCAGGTATGATAGGGATTAAAAACCGCATAATCGTGTTTGGTATAGGGCTCCCAAAGGGATAAATCTATCTCATTAGAAGTGGTAAAATCGGATAAGGCTACCAGAAGTCCCTGCTCGTAAATAATAACCTGACCTTTTTCAAAGTTTCTGTTGGCTTGCCATTGTAGGGTTTCTTCAGAGGTAGGGGGTATGTAATATCCAAAGCATTTAGGCCAATCAGGGCAGCCCATACCACTTCCAGTCATACGCACCAATGCCCCAGCAACAATCACTAAATATACCAGTATAAGACTGGTTTTGGCAAACAAATACAATCGCTTTTCCATCCGTTTAGTTTTGTAATGTGAGCCCCAATGCCTGTCCCTTTTCTATCATATAGGAATATGCAGCCTGGTATTCATTGGGGATGTCTCCTTCCAAAATAGCCTCTTTAATGGCCTCTTTAATCAATCCAATTTCTTTAGACGGTTTTATACCAAAGGTCTTCATAATTTCTTCACCACTCACAGGAGGCTGAAAATTTCTAATGTGATCTCTGGCCTCTACCTCTTCAATTTTTTGTCTCACCAACAAAAAGTTATTCTTATACTTTTTCTTTTTGTACGGGTTTTTAGTGGTAATGTCTGCCTCACAAAGGGTCATGAGGTCTTCTACATGCTTACCGGCGTCAAAAACCAGTCTTCTCACAGCGGCATCTGTCACAAAATCTTCTGCCAGTACAATGGGCCTAGAACTCATCCCCACCATCTTTTGTACAAATTTCATTTTCTCGTTTAAAGGCATATGCAGCCTTTTAAATAACTTATATACCATTTTAGAGCCTACAAATTCATGCCCATGAAAAGTCCAACCTATTTTTTTGTCAAAGCGTTTGGTAGGAGCCTTTCCAATGTCATGAAGCAATGCAGCCCATCTGAGCCATATGTTGTCTGTGTTTTTGGAGATGTTATCTAAGACCTCTAAAGTGTGCCAAAAATTGTCTTTGTGCTTTTGTCCTTCTACTTCTTCTATGCCTTCCAGTGCTGTGAGTTCTGGCAAGATAAGTGGCAGCAGTCCAGTTTTATGCATGAGTTCAAAGCCTAGGGTAGGCCTTTGACTACCAATCATCTTATGGATTTCTTCTACAATACGTTCTTTAGAAATGATAGAGATTCGGTCTTTGTTTTCTGAAATAGCATCTAAAGAGCTGGGGTCAATTTTAAAGTCTAACTGGCTTGCGAATCTTATGGCCCTGAGCATTCTAAGGGGGTCATCACTAAAGGTTTCTTCTGCAGCTAGGGGGGTAACAATACGCTTGTTTTTTAGATCTTCTAGTCCATTAAATGGGTCTAGCAAACAGCCAAAATTTTTAGCGTTTAGGCCCAATGCTAAGGCATTTATGGTAAAATCTCTTCTGTTTTGATCGTCCTCTAAACTGCCGTTTTCTACCTGAGGGTTTCTGCTGTTGGAGCGGTAGCTTTCTTTTCTAGCCCCTACAAATTCCAACACCAAATCTTCGTGTTTAATCATGGCAGTACCATAATTTTTAAATACGGTCACTTCTGGATTACCAGGAAGTTTTTTTGAAAGTGTTTCTGCCAAAGCAATACCACTACCTACAACCACAACGTCTATGTCCTTTGGACACCCTCTTTCCAGCAAATAATCTCGGACAAAACCACCTATGACATAGGCGTCTACCTTTAGTTCTTCTGCTGTAGCAGAAAGAAGGTTAAAAATAGGGTTTGATAATGCCTGGCTGTGCCCGTTTTTAGTCATACTTAAGCTCTGATCACTTTCACCAATCCGCTGTTAGACAGCTTAATAATTGTAGAGGGAGAATTGTTCGTATTTTCAGCCTCCAAAGGTACTATATAGTCTACACCTTTTAAAATATCGGGACTAATTTCTTGGAAATTCTTGGGGGTGGGGGCTCCGGCCAAATTGGCCGATGTAGAGACAATAGGTCTTTTAAAATTTTGTATCAGATATTTACAGAATTTATCTGAAACTACTCTAATAGCTAGGCTTTGGTCGGGTGCTACCAAATTGGAGGCCACCCCCTTAGGTGCGTCGTAAATGATGGTAGTTGGCTTGGTGCTCAGGTCTATGATGTCATAAGCTGCATCGGGAACCATGGCCACATGGCGCTCCAACATGGCCACGTTGGAAACCAAGCAAATAAGCGCCTCACTATCTGCCCTTTGTTTCAGTGCATATACCTTGGCCACTGCCTCTGGGTTGTTAGCGTCACAACCAATACCCCAAACCGTGTCTGTAGGGTACAGTATGAGGCCACCGGCTTCTAGCACTTCTTTAGATTTTGTCAAAGCTTCTTGAAAAGACATATTACGAGGTTTTAAAATTAAAATGCGCAACTAAAGCCTCCCATTGGGTTTTGTTTTTGTCTAGTCCTATATTGGTTTTTTTTAGCGCTATTTTTTGAGACCCAATAATTGGGGTGGGGGTCTTTGTAGGTTGTTTTGTTTGTAGGGTTGGTGTGTCCTTGAGCAGTGACATGGCTTTAAACCAGAGATCGTCTGCCCTAGGAGCCAAAGACATATAAAGAGATTCCTCGGTTACCAAAGGATCTAGAGCTCCTACTGGGTAATATACTCCTCCTGCTCCAATAGCGATTACCCGCATGGGATTAAAATTATCCTTTGGGTAGGTCCAGTCTTTATAAGACTTTACGGCCCCATCAGACTCATATTGAATATAGCGGGTCTGATTGGCAACAATAGCTTCAGGATTCATCTGGGCTTCATTTAACAAATTTTCGAGCCAGTTTTTTGGGTAAATTAAGTCGTCGTCGCAGCTAACAATAGGTGTTTCTGGAAAGGCCTCTAAGCTATGTACTAGTTTTCTGTGGGACGCACTTCCTTTGGTGTAACGAATTTTAAAGTTGGAGCCTTGCAGTTTGGTCAAGCTTTTTGGTAGGGATTCAGAAAGCCCCTCTTGTACCCATAGTACAATCTTCATTGGTCGCACACTTTGTACCAGCAGGCTTCTGATAACCAGATGTAAAGTGGCTAACCTAGAGGGTATGGTTGTCAGTGACACCACCACTTTAGCTTTTGGTTTGTGAGTCTCGTTAAGCCTCTTATGGCTAAGGGTCTGAAGACGGATGCTCTGCCAAATAGAAATAGGTATTTCTTTTAGTTTCATGCGGGCTTTACTTAAAGTGTCGTTTGTACTGCTTTTAGGAATGTAAAAATAGCCATAAGCCATAAGAGTTTCCTATTTTTGCTTCATAAAAAATATCACCATGTCTCAAGAACCGCTACTTTCTGTTATCTTAAGCACTTACAATGCAGAGGCTTGGTTAGAAAAAGTACTTTGGGGTTTTGAGTACCAAGAATTTAAAGATTTTGAGCTCATAGTAGCAGACGATGGTTCTGGTCCAGCAACAAAAGCACTCTTGGATAAGCTAAAGCAAGAGGTTTCTTATCCTATAGTTCATGTATGGCAAGAAGACGAGGGGTTTCAAAAGTCTAAAATTTTAAATAAAGCAGTCTTAGCAGCCTCGGCAGACTATTTGGTGATGACCGACGGAGATTGCATTCCTAGAAAAGACTTCTTGAGCGTTCATGCCAAGCATAAGGAGCCGGGTTATTTTTTATCTGGAGGATACTTTATGCTGCCCATGAATATTTCAAAGGCCATTACTAAAAAAGATATTCAGTCTGGCAGTTGTTTTGAGGTCTCTTGGCTAAAAGCCAGAGGCTTGAAAAGCAGTTTCAAAAACAACAAGCTTTCTGCTCGTGGTTTTTGGGCTACAGCCCTTAATGTCCTTACGCCAACTAAGGCCAGCTGGAATGGTCACAATGCCTCTGGCTTTAAGGCAGACATTGTAAAGGTAAACGGATTTGACCAGCGCATGCAATACGGGGGTCAAGACAGAGAACTCGGAGAGCGTCTCATACATTCAGAAATAAAATCTAAGCAACTCAGATACAGCGCTATTGTAGTCCATTTAGACCATAAAAGAGGGTATAAAAATCAAGCATCCATAGATAAGAATAGGGCTATTAGAAATCAGGTAAAGGCTAAGAAATTAAAATTCACTCCTTTTGGGATAAAGCAAAAGGTATAGCAGTACTCCATTTATCTTCAAACCTTCTGAGAAAGTCAGTAAGTAGCTGCTGGTCTTCCACACTTAATTCACTCTTACAGATTCCTAATTTTTTAGTCTGACTCGTTATAATGTAATCTCCTGCAAAGTATTTTATTTCGAGAATGTCCTGAAGTGCTATTTTTTTTCCAAACCACCAATTTTGTTTAATCTCTAAACCATTAATCACAATCATGGGATAATTAGAATAGTAGTAAGCTCCTCCCAAGTAAAGAACAGCAATCACAAAATTATAATTACTTTTTGCGTCAAAGAATACACCAAACAAACCCAAAAGCAAAAAACCAAGTCCTAAAAATAAATGGGTCTTAAGGGTTCTTTTTGCGTATCTGATATGTATGGTGTTCACAAGAGGGATTTAATGTATCTCAAATTATATATCAAATATAGTTTTCAAATAAATACGGCATCGGCCGGAGGCCAAAATACTTAATGCCAAAAAAAAATTAATACCAAAAAAACGTAAGGCTAAGAAAAACCAATAGGTATTAAACCAAACTCTGGTTTTAAAATACATGATTTCATTCGAAATGAAAACCTATACGGCTACGTCATAGGTTCTTAGAGCGTCGTTTAGGGAGGTTTTCTTGTCGGTACTTTCTTTTCTTGTGCCTATGATTAGGGCGCAGGGCACCTGATAGTCTCCAGCGGGGAAACTTTTGGTGTAGCTACCTGGTATTACGACAGACCGGGCTGGGACTAGACCCTTGCGTTCTACAGGATTTTCTCCAGTGACATCAATAATTTTGGTGGAGGCAGTGAGAACCACATTGGCGCCCAATACAGCTTCTTTTTCTACGCGTACCCCTTCTACTACAATACATCTAGAGCCCACAAAGACATTATCTTCAATGATCACTGGGGCGGCTTGTAGGGGTTCTAATACGCCGCCAATTCCAACGCCACCACTCAGGTGTACATTTTTGCCTATCTGGGCGCAGCTACCCACGGTGGCCCAGGTGTCTACCATGGTTCCACTATCTACATAGGCTCCAATATTTACATAAGAAGGCATGAGTATGGTCCCTGGAGCTATATATGCGCCATGTCTGGCTACGGCATTGGGCACTACACGAATGCCTTTTTCTTGGTAATTTCGCTTGAGCGGCATTTTGTCGTGGTATTCAAAAATACCCGCCTCTAAGGTTTCCATTTTTTGTATTGGGAAATACAGTACCACGGCTTTTTTAACCCACTCGTTTATTTGCCAACCACTGCTGGTAGGAGCAGCACAACGCAAAGCGCCTTGGTCTATTTGGTCTATAACGGCTCTTATGGCGGCCTGAGTTTCTGCTTGTTCTAGGAGACTTCTGTCTTCCCAGGCAGCTTCTATCATGGGTCTATAATCTGTCATTTTATGATATTTTAAAGGCAAATATAAGCTCAATTTCAGGAAAAGCTGGGTAATTCTGATACATGTAACATAATAAAGGGTTAATTTTGCAAAAAAAAACTTTGAAGAGAATTGTGGCCTTAGATTTTGGAACTAAAAGGACTGGTGTCGCTGTCACAGACCCCTTGCAAATGATTGCTTTTGGTCTAGAAACTGTGGAGACCAAAGACCTCATTCCTTTTCTAAAAGAGTATACCAAGACAGAAGCTGTGGCTACTTTTGTGATAGGAGAACCCAAGCAAATGGACCATTCTGCTTCAGAGTCTGAGGTGTATATTAAGGCATTTATGTCAGATTTAGCCTTAGCTTTTCCGCAGATTCCTATGGTAAGGCAAGACGAGCGTTTTACCTCTAAAATGGCTGTTCAGGCCATGATTGCCTCAGGAATGAAAAAGAAAAAAAGACAAGAGAAAGGCCAGGTAGACCAAGTGAGTGCTACCCTTATATTACAAGCTTATTTAAATAGAATATCATGATTTTACCTATTGTTGCCTACGGCGATGCTGTTTTAAAAAAAGTAGCCAAGGAAATAGACGCCAATTATCCAAATGTAGACGCTTTAATAGATAATATGTGGGAGACCATGTACAACGCCCATGGTGTGGGTTTAGCGGCACCACAAATAGGTTTACCTATCCGTTTGTTTGTGGTAGACGCCAGCCCTTTCGCAGACGACGATGAGCTAAGCACAGAGGAACAAAACGCCCTGACTGGTTTTAAAGAAGTATTTATTAACGCAGAAATTATTGAAGAAACAGGAGAGGAGTGGTCTTTTAACGAGGGTTGCCTAAGTATTCCTGACGTACGTGAAGACGTACTGAGAAAACCTGAGATTCTCATTCGTTACCAAGACGCAGAGTTTAAGGAGCATACCAAGCGTTTTAATGGCTTATTGGCCCGAGTAATACAACACGAATACGATCATATAGAAGGGGTGCTGTTTACCGATAAATTGAGTTCGCTTAAAAAGCGAATTTTAAAAGGACGATTGACTAATATTTCTAAAGGGAAGATCCAAGCAGACTACCGCATGCGCTTTCCAGAGATTAAAAAAGGTAGGTAAATGGCTTATTAAATGATAGAAAAGTATCATATTTGCCCCAAAATTTAAAAAAACTATGAATTTAGACAAGATTTTATCTATTGCCGGAAAACCTGGACTGTTTCAAATGCTTACCCAGACTAGAGGTGGTTTTGTTGCCGTGTCTCTATTAGACGGTAAAAAAGTGACTGTAAATTTGAAGAGCAATGTGAGCGTCTTGTCTGAGATTGCTATATACACCTTACAAGAAGAGATGCCCTTGGTGTCTGTTCTAGAGAAGATTTACAATAAAGAATCTGGAGGAAAAACTTCGGTAGCACACAAAGCAGATAAATTAGATCTTGAAGCTTATTTCTTCGAAGTTTTACCCAACTATGATGAAGACAGGGTTTATGCCTCTGACATTAAAAAAGTAATTCAGTGGTACAATATTTTACTCGACAACAAGCTCTTAGATTTTTCTGAGCAAGTAGCAGCCGCTTCTGACAAAGACACTAAGTCTGCCGCAAAAAAATCTGCATCTAAAGCAGCTGCTAAACCAACAGCTCAAAAGACAAAAGCTGCACCCAAACAAGGAGGCGCTAAGGCCTCTTCTGCTGCCAAAGGCGGCGCTAAAACATCTAAGGCTGCCGTAAAAAAATAAGAAAAGCCCCTCCATAGAATACCAAAACCAGCGCTCTGCGCTGGTTTTTTTTGTTTTCATATCTCAGGAAAATCCTATATTTAACAAGCTTTAAAAACCATGCTTTATGTATTCAAAATTAAAAAAGGGATTTCTTGTCTTAGGTGTCATGGCAGGATGTTCCGCTATGGCTCAAGATGTGAAGCCAGAAGTTGCTACAGACACCATTAAAAAAGCTACTAAAGAATTGCCTTTAGAGCCCAGCAGACAGATAGATTTTAAAGCCACAGAAGGTACTTGGATGTCCTTAGACGTAAGTCCAGATGGCCAAACCATAGTATTTGATCTGATGGGAGACTTGTATAGCTTGCCTATAGAAGGAGGGGAGGCCAAAGCCATCACTTCTGGATTGGCTTATGAAGTACACCCTAGATTTAGCCCAGATGGTAGTTCGCTATTGTATGTTTCAGACAAAAGTGGTTCTGATAATATTTGGGTGATGGATCTGGAAACTAAAGAGGAGCGCCAAATTACAAAAGAATCTAAGACCAATTTTTTCTCTGCCAGCTGGAGCCCAGACGGAGACTATATTGTGGGCGCTAAAGGGAGGAGAAATATTAAGCTACACCTGTATCATAAAGATTCTGGTAGTGGAACTGCCTTAATCTCAGAACCAAAGAGTTTAAAAACGATAGACCCAGCTTTTGGAGCCCAAGGAGAATTGTTGTATTTCTCACAACGCAACGGGGCATGGAATTACAATGCTCAGCTGCCACAGTATCAGATTGGTACTTATAATATGAAAGACGGTACCAAAAATGTTATAAGTTCTAGGTATGGATCTGCCTTTACCCCAACTCTGTCTAAAGACGGCCAATGGTTGGTGTATGGCAGCCGCTATGAAACAGAAACAGGATTGGTCTTAAGGAACTTAAAAACAGGAGCAGAGTCCTGGTTAGCTTATCCAGTTCAAAGAGACGAGCAGGAATCTATTGCTCCTCTTGGTGTATTGCCTGCCATGGCTTTTACGCCAGACTCAAAATCTTTGGTGGTTTCTTATGGAGGTCAAATCCATAAAATAGATATCGCTACCAAAATGGCCCAAAATATTCCCTTTACGGCAGACGTAGCCTTAGAATTAGGTCCCCAGTTAGACTTTAAATACCCCATCTCGGATAGTGACACTGCTCTGGCCACTCAAATTAGAGATGCCAAGCCTTCTCCAGACGGGAAGAAATTGGCTTTTACAGCATTGAACAGACTTTATGTAATGGACCTACCCAACGGCAGTCCAAAAAGGGTGACCACTCACGATTTTACGGAGGCACAACCGGCTTGGTCCCCAGATGGGAAGCAGCTGGTGTTCTCTACTTGGAATGGTACTGAAGGCCATTTATACAAGGCCAGTTTTAACAGAAGAACTTCCATTACAAGGCTCACCCAAAGTTCTGGAATTTACAGCCAGCCCAGCTGGTCTTATGCCCAAAATCGCATTGTATTTTTAGCAGGAAAAACCCAGGTGTATAAAGACGCTATTGGCCCTATGGCTTCTAGAGCCACAGAAGACCTCATGTGGGTTTCCGACAAAGGCGGATCCAATGTATTCATTGCCAAGTCTATGGGTCGGGAAATGCCACACTTTACCAAAGTAGACGACAGAATTTACCTCTACAGCGGTAGTAAAGGTCTGGTTTCTATTCGCTGGGATGGTTCAGATGAAAAAGAACACCTGAGCGTAACAGGAATTGTGACTTATGGTTCTTCTGATTATTTTCAAGAAAATCACGATGCTGCTTTTGGAGTTTCTACTGCTGCTGCTTTGCCTAGTGCAGAAGACGCCTGGCGAGAAAACAACAAGGCCTCTAGGGCTTCTGAAATGAAAATCTCCCCAGATGGTAAACAGGTACTTACTAAGATAAATAACGACATCTATAGCCTGGTTCTACCAAAATACGGGCAAACTCCAAAAATATCCTTGGCAAAAGCAGAAAATGCTGCTTTTCCAGCCAAGAAACTCACCCTTTTTGGTGGAGAATTTCCAGTGTGGGGGGACCAAAGCCAGCAGGTATACTGGTCTTTGGGAGCTAGTTTTTTTAGCTATGATCTAAGTGCTGCCCAGAGGTATGAGGAAGCCATGGCTGCAGAGAAAAAGGAAAAGGAGGCCGCAGAAAAGGCATCGGCTTTAGCCCAAAAAGATTCTAAAGACAGCACTGGGCAAGAGAGTAAGAGCAAAGATAAAGCCCCAAAGCCTTTTAAAGCTACCGAAATTAAAGTTGCGGTAGGTTATAAAAAAGACCTGGCTAAGGGTGTTTTATTACTACAAGGTGCTAGACTTATTACCATGAATGGAGATGAGGTGATAGAAAATGGAGATCTTTTAATTAAAGACCACAGAATTGTAGGGGTGGGAGTTTCTGGCAGCCTGGAGGTGCCAGCAGAGGCTACTGTGATGGATATGAAAGGGAAAACCATTACACCCGGTTTTATAGACACCCATGCCCATATGTGGCCCAACTGGGGGATTCACAAAAATCAAGTTTGGATGTACGCGGCCAATTTAGCTTATGGTGTAACCACCACCAGAGACCCTCAGACAGGTACCACAGACGTACTCACCTACTCAGATATGGTAGATGCAGGTAAAATTGCAGGACCCAGAATATATTCTACTGGACCAGGTGTAGGGTATTGGTCTTACAAAATTGAAAGTTTAGAGCACGCCAAAGAAGTACTGAGTCAGTACAGCGAGTACTACAATACCAAAAGCATTAAAATGTATTTGGTTGGGAATCGCCAACAGCGCCAGTGGGTTATTATGGCTGCAAAAGAACTTAAACTCATCCCTACCACAGAAGGGGGCTTGGACTTTAAACTCAATATGACCCAACTGTTAGACGGTTATCCTGGTCATGAGCATTCCTTGCCTATCTACCCCATATACTCAGATGTGGTGAAGACTATCGCAGAAGCTAAAATGGCAGTTACCCCCACTTTATTGGTTTCTTATGGCGGGCCATGGGCAGAGAATTTTTATTATGCAACGGAGAATGTTTGGGGAGACTCCAAACTTCAATTCTATACCCCTTATGAAGAATTGGCTGCCAAGTCCAGACGAAGACCAGGATGGTTTATGGAGGAAGAGCACATCTTTAAAAAGCATGCAGAATTCATGACAGACCTAGAGGCAGCAGGGGGTCGTGGCGGTATTGGAAGCCATGGTCAATTACAAGGATTGGGCTATCACTGGGAGCTCTGGTCTGTAGGCAGCGGCGGCTTAAGCCCACACGCTGCCCTTAGATATGCTACTATTTTAGGGGCAGCCTCCCTTGGGTTAGATGGAGACTTGGGTAGTATAGAGGTTGGTAAAATTGCAGATTTGGTAGTTTTAGATGCCAATCCATTAGAAGACCTCAGAAACACCAATACCGTTTCTAAAGTTTTAAAAGACGGGAAAGTATATGACACCCAATCACTGGACCAAGAATGGCCGCAGCCTAAAAAAGCGCCAACTTATTATTGGCAAACGGACGCCCCTGAAAACTTAGCAGGAATTAAAAATTAAGACCACTCCCTATTGTGTATAAAAAAAACCAGCGCAGAGCGCTGGTTTTTTTTAATCCTTAGCGAGCTTAGGCTCCTTTTGATTTGGTGTTTCCCAATCTATGAGGGGGGAGGGGTAATACCCAATACCTTGTCTGTCAAAATAGTGACTTTGTTTGGCCAAACGTTTTTTATAGGCTTCCCAGGATCTGTTTTCTGGTATGCTCCAAGCCAATTCTGCATAGCCAGGAAGCCTGGGGAAGGCTAAAAATTCCAATTCCTTAGAATTGCTAATGGTTTCCGACCAAAGCGGGGCTTCAATACCTAAAATGAGCTCCTTAGGAACGCCTTTTGCATAGGTTTCTGGAGTCCAAATATAGGCGGTGTCTACTGGCACATATCCAGCCCAGTGAAGCCCATAAGGGGAGTTCTCATGGTATTGCATGTCTAAATAAGCTTTCTTAGCTGGAGATAATAAAACCTTCATTCCTTTTTCTACCGCGAGGGCTGCATTTTTTTCTGAGGCCCAAAATTGTGCTACAGCAGAGCTATCGGTGTGCGCTGTTACAATTTCATCCCAACCCATAGGTGTTTTTCCTGCTTGACGCACAATCTCAGTCACACGGTCTACAAATTTTATATAATCTGCTTTAGGAGTTACATGACTTTCATCTCCCCCCAGGTGAAAATAAGGGCCAGGGGATAGGGCAGTAATTTCTCCCACCACATCGGTCACAAAATCATAGACGGCTTCCTTATTGGCGTCCCAACTGCTAAAGCCCACGGCTGTACCCGTATATAATTGGACTTCCTTACCATTTCCGTTTAAAAATGGATAAGCCACAGAGGCAGCATTGGTATGACCAGGCATGTCTACCTCAGGAACAATAGTCATAAAATGTGCAGCGGCATAGGCCACCAAGTCACGGTATTGATCTTGGGTGTAAAAACCGCCACTTTTACCACCAACCTCTGTTTGTCCCCCAATCTCTGTGAGTTTGGGCCAAGCCTTAATTTCTAGTCGCCACCCTTGGTCGTCCGTGAGGTGTAGGTGCAGGGTATTTATTTTGTAATACGCCAGCTGATCTATATATCTCTTCACTTCAGAGGGGCTAAAAAAGTGTCTGGCTACATCTAACATGGCACCTCTATATGCATAGGCAGGAGCGTCTTTAATCTGGCCGCCAGCAAGTGCCCAAATGTCTTTTTTGTTTTGTTGGTGCGTGGCTCCCTCAGGGAGGAGTTGTCTCAGAGTTTGAAGGGCTCTAAATAGGCCTGCGGCCGATGCAGAGCTGATCTGCAGCGCCCTGTTGCTTATCTCCATTTCATAGGCTTCGTTTACAGAGTAGGGGTCTGCTAAATAGGCATCTATGTCCCTGTGAGCAGGCGCTGCCTCTGAGTCTGGAGACCAATTTAAGAATATATGATTCCCGTTGCTTTGGGCCTTTCCCACAGAAGCACTTAATAAAACACCTGTTTTTTGAAATATTTTCTCGGCGGCAAAGCGACCCAAAAGCTTCATAATCTCAGAGTCATCTGCTAACACAATTTGCGTACTTTCAGAGAGAGCAAAGGCAGCATCAGATTCTTGAATTTCACTTGGAATAGGGAGTAGTCCGGCTTGTGAGATTTCTAGTTCAGGAGCCTGAATTTGAATGGGCTGTTCTTGGCAGCTGCTCAGAAATACGAGAGCTAGAAGTACACAGCAAAAAGAGAGGCTTGTTTTTAGCATGGTTTATAATTTTGAATCAAGATACCCAATTTACACAATTTTAAAACCATCTTTTAGACCTATGACGTTTAAAACCTTAGTTTTGCCATAGCAACACCTACTAAAGTACCTTTAAGATGAATTCAAGAGAAGCCCAACTCCAAGCTTACGATAGACTACTTACCATTATGGATGAGCTCAGGCTGCAGTGTCCATGGGACAAAAAGCAAACTATAGAAAGTCTAAGACTCTTAACCATTGAAGAGACCTATGAGCTGTCTGAGGCTATATTGGAACAGGATCTTGGAGAGGTGAAAAAAGAGCTAGGAGATCTGTTGCTGCATTTGGTGTTTTACGCTAAAATTGGAAGTGAGACCGGAGATTTTGATATGGCAGACGTTGCCAATGAAATTTGTGATAAGCTGGTTCACAGACATCCACATATTTACGGAGATGTTCAGGTAGAAGATGAGGAAGATGTGAAACGTAACTGGGAGCAACTCAAATTAAAAGAAGGGAAAAAAAGTGTTTTAGAAGGGGTGCCAAACGGATTGCCTGCTCTTGTAAAAGCCTATCGAATACAGGAAAAAGTAGCTGGTGTTGGTTTTGATTGGGAAGCGCCAGAACAGGTGTGGGAAAAGGTGCAAGAGGAACTTCAAGAATTTAATGAAGAGGCGGCTACTTCTAATACATACGCTATGGAAGCTGAATTTGGAGACCTCCTATTTTCTATGATAAACTATGCCAGGGCTATTGGAATAAACCCTGAAAACGCCTTGGAACGAACCAATACCAAATTTAAAAAGCGGTTTTTGTATTTAGAATCTCAGGCAGCTAAACAAGGATTGTCCTTGTCCGAAATGTCATTAGAGGAAATGGATGTCTTTTGGAATGCAGCAAAAAAAATGGAATAATTAGACTAAAAACATCGGCCAGCGGCGGTATAAAAAAACTATATTTGCTCTCAAATTTTGACTTTGCTACAACAGTATACCAAAGAATTTAAATACAACCTAAGCCTATCTTTTCCAGTTATTTTGGGTCTACTGGGCCACACTTTTGTGGCATTTGCAGACAATATTATGGTGGGGCAACTGGGCACCGCAGAACTGGCAGCTGTGTCTTTGGGCAATAGTTTTGTCTTTATCGCTATGTCTCTGGGTATTGGCTTTTCTACAGCCATCACCCCTTTGGTAGCAGAGTCTGATGGGGCAGGAAATATTACTTCTGGAAAGTCTGCTCTAAAGCACGGTTTGGTTTTGTGTGCCGGTCTAGGATTTGCCCTTTTTTTGCTCATCCTGCTTTGTAAACCCATAATGTACCATATGTCACAGCCAGAGGAGGTAGTAAAATTGGCCATACCATATTTGGATTTAGTGGCCTTTTCTTTGGTTCCTCTCATTGTATTTCAGGCCCTTAAGCAATTTTCTGAAGGTTTGTCTCAAACCAAATACCCCATGTATGTGACTATTGTGGCCAATGTGGTAAATATTGTCTTGAACTATCTACTGATTTACGGAAGCTTTGGCTTCCCTAAGATGGGTATTGTTGGCGCAGCTGTGGGGACTTTAGTGTCTAGGGTAGTGATGGTGGTTTTATTGTGGATGGTTTTTAGATATAAGAAAAAATTTGCGGCCTATGTCTATGAGCTTCACTTTAAAGTGATCGAGAAAAAGGTGCTTAAAAAGATTGTAGATCTAGGTTTTCCCTCTGCCATGCAAATGTTTTTTGAGGTGGCTATTTTTACCGCCGCCATTTGGTTAAGTGGAGTGTTGGGGAAAAATGCTCAGGCGGCCAATCAAATCGCTCTGAACCTTTCTAGCATGACATTTATGGTAGGTATGGGTCTTGGAGTAGCTGCTATGATTAGGGTTGGAAACCAAAAAGGGCTTCAAGATTTTAAAGCGCTCAGAAGGATAGCCATGTCTATTTTCTTACTCACCTTCTTATTAGAAATTGTCTTTGCTATTTTATTCCTAGTTTTTAGAGAGGCGCTGCCGGGAATATATTTAAATACCAACGATATGTTAAACGCAGCAGACAATGCAGCGGTTATTTCAATTACGGCTCAGTTGCTTTTGGTGGCTGCTTTCTTTCAAATATCAGATGGGCTTCAGGTTGTGGTTTTGGGAGCCCTTAGAGGTTTCCAAGATGTGAAAATACCTACATTCATCACTTTTATTGCCTATTGGATGATCGGATTTCCGGTGAGTTACTATTTAGGTTTGCACACCGAATTGGCCTCTGTTGGTATTTGGTTGGGGCTCTTAGCAGGACTTACAGCCTCTGCCGTGATGTTGTATATGAGATTTAAAACCCTCACTAAAATGCATGCAGAAACTCGGGCGGCAGTTTCTGGAGAATAACTATATTTAAACTGCTTTTAAAGCATAACTTTATGGAACTACCAAAATTTATTTTAGGAGATAACACAGACTTCCCAACGGCTATTTTTGTGATACATACAGACTATCCGAGGTTTATTATTAATTTAGAAGACGACGAGGTAGAGTGGTTGGAAGAATTTTCGCCAGAAGACGAAAAGGAGTTGGAAAATGAGATGGAGTCTTTGGTGCAAGCGGCTACAGAATTTTACGATAGAGAGGTGGCCCGTTATGAAGAATAAAGGGCTTGCCCTTGCAAATAGCACCATATGTTGGATTGGCTTTTAGAAAAAGATACCCAGATTTTTTTGTTGTTAAACGGATGGGGCAGTGACAGCTGGGATGCTTTTTGGCTACTGATGTCAGAAAAATGGGTGGGTCTGCCTTTGGTGTTTTTTTTTCTTTTTGTGTTTTACAAGCAAGTTGGCAGGAGACAAAGCCTGATTTTCATCTTGTTTTTGGCCCTACTCATTCTCTCTACAGACCAGCTAGCCAATTTCTTTAAATACGGTATAGCCCGTCCCAGACCCTGTCATGAAGCGCACTTATTGGGGATTTTGGAATTGGTGAAAGCCCGTTGCGGTGGGGCTTATGGTTTCTTTTCTGCCCATGCAGCAAATAGCATGGCAGTGGCCGTATTTACGGCTTCATTAATTGGAAAAAAGGTAGGGGTGTATGGGTATGTTGCCATTGTTTTGGCCCTCCTTATTGGTTACAGTAGAATTTATATTGGCGTGCACTATCCTTTAGATGTTTTGTTTGGTTTTGGAGTGGGTGCTTTTTTAGCCTTTCTATTTTCCAGCTTGTACAGGCGTTATATTTTAACAAATTAGAGGGTATGATATCTAAAAAGATGTTCTTCATTTTAGGGTCTCTGTTAGCTGGGGTGTATTTCATGGGATTGTTTTCTGGTCTTTTGGAAAATGACAGTGCCCAATTTGCTGTCATGGCCATGCGAATGGTTCAGGAGGGAGATTTTTGGTCTTTGTACAAGGGAACGGAGCCTTATTTAGACAAGCCACATTTACACTATTGGTTGGCAGCAGGAGCATTTAAACTCTTTGGAATATGGGAATGGGCCTATAAATTACCGGGCGTTTTAGCCCTCTTTTTAGGCGCTTTTAGCGTGTATAAGTTGGCGCTGCTTTTGTATAATAGTTCCGTTGCTAGAGCGGCTACTCTTATTTTTTTAAGTGCACAGACTATAGTGCTCTCTGCGATTGATTTGAGAACAGACGCTTTGCTTAGTGGTTTGGTCTGTTTGTCTCTTTGGAAGCTCATAGCATTTGTGGAGCACCCTAAACCTTCTCATATGGTTTTTGGAAGTATAGCAGCAGCCATGGCTTTTTCTACCAAAGGGCATTTGGCCCTGGTGGTAATTGGTCTTCCACTTTTAGGACATATTTGGCAGGCCAAGCGCTGGAGGCTATTTTTACGTTGGGAGGCCCTTCTGGGTCTCGTAGTTTTTTGTTTGGGTATTGCGCCCGTACTTTACGCTTATTATCTCCAGTTTGATCTACATCCAGAGCTTGTGATTAGAGGTCGTTCCCAGCGTTCAGGGATCTTTTTTATTTTATGGGAACAGAGCTTTGAGAGGCTAAGTGGGACTGGTATGGGAACTAATAGCCCGGATTATTTTTTCTTTTTTCACACTTTTTTATGGGCCTTTATGCCCTTTACAGCCTTGGCTGTTTTAATGGCTATAGACCGCTTTAGGCATCTAAAAAAACCGTCTAAGTCTAGAGGTATTTTTTTTGGGACACTCGCTTTTTTATTGCTCATTAGTTTTGCTCAATTTAAACTACCACATTATTTAAATAGTAGTATGGGGCTTTGGGCCATTCTAAGTGCTGGGTATCTTGGATCTTTACTCGAAGGTAAATCTGATCAGAAATTAAAGCGTCTGCTATGGGTACAACGTTTTATTTTTTTCGTTTTGGCCACCCTTTGTACCGCTATTTTATTTTGGATGTTTAGAGCAGAAGGCTTCTTTATAGGGTTTGTTTTTGTTCTATTTGTGACGCTAAGTCTTTGGCAGATTTTCAAAAATCGTGCTGCTGCTAGCCAGATCCTATACACAGGTGTTTTAACTTGCTTTCTTACTAATGCCACAATGAATGGTGTTTTTTATCCTAATTTGCTGCAGTACCAAGCTGGTACACAAATGGCTTTGAAAATTAAAGAGCAACTGCCTGAGCTCTCCAAAAAACCTTTGTATAAATGGGGAAATGCCCATAGTTGGGCACTGGATTTTGGCCTTCGAAATCCACTACGGTCTACCTATGAGCCAAACACACTACCCCCAAAAAGTTATATATATGTGAACGATGCTCAGCTTGTAGATTTGTCAGAGGCAGCACGGCCCTTTGAGACTATTTTAGAAGTACCCAGATACCGTATTACTAGACTTAAGTGGTCTTTTTTAAATCCAAGTACCAGAGGGGGCAGTCTAGAAAAGATGTTTTTAATCCAGCTTCACTAAGCCAGGCTTTTTTAGATGATAGCCAATTCCTAAAAATGAGATTAAGGCGGTAATAATAAAAAACAATAGACTCATAGCAATAGCCTTGTCATAGTCCAATCCAAACCATTGGGCTCCTAATAAGAAAGTGAACTCTCTGCTCCCCACTCCTCCAATAGTGAGCGGTAACACGGCCACAATAGAAGACAAGAGAAATACTAATAAGTATAGACCATATGCGTCTTTTACTCCTAGGGCTAGAAGAATAAAAAAGGCTGAGAGTATTTGGGATAGCTGAACCAAAGCAGATTTTAGGGAGGTACTCCAAAATATCTGTAGCGTTTCCGGATACCATTTTTTAAGCCCTTTATAAAATAGGGCTGTCCCGAGAGGTAATGCTAAAAATACCCACCAGAAAAAGGGATCTAAACTGTCGTGAACTGGTAATAGAATTAGTATTCCTGCAAACACAGTAAGTAGTAGCAGTCCTGAAAGCCTATCTAGAACTAAGATACCCACAATTTTTTTGGTGGGGGTTTCATACTGTTGTTTAATGACATATCCTTTGTAGGCGTCACCACCAATACCACCAGGTAAAAAGAGGTTGTAAAACATACCCAATAGATATAATTTTAAATGGTAGGTGTTGGAGAGCCTAATCTGAATATTTTTCCAATAGTCTTGTAGCCGTTGGGCTGCAATGATTTTAGAGGCCACAAAAAATAAAGTCGCCAACCCTAAGTATGGCCATGAGGCATTTACTAAGGTTTGCTTTACGTCTGCAAAGGGTATTTTTTTAAAAATAAAATAGAGTAGGGCTGCGCTTAGGAGAAATTTAAAAACAAGCAGCACTTTTTTTTTCATGGCAATCTATATGTTTTCTTTTTCTTTTCCTCCTTGGGTCACTTTTCTAATTCTATAAGGACGTTTTTGTTGTGACTCATAGTAGGTTCTAATGAGTAGCTCCATCACAATTCCAATGGTAAATAATTGAATACCAGCAAAAATAAGCATGCTTCCAAGCGTAAGTAGGGGTCTGGTCCCAATATCTTCTCCTAATATTTTTAAGTACACCAAATAGGCATTAACACAAAGGCCTACTCCAATGAGCAGCACCCCAAAAATCCCAAACAGGTGTATGGGTCGTTGGATGTATTTTCTAATAAAAAGCAATAGCATCATGTCTGCAATTACTTTAAAAACTCGCTCTAGTCCGTATTTAGACACTCCAGCGTGTCTGGCGTGGTGTTTTACCGGTACCTGTTTTATTTGTGCGCCTTCTAAATGGGCTAAAAGGGTAATAAAACGATGCATTTCTCCGTAAAGATTTAAATCTTTTGCAATGTCTTTATGAAAGACTTTAAGGGCACAACCATTGTCTTTAATGTCCAATTTAGTAACCCGTCTCACCAAGAAATTGGCAATTTTAGAGGGTATTTTTTTTAGTAAACTGTCCTTTCTTTTTTGTCTAATGCCGGTTACTAAATCATAGCCTTCCGTTACTGCATGGGAAAGCATTTGAGGGATGTCTGAGGGATCATTTTGCAAATCCCCGTCCATGGTAATAATATAAGTTCCTGAGGCGTAGTCAATTCCTGCAGCAAGCGCTAAACTTTGACCATAATTCTTTTTTAAGGCAATGAGGTGTACTTTGGGATCTGACATCTCATTGACCACTTTTTTGGTTTGGTCTGTAGAAAAATCGTCTATGTAAATAATTTCATAGGTATAGCCTTCTAGACTTTCGTGAATTTTTTGGGTGAGTAAACCCACGTTTTCTTCTTCATTATATAAAGGAACTACAACAGAGAGCAGTTCTTGGGTCTGGATTTCCATACATGCTATTTATTGCGCAAATTTACTCATTTTATGGGAAGGCAGCTCATTAATTCTCAAAGGCGGTCCTGACGCAATATCTAGCAATCTTGTGAGGTATTTTTTGATGTAAATTTTTGTGGAGAAATTCGCTTAGTGCAAGAGTTTATTTACTAATAAGGGATAGCGCGATAGGTATAGGGAAGTGCAAGAGATTTAGGTATAATCTAGTGTTGAAGTTTTGATACAACAAAACACAATACAGCCAGAAATGAAAAAGGTTTTTGTTTGAGGGCTATTTTCCTCTAAATGCAGGTCATGATTGAAAAGGGTTCTAGCTTGAGGGCCATTTTCCTCTAAAGCTTGCAATGGCTTTTCTTTTGGCCTCGTTTTTAGTGGTTGCTCCAGAAAGAATGTCTTTTTCTAATTGTTGGACCAAGCTCTGCATAGGAACATCTGTTGCAAAACTTTGCAGTAGGGCCTGATTTATTTCTGCATGCCAGCCATGGATAAGTTGCTGCTGTCTTTGTCTTTCAAACTCTCCTGTTTTTCTTTGTATGTCTATGTAATGCTCTATGGTTTTCCAAACTTGATCTATACCATGGCCCTCGGTGGCAGAGGCCAAAAGCACAGGTACTTCCCAATGGTTTGCTCTACTTGGAAAGGCGTGAATGGCATGTTGTAAGAATTGCTGTGATTTTTTGGCCAGCGGGGCATTAGCCCCGTCCACCTTGTTTACCACCAAGGCGTCTGCCACTTCCATAATACCCCTTTTTATCCCCTGAATTTCATCGCCCGCACCGGGCAAATGTAACAGCAAGAAAAAATCTACCATGTCTTGAACCTCTAATTCGCTTTGACCCACGCCAACAGTTTCTATAATGATCACCTCAAAGCCAGCAGCCTCGCAAAGCTGAATACTAGGTCTGGTGTTTTTAGCTACGCCTCCTAAATGTGCCGCTGCAGGGGTAGTCCTAATGTAGGCTAGGGGAGATTGGCTCAAATGTTGCATTCTGTTTTTATCTCCTAAAATACTTCCACCGGATTGTTGGCTGCTTGGGTCTATGGTAAGCACGGCTACTTTTTTTCCCTCCTTAGTGAGTTGCCCTCCCAGTACTTCTATAAATGTACTTTTACCTACGCCTGGTACACCTGAGACTCCTATACGAATACTGTTACTCCTCTTGCTTGCTGTGTCTTTACTCAGTTGTTCTAACAGCTGTTCTGCCTCTAGGCTGTGGGTCTCTAAGCTACTCTCTACCAGACTAATGGCTTTGCTTAAAGCGGCCGTACTGCCTTTTAAAATAGGGGCTTTAAGGGGGTGTATAGGATCTGTCTGTTTGTTTTTCAAGGTCTTTTTTATTTAAAAATGGCTAAAGCTAAAACGGCTTTGTTGTTGGTATTCTTGGTTGGGTCCTACATAAGCTTGGCTAAAATGGGGGTGTGCCGGTGCATTTGGGAAGCCTTGGGTTTCAAAGCAAATACCTGCAAATGTATTGGGTGTGAAACATACCAATACTTCCTGATCTGTATATACATCCATTTGTATATTACTCTGTTGTGAAGACACGCTGGCTACTTTTGTGAGCTCCGAGCTATTAGTGCTATTTTGGGTAAGGTATATGTGATCTAAACGTTGTTTTCCTATTGATTTTTTAAATGAAAAGTCTATGTCTGGAGGCAGACCGTTGCAAATCTCACCTGTGGGTAAAAGGTTCTGATCTAATTTAAGGTATTGCTCTGAGTGAATTTGTAATTGATAATGGTCAATTTGTTGCTGGCAGTCTAGGGTAAAATAGGTGTGATTGCTCAGATTTAATAAGCACTCTGCTTGTGGGATGGCTTTATAACTTAAAAGCAGGCTGCTTCCCTCTAAATGATATCGCAGATAAACAGATACCAGATTGTTTTTAATATCTCTGTAGAGATATTTCAGTGTGATGGCATTATTTTTACTTGACTTCTGCTCTACACTCCAAAATTGCTTTGAAAATGCTGCCTCGCCGCCGTGTAATTCAATTTTTCCGTTCTTTTCAAGTCTTCCAGCGTAGGGCCCCAGACAGGCGCCCAAAGACCAAATGTCTTTGAGGTAGTCTGAGGTGTTTTCTAAACCAACCACGAGGGGGATATTGGGTTTGCTTTTTAAATATAACTTTCGAATTCTAGCACCGTAATTGAGTACCTCCATATACAGAAAGTCATTTTCTATAGGATAAGAATGTATCTTTTGAGCACTATGGCTACTCATGTTGCTTTCCTTTTTTTAGCAACATAGGGAAGGCTTTTTTAAAGCGATTCAGTCTGGGGATAGAAACCGCGCGTACATAAGGGTTATTGGGATTTCTAGCTTCGTAGTCTTGGTGGTAATCCTCTGCCTTATAAAAAGTTGTAAGCGCCTTAACTTCAGTTGTGATAGGGGCTTCAAAGGTATTTCTTTCTTTGAATTTTTGGATTATATTTTCAATAGACGCTCTTTCCTTATCATTCTGATAAAATGCAATAGAGCGGTACTGTGCACCTTTGTCGGGTCCCTGTCTGTTTAAGGTAGTGGGGTCATGAGAACCAAAAAAGACCGCCAACAAAGTCTCAAAACTTACCACAGATGGGTCATAGGGAACCATGACAGCCTCTGCGTGAGAAGTAAGCCCACGGCTCACTGCCTCATAAGTCGGATTTTTTTCTGTTCCTCCGGCGTAGCCAGAAATTACATCGCCCACGCCTGAAACAGACTCAAAAATAGCCTCTACACACCAAAAGCATCCGCTGGCAAAATAAGCTTTTTCCTCATATGAATTTTGTGTAGTTTGAGCTTGTAGGCAAGACCAGCTTAGGAGTAAAAACAAAAGGGAGTACATTTTTTTCATTTTCTTTTTTTAGTGAAGGTACAAAAGCCTTCTTATTATGTCAAATTTTTAAACCCGCCTGAAAACGGAGCGTTTTCCTTTATTTTACCAGAAAAATCGGTTAATAATCTGATAATTTGAACACTTTATCGAAAAAATAGATTTTTTTATGGATTTAATATGTGAATGCTTTAGTTTCACTTAAAATCAAAACTTTACTCACATATGTTATTTGCTCTTTCTCCACTTTTTGTACTGTTTTTGGCTGCCTTGTATCTTATTTTATTTTTGGCTGCAGCTTTTATGGTGTGGATAAATGAAAAAAGGGTGGCTATGGTGTTGTGTCTTTGTGTCGTTTGCTTGTTCCCCTTTTTAGGTCCTGTACTGTATTTGTTATATGACCTTTCTAAAAAGCGTCATTATTTTAAGAGTTTTCAGTGAGGAGAAATCATACTTTTTGTCTTTGTGGTTTAGGTTGGTTATTTGTCCACAAGACACAAAAAAAGCGGGCTATGCCCGCTTTTTTATTGTAAATTTTTTAAAGTTATTTTTATTGAATTTTTTTGTCGGTTTTCATTTCGCTTCTAGTTTTGGCGCTGCCGCTTTTCATGCTATCTTATTAGTCTTCCCCATTAGCAGACTGCACACCTGGCTGGGTAATTTTAAAGCCTTCTTTTTCCTTGGCAGCGTCTACCATATCTTTCACTTCTTTTAAAAGCGCTTTGGCGTCGTAAATGATACCGTCTTTTACAGTGTATTTAACCCCACCTTTTCTAACCACCTGGTTATCTTCTGTGAGAGCAACAGCTCCAGTTCCATACAATACTTTAAGGTTCTGTAATGGATTTTCATCTACAATAACAAAATCTGCTAATTTACCTACCTCTACGGTTCCAATTTTATCAGATATACCTAGAGCTTCTGCTCCATTTAGGGTGGCAGATCTTATGATCTCTAAGGGATGAAAACCTGCCTCTCTAAGTAGTTCCAGTTCTCTCACATAAGCAAATCCGTACAACTGATATATAAACCCAGAATCTGAGCCTGTGGTAACACGTCCACCCCTATTTTTATACTCGTTTATGAACGTCATCCATAGCTTGTAGTTTCTTCTCCAAGACACTTCTTGCTCTGTTCCCCAGTTGTGCCAATACGATCCATGGGATATTTTTGAGGGCTCATAGAATTTCCATAAGGATGGCAAGGTATAGTCTTCATGCCATTCTGCTCTTCTGGCCCTTTGTAAATCTCTGTTGGCCTCATATATATTAAAGGTTGGGTCTAGAGTGAAATCTAAGGCAATCAGCTCATTCATCACTGCATTCCAATGATCGGAGTAGGGGGCAGCCGCCTGCTCCCACAATTCTCCTGCACCTTCAAAACGATGTTGCTCATTTTGGTAATTGTAATCTAAGGGATAGTCTTGGACGGTTCTATCGGTAAAAAGCGCTTCTGGTAAGCCATACCAATGTTCCATACTTGTAAGTCCGGCCCTAGCAGAGTGTAGGACATTCCATCTGGCCACATCCATCTGGGCATGGTGACAAGCAGAACCAAGCCCCAAACGCTTGTTTTCTTCCAAGGCAGCCTGCATGATTTCTGGTGATGCTCCAAAAAATTTAATACCATCGGCTCCTTTTTTTGCGTTATTTCTAACCCACTCTCTGGCCATTTCAGGCGTGCTAATCTCTTGTGAGCTACCCGATCCAAATCCTGTGTAAGCAAATAACCTTGGGGCTACAATGCTGTTTTTTTCAGATTTTCTTTTTAAATCTAAGGTGAAATCGAGCCCCCTTCCAGAGGGTTCTCTTACTGTGGTTACCCCATGAGCCATCCACAATCTAAATACATAGTCTGGTTCTGCTCCTTGTGCACGCCCTCCAATGTGTCCGTGCATGTCTACAAAACCTGGCATGAGATACATCCCTGTAGCGTCCAGTTCTTTTCCTCCAGCTTTTAACTGGGGCCTCCTTTGCTCATTTATAGCCACACCAGGGTAGCCCACCACACTAACTTTTGTAATTTTATTGCCTTCTACTACAATATCTATAGGACCTTGTGGTGGCGCCCCATTCCCATTGATTAGCGTAACACCTCTAATAATCAATTGTTCATGTGGCCCGTCTCCGGCTGCAGACTGTGACCAAGCTAGGGTCGTAAAAATGAATGCGAGGGCAAAGTGTAGTCCTTTTTTCATGGGTTGGTTTTTTATGGTTGGTTATTAATGCGTTTCTGGATGCCTTTTAAGGGTATCGCTTAGTTGTTTTATTATTCTTTAGAAAGCACCCATTCCCCTTGTTTTAATAGGGGTTCTGCCTGCTTGTACTTTAGGGTCTTTTGCTCCCCACGGACTATGTGCTGGATGGTTACCTTGTCATTTCTACCAATTTTGGCATGTTCTCTTACAATAGTCTCTGTTACTGCTGGCCTAGATTGATTTTGACTAGCAGCCCTGCTTTGAGCTACCATCTCGTCTACATTTGGAATTTCTTCCTTAGTGGTTTTTAATTGTTCTTTGGACCTGCGTTGCTGTCTGGCCTCTTGTATCTGTGCTGGGTTTTCTGAGGGGAGTTCTCCTTTAAACAAGAAAGAAACAATGTCTTTATTTACCTGTTCCAACATGCCCTTAAATAATTCAAAGGCTTCAAACTTATAAATTAGAAGCGGATCTTTTTGTTCGTGAACAGCTAGTTGTACAGACTGTTTGAGCTCGTCCATTTTTCTGAGATGGGTTTTCCAAGCCTCGTCTACCATGGCTAGAGTAATATTTTTCTCAAAGTCTGTGATGAGTTGCTTTCCTTGACTTTCGTAAGCTTTTAATAAGTCTGTGACTACGTTTAAACTCTTTATTCCATCAGTAAATGGAACTACAATACGCTCAAATTTATTATTGGGATCTTCATATACATTTTTAATAACCCCAAAAGCGGTTTCACTGCTACGGGCCATTTTTGCCTCGTAATGAGATAATGCCGCCTGATAAGATTTTCTCGTTAGACTTTGTGCCATTTCTTTTGAGAATTCCGTTTCTGTAAAAGGAGCGGTCATTCCAAAAAACTTAATGAGTTCAAACTCTAGGTTTTTAAAGTCATTTTGGGCTTTGTTGTTCTCTACAATCACCTCGCAGGTGTCGTAAATCATATTGGCTATATCTAGCTTTAGACGCTCTCCTTGGAGGGCGTGTCTTCTTCTCTTGTATACTACTTCCCTTTGGGCGTTCATGACGTCGTCGTATTCTAAAAGACGTTTTCTCACACCAAAGTTATTTTCTTCTACTTTTTTCTGTGCCCGCTCAATGGATTTTGTCATCATAGAATGTTGGATAACTTCTCCTTCTTCTAAGCCCATCTTGTCCATGAGTTTGGCTACTCTGTCTGAACCAAATAAACGCATGAGATTATCTTCTAAAGACACATAAAACTGAGAGCTACCAGGATCTCCTTGTCTTCCAGAGCGCCCCCTAAGTTGTCTGTCTACCCTTCTAGAGTCGTGTCTCTCTGTACCTACAATAGCTAAGCCTCCCGCCGCTTTAATCTCTTCTGAAAGTTTGATGTCTGTACCCCTTCCTGCCATATTGGTAGCAATGGTAACCACACCAGCGTTTCCAGCCTCTGCTACAATGTCTGCTTCTTTTTTGTGCAATTTGGCATTTAGGACGTTATGTGGCACCTTTCTAATGGTTAGCATTCTGGAGAGGAGCTCTGAAATTTCTACCGAGGTAGTTCCAATAAGGACTGGTCTTCCTGCAGCAGATAGGCTGGTAACCTCTTCAATTATAGCGTTGTATTTTTCTCTTTTAGTTTTGTAAATCAGATCTTCTTTGTCTTCCCTTGCAATGGGTCTATTGGTTGGGATTTCCATGACATCTAATTTGTAAATCTCCCAAAATTCTCCTGCCTCAGTAATAGCGGTACCTGTCATTCCAGATAACTTCTTATACATTCTAAAGTAGTTTTGTAGGGTTACCGTGGCAAAGGTTTGAGTAAGGGCTTCAATCTTTACATTCTCTTTGGCTTCAATAGCTTGGTGTAAGCCATCTGAATACCTTCTGCCGTCCATGATCCTTCCGGTTTGCTCGTCTACAATCATGACTTTATTGTCCATAACCACATATTCTACATCTTTTTCAAATAAGGTGTAGGCTTTTAGTAACTGGTTTAGGGTGTGTATGCGTTCACTTTTTACAGAAAAATCTTTGAAGAGAACATCTTTCTCTGCTGCCTCCTCTTCAATTTCTAAGTTTTTACTTTCAATTTTTGCTATCTCAGATCCAATATCGGGAAGAACAAAGAAATCTTGGTCCTGATCTCCTGATATATAAGCAACTCCTTTTTCTGTGAGTTCTATCTGATTGTTTTTTTCTTCTATAACAAACCACAACTCAGCGTCTACCTCTGGCATTTGCTTGTTGTTGTCTTGCATATAAAAATTTTCAGTTTTCTGTAACAGCTGTTTTATTCCCTCTTCACTCAGGTATTTGATCAGTGCTTTATTTTTAGGCAAGCCTCTGTGTACTCTGAGTAATAAAAACCCACCTTCTTTTTCATCTCCAGCAGAAATTAATTTTTTAGCCTCTGCCAAAACCCCAGTAAGGTATTGTCTTTGCTTACTTACAATATCTGAAACTCTTGGTTTCAGTTCGTTAAATTCGTGTCTATCTCCTTCAGGCACAGGTCCTGAAATAATAAGTGGTGTTCTGGCATCGTCCACCAGGACAGAGTCTACCTCGTCTACAATAGCAAAATTTGGAGCGCGTTGTACCAAATCTTTTGGACTGTGCGCCATATTGTCACGTAGGTAGTCAAACCCAAATTCGTTATTGGTTCCGTAGGTGATGTCTGCCTCGTAGGCTGCCCTTCTTCCTTCGGAATTGGGCTGATGGTGGTCTATACAATCAATAGTCATTCCGTGGAATTCAAAGAGTGGCGCCATCCAAGCACTGTCTCTTTTGGCCAAGTAGTCATTTACGGTTACTAGGTGAACCCCTCTGCCGCTTAAGGCATTGAGATAGACTGGAAGGGTAGCTACTAAAGTTTTTCCTTCTCCCGTTTGCATTTCTGCAATTTTTCCCTGGTGTAAGGCAATCCCACCTATAAGCTGCACATTGTAGTGCACCATATCCCATTTTATTTTCTTTCCAGCAGCATCCCAACTGCAGTGCCATATGGCCTGTTCTTCTTCAAGGTGAACGTAGTTTTTGGTAGCAGCTATTTTTCTATCAAAAGCGTTGGCGGTAACTCTAATTTCCTCGGATTGGGCAAATCTTTTGGCGGTCTCTTTAACAACAGCAAAAGCCTCTGGTAGAATCTCTTCTAATATTTTTTCAGTGAGATTGTATTGTTCTTCTTTTAAGGCGTCTATTTTGTTGTAAGTATCTTCATTTTTGTCAATGTCAGACTCGTTTATAACCAATTCTTGAAGACTTTCAATTTCTTTCTGCAGAGGTGCTGTGGCCTCATTTATCTGCGTTTTGAAAGTTTCAGTTTTTGCTCTTAGACCGTCATGGTCTAGGGTGGCTAATGATTTTTCAAAGTCTAATATCTTGTCTACTAGGGGTTGAAGGGCTTTGACATCTTTTTTGGCTTTGTCTCCTACAAAAACTTTCAGTACGTTATTTATAAAACTCATAGGTTGTATTCTGAGTGCTAGGCACTTTTTGAGAAATTCTTAATTTATTAAAGCTAGATATAGGCAAATTCCATGCCGTGCTTTGGATGTCAGATTTACTGACATAACCCTTCAAAAATAAGCAAAAAAAAAGCCTCAGAAGAGACTTTTTTAGGGGAAATATAAATTTATGCGATCTAGTATTCGTCCTCATTCCAGAGGTAATCTTCTTCAGTAGGGTAATCTGGCCAAATCTCTTCAATAGATTCATAAATTTCACCCCCTTCTTCTTCCATGGATTGTAAATTTTCTACCACCTCTAAAGGTGCACCAGTTCTAATGGCGTAGTCAATTAATTCATCCTTACTTGCCGGCCAAGGCGCATCGCTTAAATAAGATGCTAATTCTAGTGTCCAATACATAATATGCTATGTTAGATTTTTTGCAAAAGTAATTTTTAAACTATAAAATACAAGATATTTTATGTTTATTTTAATAATAAATGTAGGATACGGAATGTTAACTCACCCTCTTTGAGATTTTTAGAATGATATTAGCTTTCAGCTTGCCATTTTTCTTCAGAGACATCTGAGTTTTTAGCAGCTAACCTAGCCAATACAAATAAATAATCCGAGAGTCTGTTTAGATATTCTAAGATGCTAACGTCTATAGGTTGTGTGGCGTGTAACGCCACTACCAGACGCTCTGCTCTTCTACATACTGTTCTTGCTAAATGACAGTATGAAATACAGGCACTACCTCCGGGTAAAATGAATTGGGTGAGTGGTTCTAAATGGAGTTCCATTTGGTCTATAGCTGTTTCTAGTGCTTTAGTTTTGTAGCTCTTAATGACCTTGGGTTTCAATCCTTTTGGAGTGGGATTGGCTAAAATAGCACCCATCTCAAATAATTCTTTTTGAATGGCTAGTAATAATGGTCTTTGATTTGCAATTTCACTTGCCTCTCTGAGAAGTCCAATCCATGCATTTAATTCATCTAGGGTGCCATAGGAGTCTATGTTTAAATCATTCTTTCCTACGCGTTTACCATTGAATAAACTGGTCATGCCTTGATCTCCTGTTTTGGTATAAATTTTCATAGCTTTCTACCTTAAGGATAATACACCAGTTTTATTCAAGTGCTATCTCCAGCGATTCTTGAATAAAACAAAATGCTCTTTTTCTTGGTCTTTTTTTTCAAAAATAAGGCCAAAACTCCAGAAATCGATACTAATTTGGATGTTTTTGTCTTTTGTTATTGAATTCCATTCTTGCTGGGTCTCTTTATTTTTGTGTATATCTGAAATAAAGTAAGCCCAGGGTTCCGAGTTTACAGTAGTCTCTTTGGTTTTTAATTCCAAAATATTACTACAATAGTGCAATGAATAGGATACTGTTTCTAGGTACTCTTGAATTTTATTAAAGTAGTTTTTTAGGCTTGTTTTTTTTGGAACCTGGTGTATACATTCTGTAAGTAAGTGATATACGAACGGGGAGTGAACAAAATGTTGGTCTCTTGCCTTGAAGAAGTATCTTGTGAAATAAATTATTTTTAAGGTACTCATGAACCCTCTATTATGGCAGCTAGCTCAAACCATCTGCTGGTTTTTTCATCTATTGTTTTTATGAGCGCTTCCAACTCTAAAGATCTTTTTTGAATTTCTGCTACCTCTAGACCTTCTTCTAAAAAACTTTGCTCTAAACTTATTTTGTCTTTTTCGAGACTTCTAATCTTGGACTCTAGTTGCTGGTATTCTTTTTGTTCATTAAAAGAGATTTTTTGCTTTTGATCTCCTTTAATTTTTTGATTTTCTTTAGGGGTATTCCCTGCTTTTTGAATTTCCTTATTTACAGCTTTCTGTGAGGAATTGTTAGAGGAGTCCTCGTAAATTCTAAAGTCGGAATAATTTCCTGGAAAATCTTCGATCTCTCCATCTCCTCTAAAAACAAATAGATGATCTACGATTTTGTCCATAAAATATCTGTCGTGAGACACCACCAAAAGACAACCTGGGTAGTCTAAAAGGAAGGACTCTAAAACATTTAAGGTGACAATATCTAGATCATTGGTTGGTTCATCTAAAATAAGGAAGTTGGGGTTTTGGATAAGTACGGTACACAAATACAAGCGTTTTCTTTCCCCACCACTTAACTTTTCTACAAAATCGTATTGTTTTTTTCTGTCAAATAAAAAGCGTTCTAGTAGCTGTTGTGCTGAGATTTGCTTTCCTTTTTTTAAAGGGATATAATCTCCAAATTCTCTAATGACATCTATGACTTTTTGCCCTGCTTTTTCAGGAATTCCAGCTTGGGTATAATAGCCAAATTTAATAGTGTCTCCCACTACAATTTTGCCTCCATCTAGTGGCTCTTTTCCTGTAATCAGATTTAAAAAAGTAGACTTCCCGGTGCCGTTCTTTCCAATGATTCCAATGCGCTCTCCTTTTAAAAAGTTGTAGTTAAATCCTTTGAGTATGGATAAATCATTAAAAGACTTATATAATTTATGGCATTCTAATACCTTGGTGCCCAGGCGTTCCATGTCTATCTCTAATTGAATTTCATGTTCCTGCCTCCTTTTATGTGCTCTGGATTTAATTTCTGCAAAGTCGTCTATTCTAGATTTAGACTTGGTGGTTCTCGCCTTGGGTTGGCGTCGCATCCATTCTAATTCCTTCTTGAAAAGTCTCTTAGATTTATGCTGTTCTACCTGCTCTTGAGAGAGTCTCGCTTCTTTCTTTTCTAGATAATATGCGTAATTTCCTTTGTAGGTATAAAGCGCACCCTGATCTAACTCAATAATCTCATTGCAAACTCTCTCCAAAAAATATCGATCGTGTGTCACCATAAAAAGGGTGATATTTTCTTTTGCAAAATAGGCTTCCAGCCACTCGATCATCTCTAAGTCTAAGTGGTTGGTGGGCTCATCTAAAATAAGTAGGTCTGGTTTGTTTAAGAGTGCATTGGCTAAAGCCAACCTCTTTTTTTGTCCACCAGAGAGTTTACTAACTTTTAAACTTAAATCGTTGAGCTTAAGCTTTGAGAGAATTTGTTGGTATTGGGTTTCAAAATCCCAAGCTTCATGACGGTCCATGGCGTCAAAAGCCGCTTGGTATTTGTCATGATCCTCCATATGGAGTAGGGCGCGTTCATAATTAGCTATGATTTTTAAAACCTCATTGTCAGATCCTAAAATACAATCTTCTATACTGCCACTTTCATTTAGTTCCGGCTCTTGAGCTAAAAAAGAAACCCTAAGTCCATTTCTGTAATTTACAGCGCCTTGGTCTGGAACATCTTCACCAGATAATATTTTTAAAATGGCTGTTTTACCGCTGCCATTTTTAGCGATGAGTGCAATTTTTTGATCTTTATTTATCCCAAAGGAAAGGTTCTCAAAAAGAACGAGTTCTCCGTAAGACTTACCAATATTTTCTACACTTAAATAATTCATAAAAAGGTCTCTATTAGCCTGTTTTTTTATAGAGCAAAGGTAGGGTTCTTATGGCTAATGAGGCGATAATTGGAAAAAATAAGAGATCCAATTTTTGAAGGCCAATGAGGTGTACAATAGGGGTGGCGAGTAGGCACAAAAAGAATATGGAAGCAACTAATGAGGACCTCTTATTTTGTTTTTTAAAAGAGTATCCAAACAAAATCAAACAGAGTGGAGAAGCCCATAAAAGATTGTAATTATTAACCACTGTAGCGTGATCTGAAAAGAACCATAAATAGATTAATAGCAAACTTACTGTTCCACTAATAAAAAAAAGAGACCTGTTAAACCAGCTAAACCGGTAGCTTCCAAAGTACTCAAAAAGGCTACTGGCTATTGTGATAAACAAAATTAAAATACTCCAAAAAGCAGGTGTTTTCCAAAGAAATATTTTTTTTGTGCTTGTTTTTTTTGGGGTGATAATTTGAGACTCACTAGCTACCAAAGGAAGACCGCGTATGCTGTAATCCTCCATTTGTTTGTGTAGGTATTCTGGTAGGAATTGAGCGTCTCTCCAAGAAGTTTTTTTGTCTACCACAGCGCCCAAGAGCATATTTATACCAAATAGCGGCCAGTTATTTGGGGCCAGTTTTTCAGAAATTAAATCTCTAAAACTCTTGTCACTTTTAGCTGCTAAACGCGTCCTGCTTATTCCTGGGAATAAGCTCTTGTCTTCCAAAAGATCTCTGATTTTAGTGGCACAGTTGTCATATAGAAAATCATATGCGTATTCTCTGTTCTCTGGAAGATAATTTTTTTCTAAAAAATTTAATAAAGCGTTTTTTTCTGAGGGACCTAAATCTAACACCTGTTCTACAACCCCTCTTTCTTGAATGTCATATTCAAAAATAAAATCACTAAAATATTGCCTTCCTAGACTATAGGTGAGTTTGCCATTTACAAAATTTGTATAAAAGCCAGGCGCGTAAAAGTCAAAAATGCCATAGTTATATATTAGATCTAAGTCTAATATGGGATCTTGAATTCTAATAGCAGAGTGACCAAAGGAGGAATAGAGTTCTGAACCTGGCTCACAGTGAAGAATACTTACAGTGGCGTAACGACTTAATTTAAAATCTTGACTGCTTAAGGAACTAGAACCAAAGAGTGCCAAAAGGAATAAGAAAAAAAAAGATGGTTTCATAAAAAAGCAGTTCAGGTTCTGGGGTAAAGATATTAAAAACACCTATGCCAAACCAATGGTGAGGAACTGCTTCTAAAATTGTATTTTAGCTCCGTGAAATATATAAAAAGACAGCTACCTAACGCAATTACTGCCCTAAACCTTTTATCGGGATGTTTGGGAGTGATAGCTGCACTCGAAAATAACCTGTTGGGAGCAGCATGTTTTGTTGCCTTGGGTATTTTTTTTGACTTCTTTGACGGATTTGCAGCTAGATTACTACAAGTGAAAAGCGAATTGGGGAAACAGTTAGATTCCTTAGCAGACCTCATTACCTCTGGGCTGGTTCCCGGCTTGGTGTTGTACACCTTGCTCAATGGGAATGGAGATGGTTTGTATGAGGTGCTTTCTCACAATCCTTTGCCACTTATTGGATTAATAATTCCTGTAGCAGCTGCTTACAGATTGGCAAATTTCAATATAGATACCAGACAAGAAGACGGTTTTATAGGTTTGCCTACCCCAGCAACTGCCTTGCTAGTTTTGTCGGTTCCATGTATGTTAACTTATCCAAGCATACCGGGCTTGGAATTGTATCTAACGTCTCCCTATTTTTTGGTAGGTCTGGCTGTTTTTTGTGCACTGATCATGAATGCGCCTTTGCCTTTGTTCTCTCTAAAGTTTAGTAGCTTTGGATGGCAGGAAAATAAGCTTAGATATTTGTTTTTAGCTATGGGCTTATTTTGGATGGTGCTTTGGCAGTTTACCGGTCTTGCCTTTCTTATTTTAACCTATGTGATAAGCGGTTTTTTCAAAGTAAAAATCTAGCAACAAAGGCTTAACTTTTATAAAACCTAAAAGTTAGGGTGCTGTAAGGGTTATTTGAGATTATATCCCACAAGGCATATCTGTTTTTCTTACATTTTGTAAATGCAGCTCAAAAAACACCCCTGTTTTTCTTTCAATTTGTCATTGCAACAAAGTAAGCATAGAAGTTTTCTTAAAAATCGAGTTTCTTTTTTCTCAATTCAAAGTTCTGGCCCAAATACACTTTTCTCACCATTTCATCTTTGGCCAAATCTTCTGGAATTCCAGCCTTTAATATGCCACCTTCAAACATGAGATAAGAACGCTCCGTAATGGCAAGGGTTTCCTGTACATTGTGATCTGTGATTAGGATACCAATATTTTTGTTTTTAAGCTGTGCAACAATTCTTTGAATGTCCTCTACTGCAACCGGGTCTACCCCAGCAAAGGGCTCATCTAATAAAATAAATTTAGGGTCTGTTGCCAGTGCTCTAGCAATTTCAGTTCTTCTGCGCTCCCCACCAGAGAGTAAATCTCCTCGGTTTTTTCTAATATGCCCCAGACTAAACTCTTCAATGAGAGACTCCATCTTCATCTGCTGTTCTTTTTTACTGAGCTTGGTCAGTTGGAGGACACTTAAAATGTTGTCTTCAATACTTAATTTTCTAAATACAGATGCTTCCTGTGCTAAATATCCAATACCACTCTGTGCCCGCTTATACATGGGGTAGTTGGTAATGTTGGTCTGGTCTAGGTGAATGGCTCCACCATTGGGTTTTATAAGCCCAACGATCATATAAAAAGAAGTGGTTTTACCAGCGCCATTGGGTCCTAATAAGCCTACGATCTCCCCTTGGTTTACCTCCAAAGAAATGCCTTTTACTACCTCTCGGCCGCGGTAAGATTTCATAATATTGGTGGCGCTTAACTTCATGATCAATAATTTAGATTTTTATTATATGGAGGCTTGAACTTCTTCCCAATACTCGTAAGCCCTTCTTAGGTGGGGAATCACAATAGTCCCGCCTACTAAGGTAGCAATTCCTAGAGTTTCCATTACTTCTTGGTGAGTCGCACCCGCTTTGGCAGAACCTTCTAAGTGGTATTTAACGCAGTCATCACATCTGAGAACAGTAGAGGCTACTAAACCCAGAAGCTCCTTGGTTTTCACATCTAAGGCTCCAGCTGCAAAGGCGTTGGTGTCTAGATTAAAAATACGTTTGATAAGCTTGTTGTTATCTGCCAAGATTTTATCATTCATCTTAGCTCTATATTCATTGAATTCAGAAACTTTATTTTCCATTTTTACGCATTTTCTTTTGATCTCTTTTTATCACTACTCGAGAAATTACAATACTAATTTGGTACAATATCATGATGGGAACTGCCACTACAATTTGGCTAGCCACATCTGGAGGAGTAATAATAGCAGAGAGTATTAATACAACCACCAAGGAGATCTTTCTGTATTTTTTTAATATTTCAGGTGTTACTAGCCCTACTTTTGTTAAAAAGTAAACCACAATTGGAAGCTCAAAGATAAGCCCACAGGCTAGGACAGAGGCCCTAACGGTAGCCACATAGGAATTGAGGTCAATGTCGTTAAAGACTTCTTTACTTACGGTGTAGCTGCCTAGAAAATTAATAGAGAGTGGTGCTACAATATAATAGCCAAAAAGCACTCCAGAGAAAAATAAAAAAGAGGCAACAAAAATAAATCCTCTGGCATTTTTACGCTCATTTTCATGTAATCCTGGCCCCACAAATTTCCATATTTCGTACAAAACATAAGGGAAACCAACTATCAGTCCTGCCCAAATAGAGGTCCATATATGGGCAGAAAATTGTCCAGCCATTTCCCTACTTTGAATTCTAAACAAAGGTTCTGTACTACAGAATGCGTCGCTAAAACCAAGGGTTTGGGATAGGTAGCAAAACATTTTATAGGTAGGAAAATCAGATTTTTTTGGGCCAAAAAGGACGGTTTCAAAAATGAAGTCTTTCATAAGAAAGGCAACCGTTCCAATAATCAAAACTCCCATAGTAGCCCTAATGAGGTGCCATCTTAATTCTTCGAGGTGATCTAAAAAAGACATCTCATTTACGTTGGTATTCTTTGCCATTATACGATGCCCTCTTGTATTAGATTGTGTAAATGAACCACTCCCATATAGATATTGTTTTCCACCGCCAAGAGTTGGGTAATTTGATGGTCTTGCATAATTTTTAAGGCTTCTACCGCCAGTTGGTCTGGGCTAATGGTTTTAGGATTTGTGCTCATGATGTCTTTGGCCCTTAGCGGGCCGATGTTGTCATGGGTATTGAGCATTCTTCTAATGTCTCCATCTGTCACTATTCCAACAATTTTTTGGCCTTCCATTACAGCCACCACACCCAAAAGGTTTTTTGATATTTCTAAAAGCACTTCTTTTACCGAACTTTCAGCAGCCACAGCTGGTTTTGCATTGTTTTTTAAGACGTCGGAAACCCTGAGGTACAGTTTTTTTCCCAGTGCCCCACCAGGGTGGTATTTGGCAAAGTCATTAGATTTGAATCCCCTTAACTCCAGAAGACACACCGCCAAGGCGTCTCCCATAACCAACTGCGCAGTGGTACTGGTGGTTGGTGCTAAATTATTGGGACAAGCTTCTTGTTCTACAGTAGTGTTTAAAACAAAATGGGCTTGTTGGGCCAAAAAAGAGCTGGTATTACCTGTAATGGCAATGAGTGGGTTATTGCCTCTTTTTAAGAGGGGGACCAAAACTTTAATTTCTGGCGTATTCCCACTTTTTGAGATACAAATTACAGCATCTCCGTCTTGTATGTTCCCTAAATCTCCATGGATGGCGTCTGCAGCATGCATAAAAATAGCTGGTGTTCCCGTTGAGTTGAGCGTAGCAACAATTTTGTTTGCGATAATAGCACTTTTACCTATTCCAGTAATAACCACCCTCCCAGACGCTTGGTAAATAGCAGTTACAGCCGCCTCAAAATCTGAATTCAGTAACGGAATGAGAGCCCCAATTGCATCTCTTTCCATTTGAAATGTTCTGGTAGCGCTATCTAAAATTTTAGAAGTAGGATTCAAGGGAAAAATAATATTAATGGTTCTTTTTGTAAAAGAATGTGTTATATTTAGTTTGACAAAATTACATAAAGTTACCTATATGAGGTGTTTTTCACCCACAATAATATTTTAGAAACACCTACCCCAAATTTCAGACAGAACAATCTTATAGATATGAATGATTATGACTTGCAGGCCGCTCTAAAAAAATATTTTGGTTTTTCAGAGTTTAAAGGACGTCAAGAAGAAGTAATCCGGAATGTTTTAAATAAAAAAAACAGTTTTGTGATTATGCCCACTGGTGGAGGAAAGTCCATGTGTTATCAGCTACCAGCACTATTACAAGAGGGAACCGCCATTGTGGTTTCTCCGCTCATTGCTCTGATGAAAAACCAAGTAGACGCTATCAGAGGCGTATCTGATCATCCGGGTATTGCTCATGTTTTAAATTCTTCTCTGACCAAGTCAGAAATTAAGCAGGTTAAAGAAGACGTTGCTTCTGGTGTAACCAAGTTGCTATACGTAGCACCAGAATCCTTGACCAAAGATGACAACGTCGCTTTCTTAAATGAAATAACTATCTCATTTGTAGCAGTAGACGAGGCGCATTGTATCTCCGAATGGGGGCATGACTTTAGACCAGAGTATAGAAACCTCCAACGAATAATCAATAGGCTTGGAGCCAATATTCCAATTATTGGGCTTACCGCCACAGCCACTCCTAAAGTTCAAGAAGACATCATAAAGAATTTAGGTATTATAGACGCTACTGTTTTTAAATCTTCTTTTAACAGACCTAATTTGTATTATGAGGTAAGACCAAAAACAGAAAATGTAGAGGGAGATATCATAAGATTTGTAAAGCAAAACCCGTCTAAATCTGGAATTATATATTGTTTATCTCGTAAAAAAGTAGAGGAATTGGCACAGGTACTTCAGGTAAATGGTATTAGTGCGGTTCCCTATCACGCAGGGTTTGACACCAAAACAAGGTCTAAATATCAAGACATGTTCCTCATGGAAGAGGTAGATGTAGTGGTTGCAACCATTGCCTTTGGAATGGGTATAGACAAGCCAGATGTTCGCTATGTAATTCATCACGACATTCCAAAAAGTATTGAGAGTTACTACCAGGAAACTGGTCGTGCTGGTAGAGATGGTGGGGAAGGGCATTGCTTGGCTTTTTACTCTTACAAGGACGTAGAAAAACTAGAAAAATTCATGTCTGGAAAACCTGTGGCAGAACAAGAAATTGGAAATGCGCTCTTGCAAGAGATAGTGGGTTATGCAGAAACTTCTATGTCTAGAAGAAAGTTTATACTTCACTATTTTGGAGAGTCTTTTGACGAGATACATGGAGATGGAGCAGACATGGACGACAACACAAGGAACCCCAAAGAAAAGCAAGAAGCCGGAGAACAGTTGTTAAAACTACTTGGAGTAGTTCAAGGGACCAATGAAAAATTTAAATCCAAGGAAATTGTAAAGGTCCTTATGGGTAACGCAAACGCCATTATTAGTTCCCATAAAACAGATGAAAAGCCCTTTTTTGGTTGTGGTAAAGATAAAGACAAAGGGTATTGGATGGCTTTAATCCGTCAGAGTTTGGTAGCAGGCTATCTCAAAAAAGAAATTGAACAGTATGGGATATTAAAATTAACGCCGCAGGGAGAGAGCTTCATAGACCAGCCTGCGTCTTTTTTAATGACCATGGATCATGTGTATAGTGAAGCAACAGATAAGGCCATTGTACATGCAGCAAAAACTGCAGCTGGAGTGGCAGATGAAGCCTTGTATAAATTGCTAAAATCACTTACTGTTTCTGAGGCAAAAAAACTTCAGGTACCTCCATATGTTATTTTTCAGGAGCCCTCTTTGCAAGACATGGCTTTAAAATATCCCCTAACACATGCAGAGCTTGTAAACATTCATGGAGTGGGTGAGGGAAAGGCTAAGAAATATGGCGCTCCATTTTTAGCCGCTATTAATAGTTATGTTGCAGAACATCAAATAGACAGACCACAGGATATGGTGGTTAAAAGTACAGGTGCTAATTCTGCATTAAAATTGTATATCATACAAAATATAGATCGAAAACTTCCTCTGGACGACATTGCCAGTGCTAAAGGGCTTAGTATTTCTGAGCTTATTAAGGAGATGGAGCAAATTGTTTTTTCTGGCACCAAATTAAATTTGGGTTTCTGGATAGACGACATTTTAGATGAAGATCAGCAGGAAGAACTGCACGATTACTTTATAGAATCTGATACCGACGATATT
Organism: Flavobacteriaceae bacterium LSUCC0859; assembly: GCA_022239325.1. Classification (GTDB taxonomy): domain Bacteria; phylum Bacteroidota; class Bacteroidia; order Flavobacteriales; family Flavobacteriaceae; genus MAG-120531. The sequence goes on along the minus strand of JAKOGP010000001.1, from coordinate 198,514 downwards.
GAAGTGGCATTAGAGGCCTTTGACGGAGACTACGACGACGAAGAACTAAGGTTGTATAGAATAAAATTCATCAGTGAGGTAGCCAATTAAAATGATTGACTTCACTATATAATCCAGATGTAATCCAATGTAGTTAGTCTACTACCTAGCTGTAGGAGCTACTCTATTTATTTTCTGGATGGTTTCTTCTTATCCTCTAATTTTTAGGCCATGCTAGATAACCACTGGCTCTTCTATGCTCAATTGAAACAATTCAGTGTCCATAAACGCCTGAGCACCAATAGGCAAGGTGCAGTTGTCTGGTACATGACCAAAAGAAAACCCGTACATGCTGGGAACCTGCAAGGGAGCTAATCTATTCTGAATTACCTCTGATAAGGTAAAATTATCTTTATTTTTCTCTGTGTCACAGCCAGCGCAAACGCCAAAAATAATTCCAGAGGCCTTTTTAAAAGTTTTGGTTTGTAAAAGCTGGGTGAGCATTCGATCTACCCGGTAGGGTTTTTCTTCTACGTCTTCTATGCAGACTATGGCACCCGTAAAATCCATTTCGTATGGGGTACCAATCAATGCACAGATGAGGGTTAAGCTACCGCCTACAAGACGGCCAGAAGCTTGGCCTTTGTGAATGGTATATCTTTGGTACACAGACTCCTTTTCAAAGGCAGTGCCTTTTAAGTCTACCGGACGGATCAGGGTTTTGTTATTTGCTTCCATCAATAAAGAGGAAAGGCATTGTTGGGCGTATGTATTCTCTATAGTAGTTCCTACTGGTCCATGAAAACCGATGAGCCCCGTTTTTTTATGGATGGCTTGCAGTAGGGCGGTCACATCTGAAAAACCAAGAATAATTTTCGGATGCTTAGCAATGCTCTGATAATCTATAAGATCTAGTATTCTGGTACAGCCGTACCCACCTCTGGCGCAAAGAATAGCGTCTATCTCGGGATTGGAAAACATCTCAATAAGGTCCTTGGCTCTTTCCTGGTCGCTATTGGAGAAATACCCATGCTGGCCCATGCGCCCCGTCTGAAAGACCTTAAAACCTGCATTTTCTAGAAATTGAGTCATGGTCGCAATCTGCTTTTGGCTCACCGCAAAACCCGGGGCAACAAGCCCAATGGTGTCACCCGCTTGGAGTCTTTTGGGACGTTTTGTTTTTTTTGGGCTTGCCACCCCTTTAGGGGTGTGGGCCAGCAGTGCAGTAGTTCCCAGAGACAGAAGGCCTCCAAGAAAATGTCTTCTTTTAATCATATAAAATTAAGGCTTCACTACCTTGTTGTCATTGGCCTTAGAAAGTTGTCTTCTAATCTTTCTGATGGCATTTTCTATAGACTTTTCTGGTTCAATAATATTGTAATCCCCCCAGAAATCCGGGTCTGAAAAACCAATAGCTTCGTCGGTTAAAATAATAGATTTTTTTATGAGGTCTTTCCTTTTTGGCAGCTCAGATCTTTGGCTGTTTTTCCAGTCTGTGATAGCCATTTCACACTGAAGGCTGTATACAGAATTAAAGAGTTTGTCGTCCCAGTCAATTTTGAAACTCAACAATAAATTGCTGTATCCATAATACCATTTGCCCTCTTTTTCTCTGTAGTCTACCCTGTAGGAAACTTCAGTAGGCCATACGTTGGCATTTTTAGGTTTGCGTTTCACAAATAACCTGGCAGCTGCTTTGGGATCTTTTAGATCCATAGAAAAAAGTGCTGAGGTTAAAATTTTATGGGTGATGTCTATATAGAGCGTTCCCTTAAAGAGTGTTTCAGAGCTGGACTCCAAGGGCTCAAAATTTACCAGGTACACCAATTGATCGTCTATGCGTGTAGAGCTTCCGTAACTAAACCTGTAGGAGTCTATATAGTCTTCGCTAAACAGGTATTCGGGATATTTCATAACGTCTACATACAAGGTGTTAAAAGGCCCTCCTTGTAATTTTAACGCCAGGGTGTCTAACTTGCTGTAATCGGTACTTTTTCTAGCTTTATACAGAGAAATGTCGTCTTCTTTTTCTGAATTGTAAGCACTTTTATACACATTGACAACAGCCTCAGATAAGGACACGTTTTTGCGTCTTTTTTTGATGGTCTCTCTGTAGAAAGCAGTCATCTTAGTTGGACTGTTAAAATAGTTCTCCCCTTTTTTAGCCAAAGTTTCTTGCACAAGCGTTTTTGCGTCTTTAGGAACCACCACGTCTACTTCGTTTAAGGCAATAGCTGTTTCTTGAAGTGCCAAATCAAAATCTCCAGCTTTGTCAGGATCTAACAGAACTCGGATGGACTCATACCCCAAAAAGGAAACCACCACTGCTTTGTTTAACAAGGTATTGGGGACTTTTAGCAAATAATCCCCCTGAGAATTAGAAATGGTACTGGCATTGGTTCCTTCCAGGCTTATGGTGGCAAAAACCAGTGGTTTTTTGGTTTGGGCATCTAATACCGTTCCTTTGAACTCTGTAAATTGGGTCTCAGGTTCCGAACTGTTTTCCTGGGCATGCAATTGGTTTGTGCTTAGCCACCCCAAACCCAACAGCAAGCAAGCTGCCAAATACAGGGATTTTTTAATGTGAATTGTTTTTGTTTTCATAGTACATCGCAATTTAAAGTGAATGGCGCTGTATCTCAATAAGATAGGGCATACCTAATATACAAAAATCAAAGGGGCTTTAAAAATCTTTTAACAAGATATTTCTACCACTTAGAAAGAGGCAGCGTAGAAAACAGCAAAGTGGTCTGAGGGAAACCTTCTAGCGGTCCCATAAGTTTGGTCTAAGTGTTCGTAGTGTATGGGAGTTACTTTCTGACAAAAAATGTAATCAATTCTTCGTTTAAAGGGACCATTGGTGTTAAAACCAGTGTAAGTGCCATAACTGCCTTTGAGTTCTATTCCAGGGAGACTTAAAGGATCTATCATCTCTTTGCTAAGCAATTCAATGCCTTCCATCTCTGGTGTCATATTCAAATCCCCCATAAAGAGTACTGCTTCTTTATTCGTGTTAAGACTTTTGATGGTTTCTAAGATCAAATTTGCAGACGCACTTCTAGCTACAAGTCCAACATGATCAAAATGGCTGTTAAAGACCCATATTTTCTGACCGGTTTTTTTGTGCTTAAAGTACCCATAGCTGCAAATTCGTTCCATAGCTGCGTCCCAACCTACACTTATTTTTGCAGGGGTCTCTGAGAGCCAAAAGGTGTTGGATTGTAAGAGTTCCCATTGGTCTTCTCGGTATAAGAGCGGTGAAAATTCTCCTTTTAATTTTCCGTCATCCCTACCCACGCCTATGTATTGATAAGAATTGCCAAGTTGGTCGTTTACATAACTAAGCTGGTCATACAGGGCTTCTTGAAGGCCAAGAAAATCTGGGTTTCTCTCAGAAATGAGCTGGGTAAGGGCTGCTTTTCTGCTGTCCCAATCATTGGGGGCATCGGCTGGGTTGTTGTAGCGAATGTTGTAAGACATGGCAGAAAACTCTTGGGCGTTTACTGCGCTGGAATAAAGACCTATTAAACACCAAAACAACAAGCCAAGCCTGCTAAAAAAAGATCCTAAATTAAGTTTGTTTTTATTCATGTTTTCACATAAGACTCAGGTAAGCCTAGCTTAGAGCATTAAAAAAAATGCATTTATAAAATAAACTTACCCCCCTTTATTTCTGTTTTTACATATAACTAAAGTAAACCAAGCTTAGGGCACCATAAAAAGGGCATTGACAAAAAAGAGCTTGCCTCCCTGCCAAAAGCCTCTAAACAAAGGATTGTCTACCAGGTACACCACTGAACCTTTTCCTTGTTGTTCTACGCCAAAAACCAGGGTATTTTCCATTTTAGAAATGGTGTTGCTCCCTGCAAACCCTGAGACAGGTGTGCTGCTGGCTAATTTGGCAACGGTACCTTCTTTTAAGGGCTCATAGGCATTGGCTCCCAGTTTTAAACTAAAGTATTTGGAGCCAAAACCATAAGCCATGGGGTGGGTAGGGTCTACAGAGGTCTCGTAAATGGCTCCTGAAATATATTCTTTAATAGCCTCTCTTTCTCCCATTTCATATATATCTAGAGGCTCTTGTTCATGGTCTGAAAGCTTCTCCTTTAGGTCAAAGTCTCCTTTACTAAATACAGACAATGCGCCTTCCAAAGCGATAATTTTACCACCCCCTCTAACAAAGGATTTGAGTTCCTTTGTCACAGATGAGTCTGCAAAACTTCCATAGCGCCCGTTGGGTAGGATAAGAACGTCATAGGTGCTAAGGTCTACTCTGTTAAAGTAGCTGGCGTCTATCACCGTAATAGGGTACTGAAGCTGCTGTTCAAAAAAGTGCCAGATTTCTCCAAAATCTAAAGAGCCTGTAGGCCCACCTTTTAATACGGCAATTTTTTTATCTGTAATCATGGGTACATACGAAGAGCCAAAGTCTTTCCCTCTATCTACAAATCCAGTATTTGTTGGGCTTAATACCACCTCATGCGCATTGGCTAGAGCGGTGAGCTTCGCACTGAAGTTCTTCATATTCTTGTGATCTCCTTTGTGAATGATGAGACTTCCGCGTTTAAAGTTTTTACCTTCTACTGAAAAATCCGTGTCACTATAACGCACCCGAATATTTTCTTGTAGAAGGGCAGCTAAAAAACGGGCGTCTTGCATGCTCTCCCAAGGCGCTACGTATGCCATAGCGGCTTTTTCTTGGTTAGTGATGGTGTTAAAGACTAGTTTTTTGTCTTGGGAAATTTCAGTTTTGCTAGCTACTGTTTCTAGGCCATAGGCGTATGGTAGGGACCATGCGGTAATGTCATAAGTTAAAGAGTCTGCCAACTTGGCTGTAGGTTCAAAAAGCACTTTTACCAAGGTTCCTTTGGTTTGATTGGTGGAAATTACCATATGATTTTCTGCCATTCGCATTTGAGTTTCTTTGCCCTGGCCGTAATGAAACCCTTTCACTGTTTTTTCAGAGGTTTTTCCGTAGCTAATTTCATGCTGGTCTAGCAGTGTAGCTAAGGCTTTTAGGTCTCCAGTTTTGCCTTGTAAAACATAAGATTTATAGCTAAAGTCTTTGTTTTTAAAGTAGGCTTTAAATGCTTGGTTAAGCTCCTGTACTTGAGAAGCAGCTACCTCTACTGTAGAGAGTCCTGTGGTGTGGTGGTGTGCAATTCTATCCTTTAGAGTGAGGGTGTCTCCCAGGCTGGTTTTTATACCCAGACCCGCGCGACCACTACCTCCTTGCTCATAGGTCATGCCAATCCCACCATTGTAGGTGGGGTAGGTGTCCCCGTAGCTTGGATAGAGGAGGTCAAAACGTTCTTTGGTAAAATAGAACCAACCATTAGCGTCAAAATAGGAAGCGTGGTTGCGGCCTATTTTGGTTTGAAAGTTCCGCTGAAAATCAGTGATCACCTCGTGATAAGGCTCTGCAGCTGGTGCAAAGTAATAGGGGCTGTCTACTCCTTGTTCGTGAAAGTCTACATGCACATGTGGTAACCATTGGTTAAATACCTTAAGTCTTTGTTGGCTTTCTACTTGCGTAAGCCATGCCCAGTCTCTATTGAGGTCAAACATATAGTGGTTGGCCCTTCCAGAGAGCCATCCTTCGTGATGCTCTGCACTGTTGGGGTCTACCTGAAAAGGAGTGTTTTTGTTTTCGTTGTACCAATTTACGTAGCGGTCCCTACCATCTGGATTAATACAGGGGTCCATGATAACCAGGGTATTTTCTAGATACTCTTTTTTAAGGGTTAATAATTCATAAATAGTCTGCATAGAAGCCTCCGTGCTCACACTCTCATTGCCGTGAACATTGTAAGAAAGCCACACAATGGCTTTATCTGCTTGGCCTTTTCCCTGGGTGCTTTCCATATGAGAAATCCTAATGGCTTCTAAATTTTCTATGTTTTCTTGGCTAGAAACAAAGGCAGTCATTAAAGGCCTTCTCTCATTGGTATACCCATAGGTTTTAAGCACCACATTTGCAGGAGCTACAGAAGCTAGGTATTCATAATACGCCACCACTTGGTGGTGCCTACTAAATTGGGTACCTAATTCATAGCCTAGAAATTCAGAAGGCGTTTTAATGGTTTGGGCAGAAGCAATGCCAGATAGGAGTAGGCATAGCAGAAAGATGGTTTTTTTCATGATGGTTATTTTTATGCATCCCAAATCTACGTAATTATAAGCCGTATAAAAACATCTTTTTGAAATTTTAGGTTAAGTTCAAAAGGAGTGTTTTATCTTTACCACACCAAAAAAAAACTATGGAGATTGGCTGTTTGCCTTTTAGTGAAACCGGGTACTTCTCAAAGCTCATCACAGACTATGTGTCTGGTGCAGCTGCGCTCCGATCTTATTACGATCAGCCTCCCACTTTATCTGGTTTAGAAAAGCAGAGAGACGCCAAAATCACGCACTTTTCTGCGGCTCATAGAAAGCTGCTTCAGGAGGTGCTCACAGATCAATACAAAACACTAGACCACACCCAGGAGGTGCACCAACAAATTGAAGCCCTAGGACAGCCAAACACTACTACGGTAGTGACCGGTCACCAGCTCAATCTCTTTAGTGGACCCCTGTATTTTCTATATAAAATTGTGGCCGTCATTAATCTGGCAGAACAGCTATCAAAAGACAAGAAAAGAGGAAAGGTAGTTCCAGTGTATTGGATGGCTACGGAAGATCACGATTTTGAAGAGATTAACTTTTTTAATATCAAGGGCGTTAAGCTCCAATGGACCCCTCCATATAAAGTTTCTGGGGCCGTTGGCCGATGCACTACTCAGGGTCTCGAAGAAGTTTTGCCACACTTAGAAAGTTTACTGGGAACTGGAAAAAACGCCAGGTATTTGCTAGATCTTTTTGAGTCTAGTTATTTAGAGCAGCCCAATTTAAGCGCTGCGACTCGTTTTTTTGCCCATCGTTTATTTGGAGACAAAGGCCTAATTATTATAGATGGAGATCACCCGAGATTAAAACGGTTGCTTATCCCTCACATAAAGAAAGATCTATTTGAACATACTGCCTTCGAGAAAGTAAAGCAAACCAATCTGGCACTGAGTGCAGAAGCTCCTGGATATCACATTCAGGTAAACCCAAGAGAGATCAATTATTTTTATCTCGAAGGGAATATTAGAGAGCGCATTGTGGCGACAGCCAAAGGGTTTGAAGTTCAAAACAGTACCCTCACTTTTACTTTCAAAGAGATGGAGCAGCTTATAGAGGCCCATCCAGAACGATTTTCTCCCAATGTAATAGCCAGGCCCTTATACCAAGAAGTCATACTTCCCAATATAGCGTATATAGGTGGGGGTGGAGAGCTAGCATATTGGTTGGAACTCAAATCTTATTTTGAAGCACATAAGGTCTTATTTCCGGTTCTAATGCTTAGAAATTCTGCCCTACTTCTCTCTGAGAAGCAACTCAAAAAATGGACAAAAATGGGGATGACTCCCTCGGACCTTTTTTTAAAAAGACACCCGCTTATCAATAAAAAAATCAGAAGCATTTCTAATATAGACCTGGACCTGAGTGAGCTGAGAAAACAATTGCACCAGCAGTTTTTATCTCTATACGATCTAGCCACGCAAACAGATCCTTCCTTTTTGGGTGCGGTTCAGGCTCAAGAAGTGAAACAGATCAAGGGGATTAACGCTTTAGAAAAGAGGTTGCTTTTGGCTCAAAAAAAGAAGCTTCAAGACCAGGTTACTAGACTGTCACAGCTCCATGAAACCCTTTTTCCTACTCAGTCTTTACAAGAACGACAGCAGAACTTCTCCGAATTTTATGTGGCCTATGGCCCACAATTACTCCAAGAGTTATTTAACCATTTAAACCCTCTAAAAAACGGTTTTTCCGTACTGAGTTTGTAACTTATGAGTCACATGCACAATATTGACATAGATGTAGTAGAAATGACCATGGACATTATGAAGTATGTTCTTGGTAGGATCACAAAAACAAATCCAGAGCTTGGAAAGCCCATGAAGGAGGAGGCTCTAAGAGCATTGGTGGGAGAAACCATAAATGAAAAAGGCATCGGTGGCGAAAAAGCATTTGAATTGTTTAGAGATGTGTTGGTCAAAGCAACCATTCCTATTGACCATCCCAGACATTTGGCCTTTGTGCCTGCTGCTCCAACCAGAGCATCGGTGCTTTTTGATCTGGTTACGGCTGCTTCTAGTATTCACGGCGCCTACTGGATGGAGGGTGCTGGGGGAATTTACTGTGAAAATGAAGCCATGCAGTGGTTGGTTTCGCTAACTGGGCTACCCAAGGGTGCCTTTGGGGTATTTACCTCTGGTGGAACAGCCGCAAATCTTTCTGCGATGGTCACTGCCAGGGAGTATTGGAGAAAAAACTCTCCCAATACTAATAAAAAAGGGATTATGATCACCTCCTCTGGAGCACATTCCTCAGTTAAATCTATGGCTAAGGTCATAGATGCAGAAGTCTTATTGGTTCCTACAGAGACCGCAATGACTCGTTCAGATATAGAGACGGTAGTTCAGTCTTTATCCGAAGAGCAACAAGCTAGACTGTTTGCCGTGGTAGCTACAGGAGGAACTACCAATGCGGGAATTATAGATGATTTAGCAGCTGTGGCTTCCTTTTGTGAAAGTAGAGACCTATGGTTTCACGTAGACGCCGCCTATGGTGGTGGTGCCTTGGCAGCCCCTTCTGTGAGGGCGCAGTTTCATGGGATTGAACGTGCAGACAGCATTACCATAGACCCACACAAATGGTTGTTTTCTCCCTATGACTGTGGTGCGGTAATCTATAAAAAGCCACATTTGGCCAAGGAGGCTCACGCCCAAGAGGGGTCTTACCTCGAGATTTTTAAAGATGAGGGCGCAGCTGGTTTTAATCCCTCAGATTATCAAATTCAGCTTACGAGAAGGGTGCGTGGTTTACCGCTTTGGTTCTCTTTGGCCATGCACGGAACAGCCAAATACGAATGGGCAGTAGAACAGGGGATTCGATTAGCGCTGGAGGCACAAAAAATGATTGAAGCCACCTCCTACTTAGAAATGGTCATAGACGTACATCTCTCTTGTGTATTATTTAGAAGAATAGGTTGGGAGCCAGAAGATTATAAGGAATGGACCTATCAAAATCTAGAGAAAAAATTTGCCTTGGTTACCCCCACGAAATTCTTACACCGTGGCCAGATGGAAACCGTTGCCCGTTTTTGCTTTATAAATCCAGACACCACGCATGAAGACATTCAAGCTATATTAGACAGCATGCAATGATGGTCCTAGGGAACTAAGTTTTCCAAAATTTCCTTTCCTTCTTTTTTGCTTAGTCTCATTCTCATGTGCGGGTCTCCCAGTTGCAGATATTCGATACTTTCTGTGTGTAATTGAAGAAGACAGAAATGTCTAAGGGGTTTGTATTTTAATTGTTTGGATTGATCTATCACAGTACCAGGAGCAAGCAGGGTAGTGTACTGTTTTCTAGAGGGCTCCGGAATGTTCTCCCAAGCGGCATCGGCCGAAGGCCCAGAAAAAACAGCGGTCATTTTACCAGAACACTTGAGTTGTATTTGGGTGTCAGTATTATAAAATAAAATTTCTGCATTTGGGTTCATTTGAACGTCCAAGACCTTATTGCTTCTGGAGTCAGAGTGAATCTCTAGGGTTATGTCTTCAGTGATATGCCTTATAACTACGGTTCTTACAGAGGGTACACCAGTAACTCCAGCGGTAGCCAAGACCCCTTGTTTTAGCCAATGATCTATAGTGTTTTTTCTCTCTTTGAACTGTTCAAAAAGATGATTTTTAAAACTTTGAGGATCTGTAAAACGGCTTTTCAAAATAATTAGTAATTATTCTATAAATATACCATAAAGTAGCGGGCTCTAAAAATTCAAATTATTATTTTTGCCCATGCAAAATAAAGTCCTCATCCTTGATTTTGGTTCTCAGTATACCCAACTTATTGCTAGAAGGGTCAGAGAACTCAATATTTACTGTGAAATAAAACCCTATAACAAACTTCCAGAATCGCTAGATACTTTTAAGGCGGTTATCCTATCTGGTTCTCCACACTCTGTGAGAGGGGAAGACGCTCCTCATCCAGATTTATCAGAGATTAAAGGAAAAATGCCCTTGTTAGGGGTGTGTTATGGAGCCCAATATTTGGCCCACTTTAAAGGTGGAGAAGTAGCGCCTTCTAACACTAGAGAATACGGTAGGGCTAATCTGTCTTTTGTAGCAGAAAATGAAATTTTCTTGTCTGGTATTGAAGTGGGAAGCCAGGTGTGGATGAGTCATTCAGACACCATTAAAACATTACCTACTGGAGGTAGTTTGCTTGCCAGTACCCATGACGTGGCTAACGCTGCCTATAAAATTGAGGGAGAAGACACCTATGCCATTCAATTCCACCCTGAGGTGTACCATTCTACAGATGGAAAGCAACTCTTGGAAAATTTCTTAGTGAAAATTGCTGGAGTGGTTCCAGATTGGACACCAGACGCTTTTGTGGAAGAAACAGTGAACCGTTTAAAAAACCAAATAGGATCTGAAAAAGTGATTTTAGGGCTTTCAGGTGGGGTAGACTCTACTGTGGCTGCTGTTCTTTTACACAAGGCCATAGGTGCGCAGCTTCACTGTATTTTTGTAAATAACGGATTGCTAAGAAAGAACGAGTTTGACGAGGTTTTAGAACAGTACCATGGCATGGGCTTAAATGTAAAAGGGGTAGACGCATCGGCACGCTTTTTGCAAGCTCTAGCTGGAGAAGCAGACCCTGAGAGGAAAAGAAAGGCTATTGGAAAGGCTTTTATAGAAGTATTTGACGCAGAGTCTCAGTTAGTGGAGGACGCTACTTGGTTGGCACAGGGTACCATTTATCCAGATGTGATAGAGTCCGTCTCTGCTACAGGAGGTCCTTCTGCTACCATCAAGAGCCATCACAATGTGGGTGGATTACCAGATTATATGAAACTCAAAGTGGTGGAGCCCTTGAGAATGTTGTTTAAAGATGAGGTGCGTAGGGTTGGAGCTTCTATGGGTATAGACCCATCTTTATTGGGTAGGCATCCTTTCCCTGGCCCTGGTTTGGCCATTCGGATTTTAGGAGACATCACGGCAGAAAAAGTAGCCATACTTCAGGAGGTAGACGCTGTATTTATTGGCCACCTAAAGCGCTCTGGCTGGTATGACAAAGTGTGGCAGGCAGGTGCTATTTTATTGCCTGTGCAAAGTGTGGGTGTGATGGGAGACGAGAGAACCTATGAAAAATGTGTTGCGCTCAGAGCGGTAGAGAGCACAGATGGTATGACAGCAGACTGGGTAAATTTACCTTACGAGTTGCTTCAGAAAATCTCTAACGATATTATAAACAAAGTAAAAGGGGTAAACAGGGTGGTCTATGACATTAGTTCCAAGCCACCTGCAACCATAGAATGGGAATAAGCTTATGAGTAAAAGAGGGATGTTTTTTTTGCTGTTGTGTGTTGGATATTTTGTCCAAGCACAGCATGTGAATTATACGGTGAAACCAGGAGATAGCAGGTGGAAAATGACACAAGATTTTGGCATTTCTCTGGACTCTTTGGCGGCACTGAATCCCCATTTGTCTCAGACCTCCATGGAGCTTCCTGTGGGAGTTCAAATTAAAATACCAATGCTAGTACCTCCTTCGGATGGTTTTGGCAGCTCTCTTCCAGACTCTCTGTTTATGGAAAAGAAAGCTTATTATACCCCCGCTTCCTTGTCCGATCAAATTCCCTTTTTAGATAGCCTTCAAGAAGCTCCCGTAGATTTGAAATTTCTATACGCCCTTCCCTTTAGGTTAGACAAGATGAACTTCCAAGATTCCTTATTGGGACAAAAGACCATAGAGGCCAGAAGAGATATGAAACTCAGCATGAGTTTTTATACTGGGGCCCTACTGGCTGCAGACTCTTTAGCTCAGATGGGTATTAAGCTCACTGCCATCCCAGTAGACACACAATTAGACGGCACCTCTTTTTACAACAACTTATATAAAGACACCATTGCAACTCCAGACGCTGTTTTTGGACCACTTTCCTCTGGGGTACAGCCCGTATTGATCAGATATGCTCAGCAGCTGCAAATTCCCGCTGTTTTACCTGTAGTTTCTGAGTCTAAGTTGCCTTATGAAAATGCCTTTTACCCGGTTCCAAAAGAAGCGATTCTCCGAGAAAAATTACTGTCCTATGCCGCAAAAACCTATGCAGGAGAAAAAGTGGTTTTGATTGCAGATGAAGAGAATAAAGAGGCGGCCTCACAGATTAAAGAATTATTTCCCCGTGCCTTTGAGGTAGAGCTCATTGAAAATATGTCTATTGAGATAGACACCTTTGCCACCCAGCTAGACTCTGTGATTCCCAATTGGGTTTTTGTAGAGTCTGAAAATTTAAAATTGGTCTCCAGTGTGAGCTCTATTTTAAATGCGAATATTACAGAAAAGGTCAAGATTAAAATGTTTACTACCAATAGGAGCAAGGCCTTTGACAATGATGTAATAGATAACCAACACCTCTCTGCCTTGTCTTTTTGCTTTCCTAGTTTTTATAAGAATACAACCCAAAATGCGGTGACTCAAGCTTACGAGGAACGCTTTGGTAAGTTTCCAGACGCCCTAGCCATCAGAGGCTTTGATCTCACTATGGACATGGCTCTTAAAATGGCTTATAAAAACGGTTGGCAGGCAGCCCATAAGCAGCTAGGCCCCGTGACTTACACAGACCACACTTTTTATTACAGTCCATTGTTCAAAAGAGCTGGAGGTTCCTCTGAGGGATATTATAACCAGGCCTCCTTTATTATGCAATACGAGGAGATGGACGTGAAGCTCATAGAGTAAGGGCTATACGTCACAAATTTCAATGGCTTTTTTTAAAGAAGCAAGTACGTCATGGTCTGCTGGAACAAATTCCTGTGAAACATATCCCTCATAGCCTGTAGCTAGGATGGCCCTCATTATAGCTGGGTAGTAGAGCTCTTGCCTTTCGTCAATTTCATTCCTTCCAGGAACGCCAGCAGTGTGATAATGCCCCAGGTACTCATGGTAATCTCTAATGGTTTTTATAATGTCTCCCTCTTGTACTTGCATGTGGTAAATGTCGTAGAGTAATTTAAAGTTGTCACTCCCCAGACCTTGGCATAGCGCCACACCCCATTCGGTGCTATCGCACATATAGTCTGGATGATTTTGCTGGTTAAACAGCTCCATTTGGAGGACTACGCCATGGGCTTCTGCAAGTGGCATAATCTCCTTGAGTCCTTTAATACAATTGGCTAAACCTTGGGAGTCAGACATGCCATTTCTATTGCCACTAAAACAAATGAGGTTGGTGTAGCCTGCGGCCGATACCTTAGGTATGAGTGCGGTGTAATTCTCTATGAGCTTCTGGTGATACTGTGGGTCATTCCATCCCTTAGTGAGCGAGATTTCTGCTCCGTTGCACATAGAGGAATGTATGCCGTGTTTTTTTAAGAGGGGCCATTCCTCTGGGCCCATAAGATCTACTGCACCAATACCAATTTTCTTAATAGCTATTAAGAACTCTTCCAGAGGGATGTCTGAGTAACACCAGTGGCAAACCCCATGACGTATATTGTTTTTAAGAGGTGTTTTTATGCTGGCGTCTATTGTTGTGGTTAATTCTTTATTGTTGTTCGCCGCATGGAGTGGTAAACTGACCATGGTGGCAGCTGTTGCTGCAGCCCTATTTATAAATTGTCTTCTTTTCATATTGTTTCAAGTAGATAAGGTTGGAAGTTATAAATATAATTGTTTTAATTTATGCTATGAATTCAGATGCTCAAAAACAAGCCTTATTGGCGCTAGCTCATTATAAAATGCCCTTTGGGAAATACGAGGGTCGCTATCTAACAGACTTGCCAGAGTCCTATTTGGTTTGGTTTAGAAACCAGGGTTTTCCGAAAGGTAAATTAGGAGAAATGCTCCAATCTGCTATGGAAATAAAAGAAAATGGATTGGAAGATCTTATCAGAAAGATTCGCAGAGAATTTCCTTCTCAAAGCACTTAAACTTAGCCCTATTATTCGTATTTTTGTCCGCGTTATTAATCCAAAAAGACGCAATGCCACAAACCAAATACATTTTTGTAACCGGAGGGGTAACCTCCTCCTTAGGAAAGGGAATTATAGCCGCTTCTTTAGCCAAATTGCTTCAGGCCAGAGGTTATAGAACCACCATACAAAAACTCGATCCATACATAAATGTAGACCCAGGTACTTTAAATCCTTATGAGCACGGGGAGTGTTATGTAACAGATGACGGCGCAGAGACCGATTTAGATCTAGGGCATTACGAACGTTTTTTAAACGTAAAGACCTCTCAGGCCAACAATGTAACTACCGGAAGAATTTACCAGTCTGTTATTGAAAAGGAGCGCAGGGGAGAATTTTTAGGGAAGACCGTTCAGGTAGTTCCTCATATTACTAATGAGATTAAAGACCGTATACAACTCCTAGGAAAAACAGGAGACTACGACATTGTGATCACAGAAATTGGGGGTACAGTAGGAGATATTGAATCGCTGCCCTATATTGAGGCTGTAAGACAATTGCTATGGGAATTGGGAGACAATAACGGGATTGTCATTCACCTTACTTTGGTTCCTTTTTTAAGTGCCGCTGGAGAACTTAAGACAAAGCCAACGCAGCACTCTGTAAAAACCCTCATGGAAAGTGGTATAAAAGCAGATATTTTAGTTTGTAGAACCGAGCACGAAATTTCAGATGACATCAAACAAAAATTAGCCTTGTTTTGTAATGTGAAGAAGGAGGCAGTGGTGCAGTCTATTGACGCCAATACCATTTATGAGGTACCCTTGCTCATGCAAGAAGAAGGCTTAGACACTGTGACCCTACAAAAGCTTGGTTTGCAAGACAATGTGGTGCCAAATTTAGACCAATGGAAGTCTTTTTTGGGAACCTTAGAAAACCCCAAAGGGTCTGTGACTATTGGGCTCATAGGTAAATATGTAGAGCTTCAAGACTCATATAAATCTATTTTAGAGGCCTTTATTCACGCTGGAGCAGCCAATGAAGTGACTGTAAATGTAGTCTCTATTCACTCTGAATACCTTACTAAGGATAATGTCCCTAATAAATTAAAGGGGCTTCATGGTGTTTTAGTAGCGCCAGGTTTTGGAGAGCGAGGCATTGAGGGAAAAATAAAAGCGGTTCAGTATGCTAGAGAACAGGGAATCCCTTTTCTAGGGATATGCCTAGGCATGCAAATGGCTGTGATTGAATACGCTAGAAATGTCTTGGGTATTTCCAATGCCAATTCTACTGAAATGGATGAGAATACCAAGGAGCCAGTAATTAATCTAATGGAAACTCAAAAGGAGGTGACCAAAAAAGGTGGCACCATGAGATTAGGAGCCTGGGATTGTGATTTGGTTCCTGGAAGTTTAGTAGCTTCTATATACGACGGAGCTACAACTATTTCGGAGCGTCATAGACACCGTTTTGAATTTAATAACCACTACAAAGAGGTCCTAGATTCTGCTGGTTTAAAGGCTAGTGGTGTGAACGCCCAAACGGCTTTGGTAGAAATTGTAGAACTTCCTACACATCCTTGGTTTGTTGGTGTTCAATACCATCCGGAATACAAAAGTACGGTAGACAATCCACACCCATTATTTGTTCATTTTGTAAAAGCAGCCCTAGCACACCACAAGGCTTCTTAATTTAATTATAGTAATTTTACGTCCTGGTTTTAAAGATCAGGTCTAAGCACATACCATGGAAGAAAAGAAATTAGATGTAAACTCGCTTATTGGATTCGGACTTATTTTTGTGATCCTAATCTATATGTTTTACATAAATCAGCCCACAGAAGCCGAGTTGGCTGCCAAAAAAATAGCAGAAACAGAAGCAGCAGCCCAGGCTTCCTCAGACGCAGAGCAAGCCTTAAACACAGGCTCTTCTCTGTCTGGTATGCCTGCTGTATCTAATGACATTAGCCCCACAGATTCCACAGCTGTAGAGGCTTACGGTGCTTCTGTAGGCGCTTTTGCTGCTACAAAGATTATCCCTGGCATTAGCCGTTTGGAAAATACCTTATTAGCTTTGGAGGTAGCTCACAAAGGAGGGCAGTTGGTTCTAGCAGAAAATAAGAAATACAAGACCTATGACTCGGTGCCTGTATACCTCATTAAAGACGGGAATGCCTTATTCAATATTAGTTTTACCACACAGGACAATAGACTTTTAGAAACAAAGGACCTCTATTTTGAGCCAAGCTTAAGCAGCGAGAATGGTAAGGAAGTATTGACCATGAAAGCTAAGGTATCTGAAAAGGAATACCTTATGTTTGTATATGCCCTAAGGCCAGATGAATATATGGTAGATTTTACGATAAAGTCTATTGGACTTTCAGCTGTCTTTAACCAAACTAAGCAGCCCTCATTAGACTGGCAGCTAAAGACCATCAGACACTCTAAAAGTGTTCAGTATGAAAATCGCTACACCAGGCTTAATTACAAATTTGAAGAGGACAAATTAGATAAACTCTCTGATACTTCAGATGACGACGCCCAGGAAAAAGAAGTGGCATGGGTGTCTTATAGACAGCATTTCTTTAGTAGTATTTTAGCGATGGATCCTGTGTTAAAGCAGGCCAACTTTACCTCTACAAATCTCATTGAGGAAGAATCTAAAACTGCCGCATATACCAAGATATACCGCACAGAAGCGCCTTTAGAATACAGCGCTGGAGAGTTAGATTATCGAATGAACTGGTATTTAGGTCCAACAGATGTAGCCCAACTAGCCAAGTATGAGACTCTAGGTTTAGAAGACTCTATTCCATTTGGTTGGGGGATTTTTGGATGGATAAACCGTTACGTTTTTACTCCAGCATATACCTTTTTAAGCGGCATGCTTCCCTATGGTATTGCGATAATTGTAATGACTATTTTAGTAAGGTTGCTTATGTCTCCAGTAACCTATAAGTCTTATTTATCTCAGGCTAAAATGAAGGTTCTTAAACCAGAGATCACAGAGATCAATGAAAAGTTTAAGGACAACGCCATGAAAAAGCAACAAGAGACCATGAAGCTTTACAATAAGGCAGGCGTAAATCCCATGAGTGGCTGTTTGCCAGCACTCTTACAAATGCCAATATTCTATGCTTTATTTATGTTTTTCCCTACTTCATTTGCATTGAGGCAAAAATCATTTTTATGGGCAGACGATTTGTCTTCTTATGACACTATTTTTGAGCTACCTTTTAATATTCCATTTTATGGAGACCATGTGAGTTTATTTCCAATCCTAGCTTCTGTGGCTATCTTTTTCTATATGATGATGACTACGGGCCAAAATATGCCAACCCAGCCTGGCATGCCCAACATGAAGTTCATTTTATACCTCTCTCCAGTTATGATGCTTATTTTCTTTAACAGTTATGCCTCAGGACTTAGTTTGTATTACTTTGTGTCTAACCTGATCACTATTTTTATCATGTTAGCCATTAAGAATTTTATTTTGGACGACGAGAAAATACACGCACGCATACAGGCCAATAAGGAAAAACCTAAAAAAGAAGGAAAGTTCCAGACCAAAATGAGAGAGATTATGGAACAAGCAGAGGCACAGAAAAAACTCAAAAAGTAACCTTCTAGGTCAAAAGATAGGCTTAGGTTTAAGCGAAGAGTCATGAAAAAAGTAGTAGTAGGCCTCTCAGGAGGGGTAGATTCTAGTGTGGCAGCCTATTTATTAAAAGAACAGGGCTATGAAGTCATTGGCCTTTTCATGAAAAATTGGCACGACGAAGAGGTTACTATTTCTAATGAATGCCCCTGGTTAGAAGACAGTAACGACGCCCTTATTGTGGCGGAAAAATTGGGAATTCCTTTTCAAACCATAGATCTCAGTGAGGCATACAAAGAGCGCATTGTAGACTATATGTTTCACGAATATGAGCAGGGGAGAACTCCAAACCCAGACGTGCTTTGTAACAGAGAGATTAAGTTTGATGTTTTTATGAACATTGCCTTGGACCTGGGTGCAGACTTTGTTGCTACCGGACATTACTGTCAAAAGCAAAGTATTACATTAGAGGATGGAAAAGAGGTTTATAATTTGTTGGCTGGCGCCGATGCCAATAAGGACCAATCGTATTTTTTATGCCAGCTTTCACAGCAGCAACTGGCCAGGACCCTATTTCCAATAGGTTCGTTAGAGAAATCTGAGGTGAGAGAAATCGCTGCAAAAGCAGGACTTATTACCGCTACTAAAAAGGACTCTCAAGGTCTTTGTTTTATTGGAAAAGTAAAATTGCCAGACTTTTTACAACAGCAGTTAAAACCTAAAGAAGGTAAAATTGTAGAGATTCCTGCTCATTATGAAGGCTATCATATGACCCCGCCACCATTTGAGACTCTAGTAGACGAATTGGCTTACCGAGCAAAAGCTAAGAAGTACCAAATGAGTGATGGTACAATTGTAGGAAGCCATCAAGGCGCTCACTTTTTTACCAATGGCCAGCGAAAAGGCCTCAATGTAGGTGGTACCAAAGAGCCCTTATTTATAATTGCTACAGATGTGAATGAAAATGTGATTTATACCGGTCAGGGTAAAAACCACCCAGGATTGTACCGGGACACCCTTTTTGTTAGGTCTGAAGAGGTGCATTGGCTGCGTGAAGACAAGCGTTTAGAAGCTGGTGAAAGTTTAGAAGTTCTCGCTAGAATACGATATAGACAGCCTTTGGACAAAGCGGTTTTACACGCTACCTCTCAGGGACTATACGTTGTGTTTTCTAGCCCCCAATCTGCCATTACTGCTGGTCAGTTTGTAGCCTGGTACGTGGGAGACGCCTTGTGGGGTTCTGGTGTGATTGCCCAGTAGCAAAAGAACGGCATGGATAAAAGAGCGTGCATAGCCCGCTATGTTGGAGACGCCTTGTGGGGTTCTGCTGTGATTGCCCGTTAGAGTTTATCAGATCATAATAGGAATGCAGCTGGCAAGCTGATAAATTCAAAGAAAGCATTGTTGCAGTAGTTTTATTGTCTCTGCCCTGACAACTTCACTCAAAACCTAAGAATACCAAGAGCCTTATACCTTTGAAAATATGCTGTAGCTTTTTTAATATGCTGTAGCTTTGTAAATATAAATGTTTTGAAGTGGCCAGTCTCCAGCCTCTACAGGCTGCTTGTTTATAGCGTCTACCACATCCATTCCAGCACTTACTTCTCCAAAAGGGGTGTAATCTCCATCTAAATGATAGGAACCAGGAGCGGTTACAACGATAAAAAACTCATATGGCGAGGCTAATTTGTGTGGGTTGTCGTTTTCGCTGCTGGGCATAGAAATAACGCCTCTGTGGTGTTTATGCCCCTTTCTGGTGTCCGGTGGTAATAAATAACGACCTATGTCTCTTCTTTTTTGGGCGGTAGCTTTGTTGTCTGCATTTCCACCTTGAATAATAAAGCCTTTGACCACCCTGTGAAAATAAGTGCCGTCAAAATATCCTTTTTTGGCCAAGTAAATAAAATTGGCTTTGTGGTAGGGTACGTTGTCATATAGTGCAATATCAATGACGCCCATAGAGGTTTCTAGACGAACAGAGGTTTCTTTTAGGTCTTTCTTGTACTCATAAAAAAAGTCAATGGCATTCTCTTCAGTCAGTTTAAAAGGTTCCCGATCTTTTTTAGAGCTAACTACTGTAGTGTCTACTGAAATTGTTGTTGCTACTTCAGAAGAAGACATGGGTGTTTTTAGTGTCTGTATTGTATTTTTTTTAGCGTCTTTGCAAGAACTCAAACAAAAAAACACACAGGCTATTGGAATAATGAGTAGTTTAGATCTCGTGAATTTTAATGATTTTTCGGACATAGTATCAAAAATAGAAAAAAACCCGCTACCAGGGGTAGAGAGCCATTTTAAAATGGCCCATCCAGAGCGTGCTAAAGTACTTTCTCCCACGGAAGAAGTCATGAGAAAGGCCAAAAAAGCGGCTGTTCTTGCGGCCTTTTATCCAGGCCCCGCTCAGGAGACTCATTTACTATTTATCAAAAGGCAAGGGGGATCAGGAATACATGCTAAACAGATTGCATTTCCCGGTGGCAAGGCAGAGGTTTTTGACAAAGACCTTTTAGACACTGCCATTCGAGAAGCCCAAGAAGAGGTAGGTATTGTCCCAGCAGATCTCTCTAAACATAAGGCTTTAACGCCAGTTTATATTCCGCCATCTAATTTCTTGGTCCAGCCATATATGGCATTGTATGACAAATGGAAAGATTTTGTACCCCAATTATCAGAGGTACACTCCCTATTAGAGATCCCTCTCCATGAGGTGGTTTCTGAAAATAATACCTCTGTTTCTAGGTTAAGCACTTCTTATGCTACTGATATTGAAGTACCTAGCTTTGTATTTAGGAATGAGATTGTTTGGGGGGCTACCGCTATGATGCTCAATGAAATCCGAAGCCTTTTAAAAGAGGTGCTTTAAGGATATTTTGTATTTTTACTGCGGTAATTTGGAAAGTGAATTCCTACAGTTTTAATTAAAACTGTCTCCATTACTATTATTATCAAAGCGACATATGCCTCTATTTAAGAAAAATCCTTTCGGACATTATCTTTTTTTAAAAAAACTGCTCATTAGATATTTGGGGATTTTGACCCATCAAAGATACAAGAGTTTTAATACCTTGGAGATTGAGGGTTCTGACATTATTAAGGACCTTCCTGGGGAGAACGTTCTTTTTGTGAGTAACCACCAGACTTATTTTGCAGACGTTGTAGCCATGTTTCATGTGTTTAACGCTGCGTTAAGTGGCCGGGTAGACAGTATTAAAAATGTAGGATATATTTGGCACCCCAAATTAAATATCTATTATGTGGCTGCGGCAGAGACTATGAAACAGAGTTTATTGGCTAAAATATTGGCCTATGCAGGTTCTGTAAGTATTGAAAGGACTTGGCGATCTGAAGGGAAAGACGTAAAAAGACAGGTAAAGATGAGCGATATTTCCAATATCGGTACCGCTCTAACAGACGGATGGGTGATTACCTTTCCCCAGGGAACCACAACCCCTTGGAAGCCTATAAGAAAGGGAACCGCTCACATCATTAAGAAATACAAGCCTGTTGTTGTACCGGTTGTTATAGACGGTTTTAGACGTTCCTTTGACAAAAAGGGGCTACGTGTAAAGAAAAAAGGCATTTTACAATCCATGGTGATTAAAGAGCCCTTAGATATTGATTATGAAAATGAAAGTATGGAGCAAATTATTGAAAAGATAGAGTTTGCTATTGAGCAACACCCTTCTTTCCTAAAAGTTTTAAGCCCTCAGGAAATATTAGATCTAGAGCAGCAAAATGAGAAGCGCAGGTACAGAAATAGTAAAAAATTTAAGGACTAATTGGTAGGGCTACTCAGTGTTCCAGCCTCTGTAGTTCGCGGTGGTTGTTTTTAAGTTTTTTTAATAATATCCCGTACAAGATTCTATAGAACCCCCATAGGAAAAACAAAATCACTCCAATAAAGAGCAAACATATTACAGTTATAAGTACCCAAAATCCAATACTATTTCCATTCTCTGCGGCCATATTAAAAATCTTTTCAGATTCTGGGCCGTAATGAATGAGTCCAAAAAATCCAGCCAATAGAGATATACCAAGGATAAATAAATTAAACCAGACGTATTGGGTAACGGTTCTCTTTACCTTTAAAATACGCTCAATGAGTTCTTTAGAAGAGGCTGTAAAAGTAACCCTCTTGTAGTTTCTATAAAAAAGAGTGATAAAATAAATGAGGACTGCATAATTGATTACGCTGAGCACCTTGATAAATATAGATAAGTGCATTTGTTCTATGAGCTGGTCCGTTTTGTTGTCGTGGGTTAACACACTAATGCTGGTCCAAAAAACAAACTCAGCAATAGAAATATAAAACAACCATTTCACAATAGAGGAGGAACGCTTTAGGATAAGTTGGTACAAAGCGTCTTTATCTAATTTTGGGTAATTTCCCTCTCTAGATTTCCAGTCCTCTTTAAATTTATCTAACTCCTTCATATCTGCTAAGGATGTATAATTTTTTTTAACTTTTTCTTAATTCTATTCATCTTTACTCGGGCATTTACCTCTGAAATACCTAAAGTCATTGAAATTTCTTCGTAATTCTTGTCTTCTAAGTAAAGGAAAATAAGTGCTTTGTCTATGTCATTCAATTCCTTAATGGCAGCATACATGAGACTGAGTTGTTGTTCCTCATTAGGGTCGTAAGCCTCATAGGCTTGGGTCTTAAAGAGCACATTTTCAATGTCATATGTGTCTGTTCTTTTTTTATTTTTTCTGTATTGCGTAATGGCAGTATTTAAAGCTACCCTATACATCCAAGTACTGAATTTGGAATCTCCTCTAAATTTTGGAAAAGCTTTCCACAATTGAATACTCACCTCTTGAAACAGATCGTGGTGAGACGCTCTATCATGGGTATACAAACTACAGATTTTGTGCACAATGTTCTGGTGCTGTTCAAATTCTGTCAAAAAAATATGCTCAAGCTTTTTTTCCAAAAATATATGATTAGCTATTGGTAGTCCACCGGCTTCATTTGTTACAAAATAAAGCCCAAAACTCAGATTTTGGGCTCATTTTTTTGGGAGGATTAGTTTCTGTAATCTAAGGCTGGTGCCCTGTCCCCAATAAGTGGGATGTATTTAAAATTGGCACCTGTTTTTTCTTGATGCTCCTTTTTTGCTGCCATAATGAGCTTTGGATTACTAAAAAGTTCTATGGCACTTAGGCTCAATGTTTTTGCAGCAACCATCATGCCTTTGTTACCAATTCCAGTTCCTCCGGCAGCTACTGCTTGCCAGGAGTGTGCTGCGGTTCCAGGAACCCATGTAGCTGTTCCAAAACCAACGGTTGGTACTGCAAATGACACATCTCCTACATCTGTTGACCCCCCAGCTTTGGCTGTGCTTTTGTAAGGAGCAATCTCCTGTGCTACAGATACATCTGCTTTTTCTTGTCCTAAAGTTTTAGCAATCTCATTGGCAAATGCCAATTCTTTTTCATTGTAATTTACCCCACCCACCTGAGATAATTTTTCATGAACCATTTTCTGTAGGGTTAAATTGGGAAGTAATTCATGAGTCCCTCCAATGATCTCATAGTCCATTCTTGTTCCAGTTCCCAATGCAGCACCTTGTGCAGCAGCTTCTATTCTATCAAAAATGTCCATCACTACATCTCTTTTGTTGTGTCTGGCATAATAATATACCTCTGCAAAATCAGGGACTACATTAGGCGCTTTACCACCATCGGTAATCACATAATGAATTCTGGCGTCTTCAAGTACATGCTCACGCATCATATTAACCATATGGTTCATGGCCTCTACACCATCTAAAGCAGACCTACCCATTTGTGGAGCTGCAGCTGCGTGAGCAGAGACCCCGTAAAATCTAAATTTAGCAGACTTATTAGCTAAAGCTGCACCGGCAGAGGCAGAATTTTTAGCTCCAGGATGCCAATGTAAGGCAATGTCTACATCATTGAATAGTCCTGCCCTAACCATATATACCTTTCCTGAACCACCTTCTTCTGCAGGTGTTCCATAAAATCTAATACGCCCTTCTTTATTATTTACTACCAACCATTCTTTAACAGCAATGGCAGCTGCAGTAGAGGCTGTACCAAAAAGATGATGCCCACAAGCGTGTCCCGCCTTAGCTCCAGCAGATTCTTTAGATGGGATGGCCTTTTGTGATAAACCTGGTAGGGCATCGTACTCCCCTAAAATGGCAATAACAGGTCCTTCTGTTCCGTATTCTGCAATAAAGGCTGTTGGAATATCTGCTACCCCAGTTTGAATGGTAAACCCAGCCTCTGAGAGGGTTTGTTGTAAAAGCGCACTGCTTTGTTTTTCTTGATAACCCATTTCTGCCAAACGCCATATTTCTTGAGCAATTTCACTGTACTTTAGAGTTTGTTGGTCTAGTTTCTTTAATACATCGGCTGGCTTTTTTTGAGAAAAAGCAGCTGTAGAAATCATAAAAATGGCGCTCAGTAATAGTGATTTTTTCATGTGTTGGTTTTAAGTTATTATTAAATATACCTATTTTTTTGAGATGTCATACACCCGAGCCTCATAGGGGTGTAGGCTACTAATTTCTGTTAATGGGTCTGCTACTTCTCTGCTGTTAGCTAAGAGTAGTTTTTGATTTGTCAGATGGAGCCCACTGAGATTTACTGTTGATAGGTTTTCAGAAAAGCTGAGTAAAATCAAATATTGTTTGTCTTCAAAGCTTCTGGTGTAGGCGTATATGTCTTCATTTTTTGGGTCTATGAGCTTATAACCTCCATAAATAAGACCTTGGTGGGCCTTTCTTAAAGCGGTGGCTTTTCTAAAATAATGGAGTACAGAATGCTCGTCTACTTCCTGACTGGCAACATTAATCCCTGTTTTGTAATTTGGATGGAGTGAAATCCAGGGTGTTTTCTTTGAAAAGCCACTGTTTTCACTGGTGTCCCATTGCATAGGAGTTCTGGCGTTGTCCCTGCTGGCTTCTTTCTCGTTCTCCAAGAATGCCTCTAGATCTTGCCCCTTGTTTTTAGCTATTTCATATCTATTTATAGTGTTAATGTCTTGGTATTGTTCTATCTGATTAAACCTCACGTTGGTCATGCCAATCTCGTCGCCAAAATAAAAATATGGGGTACCGCGCATGGTTAATAGGAAGGTCTGAAGCATGGTGGCACTCGCATGCCAGAAGTCTGGATGGTCATTTCCCCAACGGCTTACAGATCTGGGAAAATCATGATTGCTCAAAAACATAGAACCCCAGCCATCTGATTCAAATGCACGGTCCCACCTGGAGTGAATTTCTTTGAATTGAGTGAGTTTCCATTTGTCGGGGTTCATCTCAAATACTGTTCCTGGCTTTCTGTCTAAGGACATCAGGTCAAAATGAAAAAACATATTGAGTTCTTTCCTATCTTCTCCTACTAAATCTAGGGCGTTTTCTATGGTTACCCCAGGTGCCTCTCCCACAGTCATTACGTCGTATTTGGAGAGTACTTCTTTATTCATTTCTTGAAGATATTCATGGAGTTTTGGCCCCTCTGCGTAATAAGAGACAAAATCTCCTTGGTATTTTTCCGGCAGTTCCGGAAAGGAGGTGTCTTTAGAAATAAATGGGATTACATCCATTCTAAAGCCGTCTACCCCTTTTTTAAACCAAAATTCCATCATCTGGTAAATCTCTTGACGTACTTTTGGGTTCTCCCATTTTAAATCTGGTTGTTTTACAGAAAAATAATGCAAGTAATAGGCGTCTGTTGTAGCGTCGTATTTCCAAGCATTTTCGTCTACGTCAAAATAACTCCACCGCTTTGGAGGGGTTCCTTTTTCCGCTGGCCACCAATGGTAGTAATCCCTGTATGGATTGTCTCTACTGCTTCTGGACGCTTTAAACCAGGGGTGCTCGTCGCTAGAGTGATTGACTACTAGGTCCATTACTAATTTTAAGCCTCGGGTTTTCATACCCGCTAGAAGAGCGTCAAAATCTTCCATACTTCCAAACTCTTTCATAATAGATCTATAATCGCTTATGTCGTAACCGTTGTCGTCATTGGGAGACTCATATACAGGGTTTAGCCATATGATGTCTACACCTAAAGATTTTATGTAATCTAGGCGGTGGAGTATGCCTTTTAGATCTCCCACACCGTTACCGCTCGTGTCTTGAAAGCTCCTGGGATAGATTTGGTAAACAATTCCTTCTTTCCACCATGTTTTTGTGCTCATTCTCTTTTGTTTTTTAGTATTTAATTTCTTGGAAAATAGGTTTCTAAGACCTCTGCTAAATGGCTGCGGTCTAAATGCATATATATTTCTGTAGTTGTTATACTCTCGTGACCCAATAATTGTTGAATGACCCTTAGGTCTGCTCCATTTTCTAATAAATGGGTGGCAAAAGAGTGTCTAAAGCTGTGCGGGCTTATGTTTTTCTGTAAGTGAATAGCAGCAGCCAATTGTTTTACAATGGTAAAAATCATGGCCCTTGTGAGTCCGCTGCCCCTTCTGTTTAAAAAAACGGTGTCCAAAGCTTCCTCTTTTGGTTTTTGTAGCGGCCGAACTTCGTTTATGTACAACTTTAGAAATTTCTCTGTATGTGGGTTTAGTGGAACATATCGTTCTTTATTTCCCTTGCCTAATACTTTGATAAATCCTTCTTCAAAAAATAAATTAGATAATTGTAAGCCAATAAGTTCACTCACTCTAAGACCACAACCGTAGAGCGTTTCTATAATGGCTACATTTCTTTGACCTTCTAAGCTACTTCTGTCAATGGCAGCAACCAACTTATCTATCTCCTGTGTAGAAAGGGTAGGGGGTAGTGCCCTGCCTAGCTTGGGTGTTTCTACTAAATCTACAGGATTGTCTTCTCTGTATTTTTCAAAAATGAGATAATTAAAAAAACTTTTTAATCCAGATATAAACCTGGATTGTGATCTGGCATTGATGGTTTTGGCGGCCTCATACACAGCTGCCAAAACTTGGTCTTGAGAAATAGAAACTGGGTTTGGAAGCTCCCCATGACTTTGGAGCAATCCGTAAAGTTTGAGCACGTCATGCCTATAGCTGTCTATGGCATTTTTAGACAGTCCCCGCTCAATTCTTAAATAATCTGTATAAGATTTGATGGCTTGCTCCCAATTCATCCCTTAAAAATACCACTATTTATATTTCCCACAAGCCCTGTTGCAGTAGATCTCTGTTATATTTAACCGCAGGCCAGAATTGCCACTAGATAGATATTTTTTTTTGATATATTTGAGCATGAAAATATGTATTATAAACGGTCCTAATCTAAATCTTCTGGGAACGAGGGAACCTTCTGTTTACGGCAAAAGCAGCTTTGAAATTTATCTCGAGGAGCTGAAAAGTAATTTCCCAGAGGTTGAATTTAGTTATTTTCAGTCTAACGTAGAGGGAGAACTCATCAATAAGCTCCACGAGATTGGATTTAGTTCAGACGGAATTGTAATGAACGCAGGAGCCTACACCCACACATCTATTGGCATTGCAGACGCTGTTAAAGCCATCTCTACGCCAGTGATAGAAGTGCATATTTCTAATACCCACTCTAGGGAAAGTTTTAGACACAATTCATACCTTGCTCCAGTAGCCAAAGGCATTATTATTGGTTTTGGAATGGATTCCTATAGATTGGGGGTTCAGAGCTTTCTTAAGTAGTATGATAGTCTAGCACATAAAAAAAAACGGGGCCTATAAGGCCCCATTTTTTTTATGTCGATTATAGATGTTTTAAATATGAATAACCTCGTCATAGGCCGCTGCCACCGCTTCCATAACAGCTTCACTCATGGTGGGGTGTGGGTGAATGGCTTTTAATATTTCATGGCCAGTGGTCTCCAGTTTTCTAGCTACTACTGCTTCTGCTATCATATCTGTTACACCAGCACCAATCATATGACAACCCAACCATTCTCCGTATTTGGCGTCAAAGATTACTTTTACAAAACCGTCTGGGGTACCAGAGGCTTGCGCCTTCCCTGAGGCAGTGAAAGGAAATTTCCCCACTTTAATATCTAATCCTTTGTCTTTGGCTTGCTGTTCTGTAAGACCCACAGAGGCAATTTCTGGACTGGAATAGGTACAGCCTGGAATATTCCCGTAGTCTAATGGATGTACGTCCAAACCGGCTAGCTTTTCTACACACAAAATACCTTCTGCAGAAGCTACGTGAGCAAGAGCTGGACCTGGTGTAATGTCTCCAATAGCAAAGTATCCTGGAATGTTAGTTTGATAAAAATCATTGACCAATACCTTGTCTCTGTCTGTGGCAATTCCCACTTCTTCTAGTCCAATGTTTTCGATATTGGTTTTAATTCCAACGGCAGAAAGGACTAGGTCTGCTTCTATAATTTCTTCTCCTTTAGCTGTTTTTACCGTTACCTTAACACCTTTTCCGGACGTGTCTACATGAGTTACCTCTGAAGAGGTCATGACTTTAACGCCAGCTTTTTTAAATGTTTTCTCTAATTGAACGGATATATCTTTGTCTTCAACAGGAACAATATTTGGTAGGTATTCTACCACAGTAACTTCAGTTCCCATGGCGTTGTAGAAATAAGCAAACTCAATACCAATGGCTCCAGAACCAACAACTACCATTTTCTTGGGTTGTTTGTCAAGGGTCATGGCCTGTCTGTACCCTATAATTTTTTTTCCATCTTGGGGTAGGGCAGGAAGTTCTCTGGAACGAGCGCCGGTGGCAATAATAATGTGATTGGCAGAGTATTCCGTTTCTTTTCCGCTAGCGTCTGTTACTGCTACTTTTTTTCCTGGCTTTACTTTTCCAAAGCCATTGATAACCTCTATTTTGTTTTTTTTCATTAGAAATTGAACGCCTTTACTCATAGTTCCGGCTACATTTCTACTTCTTTTTACAACCGCGTCAAAATCTTTATCTACTCCAGTGGCTTTTAGACCATAGTCTGAGGCGTGATTTAAATATTCAAATACCTGGGCAGATTTTATGAGGGCCTTTGTGGGAATACACCCCCAGTTTAGGCATACACCGCCTAGATTTTCTTTTTCTACTATAGCGGTTTTAAAGCCTAATTGTGAAGCTCTAATGGCGGTCACATAACCTCCAGGACCACTTCCTAATACAATAACATCAAATGTACTCATGATTTTGAATTTGGTATACCTAAATTTTAGCATGCCAAAGTTACAAAACAATAGGGAAAGCAGTGCCCCTTATTGATCTGTTTTTTCTGCTACAAACTCCAGGCAAACAGAATTTATACAATACCGCTCTCCGGTGGTCTCTTTGGGGCCATCTTCAAAAATATGGCCCAAATGTGAATTGCATTGGGCACATCGGGTTTCTACGCGTCGCATGCCGTGACTCTGATCTTCTAAATACAAAATAGCCCCTGGAATAGCTGTGTCAAATGCAGGCCATCCACAGCCACTATTATACTTATGTTGGCTTTTAAAGAGCGGGGTTTTGCAAGCGGCGCATAGGTAACTCCCTTTTTCAAAGTGGGTGTCATATTTCCCAGAATAAGGAAATTCGGTTCCGTTTTCTCTGAGCACTTTGTAGGCTTCAGGGGAGAGTTGCGCCTTCCATTCTGACTCAGATTTTTCTTTTGGGAATGATTTTTTCATGGCTGCTATTTACTAGAATCTGGAATGAATTCTAGGGCAGCTCCATTAATACAATGCCTCAAACCTGTAGTGTTTTTTGGACCGTCTGTAAAAACGTGCCCTAGATGACCACCACAATTCAGACAGTATTCTTCAGAGCGAGCATACCCAGCTTTGTAGTCTGTACCGTAGCCTACATTCCCTTTAATTTCTCTGTCAAAAGACGGCCAACCCGTGCCGGAGTCAAATTTATGCTCACTTTTAAACAAAGGGGTTTTGCAACCCTTACACACATATGTACCCGATGTTTTAATTTTGAGTAAGGGGCTACTAAATGGTCTTTCAGTACCCTGCTCTCTAAGCACATAGTACTCCAACTCATTGAGCGATTTTTTCCATTCTTGCGCTGTTTTAATCACATCGTATTGCGTGGTAGCTCGTTGGGCAAATAAAGATCCTGAAAGACATATCAGAACCCATAGTAAGTGGTATTTTTTCATCTTTTTTTTGTCAAAGATAGCCAATAAATAAAAACGGATACACTTAGTTTTTTATCCGTTGCACTTCCCTAATATGCAAACGTTCCATGAGTGCGTTTAAATTCTCTAAAGGCATGTTAGGGTCCTGGGCAAATTCTGAAGGCATGATCACCACTCTAAATACCTGATTTTGAGTAAAAGCACTACTGAGATTATCCAAGTTAAAATTAGCTTGCAGTAAGATATTCACATCTGTGTAGGTGTGGTTATAGGTATATTGTAAGAGACCTTGGTTCACAAAAAAGGATTGGGGTAAGGGGGTCCAAACATCTACAACACCCTGAGAGCCTTGGAGACTTTCCTCTAAAAGATATACCAACACAGCGTCAGATTCATAGACCAAAACATCGGAGGGAAAGGTATACAAACTACTGTAATTATTAGACGCTAAAAAAGAGGTCTGAAACTCTATGGTTTTACCCAGTACATTTACACCGTCTATACCTGGCAGCCCCTCAGGTCCCTCACAGCTACTTGTTCCAACAAAGATGAGGGCCAATGTAGCCATCCATACAAACGTTTTTAATTTCTTCTTTTTCAGCGGGTTGGCATAGGTTTTAGTGCTCATAAACATTGTTTTTAATTTAAGGGTTTAATAATTCAAAATCAAAAAGCGGGCCATAAGTTTAATGTATTAAATATCAATGACTTACGAACCTAATTTTTTTGAATTAACTATAATTGTATCTTAGCCTCCAACGAACCAACACCTCCAACTCACATGCAAGCAAAAGCACTTAAAGGGAGCAAGAAAATTTTATTTGCCTGGGCTTTTTACGATTGGGCTAACTCTGTGTATAGTCTGGTAATATCTTCTGCCATATTTCCTATTTTTTATGGAGCCCTTTTTAGAATGGCTGATGTAGAGAAAGTGACTGTTTTTGGAGCAGAAATAGCAAGAGCTCCGCTGATTAGTTATGTGACCTCTGCTGCCTTTTTGTTTATAGCCATACTCACACCCATCTTATCTGGCATTGCAGATTATTTGGGTAACAAAAAGTTTTTTTTAAAATTCTTTTGTTACCTAGGAGGCTTGTCTTGTATAGGCTTGTACTGGTTTTCTTTAGAGCATATATATCTGTCCTTAGTCTGTTATTTTTTAGGCTTGGTCGGTTTTTGGGTAAGTTTTGCCTTTAACAATTCCTATCTACCAGACATCGCCTTTCCAGAACAGCAAGATCGTGTGAGTGCCAAAGGTTTTTCCTTAGGCTATGTGGGAAGCGTGATCTTACTGCTTTTAAATTTAGCTATGGTTATGAAGCCAGAAATTTTTGGCATAACAGACAGCCCAGACACCCCTGCGGCATTAAAGGCTATGAGGTATTCTTTTGTCAGTGTGGGAATCTGGTGGATGCTATTTAGTCAATACAGTTTTTACTATATGCCTAAGGGAAATAAAAAAGACGCTCCGGCCCACAAGCTGCTTTTTAATGGATTTAAAGAACTTAAACTGGTATGGGGTCAATTAGAGAATAACAGAAAGTTAAAAAGGTATTTAGTAGCCTTTTTCGTTTACAGTATGGCCGTGCAAACCGTCATGCTTATTGCCGCCTTTTTTGGGGAAGAAGAGATTAGTTGGGGTTCAGACGAACAGCGAACCGTAGGACTCATCAGTAGTATTTTAATCATTCAGTTGGTAGCCATTGTTGGGGCAACACTCACTGCAAAGGCCTCTGAAAAATTTGGTAATATTCCCACCTTAATTGGCGTCAATGCCCTTTGGACGCTCATTTGTGTGTATGCTTATTTTGTAGTGAGCCCAATAGAGTTTTATGTTGCTGCTGGTTTAGTAGGTATGGTTATGGGGGGCATACAGGCTTTGTCCAGGTCTACCTATTCCAAACTCATGCCTGCCACGCAGGACACCACCTCTTTCTTTAGTTTTTACGACGTGGCAGAAAAGATCGGTATTGTAATAGGTACTTTTATTTACGGTGCCTTAGCTCAGAGTAGCGGCGACCTTCGCAACGGGATAATCATGTTTGGTATTTTCTTTTTAGTGGGGGGCTTACTACTCAAAAGGGTCAAATAAAAAAGTGGGCCTAAAGCCCACTTTTTTAAGTGCATGCGTATTTTTATGGGAAGCCGTGCTTCTAGTATGCGTTCACATCTCCTGAGCCAGACACTTTAGAAGACACCTTTTTGGGATTTCCTTTGTAGTGTACATCTCCAGAGCCAGCAACTTTAGCATCTAAAGATCCACTAACAGTCACTTTAACGTCTGCAGATCCAGATACCATTACAGTGGCATTTTCTGCCTTTAAATTATAGGCGTTTACATCTCCAGAGCCCGAGACCTTCACATTCATGTCCTCAGTGTTTCCCTGGAGATCTATATCTCCAGACCCGGATATTTTCACATCCAAACGTTTGCTGTCAATGATTAAAGAAATATCTCCAGAGCCAGAAATGGCTGCGTCAAAATCAGAAGATTCTAGGGTGAAGTTACTGCTAATGTCACCGGACCCAGATAGTTTTACAGCCTCTATTTCTTCTACAGGAACTCGGATAGAAATGCCCTTATTCCAAGAGGGACTCAGGTTTATATTGTCTTTTACCTTGAGAACCAGCACCCCATTTTTTACACTCACGCTAAGGTGTTCTAAAAGGTTTTCCTCTCCTTTAAGTTCAATTTCTCCCTCAGATCCTTTGACTATAAAAACATCAAAAGACCCAGCTACAGAGATGCTTTCATATGCAGAGGTATTTCTGATTTCTGTGATTGTATTTCCATTTCCTTTTACTCTTTTCCACCACTGGGCATGGGCCTGGGTTCCAAGGATTAAAAAACCGACTAATAGTATTATTTTTTTCATGGTATTGTTGTTTTAAAGTTTTGTTATTTTCTAATAAAGGACACTCCTCCGTATTTGCTGGTGACGCGTACTTGATTTTTGGCATTAGGACTCCCGTAATTCCCTTTATAATATCTTTCACTCGATTTTTCTTTCGAAATACTCAAATCGAAATAATCCTTGCCACTCACCCCTGCGTACTTAGTATCTATTTCAAATTGAAAATGATAACTGGGGTGGTATCCAATTTTAACGCCGGTGTAGTTGGAGTTAATGTTCAAATTTCCAGCATTAGCTGCCATTTGTTCAATTTTAATGCTACCGTAGTCAGAGTCTAAGGAGACTTCTCCATGTAATACACCTAATTTTACTCCAATATAGTCGCCCACCCCTCTCACGTGGTGCGCCTTGCCTATCTCTATGCTACCGTAGTCTGCGTTGTAGTCTAAATCTTCCATGTCATTTACGGTTATGGAAGAATAATCTGTTTCTAGAGACAGATTACCTGCTTTCTCAATGGTCATACCCGAGTAGTCTGCGTCAATAGATCCAGAGCGAATGTATCCAATACTAGATTTAGAGGTGTAGTCAAAATGAAGCTCGTTGTTTTCTCCATTGAGGCTCCCAATGTCTATACGTCCGTAATCACATTCAATTTTGGCATGGCCGTCTAATCGGTCTATCAGGATGCTGCCATAATCATTTTCTAGGTCTACAGCATTGGTTACAGGCATTTTAATGCTGTAGTGTACTGATAAATTAACATTGTTGTTGCCCCAATTCCAGCTCCAGCCATTTCTCTGGTTGTTGAAGATTGTTTTGGCAGAAACTAGGTCTTTAGAGTTCATAAATTGGATGTCTACTCCTTCTATTTTTTCTATGACCTTGTCTTCACTATATCCGTCTGCCTTAATGGTAATGACCATCTCTATGCGGTTTTCTTTCCAGCTAGTGATGCTCAGATTTCCGTAGGCATTGTCTACCTTTAGCAGTGCAGCTGCACTCACATTAAAATTCTTTTTAATAACCCGCTCTTTTTCATATTTGCTAGGCACAGGATTTGCCAATAGTAGGGTAGGGAATAGCAAGGCAAAGCTTAGTGTTTTTGTTAGTTTAGATATTTTCATCGCTTTTTTTATTTAAATTATTTATGGTCTCTACTCGGTCTAATACTTCCTCAAGAAGTTCTAATCTGGTCTGATAGTTCAGTACCATAGCTTGTAAAATAAGTCTGGTGTTACCTCCGGAAAGTAAGTCTGTTTCCATGCCTTTTAGTTCCTCTTCCAATTTGGAAATTTCTAAAATCGCCCTGTCAATATGAGGTTTAGTCAGCGGTGTTACACCAGTAGTAACCTTTTCAATGGCCTTGGCAAGGGGAAGGGCGTACTGATCTGACAACATGCCTGCACTTGGAGAAATGGCTTCTATTTGTGCTTTTTTAGATTGGGTGTGAGCCCCCCATTTAAATACTCCAAAAAGTAGGGCAATCCCTGCAGCAACACTTAAGAAACGCAAGGTTTTCTTACGCCAAACCAATTTGGGTTTGGCGGATTCTAAACTTGTAATAGGGTGTTTCTTGAGCCGCTCTAAAAATCTAGCCTCATGCCCTTCTAGAGGAGACTGGCTAGAGATAATATCTGGTGCTTTTGAAAATATATTTTTTATAGTGTCTTCCATATGGGGTTGTTTTCTAATAGGGTTCTTAATTTGGCTTTGGCTCTGGAATACGTAGTTCTGCAGTTGGCTTCACTAATGCCAAGTATTTCAGTGACCTCCTCATGACTTAAACCTTCTACCAAGTGCAGTTGTAAAGACTGTCTGTAGTTCTCCTTAAGTCCTGAGATGGTCTGAAGCACCAGCTGCGCTTTTTTTTTATGAGAGCCTTGTGTTTCCTCCAAAGGGGCATCGTCCGAAGGACTAAAACTATACAAGAGCGCTTCTTCGAGAGGGCTACTGCTTTCTTTTTTCTGTTTTCTATAGGCTACAATAGCCTTATTAATTACAATCTTTTTTAACCAAGCTCCAAAGGTGACCAAGCCACTAAATTGGTCTAACTTTTCAAAAGCACTAAGGAATGCCTCTTGCATAACGTCTTCTGCCAGCATTTGATCTCTCACAATTCTAAGGGCGGTGTTGTACATGGCCTTGTGGTATTGTTGGTATAATTCAAATTGAGCGGCCTGTTTATTGGCCAAGCAATCTTGAATGAGTGGGCTTATATGTGTGCTGTTGTTCAAGCTCAAAAAAGAGATTCATTTACCTTATAGATACAAGTTACACCTATTTGTTACAGTTTTAGGGAGAATTATTAAAATCTAAGCTCTTTTGTAACTGCGGCCAAGCACAATGGCACGCAAATTGTCTTAAAGGGGGTGAAGTCTAGCACTCCAATGACAGGCACAGCCTAGAGTGAAAGGCATTTAAAGTAGTTTTATAAATAAAAAAAAACAGTTTATTAAGGTCTTTAAATGACATAATGGCTGAGATCATACCTTATGAGTAATTCAAATTTTTTAAATATTGACAGTATGTCACTTCAAGGTTTAGAGGACGACGCAGAATTAATTCCTTTAATGACTCCGGAAGACGAAGAGGAAATTAACAACGAAGCCCTGCCTGTCTCTTTACCAATTTTACCACTCAGAAATACAGTTTTGTTTCCTGGAGTGGTGGTTCCCATTACAGCTGGAAGAGACAAATCTATCCAGCTCATCAAGGACGCAAATAATGGCGACAAGGTGATTGGTGTGGTCTCTCAGAAAGATCAGGACACTGAAAATCCAAAGGCCAAAGACCTCAATAGCATTGGAACTGTTGCCAGAATATTAAGGGTGCTTAAAATGCCAGACGGAAATACCACCGTGATTATTCAGGGGAAGAAGCGTTTTGCTATTTCTGAGGTACTCACGGAAGAACCTTATATTACAGCAAGTATTCAGGAAGCTCCAGAGCAGCGTCCTGAGGCAGACAGCAAAGAGTTTTTAGCCATTATAGATTCTATTAAAGAATTGGCTTTACAGATCATTAA
Source organism: Flavobacteriaceae bacterium LSUCC0859 (assembly GCA_022239325.1). Taxonomy (GTDB): domain Bacteria; phylum Bacteroidota; class Bacteroidia; order Flavobacteriales; family Flavobacteriaceae; genus MAG-120531. The sequence goes on along the minus strand of JAKOGP010000001.1, from coordinate 163,013 downwards.
AAACAATCCCAACCTGCCTTCAGAGGCCTCTTTTGCTATTAAAAATATTGAGAGCAATTCTTTCCTCATTAATTTTGTGTGTTCTAATTTATCCGTGACACATAAAGAAAAGCAGCAGCTTTTAGAAATGCCTAACCTTCAAGAGCGCGCACTGGCTACCTTGAAATTCATGAATGTAGAAATGCAAAAGCTCAAGCTTAAAAATGACATTCAGTCTAAGGTTCGGACAGATTTGGACCAGCAGCAGCGGGAATACTTCTTGCATCAGCAAATGAAAACCATCCAAGAAGAGTTGGGTGGGGTGTCTTATGAGGAAGAGGTGAATGAGATGGCAGCTGCAGCAAAGAAGAAAAAATGGTCTAAAAAAGTGGGCGAGCAATTTGACAAAGAACTTGGCAAATTGCAACGCATGAACCCACAGGTTGCAGAGTATTCCATACAGCGCAATTATCTCGAATTGTACTTAGAGCTTCCATGGGAGCACTATTCAAAAGACGTTTTTGACTTAAAACGCGCTCAAAAAATATTAGACAGAGATCATTTTGGCTTAGAAGACGTGAAACGCAGAATTATAGAGCATTTAGCCGTTTTAAAGCTTAGAAATGACATGAAGTCTCCCATCATTTGTCTACATGGACCTCCGGGCGTAGGAAAGACCTCTTTGGGAAAATCTATAGCAGAGTCTTTAGGTAGAGAATACGTACGTATGTCTTTGGGAGGTTTAAGAGATGAGGCAGAGATCAGGGGCCACAGAAAGACTTATATTGGCGCCATGCCAGGTAGGGTATTACAAAGCCTAAAAAAGGCAGGTACCTCAAACCCCGTATTTGTTTTAGATGAGATAGATAAGCTCTCCAATTCTTATCAGGGAGACCCCTCTTCTGCTTTGTTAGAGGTGTTAGACCCAGAACAAAACACCGATTTTCACGACAATTTCTTGGAGATGGGCTATGACCTTTCAAAGGTGTTGTTTATTGCCACGGCAAATAGCCTAGGCAGCATACAGCCAGCCTTATTGGACCGTATGGAGCTCATTAATGTAAGCGGTTACACCATTGAGGAGAAAGTAGAAATTGGCAAACGCCACCTATTGCCCAAGCAGCTCAAGGAACACGGTGTGAAGCCGGATCAGATTAAAATAGCCAAGCCCCAGCTGGAAAAGATTGTGGCGGGTTACACCAGGGAGTCTGGTGTGAGAAACTTAGACAAGCAATTGGCTAAAATGGTGAGAAACACCGCCAAATCTATTGCCATGGAAGAGCCCTATGAAGTAAAAGTGTCTAACGAGCATATTGAAAAAGTTTTAGGCGCCCCTAGAATGGAGCGTGATAAATACGAAAATAACAAGGTAGCCGGAGTAGTTACCGGCTTGGCATGGACTTCTGTTGGGGGCGATATTTTGTTTATAGAGTCTATATTATCTAAGGGAAAAGGCGGTTTAAATATTACTGGGAACCTAGGAAAAGTAATGAAAGAGTCTGCCACTATAGCTATGGAGTATATTAAGGCCCATGCAGAAGAATATGGCCTTACGGCCGATGTATTTGAGGGGCATAACGTTCATATTCACGTGCCGGAGGGAGCTACACCTAAAGACGGTCCAAGCGCAGGGATTACTATGCTTACCTCTTTAGTCTCCTTGTTTACCCAACGTAAAGTGAAGTCTCGCTTGGCCATGACAGGAGAAATTACACTCCGAGGAAAAGTGCTTCCAGTGGGTGGTATAAAAGAAAAAATATTAGCTGCCAAGCGGGCTCATATTAAAGAGATAATTCTCTGCAAAGACAATAAAAAAGATATTTTAGAGATTAATGAAACCTATCTCAAAGGCTTAACTTTTCACTACGTTTCAGAGATGAGTGAGGTGATTGATTTAGCTTTAACCAAAGAAAAAGTAGCCCATGCCAAACAATGGCTTAGTGCAACAGTAAATAAATAGCCTATAGCGCTTTATAGAATACGCATGAAAAAAATCACCATTGCCATAGACGGCTTTTCTTCTACCGGGAAGAGCACCATTGCCAAGCAACTGGCCAAAGAATTAGGGTATATTTATGTAGACAGTGGTGCCATGTATAGAGCGGTTACCTACTTTGCCATGCAGAGAGGGTATATTGGAGCGCATGGTTTAGATGCGGCTTCTTTGATAGGGGCTTTAGATCAGATTTCTTTGCATTTTGAATTTGACCCTGAGCTTCGGGTGGCCGCCATGTTTTTAAACGGAGAAAATGTAGAAGTACCTATAAGAACCTTAGGGGTCTCACAGCAAGTAAGTCCTGTAGCTGCCCTTGCGGAGGTGCGTGAGAAATTGGTAGCCATGCAGCAACAAATGGGGGCCCAAAAAGGAGTTGTGATGGACGGCAGAGACATTGGTACCGTGGTATTTCCAGACGCAGAACTCAAACTGTACCTCACAGCCTCTGCAGACACCAGAGCTCACAGGCGCTATAAAGAACTCATAGATAAGGGAGAGCAGGTGACTTATGAAGAAGTGCTAAAAAACGTTCAAGAAAGAGATTACATAGATTCTCACAGGGAAACTTCCCCACTTACTAAAGCTGCTGGAGCCATTGAAATAGACAACAGTGATATGGGTTTAAAGGAGCAGTTGGAGCGCATTCTAAGCCATGCAAAAGCCCTTATTGCGTCTTAGTTTCTACCTACTTATAATAGACAAAACACATTACAGCATGCCCCTATACATTAGGGGCTTTTTTTGGTTTGATAATACAGAATTTAATTGTATTTTTGCAGCCCTTTTTAGCGAATAATCAAGAGATTAAAGGGAATTATTTAATGTTAACTCACAACTTCTGCGGAATTCGCTAGCTCTTGTAAGGCCGTAGAATACAAATTTTATCTTCAAAATGACTGAAGAAAACACAAATCCAGCTGCTGAAAACGAAGTAGTAGCTACAGAAACAAAACAAGCACCTCAGGTGCAAGATCCAAAAAAATTCTTAGCAGATTTTAACTGGGACAAGTACGAGCAAGGTATTGAGCGTGTAGACGACTCTAAATTGCAAGAATTTGAAACCCTAGTATCTGCCAATTTCGTAGACACTGCAGATGAAGAAGTAGTGTTAGGAAAAGTAGTTTACCTAACAGACAGAGAAGCTATTATTGACATTAACGCTAAATCTGAAGGCGTTATTTCATTGAATGAGTTCCGTTACAACCCAGATCTTAAAGTAGGAGATGAGGTAGAGGTGCTTATAGACATTCGTGAAGATAAAACAGGACAGTTGGTACTTTCTCACAGAAAAGCCAGAACCATCAAAGCTTGGGACCGCGTGAACAATGCGCATGACAAAGAAGAGGTAGTAAACGGATTTGTGAAGTGCAGAACTAAAGGAGGTATGATCGTAGACGTATTTGGAATTGAGGCTTTCTTACCTGGTTCTCAAATAGACGTGAAGCCTATTAGAGATTACGACCAATACGTTGGTAAAACTATGGAATTCAAAGTTGTTAAGATTAACCACGAATTCAAAAACGTAGTTGTTTCTCATAAAGCCCTTATTGAGGCAGACATTGAAGAGCAGAAAAAAGAAATCATTGGCCAGTTAGAAAAAGGACAGGTATTAGAAGGTGTGGTTAAAAACATTACTTCTTATGGTGTGTTCATCGATCTTGGTGGTGTAGATGGTTTGGTTCACATTACAGATCTTTCTTGGTCTAGAATTAACCATCCAAATGAGGTGGTAGAATTAGATCAGAAATTAAACGTTGTGATCCTAGACTTTGACGACAACAAATCTAGAATTCAACTAGGTCTTAAGCAATTAGAGAAGCACCCATGGGAAGCCTTGAGTGAAACTATTGCAGTTGGAGACAAGGTAAAAGGTAAGGTAGTTGTTATTGCAGACTACGGTGCCTTTATAGAGGTAGAAGAAGGCGTAGAAGGATTAATTCACGTTTCTGAAATGTCATGGTCTACACACTTACGCTCTGCGCAAGACTTTGTAAAAGTTGGAGATGAGGTAGAAGCTGTGGTACTTACTTTAGACCGTGAAGACCGTAAAATGTCTTTAGGTATTAAGCAATTATCTCAAGATCCTTGGACAGATATTACTAGCAAATACCCAGTAGCTTCTAAGCACAAAGGAATTGTTAGAAACTTCACCAACTTTGGTGTCTTTGTAGAATTAGAAGAAGGAATTGACGGTTTAATCTACATCTCTGATCTTTCTTGGACTAAGAAAATTAAGCATCCATCTGAGTTTGTTGCCGTAGGTGACACCTTAGAGGTAGAAGTGTTAGAATTGGATGTAGACGGCAGAAAATTAAGTCTTGGTCACAAGCAAACTACGGAAAACCCATGGGATAAATACGAAGCTGAATTTGGTTTAGACTCTTTACATACAGCCACTATTGGTGAGATTGTAGATAAAGGTGCTACCATTAACTTCAATGAAGACATTGTAGCTTTTGTACCTAGCAGACACTTAGAAAAAGAAGACGGTTCTAAATTAGGAAAAGGAGACGAAGCCCAATTTAAAATCATTGAATTCAATAAAGAATTTAAGCGTGTGGTAGCAAGCCATACTGCTATCTTTAGAGAAGAAGAGCAACGCAACATCCGAACTGCTGTTAAAAAGCAGGCGGCAAGTGCAGAAGAGGCTAAGCCAACCCTTGGTGACGCTAATGAAGCATTACAAGCGTTAAAAGACAAGATGGAAGGAAAATCATAAGCTTCCCTCTACAGATTTTAAAAAGCCCGAGCGAACGCTCGGGCTTTTTTTATACCCTCAATTCTATGCGCAAAGGGGCTGTAATAGAAAAAATTGACTATTTTTGTCTCTCAAATGCCCAGATTGGAGCCTATGAGCCAAAAAGTACTGCTGTCAGAAAAAGAAATTCACATTATCCTTCACCGATTGGCTTGCCAACTCTTAGAGCGGCATTTGGATTTTTCAGAAACGGTACTTATTGGACTTCAACCTAGAGGGATTTTTCTAGCTCAGCGGCTTAGCCAAATTTTGAAGAAGGACTACCAGGTGTCCAATATTTCCCTTGGTTTTCTAGACATTACCTTTTTCAGAGACGATTTTAGGCGGGATGGGAAAACCCTAACTGCCAATAAAACCCAAATAGACTTTCTGGTAGACAATAAAAACGTGGTGCTTATAGACGACGTCTTGTACACAGGAAGGAGCATCCGCGCAGCGCTAACAGCCATACAGAGCTTTGGACGTCCCAAAGAAATAGAACTCCTCACTTTAATAGATAGAAGATTTAGCAGGCACCTGCCCATTCAGCCCAATTACAGAGGCCGTCAGGTAGACGTGATTATGGAAGAAAAAGTGAAGGTGTGTTGGAAGGAACAAGAGGGGGAAGATCGGGTGTATTTGATTAATTAACAAACAGCAGTAAGCTATGAGCCAACTAAGTGTACCACACTTACTCGGGATTAAATATCTCAACAAAAAAGACATACAGCTCATTTTTGAGACGGCAGACCATTTTAAAGAGGTCATTAACCGGCCCATTAAAAAAGTTCCTTCTCTCAGAGACATTACCATTGCCAACATATTTTTTGAAAACTCTACCAGGACCAAACTCTCTTTTGAATTGGCAGAGAAAAGACTCTCTGCAGATGTCCTAAACTTTTCTGCTGCACAGTCTTCAGTTAAAAAAGGGGAAACCCTGATAGACACCGTGAACAATATTCTATCTATGAAGGTAGACATGGTTGTCATGCGACATCCAGACCCCGGAGCCGGGGTTTTGCTTTCCAAGCATATTAAAGCATCTATTATAAATGCAGGTGATGGTGCTCATGAACATCCGACCCAAGCCCTTTTAGATAGTTATTCTATTCGTGAAAAACTGGGCGATGTGGGTGGTAAAAAAGTAGTCATTGTTGGGGATATTTTACACTCTAGGGTAGCGCTTTCTAATATATACGCCCTTAAATTGCAAGGAGCAGAAGTGAAAGTTTGTGGCCCAAAAACTCTCCTTCCCAAGTATATTGAGTCTCTTGGGGTAGGGGTAGAAACCAACCTTAAAAAGGCCTTAGAATGGTGTGACGTTGCCAATATGCTCAGAGTTCAAAACGAGAGAATGGACATTAGTTACTTTCCAAGTACCAGAGAATACACCCAGTTGTACGGGCTAAACAAACCTTTATTAGATAGTTTAAACAAGGAAATTGTGATCATGCACCCTGGCCCCATTAACAGAGGGGTGGAGATTACCTCTGAAGTAGCAGACTCTGAGCAGTCTATTATTTTAAATCAGGTAGAAAATGGGGTAGCAGTGAGAATGGCTGTTATTTACCTCTTGGCCTCAAACATTAAATAGCATGCAAATTAGTACGCAAAATAACATTGCCATACTTACTCAAAAATCAGAACTTCTTACAGATTTTTTATCGCAATTACAGCAGCAGTGGCCCTCATTAAACAGCCAACATCTGGTCTTAGTCCTCTTAGCTAAGCAAGACATAGCAGGCGCTGCACTTTCATTGATAGAAGAGCTTTCAGCTGCTCATAAGGAATTGAGAAAATCTTTTGTGCTAGTCACAGACGCATTGGATTACGACACTGCTCCAGAGCATGTAGAGGTGGTTCCTACACTCCAAGAGGCCCTGGATGTAATAGAAATGGAGGAAATAGAAAGGGACCTTGGCATTTGAAACTAAGCATTCTTGGCTGTTACGCCGCCACACCTAGGACATTAACCAACCCTACCGCTCAGGTTTTAGAGGTTAAAAACCATCTGTTTCTTCTGGATTGTGGAGAAGGCACTCAGGTACAGCTCAGAAAACTTAAAATTAGATTTTCTAAGATCAATCACATATTTATTTCCCATTTACACGGAGATCATTTTTTTGGTTTGCCAGGATTGGTTGCTACCTTTCGTTTGTTGGGAAGGGTAAATCCGCTGCATATTTACGGTCCAAAAGGGATTAAAGAGGCGGTGACCCTGCTCTTAAAACTCGGAGACTCCTGGACCCAATATCCCTTACATTTTCACGAATTGACCAGCCCGAGTCCCGAACTCATTTTTGAAGATGAAAAGCTAAGCGTTACCACCATTCCTTTGGACCATCGCATTTATACCAATGGTTTTTTGATAGCGGAAAAAGAAGGTCCTCGTAAATTAGATGTGCGAGCCGTGAGCCATCACGGGGTAGACCGTTGCTATTTTCAAAATATTAAGGATGGTAAAGACGTGCCAAATGCCTTAGGGAATCTGGTGCCTAATAGAGAACTCTCTATGGACCCGCCCGCGCCCAAGCGCTACGCCTATTGCAGTGACACTGCTTATTTCCCAGAGATTGTTCCGCAGATAAAAGGGGTAGACGCTCTTTATCACGAGAGTACCTTTTTAGAGTCTGAGCTAGCACTGGCCACCAAAACCAAGCATGCTACGGCCAAGCAAGCGGCACATATTGCCGCAGCAGCTGGGGTAGGGCAGCTTATATTAGGGCATTACTCTACCCGTTATGAGAAGATAGCGCTTTTTAAAGAAGAGGCCTCAGAGGTTTTTCCAAAGACTTATTTGGGAGATGACGGCCTGAGTTTTGAGTTTTAAAACTTACAAGAATCCGTATTTTTTTGCTTTTTGAAAGGGTGCTATGGAATGCTTTGCACTGGGTCTTATAAGCTGAACAGCTTTATTTTACACTAAGAAGTTAATATCACGTTAAGAAGTTTAATTTAAGCGGGGTAGTTTATTTTAAGCGGAGTAGTTTATTTGGAGGTGATTTTATGGCGTTATTTTTTATTTTAAGCGGAGTAGTTTATTTGGAGGTGATTTTATGGCGTATTGCTGCACTGGGAATTTCACAACTATTCTTTTGGGTGAACCAAGACCTATTCCTTGCTATAAAATCATAAACAATGTCCCTAATACAATTGGGAATTATTCTAAGTAGAAAGCTCCAAAGCCCGCCCATTGGCAATTCTTTTAAAATATAAATAACAGCCTTGCTTTTAGTTTGTATTTGTCCTTGTTGGCCAAGGAGTATGACACTGCTCCTTTCTAGCCCCTCTATGTGGTGTTTTTTTAAAAGTGTTATACCCAATTGAGACTGGCTAGAAACCAATTGAAATATATCTTTAATGTCTCTTTTAGCAACAAAGAGTACCGCGCTGTTACAAAGCCCACAGCTGCCGTCAAATAAGATGTATTTCTTTTTAATCACTTTTTTATGTAGCCTTTTATGGGTTGCTGTAAAGATACAGCATATGATGTTAGCCTTCGTTTTCCTATCTTTGAATTAAAAATATGTGTCATGGAAAAAGATTTAGGAACTTACAGAAAATCTTATGAAAAACAGGCATTAGAAGAAGCCCATATTTCAGAAAACCCCATGCAACAGTTCCAAACTTGGTTCTTTGAAGTGGAGCAGTCTGAGACCACAGATGAGCCCAATGCTATGAGCTTGGCTTCTATTGGCTTGGATGGTTTTCCAAAGACTAGGGTAGTGCTTTTAAAGAAATACAACGAAGACGGTTTTGTCTTTTATACCAATTACAATTCTGAAAAGGGAAGAGCTATTGAGAACGACCCTAATGTTTGTTTGTCTTTTTTCTGGCCAAGCATGGAAAGACAAGTAATTATAAAAGGGCGTGCAGAGAAATTGCCACAAGAGGTGTCCGACAATTATTTTGACTCCAGACCTCTGGGATCTCGTATTGGAGCTGTAGTTTCCGATCAGAGTAGTGTCATACCCTCCAGAGAAGTTTTAGAGTCTTCTTTGAAAGAAATAGAAGCTAGGTCTGAAAATGAACCTATTCTAAGGCCTGCCCATTGGGGAGGCTATCTAGTGAGACCCCAGTCTATAGAATTCTGGCAAGGCAGGCCTAACAGATTGCATGATCGCATTCGCTATAGTCTTCAAGAAAATTTGGACTGGCGCATAGAACGTTTGGCTCCATAAAAAAATGACTTCTTACTTACATTTTAATAACGCTATCTTATACAAACTATCTTACTTTTGTATTTTAGTTGTTCAAGGTATTATTTATGACAAAGAATCAATATATCAATAGAGAAATTAGTTGGCTGCGTTTTAATGAACGCGTATTGCAAGAAAGCGCAGACCCTAATACGCCACTCATTGAACGTTTTAGATTCTTGGGTATTTTCTCCAATAACTTAGATGAATTCTTTAAGGTACGCTATGCTACGGTAAAAAGGGTAGTAGACGCAGGGGCCAAACTCAAAGGAGCTCTTGGCGACGAAAAGCCCAAGGCGCTCTTAGCAGAGATTACCTCTATTGTAATTGCCCAGCAAAAAAAATCTCTAGAGATTCTCAATGATATTGAGCTGGAGTTAGAAGGAAAAAATATTTTCTTGATTAACGAGAAAGAGGTCCGTGCAGACCAGGCTGCTTTTATTTCAGATTATTTTACCCAAAAGGTGAGTCCGGTTTTGATGACCATCATCTTAAATGATTTAACAGATTTCCCTACTTTAAAAGACACCGCTGCTTACCTAGCCGTTAAGATGACCTTGCCTTTAGAGGAATCTGAGGCTGGAGCGCTTAGTAGAATTAGACGAAAAAAAGACCTTAGGTATGCCCTGATAGAAATTCCTAAAAGTGTTAATCGTTTTGTAGTACTTCCTAGCGAGGGAGACAAGCAATACATTATGATGTTAGACGACATCATTCGGTTTAATCTGGACAAGATTTTCAATATGTTTACCTACACTAAAATTGCTGCTCACATGATTAAAATCACCAGAGACGCAGAGTTAGATATGGACAATGATTTGAGCAAGAGTTTTATAGAAAAAATATACGAAAGTGTAGAGGAGCGTAAAATATCAGATCCTGTTCGTTTTGTATACGATATGAGTATAGAAAAGGACACCCTGAAGTTTTTAAAAGACAAAATGAAGATTGAGGGGACGGACTCTGTAATTCCTGGAGGTAGGTATCACAATAGGAGGGACTATATGAGTTTTCCTAGTTTAGGAAGGGAAGATTTATTATACTCCAAAACTACACCGCTCCCAGTAAAAGGGGTTCCGCCAGAGGGTAGCTTACTCCAATATATTGCAGAAAAGGACTTTTTGCAGTACACACCTTACCATACTTTCTCCTATATTACCAGGTTTTTAAAAGAAGCTGCCCTTGATCCGAAAGTAAAAACCATAAAAATTACGGTATACCGATTGGCTAATAATTCTCAGGTTGCTGCTTCATTGATCAATGCCGTGAAGAACGGGAAACAAGTGACTGTTCAAATTGAGCTTCAGGCAAGATTTGACGAACATGCCAATATTGAATATGCAGAGAAATTACAGGCAGAGGGTGTTAAATTAATCTTTGGGGTTCGCGGTTTAAAGGTGCACTCAAAAATATGTCTCATAGAGAGAGAAGAAGGTACGAACCTCAAGAGATACGGTTTTGTGAGTACGGGTAACTTTAATGAGTCTACTGCCAGAATTTATACAGATTACACTTTGTTTACTGCGCATGACCCTATTTTAAAAGAGCTAGACAAAGTTTTCGATTTTTTTGAAACTACTTATAAAATTCATAAGTACAAGCATCTTATTGTGTCTCCCCACTACACAAAAAATGTATTCAAGAAGCTTATAGACAAGGAAATTGCCTTTGCTAAGGCAGGAAAAGAGGCCTCTATAAAAATCAAAATGAATAGTTTTACCTCCTATAAGATGATAGACAAGCTATATGAAGCCTCTAGAGCAGGAGTAAAAATTCAATTAATCATTAGGGGTATTTGTTGTTTGGTTCCAGGTATTCCTGGTATGAGTGAGAATATTGAGGTAATCAGTGTGATTGACAAGTTTTTGGAGCACACCAGACTCTTTATTTTTGGAAATGACAACGACCCTAAAATTTATATTTCTTCTGCAGATTGGATGACAAGAAATTTAGATTACAGGGTAGAGGTAGGTTGTCCAATTTATGACACAGATATTAAGAAGGAGCTCATAGATACCTTTAATATGTCTTGGGAAGACAACACCAAGTCTAGGTGGCTTACAGACCAACAGGAAAGCCCATACAGAAAGTTAGAAAGTGCTCCTTTGCGCTCTCAGTTTGCCATGTATGATTATTACAAAAACCAATTAGAGAATTAGTCCCATACTTGGTGTGGCTGTTAACCGTGAATGAGTTCTGTGTGCCCTAAATCCTTCATAATTTGGGCTTCAAATTTTAATATGGCCTCCCATTTCTGGTCTACTTCTTTTCGGTCTCCGTACTGCCTTGCGAATTTTAAAAACATGGTGTAGTGACCCGCCTCACTAATCATTAGTTTTCTGTAAAACTCTCTAAGATCTGCGTCTTCTAACTCCTCAGATAGTAATCTAAAGCGCTCACAGCTTCTGGCTTCTATAAGCCCGGCTATAAGCAGTCTGTGCACCAATTGGGTGGTTCTGCTTCCCCCTTTTGGGAAAAAGCCTAAAAGTGCTATCACATAATGGTCTTTTCTATCCCTACCCAATACTTTGCCCCTTGCAGTAATTAGGTCGTGTACCATTTTAAAATGCCCCATTTCCTCTCTCACCAATGCCACCATTTCATTTACAAGATCCGTGTACTCAGGAAAACTCACAATGAGAGAGATAGCAGTACTTGCTGCTTTTTGTTCACAGAATGCATGATCTGTGAGAATATCATCAATATTTTTTTCTACAATATTGACCCATCTTGGGTCTGTGGGAAGTTTTAAACCTAGCATATTAGTTATTGTAAATCAAGATCAAAAGTACGCCTCAGTAGATCTACTGCAGGATTTTTTTCTCTAATTTTTTCATATTTTTCCTCTGGGGTAAAGGCATATTTAGTGTCCATACTCTCACTCACCTGTACCTCTAAACTAATGGAATAGTTGTTGAGCTTCTTTTTTAGGTAGTCTAACACCCCGGATTGTGCCCTTTCTACTTCTTTTTTCATGGTGTCGTTGGGCAGGGTAATTTCTATTACAAAACCTTCTTTGAGTCTGGGCGGGTCTGCATTGAGGTTAGAGGCTATTATTTTTTGACCTTCCTTTTCTATTTGTGCCACATAAGTATTCCAGTGAGACCTGAGTTCTGTTTCTGTAAATGGATCTTCAATCAGGGGACCCTGCTCTGAAACTTGGTCTTTTTGAGCCAATTCATGGGCCTTTTTAGCTTTTAAACTAGCCAAGGACAATCCAGAAACCCCCTGCTTTCTTTCTATTTGAAGATTGGAGGTTTGAAAACGACTCTTTACTTCAGATGCTTCCCCATCCTGTGGTGTAGCCTCTGTTTTCTCATACATCTCAGGATTGGTCTCCAGTTTTAGTTTAGTATTTTCAGCAATAGGAGCCTCTGTTTTCTCATACACCTCAGGACTGGTCTCCAGTTTAACTTCAGTGGGGGTGAGAGGCTCTGTGGTCTGTGAAGGATTTAAAGCTGTAACCGGGTGGTGAACCGCTTGATGGTCTTTAAACTCCGCTGGAGGAATGATTTTAACTTCTGCGTTTAGGCTATGGTTTTTTTTTTCTCCATGGTTTACAATGGAGGCTAATTTCATGAGCGCAATTTCTACTAATAGGCGCTGGTTTTTAGCGTGCTTGTAATCTAAATCACAGCTATTCGCAATATCTATGGCCTTTAATACATCTGAGGGAGCTATGGATTTGCATTGGGAGGCATAACGTCCTTTGGTTTCCTCGCCTACTTCCATGAGGGAAATAGTAGCAGGATAGTGCCCCAGCATTAAATCTCTGAAGTGGGCTGCTAGACCTTGTATAAAGTGGTGGCCGTCAAACCCCATGCCTACACACTGATTAAAGAGTAATAAGAGACTTGGAATGTCCCCAGCAATTATAAAATCTGTGGCTTTAAAGTAGGTGTCATAATCCAGGATATTTAAATTTTCACTCACAGCTTGCCTACTGAGTTCCTGGCCAGAGTAACTGGCAATCCTGTCAAATATAGACAAGGCGTCACGCAAAGCACCATCTGCTTTTTGAGCTATGAGGTGCAGGGCCTCAGGGTCTGCCTGAATGCCTTGGTCCTTCGCAATAACTCCCAGATGTTGCGCAATATCTTGTACCGTAATTCTCCTAAAGTCGTAAATCTGACATCTGGAGAGTATGGTGGGGATTATTTTGTGTTTCTCTGTGGTGGCTAGAATAAAAATAGCGTGTTTTGGTGGCTCTTCTAGTGTTTTCAGAAAGGCGTTAAATGCTGCAGTAGAGAGCATGTGTACCTCATCTATAATATATATTTTGTAGGCGCCCTTTTGAGGGGGTATTCGAACCTGATCTACCAGGTTTCTAATGTCGTCTACAGAGTTGTTAGAAGCCGCGTCTAATTCAAAAATATTAAACGCATAGTCCTCCTCTGAAGAGACACCCAGCTGTTGCTCATTAATTTTTTTAGCTAAAATTCTGGCACAACTTGTTTTTCCAACCCCTCTGGGACCACAGAAAAGCAAAGCTTGTGCGAGATGATCACTCTCAATGGCCTTTTCTAGGGTACTAGTAATAGCATGCTGGCCCACTACTTGGTTAAAGTGTAGGGGTCTGTATTTTCTAGCAGATACAAGAAAGGGTTCCAATAGATTTGATTTAAGAGTCTTACACAAATATAAAAATAGCCATGCTTAAATGCCCAATATCTGGTATTTAATATTCTTATTTTATCAACAAATAACGGGGGTTCTTTCTAGCTTCTAACTATATTTGCTCCAAAGCAGGCTACCTTATCGCTGGGCAGTTTACTGCCGAGAGGAAAGTCCGGACACCCTATTGCAGCATAGCGGGTAACGCCCGTCCGCTGTAAAGCGAGGACAAGTGCAACAGAAAGCAAGTACAGGTTATGCTGTAGTGAAACCAGGTAAACTCTATGCGGTGCAACGCCATGTAAACTAACGTTTGAGAGCGGCAAGTTCGAGTTAGAGGGTAGGCGGTTAGAGCCTTTGGGTAACTAGAGGCCTAGATAAATGATAAGGGCGTCTTTAGACGTTACAGAATCCGGCTTATGGCCTGCTTTTTTTTTCAAAAAAACTAAAAACACTAGAGCCGTACTTTCTAGACGAGCTAAAAAAAGGAACCTGAGAGAGATCCATATGTTTTTCATGCTCTATCACCAATACCCCTCCGTCTAAAAGTAAATCTCTTTCAAATGTGATTTGAGCAATCTGCTCAAATTCTTCTACAGAAAGTGCATAAGGAGGGTCTGCAAAAATAACGTCAAATAGATCTGTTGTTTTATGCATAAAAGTGGCCACATCAGATTTTAAAACACGAATAGGTAGCTCTAAACTTTTAGCAGTTTTTTCAATAAAATCTGTACATCCAGGGTGAATTTCAATAGCCATAAGCTGTTTACAGCCTCTAGAGGCAAATTCGTAACTGATATTTCCACTACCGGCAAACAGATCTAAGACAGAAATTTCGTCAAAGTAATACTGGTTGTTTAGAATATTAAATAGGGCCTCTTTGGCCATATCTGTAGTAGGTCTGATAGGTAAATTTTTAGGGGCAGTTATTTTTCTCCCCTTGTGTAAGCCTGAAATTATTCTCATGGTTTAGGCGTTTAGTAAAATCCTATCAAAATCTTCTTCAAGGAGGTTTTCTGAAATACTTTGCTCATGGCTAGGTCTAAAGATAAGGCAGTTATTGAGATAGCTACTCGCCATTTTGAAATAGGGATTGTCTGCAGATATATCCCCGTAAAAATGCGCTTGAAGTTTCTGAGGGTCTATACCCAGTTGCTCTAGACTAAATAGGATAAAGTATAAAAAATCTTCAGGACTTTTTATAGAAAATTGGTTGTGAAATAGTAGTTTACGGTTTTCAATTACCGTCATGTGAAGTGTGTTTTGGTCCAAGTGAAAATAGCCATCTACCTCATCTGATTGGTGTTGTATGCTCAATATTTCAGAGATGTGAACCGTGGAGTCATGTTTGTACTCAAAGGGTCCAAAATGATCAAAAATAAGATTGTTAGCTGCTGTAAAGGGAATGTAAACTACAGCGATTTCTACAGGGTCCAAAAGGTCAAATGCCATCTCATCTGAAGGCAGTATTTGGGTGTTAAATTTAAGATAATTACCTATATGGCTTTCGTCAAAAAGGGCCTTTGGGACAATATTAAATAAGGGGTTACTTTGGATAACAATCACAGATTCGTAAGAGTGTTCCAGCAGTTTGTGAGTTTGTAGGAACTTGGATAAGTTTTCTACAATCGCATGTTCCTCAATGGGTGTGTCAAAATGCACTCTTTTGGCCGCAATAAGTTCCTGACTCACCGTGTCTGTGATACAAAAAGAAAGTCCATTCAAACTCAATTGAATGGACAGTCTGGTATGTTCGTATGAACGAGTTGGGTTCAAACTTTAGTTTTTCTTTTTCTTATCGTAGATTGGAGGCCAGTTTCCGTTGGTACTCACGTCTTCTAAAGATCCTACAATAATTTGAGGACCGTTTACTTCCTCTACACTCATCTGAGCATTTTCAGCAGCCAAAAGATCTGCTGGTTGGTCATAAAGTATGATATTCTTGTCTACCCATAATTTAAATACAGGTACCCTGTAGTCATTTTTGCGAATGACCTTAGCTTCCATATTGAATTTCTCATTGTTTTGAGCATAAGGGACATTCATCATGTTTTTATAACGTGTGTCTTGCTTGAATAAAGAGTCTTTAACAGAAATAAAGCCAAGGGTGTCAATGATTTTAACTTCTCTAAGCATATCTATTCTATACACTTTGTCGTATTCGTAAAAAGAAGAATCTCTTTGTTGTGTAATGGTGTAATTGGCAGAGTCAACAAAAGCAACTAAAGACGCGAAATCTTTCGCAAATTCTCCATTTACAGCTCTGTAGGCTTCTTGAGAATTTCTAATATCTTTCATTGTATTAATGACTTTGGTGTAACGCTCTTGCTTTACTTTCTTAAATTCTATTGGAGCATTTACTGAGAGGTAAATCATGTAGGCAAAAACAATAGATAGCGCCCAAAGTACAAGTTTCAATACAGTCTTCATTATAATCGTTTTATTTAAAATTTAGTGGTTTCACAAATCTACAATTTTTTTTTAATCGCAAAAGTATTTGTCCTTAATTTTACGTATTATCTTTGAGGCTATGACAAGCCCTTCTGCCCAAGACTTCTTAGCCCATTTAAAAACTAAATTTCCACATGAGCCAACCCTAAAACAGTCTGAGGCTCTGGCCGCTTTAGCTGCATTTGTTTGTAACTCAAATTCAGAGGAGCTATTGCTTTTAAAAGGCTATGCAGGTACTGGAAAAACTACTCTTATGGGTACCTTGGTAAACCAGCTTTGGCAGGTGAAATACAAAGCCGTTTTATTGGCTCCTACCGGTAGGGCTGCAAAAGTAATGTCTCAGTATGCCAACACCACGGCTTACACCATTCACAGAAAAATATATTTTCCAAAGAAAGTCTCGGGTGGCGGGGTGCAATTCACAAAGGCACCCAACAAACACCGCCATACTATATTTATTGTAGACGAGGCTTCTATGATACCAGACACTAATGAAAGTAGTGGTTTAAAAGGAGCTGGTGCTTTATTGGACGACCTTATTTCTTATGTTTATTCTGGTCATAAATGTAAACTTATATTGGTGGGAGACGTAGCCCAGCTACCTCCGGTGCACCTTAATATAAGCCCCGCACTAGACCAAGATAGGCTTATATTAAATTACGCTAAAACAGTTCCCTTAGTGTCCTTAGATGAGGTAGTAAGGCAGGCGGCAGACTCTGGTATACTCTTCAATGCTACCTTGTTGAGAGATCAGCTAGAAAGTGAATTCTTTGAGCACTTCCAATTTTCCTTAGAGGGATTTTCAGATATAGTAAGACTCGTGGAAGGCCATGACATTCAGGAGGCCATAGAAGACGCCTATTCCCAAGGGGGAAAGGAAGAAACCGCCTTTATAGTACGCTCCAACAAAAGGGCCAATCTCTACAATGAAAGTATCCGAAGTAGAATTTTATTTTTAGAAAATGAACTGTCTACAGGAGACTATATGATGGTAGTTAAAAACAACTATTTTTGGTTAGACCCAACTTCAGAGGCCGGTTTTATTGCCAATGGAGATATCATAGAAATTCTAGAAATTTTTGCAATCAAGGAATTATACGGCTTTCGCTTTGCAGAGGTTAAGGTACGTATGGTAGATTATCCCAACCAAAAGCCCTTTGAAACCGTTTTACTCTTAGACACTATAGCGGCAGAATCTCCATCCCTATCCTATGAGGACGGCAATAAATTGTATCAGGCGGTTTCCGAGGATTACGCCTCAGAAAAATCCAATTATAAAAAGTTTTTGAGTATTAAAAACAATAAGTTTTTCAATGCTTTACAAGTTAAATTCTCCTACGCTATAACCTGTCATAAATCTCAAGGGGGGCAGTGGGACACCGTTTTTGTAGAGCAACCTTATTTGCCAAACGGCATAGATAAAGAGTATTTGAGATGGTTGTACACAGCCATCACAAGAGCTAAAAAGAAATTGTATCTCATAGGATTTAAGGAGCGTTTTTTTGAGGAAATTTAAGTGCATAGACCTATATTTACAAACCAATATAAATCCATGATTGTCCATTCTACACCCCTCAAGTCCATTGCCATGATCCCTGCACGCTACGCAGCCAGCCGGTTTCCAGCTAAACTCATGCAGGACTTAATGGGTAAGCCAGTCATACTCAGAACCTACGAAGCGGTAGTAGCCACCCAATTGTTTTCAGAAGTTTATGTGGTCACAGACCACCCCAAGATCTACGAGCTTATAGAGAAACAGGGGGGTAAAGTCATTATGAGTGAAGGATACTACGAGTGCGGTTCGGACAGAATTGCCGCTGCAGCCCATCATCTAGAAGCAGATATCATAGTAAATGTGCAGGGAGATGAACCTTTTATAGACCCCCAAAGTTTGTCTTCTTTGTTGGCGGTTTTCACCGCCGATGCCTCTCAGGAGATCTCATTAGCCTCTCTCATGTATCCCATTACAGACCCACTGGAAATTGAAAGCCCAAATGCCGTAAAAGTAATAGTAGACAAGTACTCCAATGCCTTGTATTTTTCAAGAGCACCCATTCCTTTTCCAAGAGACCGCACAGATCTAACATATTACAGACATAAAGGCGTCTATGCTTTCAGAAAAGCAGCCTTAATCGATTTTCCAAATATGCCAATGGGACCGCTTGAAAAAGCAGAAAAAATTGAGGCCATTCGCTATTTAGAGCAGGGCTACAAAATAAAAATGGTTCCAACCGCTGAGGCAGGAATTGGGATAGATGTACCAGAAGATTTAGAAAAAGCCAGAGCCGCATGGAAATAAAAACAGAAGCTTTAAAAGTCATAGGATTTGACGCAGATGACACCCTTTGGGTAAATGAAACTTACTTTAGAGACACAGAGGCAAAATTTGCCAATCTCATGTCTAAGTACGAGACACCCAATGCCGTAGATCAGGAGCTTTTTAAGAAGGAGATGCAGAATTTGCCAGTTTACGGATACGGAATAAAAGGCTTTATGCTATCCATGATAGAGTCTGCTATAGAACTCTCTAACGGCCAGGTAAGTACTAAAGATGTGCAAGCCATTCTTGCAATGGGTAAAAAAATGATCCTACATCCTGTAGAGGTTTTAGAAGGAGTTAGGGAGGTACTAGAAGCATTGAGCCCGCATTACAGACTGATCGTACTTACTAAAGGAGACCTCTTAGACCAAGAAAGAAAATTAGAAAAATCAGGATTGTCTTCCTTTTTTCATCATGTAGAGGTGTTAAGCGACAAGCAAGCAGACAATTATGCCCAATTACTCCAACATTTACAAATTAATCCGGCCCACTTTTTAATGGTAGGCAACTCTTTGAAATCTGATGTTTTGCCCTTATTAGAAATTGGAGCCCAAGCCATTCACGTGCCTTTTCATACCACATGGCAGCACGAGGAGGTTTCTAGCCCTTCCAACACAAATTACACCACTTTGAACCACATTGGTTTACTACCCTCTTTACTATTGCCATAGCCTATGCGTTTTTTTTCTAAAATCATTTTTCACAAACTTATGGGCTGGCAATTTAATGGGGTCTTTCCCTCAGAGAAAAAATGTGTCATTGCCGTAGTACCTCATACCTCTAACTGGGATTTTTTATTGGGTTTAATAGTGAGGAAGATCTGGAATATAGAGGTAAATTACATTGGAAAGAAAAGTTTGTTTGCCTGGCCCTACGGATGGTTTTTTAGATGGACTGGAGGCGCACCAATAGATCGCACTAAAAACGCAGACACGGTACAGGCCACAGCTGCACTATTTAAAGAGCGAAAGGTGTTTAGATTGGCCTTGTCCCCAGAAGGGACAAGAAAAAGAGTAGCTACTTGGAAAACCGGCTTTTATTATATTGCAAAGACCGCTCAGGTACCCATTATATTGGTCACTTTTGACTATGGACACAAACAAATAAAAATATCAGAGCCCGTATATACCACTGATGACAAAGCAGCAGATTTTGAAATTTTCGAAAACTTTTATCAGGGTGCCTTGGGTAAGAATCCAGCAGACGGTTTCTTTAAAAATAACGCATAAAAAAAGCGGGGCCTTGGCCCCACTTTTATGTTCCGTAATGTAAAATTTATTCCTGCATAGAGTGATACACGTTTTGAACGTCGTCGTCTTCCTCTATTTTTTCCAATAACTTTTCTACGTCTGCTGCCTGTTCTTCATTGAGGGCTTTGGTAACTTGTGGAATTCTTTCAAAGCCTGAAGATAAAATTTCAATTCCTCTGCTCTCTAGTTCTTTTTGGATGGCTCCAAAACTTTCAAATGGGGCATAAATTAGAATGCCATCATCATCTAAAAACACCTCTTCTGCACCAAAGTCTATGAGCTCCAATTCTAATTCTTCTGGGTCTATACCCTCCGAGGGAATTCTAAAGTTACACGTATGGTCAAACATAAACTCTACAGAACCAGAGGTCCCAAGGTTTCCGTTACATTTATTAAAGTAACTTCTAATATTAGCGACGGTTCTGGTATTATTATCTGTGGCAGTTTCTACCAAAATGGCAATACCATGTGGGGCATAGCCTTCAAATAGAACTTCCTTAAAATCTCCGAGACTCTTGTCAGAGGCTCTTTTAATGGCCCGTTCCACATTGTCTTTGGGCATGTTCACAGACTTGGCATTTTGTATAACTGCTCTGAGTCTGGCATTAGAATCTGGGTCTGGACCGCCTTCTTTAACAGCCATTACAATGTCCTTTCCAATTCTAGTAAAGGCTTTGGACATGGCAGACCAACGCTTCATTTTTCTAGCTTTCCTGAATTCAAAAGCTCTTCCCATAGGTTTTTGTTTTTATGCTTGTTAAAGCGTCAAATGTAATATTTTTTAGTTTTTTAAGAAGGAGGTGGCTTACAAAAAATGGTTTTTAGTTAGTGTTAGTCTGACTCTAATCTTAAACTTAACTCTACACTTAAACCTAAATCTAAACTTAACTTAGCTTCACCCTAACCCTAAATAGCCCTAAAACTACCCCTAAACTTTTTAGCCTTTACTAATCATACACTCCTCAATGGCAGCGGCAAGATCAAAATCTTTTTGGGTAACTCCCTGAGCGTCATGAGTCACTAATTTTATAAGCAGCCTGTTGTAGCGGTTGCTCCAATCTGGATGATGTCCGTGCTTTTCACATTCAAAAGCAATTCTACACATGGCAGAAAAACATTCTTTAAAGTCATTGAACTGAAAAGTACTAATCAGAAAACCGTCTGCATAGGTCCAGTGGGGGAGTGCTTTTAAATTTTCTTGTATCTGTGTGTCTGTCATTTTATCCATAGCGTAATCTGTTTTGGTAAAGATAGTTTTCTAGACCTACTTTTAAAAATTTTTTAAAAATGATCATTTACACAATCTTGGTAGCAGAAGTTTTGGGCAGCGGGCAAAGGATTTTCCTTTGCTAGGACCGCCAAGTAGCGGTCCTCATTGGTGGTGTAAATGCGTTTGTATACGGGATTGCCCAATCTCAATTTGCGTACCAATTCCTGTATGAATTCTTCGTGCGGCACCAAATCCTCGCTGCCTAGATGATAAATGCCATGAGCGTTTTGATTTATCAGATAGAGCAGCTGGGTACACAATTTATCTTGGGTATTTACATTTACAATTAAGTTTGGAAAAACTTCAATGGCGGTTTTTTCTATAATGGCCTGCCTAATCTCTTTGATTCTCGGTGCCCCCTGACCAAATACCATGGGAAGTCTGCAAAGTAGTACCTTTTCTTTGGGGAGCCTGAGTAGGGCATTTTCAATTTTAATTTGAAAACGACCATACACACTCTCAGATAGGGTTTTATCTAACTCATAAGAGGGATATTTGCTGTAGGCGTCAAAGACGTTGGCAGAAGACATGAAAATAAGTTTACAATGGCTCTGAAACAGGTATTCTGAGATGTGTTGGTGTGTGGTAATTAAGGCGTTAAATGGACCTCTAAGAGCAGAGATAATGAGTTGGGGCTGTAGGTTGTGAATGAGTTCAAAGGCGTCGTCTTCTTCTACATTAAAATGGTAAAATCTCTTGTTGTTGCTGTATGCCAAATCTTGGGTGCAGTAGGTGCCATGACAGTCATAAAAACGACTGAGTTCTCTAAATAGACTTCCGCCTATAAAGCCACTGGCACCCAAGATGAGTATTTTTTTTATTTTCAAAAGAGAGATTCAAGATTTAAGAATGCCATTTAATGGATGGGCGTCCGTTCTTGGTCTGTTTGTGTTAACACCTAAGCCTTATAAAAAGGCAATTTAACAACCTTAGCCGCAAGGCTTTTATTTCTTACTTCAATAAAAATATCCGTGTCTAAGGTATGGTGTGGGGCGTCTATATAGCCCAAACCTATTCCAACTCCTAGAGATGGAGACATGGTTCCTGAGGTCACCGTTCCAATTTTATTCCCTTGGGCGTCTAAAATAGCATATCCCTGTCTGGGTATGCCTCTTTCTGTAAGGCTAAAGGCGGTTAATTTTTTGAAGACTCCTGTTTCTTTTTGTGCCAATAAAGCAGGAGCATTTACAAAGTCTTTGGTAAACTTTGTAATCCAGCCCAAGCCGGCTTCTATGGGCGAGGTGCTGTCGTTGAGGTCATTGCCATACAAGCAGTACCCCATTTCTAAACGCAAGGTGTCCCTGGCTGCAAGACCAATGGGTTTAATGCCATAGGACGCACCCGCTTCAAACACCTTATCCCATAGCTGTTTAGCTACCTCATTTTTACAATAAATTTCAAAACCTCCAGAACCCGTGTAACCAGTGGCAGAGATAATAAGGTTGTCAAGACCTGCAAAGCTTCCAACTTCAAAATGGTAAAATGGAATGTCTTTTAAAGACAGCTTGGTAAGGCTTTGCATAGCCTCTACAGCCTTGGGTCCTTGAATGGCTAAAAGCGAATAGGTATCAGAAAGATTTCTAAGGGCAGCGCCATAAGTCTCATTGTAGCTGTTTATGTGGGCCCAGTCTTTGTCTATATTGGAGGCATTGACCACCAACATATACTTTTCTGGGGCAAACATATAAACAATAAGATCGTCTACAATTCCCCCTGTTTCATTGGGGAAGCAGCTGTATTGTGCTTTGCCTGGTACGAGTTTTGAAACATCGTTAGAGCATACCTTTTGGAGTAAATCTATGGCAGATGGCCCCTCTACCAAAAATTCACCCATATGGGACACATCAAAGACACCAACCCCTGTTCTCACTGTTTCGTGTTCTATATTAATACCTTCATAAGAGACAGGCATATTAAACCCAGCAAATGGAACCATTTTTGCTCCTAAAGATTCGTGTACAGCGGTTAAGGCGGTGTTTTTCATGAGATATAATTTTTTGGTAAAAGTATTTATTTATACTTGAATGCCCCACTAAAAACCTCTTAAATATCTTTCCGATTACTTTTGATTTTGTTTACATTTATAGGGTAACATTAGATCTTCTTAAAACTTAGATTACATACCTATGAAGAATTTATCCTTTATACTGGGGCTATTATTTATAGCCTCAAGCTATGCCCAACAAACACCAACGGATTATTTAAGTGCAGATTTTCACAAGGGTCGTAGAGACGCTTTTAGGGCAGAAATGCCGGCCAATTCTGTGGCAGTTTTATTTGCCAATCCCGTAAGAAATAGAGCCAATGATGTAGATTATATATACCACCAAGATCCAGATTTTCACTATCTAACTGGTTATAATGAGCCGCATGCGGTGCTTTTACTTTTCTCTGAGCCACAAACCGCTGCAGACGGCAAAGTATTTAATGAGCTTATCTATGTGCAACAACGAAATGAAAGGGCAGAGCAATGGAATGGCCGCAGGCTGGGGGTAGCCGGAACCCAAACTAAATTGGGCTTTGAGATGGCCTTTAACGGCATTGATTTTGCCGCTTTGGAACTTAATTTTAAGGCCTTTGACAAGGTGATGTTCTATAATTTTCAAAACGATTACAGAGATGGAAGAGACCCTGCAGATCTTTTTGATTTGATTAAATCATTCAAAGAAAAAGTAGGCTATCCCTCCAATTTTAACCCTACCAAGCAGCGTATGTACAGCCTCATAAAGGCTACTCCAATTGAAAATGCTGCCAATGTAGCCCAGACATTGGGTCGTTACACCCGTATGGATCCCAGCCTTACGGAAGACCCTCTGCTCCAACAATTTTTGGAGGCTGCCAAGCAGAAAGATAATCCGCAAATTGTAGATCAGGCTAAGCAGGCGGTCTCCATTGCACTTACCAACAATAATTTAGACGTAGAAAGCTTAGGGCAGATTATGAGTAGCCTTAGAGAAACTAAGTTGCCAGAGGAAATGAATCTTTTGCGTAAAGCCGTTGAAATATCAGCCGTAGGCCAACTAGAGGTTATGAAGGCTATGCATCCGGGCATGTCTGAAACAGAGGTTCAGGGCGTACACGAATATGTGTATAAAAAATACGGTGCAGAATACGAGGGGTATCCTTCTATTGTTGGTGGTGGTAACAACGGTTGTATTTTGCATTATATTGAGAATAACAAACCATCACTTGGCAATGAGCTGGTGCTTATGGATTTGGGTGCTGAGTACCACGGCTATACGGCAGACGTTACCAGAACCATTCCTGCTAATGGAGTTTTTAGTCCGGAACAAAAAGCCATTTATGAGATTGTTTACAAGGCACAAGAGGCTGGTATAGCTGCCAGTGTAGTAGGAGCTCCCTTTTCTGCTCCAGGTACTGCTGCTGCTCAAATTGTGGCTCAGGGGCTCCTAGATTTAGGAATTATTAAAGAGGCCTCTGAGGCCCGAACTTACTTCCCACACGGCACCTCTCATTACTTAGGTTTAGATGTTCATGATAAAGGTACTTATGGTCCCTTTAAAGCACAGACAGTCATTACAGTAGAACCTGGAATTTATATTCCTGAGGGCAGCGATTGTGACCCTAAATGGTGGGGTATTGCGGTGAGAATTGAGGACGACATTTTGATTACAGATCAAGGGCCGGAGCTGCTCTCCTATATGGCGCCTCGAACTGTGGCTGAGATTGAGGCAGCTATGAAGCTACCCAGTCCTTTAGACGCATTTAGCTTGCCATCTCTAGATTAGTTGGTCTTATGAAAAGCATATGTCTCTTCCTTTTTACTTGTTTTACTTGGACAATATCTTCACAAACTCTGTATGTGTTAGGTACGCTACAAGATGGAGGGTCTCCTCATATGGGATGTGAGAAACTGTGTTGCTCAGAACCTAAGCCTCAGGATTTTGTAAGTAGCTTGGGAGTGGTTGGGAATGAAAAATCTTTTATTTTTGACGCTACACCAGATGTGGTCTCACAAACCAATTTTTTAAAATCACAGGCTGCAGAAAACACCTTAGAGGTATTTTTAACCCATGCCCATATGGGGCATTATACCGGTCTTATGCATTTGGGAAGAGAGGCCAGCAATGCTCAGGCTACTGCAGTTTATGTGATGCCAAAAATGCGTCTTTTTTTGGAGCAGAATGGACCTTGGAGTCAATTGGTTACACTAAAAAATATTACATTAAAGCCTTTAGTAGCCAATCAGTCCGTTGTTTTAGAAAAGTATTTAAAGGTAACCCCAATTAAGGTACCCCACAGAGATGAATATTCTGAAACTGTGGGTTTTATAATTCAGGGGAAAAACAAAAAGGCCTTATACATTCCAGATATAGATAAATGGTCCAAATGGTCTGTTGCTATTTATGAGCTTATTAAAACAGTAGACTACGCCTTTTTAGACGGTACTTTTTACGCAGACGGAGAGCTGCCACGACCCATGAGCGAAGTGCCCCATCCTTTTGTTAAAGAAACGGTTGAACTTCTAAAATCATTGCCATTTGAAGATCGTGAAAAGGTGTATTTTATTCATTTAAATCATACTAATCCAGCTAGGAATCCTGATTTTCAGGGGCGATTAGAAAATAAAAAACTAGGCTTTCATTTTGCAAAATTTGGACAATCTTTTGAATTGTAAGGGAACCTTCTCGTTTTAGAAAATTGGTAAGGGAACCTTATTGCAATAAAACTTAGTAACGGAACTCTATTGTAATAGAAAACAGGTAGGGAACCTAATTGTAATAAAAAACATATTAGGGAACCCTATTGCAATGGAAAACTTTTTAGGAAACCTTATTGTAATAGAAAACTTGTAAGTTCTTGGTAATCAGAAATTTTTGTGGCTTGCTTTTGTTTAGACAGTACCTCTACAATTTTTTGAGGTATGGGTAGAGTTTTTCCTAGGGTGTCTTCTACCACTTCCAAGAATTTTACTGGATGAGCGGTTTCTAAGAAAACCCCGTAGGTATTAGGGTGCTCTTTCTGATAACGCTCTAATCCTAGAAAACCAACGGCCCCATGTGGGTCTGCTATGTATCCAAAATCTGAATATATACGTCGCATGCTTTCCTTGGTTTGCTCGTCTGTAAAGGACTGTGAACTAAAACCATTTTTAAGCACTTCCAGATTGTTTTGTTGCATTTCTAAGATTCTCACAAAATTACTCGGATCTCCAACGTCCATAGCGTTAGAAATAGTGGCTACAGATTTTTTTGGTTGATAGCTGCCTGTCTTCATATAGTTCGGAACCACCTTATTGGCATTGGTGGCTGCTATAAAATGTGCTATGGGTAGTCCCATTTCTCTAGCCAACATGCCTGCACAAATATTGCCAAAATTTCCTGAGGGTACCGCACATACAAGAGACTTACCACTGGCCTCTAATGGTGTCTTAAGCTGCTTGTAGGCTAAGAAATAATACAGCATTTGAGGCAGCCATCGGGCTACATTTATAGAATTGGCAGAAGTGAGTTGGCGATGCTGCGTAATATTTTGGTCTAGAAAAGCTCTTTTTACCATGGCTTGGCAATCGTCAAAAGTGCCATGGACCTCAAGGGCTTTTATGTTTTTTCCAAGGGTAGTGAGTTGTTTTTCTTGTATGGGACTTACTTTACCACTGGGATATAAAATAACTACTTCTACACCCGCTACGCCTAGAAATCCATTTGCTACAGCCCCTCCGGTGTCTCCAGAGGTAGCCACTAGAACCGTCACTTTATGTTCCTTTTTATTTGAAAACAAGCCTAAGCAGTGCGCCATAAAACGGGCCCCTACGTCTTTAAAGGCCAGAGTTGGACCGTGAAAGAGCTCCAAGCTACCTATGTTTTCATTTAGAGGAATGACAGGAAAATCAAAATCCAACACCTCTTTTAAAACACTTTTGAGCTCTGATTTTGTAAGTACACCTTCCGTAAAGGGATGCATAACTTCCAAACCTATCTCTACAGGACTCATACTTTCTATCCTTTCAAAAAAAGAGGGATCTAAGGGCGGAATATGTTCTGGATAGTACAGTCCCTTGTCTGGGGCTATTCCTTGGATAACAGCTTCTTTAAAGCTTACTTTATGGCTGGGTGTTTGTAGTGAATAATATTTCATATTAGGCCTTTTCAAGGCAAACGCCTTGTGGGTTTATTTTAGAAAGGTGTAATTCAAAAGGTATGTCTAGTGGCGTATAAGCTGCTTGTATTGCTGTGGCTACCTCTTTTGCTTTCTCTGCCCCTTTTGAAAATGCGAATACGGAGGGTCCTGAGCCAGAGATACCGCAGCCAAGAGCTCCAGCATCTAAGGCTGCTTTTTTAATAAGGTCAAAACCAGGAATTAGAATGCTGCGAACAGGTTCTACGATCACATCTTCTAATGAGCGTCCTATAAGAGGGTAGTCTTCTTTAAACAAGCCAGCGACCAGTGCTCCAAGATTTCCCCACTGTTTAATCCCATCTGTAAGGGATATGTTGGTTTTGAGAATTCTACGGGAGTCTGCAGTTTTAATTTCTATTTGGGGATGTATGACCGTAGCGTATAGCTCTGAGGGGCTGGGAAGGCAAACTACATCTAAAGGATTGCTGCTTCTAACTAAGGTAAAACCACCCAGTAGGGCAGGAGCTACATTGTCTGCATGTGCCACTCCAGAGGCCAGACGTTCCCCCTCCATGGCAAAAGGGATAAGCTGCTGAGGGCTAAGCGGGCTTCCAAGCAAGTAGTTTATACCCCATACTGCGCCCGCGCTACTGGCAGCAGAACTGCCAATACCGCTACCGGCCTTTATTTTTTTATAAATTTCAATCTCAAAACCTGCATTGGAATTTAAATGATCTAAAAGGGCCAGTGCAGCTACTCCAGCTACATTTTCATGAGGGTCTAAAGGCAGGTCTTGCCCTGTTATTTTTGTAATACGTATCCCTTTTTTGGTAGATCTAGAAATAAGCATATGATCTCCTACACCTGCTAGGGCAACCCCCAACACGTCAAAGCCGCAGGACACATTTGCAATGGTGGCTGGGCAAAATATTCGAACCCTTTCGTTAGCTGTGTTGGTATGCATAGTAATGGCTTCCTCTAAAGGTATTAATTATTTCCTACTCTAATGATGTCTGCAAAAATTCCCGAGGCTGTCACAGCCGCCCCAGCCCCAGCTCCTTTAATAATCATGGGTTGTGTTGGGTAGCGTTCGGTGTAAAATTGGACAATATTGTCACTGCCTTCTAGGGCGTAAAAATCGTGACCCTCAGGAATTTCTTGCAAGCCAACACTGGCAGTGCCGTTTTTAAATGAGGCTACATATTTAAGTTTGCAATTTTTTTCATTTGCAGATTTAAATAGCGCTTGAAAAGAGGATTCGTGTTTTATGAGACTTTTGAAAAAGTCCTCATTGGTTTTAGTTTCTAAGCTTTCCTTAGGTAAAAAGGATTGGTTTTCAATGTCTGTAATTTCAATGGTATGACCACTTTCACGGGCTAAAATCAAAATTTTTCTCATAACATCTATCCCACTTAGATCTATGCTAGGGTCTGGCTCAGTATAGCCTTCCTCCTGAGCTTGTTTTACAATGTCATGAAATGTAGTCTGTGCATTAAAGTGATTAAAAACAAAGTTTAAACTTCCAGAAAGAACCGCCTTAATTTCATGGATTTTGTCGCCAGAAGTAACTAAATTCTTTAGAGTGTCAATAATAGGTAATCCAGCACCAACGTTGGTTTCAAACAGAAAAGAGGCATTATAGGTTCTCGCTAAATCTTTTAGTTTTTTGTAGTTAGGATAGGCAGAAGCACAGGCTATCTTATTACAGGTAACTACAGAAATACTCTCAGATAGATAGGCAGCGTAGCTGCTAGCAATTTCCTCAGAGGCGGTATTGTCTACAAAAATGGCATTTCTCAAGTTTAGCTTTTTTACAATTTCTAAAAATTGTGTTTTGTCTGCCGTATCTCCTTGGGCTAACTTTGCTTGCCAAATCTTTAAATCTATTCCACCTTCTTCAAAGTACATCGTTTTTGAGTTTGAAATTCCAACCACACGAACCTGAAGCTTCAGATGTGTTTTAAGATATGTTTTTTGCTTAGCTAGCTGTTCTAGGAGTTTGCCCCCAACATTTCCTACCCCCATAATAAAGAGGTTGAGTTGCTTGGTATTTTCTTCAAAAAACACCTCATGTAATGCATTGAGTGCTTTTTTAACATCTACTTTTTCAATTACAGCAGAAATGTTTCTTTCGGAAGATCCCTGTGCAATGGCTCTTATGTTTACATTGTTTTTTCCCAATGTAGCGAACATTTTACCGCTGAGTCCCTGGTGCTTTTTCATTTGATCTCCAACAAGAGCAATGATGGCTAGATCTTTTTCTGCTATCACCGCTTTAATTTTACCCTGATGGATTTCAAATTCAAAGGCTTCATTTACAAGCCTTACTGCCTCCTCGCTGTCTCCAGCGTCAATACCTACACAAATGGAGTGTTCCGAGGAGGCCTGTGTGATAAACACAACACTAATTTGCGCCTGAGAAAGGACTTCAAAGAACCTCTTAGATACTCCAGGAATACCCACCATACCTGGTCCTTCAAGAGAAATTAAGGCCACATTTTCTACATGGCTAATTCCCTGAACAGTCTGGTTTCCAAGGACTTTATTTTCTGTAATCCGTGTTCCTGCAGCAGCGGGTTCAAAGGTGTTTTTAATTAATATTGGAATGTGACTTTTCAGTACCGGCTCAATGGTAGGAGGGTACAAGACCTTGGCACCAAAATGTGAGAGTTCCATGGCCTCTTCATAAGAGATTTCTGATATGGGTCTGGCTTGCTTTACCATTTTGGGATTGGCTGTATACATCCCGCTTACATCGGTGTAAATCTCCAGGAGTTTGGCGTTTAAGGCAGCAGCCACAATAGCAGCTGTAAAATCTGAGCCTCCCCTACCTAGGGTAGTAGAAATACCAGATTCACTAGTGGCTATAAAGCCTCCCATGACTATTATGGAAGCTTGGTTGTCTTCTTCAAAATCTTGTATTTTTTGATTGGTAAGCAAATAGTT
Source organism: Flavobacteriaceae bacterium LSUCC0859 (assembly GCA_022239325.1). GTDB lineage: Bacteria > Bacteroidota > Bacteroidia > Flavobacteriales > Flavobacteriaceae > MAG-120531. The sequence goes on along the minus strand of JAKOGP010000001.1, from coordinate 133,170 downwards.
TAGCTGCGTCTTTCCCTGTATGTCCTTGGTGGTTATGAGCTTTCTAGCGTCTACATGCTTACAGTCTAATCCTTTGGATTGGAGATAGCAGCTAATGATATAGGAAGAGAGCAACTCCCCGTAACTTACAATTTTATCGGAAAGCTTAGTGGTGATTTCACCTATAAGAAAAGCTCCCTCTAAGAGGGTTTCTAGGGTGTTGAGCTCTCCTTTTACAACACTTAAAACCGAACTTTGTTCGCTGGCAGGCATGAGTTCCTTAATAGCCAGGACATGTCTGTTTTCTAGTTCTTGAAGCGAGTCTTTGTATTTTGGGTCTTGTGCAGCCGCTGCAGCTGCTGTATTTAATAGTAAGTCTGTAACTCCACCCAGTGCAGAGACAATAATATATTGTTTTTTATAGGCATTTTCTGCTATAATATTGTGAACAAGCTTAATGTTTTTGGCGCCGCTTACAGAGCTGCCACCGAATTTTAAAACATTCATATGTTTTGGTTTTAAAAAGAATAATAAAAATGAAAATAGGTTTGCCGGAGTAATGATCTATAACCCCCAAGGGGTTGTAGTGGCAAATGGGTTCATAGCAGAAGCTTTCGTTCTAAGGCGAAGGCGGAGTGTTATAGAAGTAGCTTGTACTGGCATGCTATGAATGATTAATTGTATCAAATATATATTTTTCCTCTTGTTTGGGGTTTAATCTTCTATATTTTTGAGATATTGATAAAATTAAAAGGTGTTTGTTGTGGCATTAGTGGTATGTAGCCCTTTTGCTGTGTAAAATGAAAAAACCCCTAGCACGCTAGGGGTTTAAAATAGATTGTAAAAATAAATTAAGAAGCTTCTGAAGGCTTTTCAGATTTTTGAATACTTATATCTAAAGTTTCTGCCTCTTTGTCTTTATAGTCTAAAGATATGGTGTCTCCAGAAGACAATTGAGCGGTAACTATTTGCTCTGCCAGTGCGTCTTCAATATATTTTTGAATAGCTCTCTTAAGTGGTCTGGCACCAAACTGCTTGTCAAATCCTTTTTCTGCTATAAAGTCTTTGGCTTTTTTACTCAATTTTAAAGAATAGCCTAGCCCCTCAATTCTCTTGTATAGTTTTTTGAGTTCTATATCTATAATAAGGTGAATATCTTCTTTCTCTAGGGCATTAAAAATGACAATGTCGTCTATTCTATTTAAAAATTCGGGAGCAAAAGCCTTTTTGAGGGCATTTTCAATAACACCTTTGTTGTGTTTTTGTGACTGAGAGGCCATGGCAGCTGTTCCAAAACCTACCCCTTGGCCAAAGTCTTTCAGTTGTCTTGAACCAATATTAGAGGTCATAATTATGATGGTGTTTCTAAAATCAATCTTACGTCCAAGGCTGTCTGTCAAATATCCGTCATCTAAGACTTGTAACATCATATTAAACACATCTGGATGGGCCTTTTCTACCTCGTCTAATAGTATAACCGCGTAAGGTTTTCTTCTGACTTTTTCAGTGAGCTGCCCGCCCTCTTCATAACCCACATACCCCGGAGGAGAACCAATTAATCTAGATATGGCAAATTTCTCCATGTATTCACTCATGTCTATTCTGATCAGGGAATCTTCGGAGTCAAATAATTCCTTAGCCAACACCTTGGCTAGCTGGGTTTTACCCACGCCGGTTTGTCCTAGAAAAATAAATGATCCAATGGGTTTATTGGGGTCTTTTAGACCCGCTCTATTTCTTTGAATGGCTTTGGCTACCTTGGCAACTGCCTCTGTTTGACCAATCACAGCCTCTTTTATAATTTCTGGAAGCTTAGCTAATTTAGAGCTCTCTGCTTGTGCTATTCGGGTCACAGGAATGCCGCTCATCATAGAGACAACGTCTGCTACATGGTCCTCTGTTACTACTTCTCTGTAAAGCTTAGACTCTTCGTCCCACTTTTCTTGAGCTTCCAATAGAGACTTTTCTATTTTTTTCTCGTCGTCTCTGAGTTTGGCTGCTTCTTCGTATTTCTGTTTTTTTACTACCGCATTTTTGTCTTCGCGAACCTGTTCTAATTGTTTCTCCAAGCTAATGATTTGCTTGGGTACATTCATATTGGTAATATGAACTCTAGAGCCAACCTCGTCTAGGGCGTCTATGGCTTTGTCCGGTAAAAAGCGATCTGTAATATACCTATCTGTTAGGTTTACACAAGCCTCAAGGGCTTGGTCTGTATAGGTTACATTGTGATGCTCTTCGTACTTTGGTTTGATGTTTTTTAGAATTTCTATAGTCTCAGAAACAGAGGTAGGTTCTACTATTACTTTTTGAAACCTTCTCTCTAAAGCACCGTCCTTTTCTATATGCTGTCTAAATTCATCTAATGTAGTGGCACCTATGCATTGAATTTCTCCTCTGGCAAGTGCGGGTTTAAACATATTAGAAGCGTCCAAGCTTCCCGTGGCACCTCCTGCGCCCACTATGGTATGAATTTCATCTATAAAGAGTATGATGTCGTCATTTTTTTCTAATTCATTCATGACCGCTTTCATGCGTTCTTCAAATTGGCCTCTGTATTTGGTGCCAGCTACAAGGGAAGCCAGGTCTAAGGTTACCACTCGTTTATTGTAAAGCACCCTAGAGACCTTTTTTTGAATAATCCTTAAGGCCAAGCCCTCTGCAATGGCACTTTTACCCACTCCTGGTTCTCCGATAAGTAGGGGGTTGTTTTTCTTTCTACGGCTCAGTATCTGAGAAACCCTTTCTATCTCTTTTTGTCTGCCCACAACAGGGTCTAATTTATTGTCTTCCGCCATTTGCGTGAGGTCCCGTCCAAAATTATCCAATACAGGTGTCTTAGATTTCTTTCCTGCTTTATTAGCAGTACCAGAGGCGCCAAAAGGATTTTGGTTGGAGTCTTCAGGCTCCGGCTCACTAGAAAATGAGGCTTGTGGGTTATCTGAAGTATAGTCGTCATCTGAGGTAATCATAGACTTAAACTGCTCCTTAACCCCGTCGTAGTCTACCATCATTTTTTGAAGTAATTTGGTGGTAGGGTCATTTTCATTTCTCAAGATACAAAGCAAGAGGTGTGCGGTATTAATAGCAGTGCTCTGGAATAATTTGGCCTCTAAAAAGGTGGTTTTAAGTGCCCGTTCTGCCTGTCTGGTTAGATGTAGGTTTTTTTTGTCTTGCTGCAATAAGCTCGGACTTGGATTGGCAGGACTCAGGATTTCTACCTTTCTTCTCAAATGGTCTAAATCTACCGACAAGGCGTCCAAGATACTGATCGCTTTCCCGCCACCGTCTCTTAGAAGCCCCAGCATGAGGTGTTCTGTTCCTATGAAGTCATGCCCCAAACGCAAGGCCTCTTCTTTACTGTATGCAATTACATCTTTTACTCTAGGTGAAAAATTATCGTCCATAAACCATTTGTTTATACTCAAAAATACAAATTCTTGATTAGTATTTTGCAAATACTATACCTTTTTGTAGAATATGACACAATTGACAAAAAAAGCGTTTGAATTCAAAAGCTAGCCTATATATTTTATTAACTATTTAGGGGCTTATGGGTGTTAATAAATTGTTTGATAAAGTGTAGCTATAGAACAGAAAAAGCCTCCAAAATACGTATATTGGCTTGATTTTTTATTGATTAATGAATAGCATTTTAATATGGCAGAAGGAGAAAAATTAATTCCTATTAACATAGACGATGAAATGAAGTCTGCCTACATAGATTATTCTATGTCGGTCATTGTGTCACGTGCCCTTCCGGATGTAAGGGACGGATTAAAACCCGTTCACAGAAGGGTTCTTTTTGGTATGCACGAATTAGGTGTAAGATCTAACAGCGCCCACAAGAAATCCGCCAGGATTGTTGGAGAAGTTTTAGGAAAGTATCATCCTCACGGAGACACCTCAGTGTATGACACCATGGTGCGTATGGCCCAAGAATGGAGTCTACGCTATATGTTGGTAGACGGACAGGGTAACTTTGGTTCTATAGACGGAGACAGTCCTGCAGCCATGCGTTATACAGAAGCTCGTATGCGCAAGATTGCAGACGACATGCTCATAGACATAGACAAGGACACGGTAGATCACCAACTCAATTTTGACGACACCATAGAGGAGCCTACGGTTCTACCCACGAGAATTCCAAACCTACTGGTTAACGGGGCCTCGGGTATTGCGGTAGGTATGGCTACTAATATGCCTCCGCACAACTTGGCAGAGGTGGTAGACGGAACAGTAGCCTATATAGACAACAACCAGATAGAAATAGAAGAGCTCATTACTCATATTAAAGCACCAGACTTCCCAACTGGTGGGGTTATTTACGGGTATGAAGGTGTTAAAGAGGCTTTTCATACCGGTAGGGGCCGTGTGGTAATTAGAGCAAAAGCTGTTATAGAAGAAGTACAGGGTAGAGAGTGTATTGTGGTGTCTGAAATACCTTATCAGGTGAATAAGGCAGACATGATTAAGAAAACAGCAGACCTGGTAAACGACAAAAAAATTGAGGGGATTGCTACTATTAGAGATGAGTCTGACAGAAATGGTATGCGTATTGTGTACATCCTGAAAAGAGACGCCATTCCTAATATTGTTTTAAACACGCTTTACAAATACACGGCACTACAGTCTTCTTTTAGTGTGAATAATATTGCTCTTGTAAACGGAAGACCACAGCAACTCAATGTAAAAGAGATGATCCACTATTTTGTGGAACACAGACATGAGGTAGTGGTAAGACGTACCCAATTTGAGCTTAAAAAAGCAGAAGATCGTGCCCACATCTTAGAGGGACTGATCATAGCTTCTGACAATATAGACGAGGTGATTAAAATTATTAGAGCCTCTTCAAATCCAGATCAAGCTCGTGAAGCCTTAATGGAGCGTTTTAAGCTTACAGAAATTCAAGCAAAGGCCATTGTAGAAATGCGTTTGCGCCAGCTTACAGGTCTGGAGCAAGACAAGCTAAGAACGGAATACAATGAGATTATAGCTACCATTGCAGATCTCAAAGACATTCTAGCGAGTAAAGACCGTAGAATGGACATTATAAAGACCGAACTCTTAGAGGTGAAGGAAAAATACGGAGATGCTAGAAGGTCAGAAATTCACTATGCTGGAGGTAATCTGAGTATAGAAGATATGATTCCAGATGAGCAGGTAGTAATTACCATTTCTCATGCCGGTTACATTAAGAGAACCTCTTTGTCTGAATATAAGACCCAAAATAGAGGGGGAGTAGGACAGAAGGCATCGGCGACAAGAAATGAAGATTTCTTGGAGCACTTATTTGTAGGAACCAACCACCAATACATGCTTTTCTTTACCCAAAGCGGGAAGTGTTTCTGGATGCGTGTATATGAAATTCCAGAGGGATCTAGAACCTCAAAAGGTAGGGCCATACAAAACCTGATCAATATTTCTCAGGAAGACAAAGTGAAGGCTTTTATATGTACCCAAGATCTCAAAGACGAGGATTACGTAAACAGCCATTATGTGATTATGGCTACCAAGAAAGGGATTGTCAAGAAAACCTCTTTAGAACAGTATTCTAGACCTAGAACTAATGGTATAAATGCCATTGGAGTGAGAGAAGGAGATGAGCTTTTAGAGGCGAAACTTACCACAGGTAGCTCCCAGGTATTCCTAGGGCTTAAATCCGGTAAAGCCATTAGGTTTGAGGAGAGTAAGACCAGACCAATGGGTAGAAATGCCTCTGGGGTTAGAGGAGTAACCTTAGCAGACGACACCGATGAGGTGATCGGAATGATTACGGTGCACAATGAAGAAGAAAATATTCTCGTTGTGTCTGAAAAAGGATATGGAAAACGCTCCTCTATGGAAGACTACCGTATTACAAATCGTGGTGGTAAAGGAGTGAAAACCATATCTATCACTGAAAAAACAGGAGGCTTAGTAGCCATTAAAAACGTGACAGATTCTGACGATCTAATGATCATTAATAAGTCTGGCATCGCCATTCGCTTGGGTGTAGAAGATTTAAGAGTAATGGGAAGAGCTACCCAAGGGGTCCGTCTCATTAATATTCGTGAAAATGACTCTATTGCCGCTGTTGCTAAGGTGGTTAAAGAAGAAGAAACAGATGTGGAAGAGGCTGCATCTAATGATCTTAGTAAGGCTGGCACAAATGCGTCTTCCTCTAACGAACCCAATCCAGGATTGGCCTCAGAAAATGAGAACGAAAATGAACCAGCGTCTTAAATTTTATTAATTTTACGCCCTTAAAACAAAATACAACAAATTCAACCACATGAAAAATACATTTTTACTTTTAGCTGCATTGGGAATGAGCAGTTTAAGTTTTGCCCAAAAAGATGAGATTAAAGCAGCTAATAAAGCTATGAAGTCTGGCGACGCAGCTGCGGTCTTAGAAGCTTTAGCTCCTGCAGCTGCTAGTATAGACAGCGCAGAAGACAAATACATTGCCCAGTTTTATTTCTTACAAGGAGAGGCTTATGCCCTGCAGGCAGCTGCTGGAGACTTTGCAGCATATGACCAAGCAGTAGCCGCCTACAAAAAAGCCTTGGCTAGTGAAGAGGCTACAGGAAAGTCTAAATACACTGCAAGCATTAACCAAAAGTTTGCTAGCATGACCTCAGAAATTGTAAACGCTGCGGTACAAGATAATAATGATCAGAAGTACAAAGACGCTGCTGAGAAATTATTTTTGAGCTATTCTTTAAGTCCAAAGGACACTATTTATTTGTACTACGCCGCCTCTAGTGCTGTGAACGGGAGCGAGTATGAAATTTCTTTAAAGTACTACAACATGCTTAAAGATTTAGGATATGATGGTTCTGAGCAAAAATTCTCTGCTGTAAATACCGAGACTGGAGAGCGTGAAGAAATGCCAAAACAGCAAAGAGATTTAATGGTGAAGTCTGGTTCTTACACAGACCCTAAAGACGAGCGTACGGAGTCTAAAATTAATGAGATTATCAAAAACATTGCCCTAATTTATACCCAATTAGGCCAGGATGACAAGGCTATGGAGGCTTATGTAGAAGCTAGAAAAAAGAACCCGCAAGATGTGGGTCTTATTTTAAATCAGGCCAACCTTTACTTTAAGCAGGGAGACAAAGAAACCTTTAAGGCACTCATGAACGAGGCTACAGAAGTAGACCCCACCAATCCAGACTTGTTTTACAATATTGGAGTGATTAATATGGAGCAGAAAAATATGGAAGAGGCCCGTGCTGCTTACAATAAAGCCATTGAACTTTCTCCAAGCTACATTAACGCTTATTTAAACCTCTCTACTTCTTTTGTGAATGAAGGCAATGCCCTTATAGATGAGATGAATGGTTTGGGAAGCTCCAGAAAAGATATTGCTCGCTATGATGAGCTCAAAGCTCAAAAGCAAGATTTCTTCAAAAAAGCTGCAGAAGCTTTAGAAGCTGGTTTAATTGCTAACGATGGCAATACAGATCTTTTAGGCCAGTTAAAAAACATATACGGAGCTCTTGGAGACAATGAGAACTATATGAGAATTAAAAAGTTATTGGAGGAATAATTGTTTCTGAAATACCATAAAAAAAAGGCTGTCCAAACGGGCAGCCTTTTTTTATATCTCTTTTTTTATATCACTTTTTTGATGACCCTCAGGCTGTGAGAGTACTGATTGTTTTGTGGGTTAAATATACCAGTATGGTCTAATCGGTCTATTCTAACCTGTCCGTGGCAGTGTATAATGTGGTTGTCTGGCAATATAATACCAACATGGTCTATGAGTCCTTCTGCGTTGTCAAAGAAAGCCAAATCACCAGCCTCAGATTCTTCTATAAAACTCAAAGGTTCCCCTTGTTTGGATTGCTCTTGGGCCGTCCTGTACAGGTTGTATCCGTTAAGCTTATACGCCATCTGGCAAAGCCCTGAAGCGTCTATGCCAAAGGGGCTCATTCCGCCCTGAAGATAGGGGGCATTTAAATAGAGTAGGGCAGTGTGTATGACGCCAGATTTAGAGGCTTCTACACTGGTATTTCCCTCAAAACTATGGTTTAGAAGTGCCGCCTGTCTGGTATGAGCTCCCAATAATACAGGCATGAGAGTGCCGTCTTCTTTGCTTATAAAACCGGTGAGTTCCTGACAATAGCTTGGCGGGGTATTTTGTATGTGCAGATAGCGCTCTTCAGATATTTCATACAACTGGTTTTTTTCTACCCAGCCCTCCGTGGCGTCAAAATCTAATCTGATTTTAAACCAAAACTTACGTTGGTCTATAATTTTAAAAGAGGCTCCGTAAAGTGCCATAGTAACAAGGCTACTCTGTGAATCTGGTGAGTTTCTCAGTGCCACAACACTTAAAAGCACAATCCCGTACTGCATATTAGGCGTCTGTGTAATTTTCGAAAATCATGGCAGAGGCGCCGCCGCCGCCATTGCAAATGGCTGCCGCGCCGTAGCGCGCTGTCTCTTGTTTTAAAATATAAAGCAAGGTCACCACTATTCTGGCACCAGAACAACCTAACGGATGCCCAAGAGACACGGCGCCTCCGTGAATATTCACCTGATGGTCAGAGAGACCAAGAATTTTCATATTGGCCAAGCCCACTACAGAGAAGGCCTCGTTAAATTCAAAAAAATCTATATCTGATTGTTCTAAGCCTGCTTTTTTCAGTGCCAAAGGAAGGGCCTTAGCGGGTGCCGTAGTAAACCATTTAGGCTCTTGTGCTGCGTCTGCATACCCTTTTATACGCGCTAAGGGTGTTAGTCCCAATGCAGCTGCCTTTTGAGCACTCATAAGCACTAAGGCAGCGGCACCATCATTTATAGTAGAGGCGTTGGCAGCAGTTACGGTTCCCTCTTTGGTAAAGGCCGGTCTTAGGTTGGGTATTTTTTCTAAGAATACATTGCTAAATTCCTCATCTTGAGTAAATAATACAGGCTCTCCTTTTCTTTGTGGTATAGACACCGGAACAACCTCTGCCTTAAATTTACCAGACTCCCAAGCTGCCTTAGAGCGTTTGTAGGACTTAATAGCAAATGCGTCTTGATCTTCTCTGGAGCAGCCATAATTCACAGCACAGGCGTCTGCAAATACGCCCATAGCAGTTTGGTCGTAAGCGTCCATTAGGCCGTCTTTTTGCATGGCGTCTTCTAAGCTAGTAGGTCCAAATTTTTGTCCCTGTCTGAGGTGTACCATATGGGGCGCTAAGCTCATATTTTCCATTCCACCAGCTACTACCACCTCTTGATCTCCCAGGGCAATAGATTGGGCCGCCTGCATGATGGTTTTCATGCCAGAGGCACAGACTTTATTTACGGTAGTGCAAGGCACAGTGTTGGGTATTCCAGACATGAGGGCTGCCTGTCTTGCTGGCGCCTGACCCGTACCGGCCTGAATGACATTTCCCATTATAACTTCTCCTACCTCTGTAGGTGCAAGCCCAATAGCCTCTAGAGCGCCCTGAATGGCAATAGAGCCTAATTTTGGAGCTGATATTTGTGATAAGGCTCCCATAAAACTTCCTATGGGTGTTCTCACTGCAGAGACAATAACTACTTCTTTCATACACACGCATCTTTGCTCAAAAATACTAAAATTAGATCCAAAGCCCCATTCTCACGCCCACTAAAATCTCCTTTTATTTTGCTATTTTTACACAAAGCTTTTCTATGGCCAAAGGACTTCATGCCCTGTATAAGAACCAATCCCTGATCTATAAATACCTCTTGTATGTTTTAGTGGTGGGTGTGATTGTCTATCTCTTTCCTAAAGGAGGACAATTCAAATACGAATTTCAAAAAGGAAAACCTTGGCAACACGAAACCCTGTACGCGCCTTTTGATTTTAGTGTAAAGAAAACCCCAGAGGAAATAAAAGAGGAAGAATTATTAATCAGAGCACGTCAAATACCATACTTCTTCAAAGACTCCTCTGTAGCGCAAAATCAGAAAGAGTTGCTGTCCCAAAAAGTATCAGCTTATTTTCAGCAGCAGGAGGGTATAGACACAATAGCTACCCGTAAATGGGCTCAAAGTTTTTTAGATAGCGTATACCAAAAAGGCCTCCTAAAGAAAACACTCCAATTAAATGTTCCAGATCAGATATATTTAAGATATAAAAGAGAGGCCATCCTTACAGAGGTTTCTGATTTTTTAACCATTAGCCAATTGCCTATATTTCTAGATAGCCTATATGCTAGAAGTTTAAAAGCGCCCTTGGATGGTAGCCTTAAAGATATAGTTCTCAGCAGCCTGAGTCCAGATATTTTTTACGACAAAGATCTCAGTGAAAAAGCTACAGATGCTGCTCTATCTAATATCTCCACCACCAGAGGGTTTATAGATAAAGGCAAGCTCATTATTGCCAAAGGTGCCGTTGTGGCTCCCGACAATTACAAAGTTTTAAGCTCTTTAAAAGGAGAGTATGAATCTGATTTATGGACAGACACAAATTATTATATTGTACTGCTGGGCTATCTTTTATTAGTAGCATTGGTCATGCTGATGCTGTTTTTATTCCTAGCCAAATACAGGCCTCTTATTTATAGAGATAACACCCAACTCACCTTTATTCTGGCCAACGTCCTATTGATGGTGCTGCTTACCACCCTGGTTATTCAATACAACAATGCCTATGTGTTTGTGGTACCACTTTGTATTTTGCCTCTGATATTAAAAACTTTCTTTGACGCCAGGTTGGGGCTTTTTGTACATGTGCTCACCGTTCTTGTATTAGGCTTCGTGGTGCCCAATAGTTTTGAGTTTATTTTCCTGCAAATCATGGCTGGTATTGTGACTATTTTATCTGTTAATGAATTGTACAAAAGGGCTAATTTATTTGTGTCTGTTGGCCAGATCACTTTGGTCTATATTGTGGGTTATTTTGCCTTTCACGTCATACAAGAAGGTAGTGTGCTAAACATCCAATGGTTGTTTTTTGGCCTATTTGCCCTCAATGGGATGATCACTCTGTTTGCCCAACCCCTGATATACATATATGAAAAGCTGTTTGGTTTGGTGTCTGAGGTGTCGCTATTAGAGCTTTCAGATACCAACTCTAAGCTCCTAAAGGAGCTTTCTAACAAGGCACCAGGAACTTTTCACCATTCCCTACAGGTAGCCAATTTAGCAGAGGCAGCAGCCAATGAAATTGGAGCCAATGCCATGTTGGTGCGGGTAGGCGCCCTGTATCACGACATTGGAAAAATGAACCATCCTACCTATTTTTCTGAAAATCAAATAAGCTCTGTAAATCCACACCACGAGTTGGACCCCATAGACAGTGCTAAAATCATTTTAGACCATGTAAAAGATGGCATAGAGATTGCCAAGAAATACAATCTACCAGACAGACTCATAGATTTTATCCGGGTACACCACGGTACCACACAGGTGTATTATTTTTACAAGAAAGCCCAGGAAACAGATCCTGAGGTGTCTGCAGAGCTGTTTACCTACCCAGGACCTTTGCCGTTCTCTAAAGAAACCGCCATTCTCATGATGGCAGACGCAGTAGAGGCTGCCTCTAAAAGTCTAAAAAATCCAACCTATTTAGAAATAGACGCCTTTGTAGAAAAGATTATTGATGGTCAAATGAAGGGAAGCCAGTATGTAAATGCCAATATCACCTTTAAAGAAATTGAGCAGATAAAGAAAGTACTCAAAGGCAAACTCACTAATATTTACCACCTTAGGGTGGCCTATCCGGAATAAATGGGTTGGCAATAAAAATATTCACAAAAAAAGCCCTGAAAATGTTGTGATATTAACTTGTAAAAAATTACATTTGCAACCGCGTTTTTAAGGCGTGAATTACCTCGGGTAATTGGAGAGGTGCCAGAGTGGTAATGGAGCAGATTGCTAATCTGTCGACGGGTAACTGTCGCCAGGGTTCGAATCCCTGTCTCTCCGCTGTTTATTGTTAATATAACCTTACTATAAGGTCTCGGGGTGTAGCGTAGCCCGGTTATCGCGCCGCGTTTGGGACGCGGAGGTCGCAGGTTCGAATCCTGCCACCCCGACAATAACATAGAGATGATCCCAACATCTCCATCCTTTTTTCCTTCGGGAAAGGGTCGCGTAGCTCAGCTGGATAGAGCATCTGCCTTCTAAGCAGACGGTCAAAGGTTCGAATCCTTTCGCGATCACGAACAAATGGTAAAAAAAAAAAGTGCCAAGTTTACTTGAGCACTTTTTTTATGCCATTTTCATAGCGGAGCTTGGAAGGATCAGCGAGCGCAGCGAAGCTAATCCTGAGATTCGTGAAAAGTGATATGAAGCTTATTCTGAGACTTTTTTTAAGCATCAGCGAGCGCAGCGAAGCTAATTATATATTTTTAACCCCTTCTGTAACTCTTGTTACTTTCCAATGCTTTCGTATAGTATAATTTTATTGAAAATTTTAAAACAATAAATAATTACTATTATGAATGAAGAACTTCATACCCCACAAGAATTAAATTCAATGCCAAGAATAGGGGATATTGCTCCAGACTTTGAAGCTATTACCACCAAGGGCCCCATTAAAATGTCTGAATTTGCTAAAGACAAATGGACAGTAATGTTTTCTCATCCTGCAGATTTCACACCCGTTTGCACTACAGAAATGAGTGGTTTTGCAGAGCGAAAAGAAGAATTTGACGCTTTAAACACGGAACTTTTAGGTCTAAGTATAGATAGTATTCATGCCCATTTAGGTTGGGTGCAGAATGTGAGAGAGGCCACAGGAGTGTATTTTGATTTTCCTATTATTGCAGACATAGATATGAAAGTGTCTAAGCTATATGGCATGCTACAGCCAAATGAAAGTGAAACTGCGGCAGTAAGGGCAGTGTTTTTTATAGACCCCTCCAAGAAAATTAGACTCATTATGTACTATCCCTTAAATGTGGGTAGAAATATGAATGAAATCTTAAGGGCACTGGAAGCGCTCCAGGTGTCTGACAAGCACAAAGTGGCTCTGCCATTGGATTGGAAAAAAGGGGATAAAGTTATTTGTCCCGCGCCCAAATCATTAAATGATCTCAATACCAGGTTAGCAGACCATTCTGTTGAGAAAGTGACTTGGTATTTGGCAAAGAAAAATATCTAACCTTCAAGGTTTTGTTATTTTGTAAAAAAAAGCCGCTTGAGAAAATCAAGCGGCTTTTTTAGATTCTCCCCCTCTAAGGCAAGGGCATAAGAACAAATGTTATTTGCAGTTTAATAAATGAGATTACAATAGGTGATATCTCTTCATAAAAACACTTTATTAATAATATAAGGTCTAGCTTAGCGCCATGACATTTTCTATTATTCGGATTTTTTGTGGAATATCACATATAATTTATGGCTTACTTACCTTATTTCATCCCTTTTACATGGAGGAATTTGCTAGATATGGTTTCTCCACGATGAGAATTCTTATTGGCTTAGTCCAATTTATTTTTGGTGCAGGTCTTTTGTATGGTATGGGGAAGTATAAAATTTCTTTAATAAGTGCGGCAGGGCTAAGTGTTTTAATGGCAGGTGCTTTAGGGACCAGGATAAATATTCATGATAATATAGTACAGTCCTTACCTGCTTTGGTGTACTTATCGTTAAATTCTTATATCTTTATAAAAAGCATAAAACTTTAATTATGAAATACTTAAAATATATTTTAATGGCTGCAGTGTCCTTTGTGGTGATTAATGTCTGGTTGTTTAGATTTAATAACCCTACTATTTACAGAGGTGGAAATGCAACAAATATGATAGAAGAATTTGCTGTTTATGGGCTTAGTGAAACGCTTGTATACATAGTGGGTGTAATGAAAGTTGTCGCTGCTTTTGGTTTGCTGTTGGGGTTTGTTTACAGAAAAACCATATTACCTTCTGCCACACTAATGTCTGTTTTAATGTTAGGTGCCATAACTATGCACTTTAAAGTAAGTGATGCTGCTATAAAGTTTCTTCCCGCTGCTTTAATGTTTTTATTCAGCTTCATAATTATTCTATTGAATAAGCAACAGCAACGATTTTCTTTATAAGCTAATCACCAATGAAAATGTCTTTTTTTGATGCTCTTTTTAAGCGTATTTTTTCAGATGCCAACCAAAAAATGGCAGAAATTGTTACGCTTTGGCTTTCAATAATAGGCTTTGTCATTCATTTATCTTTAATCTATTTAAAAAAGTTTGGATTATTTAAAACACTTTTTGAAGCAAATCTTTTAGAAGATCCAATTTCTGCTATTTACACACCTTTCTCCATTATTTTGGTGTATGAAATTTATCTACTCATAGTTTATTTGCCCAGGTCTTTTACCACAGCAGTTTCAAAGCAGTTTCAGATTATCTCTTTAATTATAATAAGGAGGATTTTTGGGGATATTCCAAAAATAAATTTAGACGTAAACTGGTTAGAATACGATGCTAACAGAGCTTTAATTTTTGATTTGTCTGGAGTTCTATTACTCTATTTTTTAATTTATTTATTTAATAGTACCCAGAATAAGTTAGTTAAAAAAGAACTTGATGATAAACTCAAAAGATTTGTCAGCTCTAAAAGAGCAGTAAGCTTGATTTTACTTCCCGTTTTGATTTGCACTTTTTTCTATAGTTTAATTGATTGGTTTTTCAAGCTGATTCAAGCCTTTAAAGACCCTTCAGTTGTTTTACCGGATATTAATGCTGTTTTTTATAATGAGTTTTTTACCATACTAATATTAGCCGATGTTTTTATTCTGTTGCTCTCATTCCAATATACAGAGCGCTATAGTCAGTTAATAAGAAATACTGGCTTTATAATTTGTACCATATTGATTAGGCTGTCTTTTTCTACTTCGGGCTTGACTAATATTTTGTTAATAGCCTCAAGTGTTTTATTCGGATTAATTATTCTGAAAACTTATTTGGCCATAGAAAAAGATACCCAAAACCAATAGAGGACTTTGCTATTCCTCCCTTTTAAACCTAAAGCTTGGGGTTTTGTAGTCTTTGGGGAGTTGGTCTGTGGGAATGGTGCTTTGGTTGCCGTCTCTGGCTGCTCTGTAGTGTGGAGACATAATTTCTATGCCTGCTGCATTGCAACCATCTTGTATGTTTTGGTGTAGATCTGAATAAATTTTGGCCTGCTTGTTGGGTTCTCTGGTGTAGGCATTTATTTGGTAGGACACATAAAAGTCATCCAAAGAGGTTTGCAGAACAAAGGGAGCGGGATCGTCTAAAAGTAGTGGGGTTTTTAGGGCGGCTTGTACAAGCACCTCATGCATTTTCCGCCAGGGCACATCATAGCCAATAGTTATGGTGCTGTGCATAATGAGTCCTTTTTCTGGTGCGTCGCTGCTGTAATTTATGGTATGGCTATTCATAACCGTTGCGTTGGGTATAGAAATAATCTCATTTTTA
Organism: Flavobacteriaceae bacterium LSUCC0859; assembly: GCA_022239325.1. Taxonomy (GTDB): domain Bacteria; phylum Bacteroidota; class Bacteroidia; order Flavobacteriales; family Flavobacteriaceae; genus MAG-120531. Next base: position 117,854 of record JAKOGP010000001.1, on the reverse strand, counting down.
ATGGTACGAACCCGGGTGACTAGCATGTTTTTTTCAATCACATCTCCAGAAATATTCCCTATCATCACTCGGTCTCCCATTTTAAACAAGCGCATATAGGTGAGGACTAGGCCCGCTATGATGTTGGAGAGTGATCCTGCAGATCCAAAGGTAAAAAGGAAACCTAAGAATACAGAAACCCCTTGGAATATTGGGGAGTCTGAGCCTGGTAGGTAGGGAAAGATTACCACTACCATAAAGGCAAAGACCAATACTTTTACAATTTGGTAAGTTGGGGCGGCCCAGTCTGGATAAAATCCTGGAATTTTTAGGTTTTCTACCTGAATTTCAGATTTCAAGAAATATAGGCCTTTGAGCACGTACCTAAACACCACCACAATCACTACAATAGTAAAGAGGTTAGGCAAGAAGTTCCAAAGCCCTAAAGCGATGTCTTTTAGGGGGTCTAGTATATAACCAAAGAGGGTCTGTGCCATGTTTTTTGTCCATGGAAAAATTCCAAATAAGATAGGCAAGGCTATGTACACTGTACTGAGCATGACTATCCATTTGAGCACGGTATTTAGGTTTATGAGGACGGTTACCTGTTTGGAGGCGTCAAAGAGGGTGTAGTCTCTGATTTTAATCCCTTTAATGCGCTGGTTCTCTTGGGCATGAATTTTAATGGCAGTCCATCTGAAGAGCTTTACAATGTATTTTAAAATGAAATAGGTGATTAGGAGCACGACTAAGGCCAGACCAAATTCCTGAAGTAGGGTTACTATGCTGGTTTCCTCTTGATAACTTACAAGGGCTTCTCGGATGTTTGCCATATGGTTGGCAGCCAATACCTCTTTGGTTTGGTTGGCCCAAAGCGCGTCATCCTCAGAAATGCTCATAATAATGAGGTCTTGGTATTTGAGGTTTAAATTGCCATATTGAGGGCTAGACAATAAGCTGTCTGGGTAAAAAGGTCTTTTTTCACTAAGCGATTGTATGCGAGCACCCACCGCTTTGGCCCGTTCTTGGGCAGAAAAGCTTCCCAAATTGCTATAAATGGTGAGCAGGGTGTCCTTAAAAAAACCCATTACCGGAAAGCCTTTGTTGCTGTCTCTGAGCCTGGCAATGGCAGCCGTTTTTCCCGCCAAACGGGTGGCTTCCTGATTGCTAATTGCTTCTAGTTGCTGCTGAAGCGCTTCTTTTTTGAGATTGTCTGTAGTTTTTAGATTGCTTATTTCTTCTAGTAGCTCTGCCTTTTTTATAGAGTCTTGAATCCTGAGATTTTCAATATCTTTTATTTTTTTGAGGTATTGGGCTTGGAGGAGGCTGTCTGCATCTACACCAACAGAGGCGCTGTCTTTTAAAAGGACTTCTTGTGCATGAGAATAGCTAGGTGAAAACAAAGAAATAGCAAATAAAAAACGGACAACAATAGCTTTCATATGAAGGTTTTAAATGCTGTAAATGTAAGTATTTTTCAAAGAGAAATAGCTTGGTTTTTATTGAGCGGAAATTTGTAATTTGGGTGTTTTATGCGTTTTATATGAAGCCTTTGTTTTTGTTATGTTTATTGCTTAGCACCTATTTGGGTGTTGCCCAAGATTTGTATCCTACTGTAAATGAGCTCTCTAGGGAGAAAAGTCCGTATTTGTTACAGCATGCCAAGAATCCAGTGGCTTGGAAAACATGGAGTTCTAAGGCTTTTGAAAAGGCCAAAGAATTAGATAGACTGGTGGTGATTAGTGTGGGATATGCTTCTTGCCACTGGTGCCACGTGATGGAGGAGGAAAGTTTTGAAGATCTCACGGTGGCTCGCTTTATGAATGAGAATTATATTAATATTAAAGTAGACAGGGAAGAAAGGCCAGATGTAGACCAATCTTATATGACCGCACTTAGGCTTATGGGGGCAGACGGTGGCTGGCCATTAAATGTAATTGCACTGCCCAACGGAAAGCCAGTCTATGCTGGAACCTATCATTCTAAAGCCCAGTGGATAGAGTTGCTACAAAAAATGCAAACCCTTTACGAAAGTCAACCGCAGCAGCTCAGAAATTTTGCCGAGGACCTTCAAAAGGGCATATTAGAAGAAAATAAATTATTAGACTTTAAGAAAGACAGCCCTGTAGACCCCATTGTTTTGGAGCAGGGGCTGGGTGTTTGGAAAAAGAACTGGGATGTAAAAGATGGGGGGAATACAGGAGCACAAAAATTTATTCGCCCTAACGGGCTGATGTTCCTTCTGGATTACGCTCAATTAAGTGGCGACCAGCAGGCTATGGCACATGTGTGGAACAGTTTGGATAAGATTACTGAGTCTGGAATATACGACCAGCTTTCAGGAGGGTTTTTTCGCTACAGTACAGACCCGGAGTGGCGGGTTCCTCATTTTGAAAAAATGCTCTATGATAACGCTCAGATTATTGCGCTTTTTGCCAAAGCGTATAAAATTAGTAAAAAGGAGAAATACGCAGCTATTGTTTCCCAGACTATTCAATTTTTAATGCAAGAATTTAAAAGGGAATCGGGTGGTTTTATGGCTGCGATGGACGCAGATTTAAAGGGGGAAGAAGGGGCTTATTATCGTTGGACAAAGCAAGAGTTACAATCTTTAATTGGAAGCGAATGGTCCTTGTTTGCAGCGGTATTTAAGTTAGACTCACAGCAACTCTGGGAAGGACAGTACTATGTGCTTCAAAAGGCTTCAGATCTCCAGCAAATAGCTCGTGAGTTTGGTTTATCTGTGGGGGAAGTTTTAAAGAAAGAGAAAAAATGGCAAAAACTATTGTTAGGCGCTCAGGAAAAACGAGGAAATCCTGCTATGGATGACAAAATTATTACTTCCTGGAACGCCATGTTGGTAAGTGCCTTAACCTCTGCTTATCAGGCTACAGCTACAGACCAATATTTGCAGGAAGCTATTGCTTTACAAGATTTGCTCACCCAGAACGGTATAGGAGCTATTTCGCATGTTTTAGGTACTCAGTCTGTTGTTTTTTCGGAAGATTATGCCTTTTTAGCAAAGTCTGCTTTGGACCTTTATGTTACAACAGGAGCGCCCAGTTATTTGTCTCAGGCCAATTCACTTATGGAGGCTTTAGATACCTTGTTCTATGCGCCTGAACTTGGATTGTACTATTTTTCTGAAGCAGATGATATTTTGACTGCTGTCACTAGAATGTCTGACGGGGTAATACCCTCAGATAATAGTGTGGCTGCAGAGGTGAATTTTTTATTGGGTCATATAAAATATGAGCCCGAGCGAACAAAAAAAGCTATGGATGCCCTTATGGCCTCTAGCGCCTACCTCAAAAAAGACCTCAATAATTACACCCAATGGGCAAGCCTTTGGCTTACGCAATCTTACCCTTATTACGAGTTGGCTATTATTGGGGACCAGGCCTTGGAAAAATCTTTAGAATTTTTATCCAAAGGGGTGCCCAATGTACTTCTCACAGCCTCTGTTTCTGACAGTGATCTCCCTCTATTTGAGTTTAGATATTCTGAAAATGAAACCTTATTGTACGTATGTGAAAATTACAGTTGTAAGGCTCCTGTAAAGACGGTGTCTGAGGCCCTTAATCAAATACAAGCCAAAACTGTTATTAAACCTTTCTAATGGGTTGTTTTTAGTTTCTCATCTGTCATTGGTCTCATTGCTTTTTTTAGTAGACCTTTTTAGTATATATTGTCGTAAAATTATACGCAATGCAAATAAAAGAATCCTCAAAAATGTATGACGCTGTCATTGTAGGCTCCGGTGCTGGAGGCGGTATGGCAACAAAAATATTATCAGAAGCGGGTTTAAATATTGCTGTAGTAGAGGCAGGACCTCATTTTGACCCCGCCAATCCAGAGCAGCAAACCCAAATGAAATGGCCTTGGGAATCTCCAAGACGCGGGGCCAATACCCAGCGTACCTTCGGAGATTTTGACGCTCTTTACGGGGGCTGGGATATTCCAGGAGAACCCTACACCAGGAAAGATGGCACTAAATTTGACTGGTTTAGAGCAAGAATGCTAGGTGGTAGAACCAACCATTGGGGCAGAATTTCTTTGCGTTTTTCTGAGCGTGACTTCAAACACAAAGATGTAGATGGCCTTGGAGAAAACTGGCCCATTGGTTACGAAGATGTAAAGCCATATTACGATAAAGTAGATAAGCTTATTGGTTTATTTGGCAGTAAGGAGAATTTGCCCAACGAGCCAGATGGTTTTTTCTTGCCCCCTCCAAAACCTAGGTTACATGAGCTTTTTTACATTAAAGGGGCTAGAAAATCTAATATTCCTGTGATTCCCTCCAGGATGTCTATGCTCACCAAAAGGATTAATCCAGAGCGAGGGATTTGTTTTTACTGTGGCCAATGTAATAGGTCTTGTTCTGTGTATGCAGATTTCTCTGCAGGTAGCTGTCTTATTTTTCCTGCACAAAAAAATGGGGGACAAATAGACCTGTACAATAACGCCATGGTGAGGGAGGTACTCACCAACGCTGAGGGCAAAGCCACTGGAGTGTCTTATATAAATAAAACAGACCGCAAAGAGTATACGCTTAGGGCCAAAGTAGTGGTCTTAGCGGCTTCTGCTTGTAGCTCTGCTAGAATTCTATTGAATTCTAAATCTCCACAGCACCCCAACGGACTGGGTAATAGTGGAGACACCGTAGGAAAGTATTTGCATGACTCAACCGGCTCTAGTAGGGCGGCATTTGTACCAGATTTGGTAAATAGAAAGCAATATAATGAAGACGGGGTAGGAGGCATGCATGTGTACACGCCTTGGTGGTTAGACAATAAGAAATTAGATTTCCCTAGAGGCTATCACATTGAAGTTTGGGGCGGTATGGGAATGCCTAATTACGGATTTGGTTTCAATGCCAATGAGTACAATAAATTCTTTGGCCTTAAAGTAGGTGGTTATGGTAATAGCCTGCGCTCAGACGTTAAAAAATACTACGGTTCTGTAGTTGGTTTTGGCGGTAGGGGAGAGTCTGTGGCACAAAGAGATAACTATTGTGAAATAGACCCCTCTGTGGTAGACCAGTACGGAATTCCTGTTTTGCGCTTTCATTATAAATGGACAGACTTTGAGAGAAAACAGGCCAAACATATGCACGAGACCTTTGAGGAGCTCATTCACAATATGGGTGGGGAAGCCTTGTCGGAGGCTCCAGGAGCAGACAGAGAATACGGTTTGGAAGCGCCAGGTAGAATTATTCACGAGGTGGGAACCACTAGAATGGGAACAGACCCAAAAACCTCTGTTGTAAATGAGTTTCAGCAGCTACACGACGCCAAAAATGTCTTTGTAGTAGACGCAGGTCCATTTGTCTCTCAAGCAGATAAAAACCCAACCTGGACTATTTTAGCTCTGTCTTGGAGAACCTGTGATTATATAGTAGAACAGTTAAAAATGCAAAATATTTAAGTCATGGATAGAAGAGAGAGTATTAAATCCCTTTTTGTAGGTGCTGCGGCAGGTTCATTGGCCTTAGCTTCTTGTAAACCAGAGTTAAGTACAGTAGAAAGGGAGGCCTTGAGTACTGGGGCCACCAATTACGGAAGAACGCCTGAAGAAGACGCTCAGATTGCAGCCTTACACGCGCAGCAGTTTTTTTCGGAACACGATTTGGAGAGTTTGGGTGTCTTGTGTGCTCTTATTTTACCAGCCAATGAAGACTTTCCAAGTGCTACAGAGGTAGGAGTAGTAGACTTTATTGAATTTATGGCTAAAGATTACGAGCCTTTTCAAACCCCACTTAGAGGGGGGCTCATGTGGTTAGACCACCAGGCAAACAAATTATTTGGTGCAGAGTTTAAAAAACTAGAAGAGGGCCAGCAGCATGAGATTTTAGAGGCTATTGCTTACCCAGATCTCCATGTGCCAGACAGCGAGCGCCCATTAGAAGTGCGTTTCTTTTCATTAATGAGAAACCTCACCCTTACCGGATATTTTACCACAGAGACTGGAATTAAAGACCTAGGATACAAAGGCAATATACCTAATGTATGGGACGGAGTGCCTCAGGAAGTTTTAGACCAGCACGGTGTGGCTTACGAGCCAGAGTGGTTAGATAAGTGTATAGATCAAAGCACAAGAGGAACTCAAGCAGAGTGGGACGAAGACGGCAATCTACTCACTTAATTTTTTCACATACGATTACCATTGCTTTGTTGTTTAAATCATTGGTAAAAAACAAGTATACATGGCCTCCATCTTGGAGGCTGTGTTTTTTTCTAATAGCAGCTACACTCATTTTAAAATTTCTCACACTCACATTGGCCTTTGTATTGGAGAAGGCTTTCATGGTTTTTTTGGAGTAGGGAAGCGCTTCTTGTATTAAAAAACGTCTGCCAGGGAAATCTATTAGTTCTCTAGAGGTATACAGATGACTGTGTTCGTGCAGTTTATAGAGCTGGAGTGCCACTCCCAAGCTTTTAAATGCACCTAATTTAAGCACAGCTGCGTGAGGCTCATACAAGTAGCTAAGGGGTTTTTCGTACTGAGATTGGCTTTCTTTCTCCTGTTCTAGGCTACTTTCAAAGTATATGGCTTCTCTAGTGTCTGAAAGCATTACGGCAGTGGTCTTTACAGGGCCTTGATATCCTTTTTTAAGCCGCAATAGCAGTTCTTTTACTTCATGGCCTACGGCAACTGCCTGAACCTCATACACCCCATTAAGTTCTCTACATGCGGCTTTTATATCTAGTAGTGGGGCAGTTTTAATAAGGATGTGATCGGTTTTGGTCCACATGATGTCTAATAGCGCTGGCACATTTGGGCTGCAATCTGCTAAAAGGAATACCTTTCCTTTCATGTGGTCCCTTCTTGAGGGGTCTACGTAAAGGGTGTCAAATCGGTCATTGTCTTCTAGAAACTGGACGGCATTTTGGGCTGTGCATTGCACATTTAAAGCACCTAAAACTTTAAAATTATGAGCGGCAATCTCGGAGAGTTCCTCATTCATTTCTACATGAAACACCTTCTCATTATATTTTGCAAAATAAAAGCTATCTACTCCCAAGCCTCCACTGAGATCTGCCATTTTTTTTCCAGGACATAATGTGGCTTTATGGGCCGCTGCAATTTCAGAGGAGGTCTGTTCAATTTGCAAGGGTAGGGGATAAAATATTCCAGGGGTTAAAAACCAAGTAGGTAGTTTTTTTATACATTTTTTTGCAGCTTCTAACTGCAGTACTACTTCCTTGGCAGTAGCACCTTCAAAAGTGGGGTTAGAAAGGGAAACTGACAGGATGTCAGTATCTAATTTTTCATTTATAAAATTCTGAATACCAGTGTTTAATATATTTTTATTCAAAGTAAAACTATAAGTTTTTAGTCCAAGATTTTACCTGGCTATTTTCTGCAAAAAACACCTTTAATACCACCTTAATTGCGGTGTAAAGTGGGATAGCCACCACCATTCCAGTGACTCCCATAAGCAGGCCACCACATAAAATAATCAAGAAAATTTCTAGGGGATGAGACTTCACACTCTTAGAAAATATGAGTGGCTGAGATAAGAAATTGTCTACCAATTGCCCCATAATAAACCCGATCATTACATAGGTGGTTTTGGGTAAAATGACCTCATTAAAAGAAGCGCCTAATTGACTACTCATAGTTAAAAACATCATGAGCAGGCCACCCACTATTGGACCCACATATGGGATGAGATTTAGAAGGGCGCAAAGGAAGGCTATCACCATAGCATTAGGTACAGAAAAAATGGCCAAAACCGTACTGTAAATCACAAATAAAATAAGAATTTGAAACAGCAAACCTAGAAAGTATCTAGACAGTAATTCTTTAATTCTAAAGAAGGCCTCTTTTGTTTTGCTTTGTTCTGCAGCAGGAATGAACATTAAAATTCCGTTTTCAAATAGCACACTGTCTTTTAAAAAGAAAAATGAAATGAAAATCACCGAAAATAAACCAGCACTAAAATTACCCAACACCCCAAAAACCGTATTAAAGAAGGCAGGAACCTGATCTAATGAGAGGCTGCTGAGCACTTCACCTTCGTTAAAATTTTGAAGTAGTACAGCGTTTTCTATACCAAAGTATTGGCTCATTTCTCGGTATAAGTTTTCCCCGCTGGCCCGCAATGCTTTTAAATCTAAAAGACTCAGGTTCTCTCCCTGCTGTGCCAGGAGCGGGATTACAAGAGCTATCAAGACTCCCAAGACAGCCATTAAAAGGGCCATGGTACTCACGGCTGCAAGGTTTTGATTAAACTTGAGTTTATTGCGCAGGAAGCGCACTACTGGCCTTCCAATAAGAGAAACTACAGCAGCAATGAGTATATAAATAAGAACGGTACTTATGGTTTTTAAGAAGTATAGGATCCCTAAAATCCCTATTATAATGGCTATGGCTCTCAGTATACCTTGGGAGATGGTTTTAGCGTTCATGGGTCTCGTTTTGTAGTGCAACTGCCGCAGTGGCGAAAATAGCAGCGGTTTCTGTTCTGAGTCTGGTGTTTCCAAAACTCACGGCTTTAAAGCCTTTGTCTAAGGCTTTTTGTATTTCTTTGCCAGAAAAATCTCCTTCTGGACCAATTAAAATATGAATCTGTTTGGCTTTTAAATCTTGCGCACTCAGGGGTACTTTGGTTTGGTCTGCTTCACAGTGTGCTATATAAAGATCTCCCTCAAAGCTTTGGTCTAATAACTTAGTAAGGGGTATGGCTTCTTTTAAAACAGGTAAATGTCCTTGTAAAGACTGTTTCATAGCACTTAAAAGCACCTTTTCATAGCGTTCAGGTTTAATCACTTTGCGTTCAGACTGATCGCAAATAATAGGGGTGATGCTGTCCAAACCTATTTCTGTGGCTTTTTCCAAAAGCCATTCGTATCGGTCGTTCATTTTGGTAGGGGCCACATAGAGGTGTAATTCATACGCTTTCTCTGCCATGAACTCTTTGGACAGCAGACTCAGTTCAATTTCTTTGCCTACCTCAATTCCTATCTGGGCCTCTGCTCGCATACCTTTACCATTGGTAATTTGAATGAGATCTCCCATTTTTTTTCTCAGTACCTTGGTAGCGTGCTTGCTTTCGGTTTCAGGCAGCATAATTTTTTGATGGGCGTCTGTAAGCAAGGGCGTATAAAAGAGGTTCATGGTGTCTATTTAATGAGGTATCTGGCTTTAGCCGCAATTTTTTGATCGGTAAAATCTGAATTTAAGTATTTTAAATAGCCTACCACAGCTATCATGGCGGCATTGTCTGTACAGTATTCAAATGTAGGGATGTGGGTAGTCCATTGGTGTTTTTTTGCGGCGGCGCTCAGGGCAGCTCTAATGCCAGAATTGGCAGAAACGCCGCCGCCAATAGCAATTTCTTTAACCCCTGTTTGCAGTACTGCTTTTTTAACTTTTTGCATGAGAATCTTCACAATTGTCGACTGTATGGAGGCACAGATGTCTGCTTTGTTTTCTTCAATAAAGTGAGGGTTAGCAGCCGTTTCTTTCTGAATAAAATACAGTATACTGGTTTTTAGACCGCTAAAACTAAATTGTAGCCCTGGCATTTTTGGAATGGGAAAGGCAAAGGCGTCCGGGTTTCCTTCTTTTGCAAACTTGTCTATTAATGGCCCCCCGGGGTAGGGAAAGCCTAAGATTTTTGCAGATTTATCAAAGGCCTCTCCAACGGCATCGTCCTGGGTTTCACCCAGGACCTCCATATCAAAGAAATCTTTAACTAATATAAGCTGGGTGTGTCCGCCGCTAATGGTTAGGGCTATAAAAGGAAAATTGGGCTTAGGTTTAGATGGCACTTCAGGACTTTCAATAAAATGAGCTAAGACGTGCCCCTGCATGTGATTTACCTCTATTAGAGGGATGTCTAAACCCATGGCCAAAGACTTGGCAAAGGAAGTGCCCACCAATAGAGACCCCATAAGACCAGGCCCTCTGGTAAAGGCAATGGCGTCTATGTCTGACTTCTCAATACCTGCTTGCTGCAGCGCCTGATCTACCACAGGCACAATATTTTGCTGGTGGGCCCTAGAGGCCAACTCTGGAACAACCCCACCATAGGCCTCGTGAATTTTTTGTGTAGCTACCACGTTGCTCAAGCGCTGGTAATTTTTTAAGACCGCCGCAGCCGTGTCATCACAAGAAGATTCTATGGCTAAAATGTGAATTGAGGTTTTTTCCATTTATCTTTGGAATCAAATTTGATTGTCTACAAAGGTAAAACATAAAGCGGTATTAGAAAATATAGAAAAATAGGGATTCGTTTGCTCCTAAGCGCTGCCATACTTTTTTTGGTGGCAGGAGGATTATTGTCTCTAAATGTGGTACAAACTTCTTTGGCACGCAGCCTAGCCAATCGCCTAAACAAACGCTATGCCATTCAGCTGAACATTCAGGCTGTACAAGCCAATTTATGGGGGTTGGACGTCCAATTAAAAGGTGTTTACGCGCAAGATTATCAGCAGGACACCCTTTTTTACGCCTCTACCATCCAAGCGCCTATTCTAGACTTTAACGCACTAAGAAAGGGTGATTTTAACCTTGGGAAAGTGGGTATTCATGGCTTAAAGTATAAAATTACCACTTATGTGGGCCAGACCCAGAGCAATTGGGATGTGTTTTTAGAAAAGCTGTCTTCCTCCGCTGCAGAATCTTCTTCAGATATTGAGCCTTTTGTGCTTCAAGCAGCTCAGGTGTCCATAGATACCTCCGAATTTAAAATCACAGATTATAACCGAGAGAATCCGCTTTTATTTGGGGCAAATTCTCTGAGTTTACAAGGGAAAAACCTACGTATTTTTGGCCCCGAGGTGGCTGTTCAAATTAACAGACTTTCCTTTGCTAGCGCTCGTGGAATAGCCGTTAAAAATTTAAGTACTCAGTTTAGTTACAGTCTCACACAGATGAAGTTTTCAGAGTTGTTGATAGAAACGCAACAATCAAAAATTCAGGGTCAATTGGTTTTAGATTACGAGCGAGTAGACTTTCAAGATTTTTATAACAAGGTGCTTTTTCATGGAGATTTTGATGACAGTTATCTTGCGGCTTCAGACATAAATGCCTTTTACCCAGCTTTTGACCCCGATGAAGTGTTTTATTTTTCTACTCAGATAGATGGCCCGCTCAACGATTTACAACTAGAAAGATTGCTTTTAAACGCGAGTGCAACCGCACTTAGGGGAGATTTTAGACTGAAGCATTTATTTCATGCCCAGCTCCCTTTTCAGATAGAAGCCACATTGAGAGCCTTAGAGGCCCAATACGGAGGTTTGGTAAGGCTCATGCCTCAAGTTTTAGGCAGAAATATTCCTAGTTCTTTGGAGCGTCTTGGTCCATTTACCATGAGGGGTAGTGCAGAAATTGGTTCCGATATGCTGCATGCGAAAATGAATGTGTCTAGCAGCTTGGGGGCTATGTACACAGATCTTAATTTATCTAACATACAAAACATAGACCAAGGGGTGTACCAGGGATTTATATCGCTAATAGATTTTGATTTAGGAGCCTACACCCAAATCCCAACTTTGAAAAAAGTAAGTATGGACGCCAATATCAAAGGCTCTGGTTTCTTGTTAAACAATCTAAACACAGAGGTAGAAGGCCTGGTGTACGCTGTGGAACTCAACAACTATAAGTATATAGACGGGAATGTGTCTGGTCTCTTTAAAAACAAGCGATTTGAGGGAGCTTTTACCTTAGAAGACCCCAATTGTAAGTTTAGTTTTAGTGGGCTGGCAGATTTTACGGCAAAGAATTCTGCTTTTGATTTTACAGCTTTGGTAGACTATGCAGATTTCCATAAAATGAACCTAGTTCAGGACACTACAGCCCTTTTTAAGGGTCAGTTAGACATCGATCTCAAAGGCACCAACATAGACAATGTACTAGGAGTTTTAAGTGTGAGCAATACCGCCTATGAAAACAGCAAAGACACCTATTATTTTGAAGACTTCACCATTGCAGCAGACAGTTTGGTAGACGGCTATCGCACGCTTTCTATAAATTCTCCAGACATTATTACAGGGTCTATTCGCGGCCGTTACAAGCTTCAAGAATTTGGAAAGCTTTTTCAAAATGCCATGGGAGGAATTTACACGAATTACAAGCCTTTTTTGGTTACTCAAGGTCAGGAAATGCGTTTTGAGTTCAATTTGTACAACACCCTAATAGAAATTTTTTACCCAGAGATTCAGTTTAGTCCTAACACTTTTATCCGTGGGGCCTTGCAGGCCGACACTGGAGTATTTACCCTAGACTTTAAATCGCCTCATTTTTCCTTATTTGGGAATCAATTAGATTCTGTCGCTTTAAAAGTAGACAGTCAAAACCCGCTTTTCAATACTTTTTTAGCGGTTAAAAACGTCAAAACCCCATACTATGACTTTGAAGACCTCAGGCTTATAAACAACACCCTGCAGGATACCTTATTTTTCAGAACAGAATTCAAAGGAGGGCCACAGCAGCGAGACCAGTATGGCTTTAATTTTTACCACACCTTTAACCAAAAAAAACAATCTGTTCTCGGGCTCAAAAAATCTGAATTTAATTTTAAGGGCTCTCCCTGGTTGGTAAATCCGGCAGCTAACAAAAATAACAAGGTAACATTGTCTGCAAATTTGGACAGTATTTTTGTGTCTTCCTTGGTGTTGAGTACACCAGCGCAAGAGCGCATTGTCTTAAACGGACAGTGGGCAGACAGTACTTACAAAGACATTCAGCTATCCTTTTCGAAGGTAGCATTGCAAAAAATATCTCCTAGTATAGACAGTTTAAAGATAGCAGGTAAGGTAAATGGAGAACTCAATATCTTACAAAAAGATAATGTGTATTTCCCCAATTCTAATTTAGATATTCAAGATTTTGAAATTAACGGCGCCATTTTAGGAGACTTAGACCTGGATCTTTTAGGAAATGGAGATCTTACAGATTTTATTGTCAATGCGAAATTGGTAGAATCCGGCTCAGAGCGATTACGCTTGTTAGGCAATGTGTTTAAGACAGACAGCAGCTCCTATCAGACTAAATTATTGGCCAGTTTTGACAATTTCAAACTAAGACCCTTTAGCCCTCTGGGAGAAAATGTGATTGGAGATATTCGCGGGGGGCTTTGGGGAAATGCAGAGGTGTCGGGTCCTTTATCAAGACCCAATATTAATGGAGAACTCACCCTAAACAACGCAGGTATTAGTGTACCTTATTTGGGAGTTAATTATGATTTTTCTCCCAACACTAAAATTGCATTAAAGGATCAGTCGTACCTATTCAAAGACATAGAACTAACAGATCAGGCCTTTAAAACGAAGGCTATTCTCTCTGGTTCCATTGCCCATAGTTCATTTAGCAATTGGGAGTTGGATCTATCGGTAGACACCCAATCCGAGCCTTTTAATATCCTTCACACCCAGCAAGACCCAGAAGCCCTGTACTACGGAGATGGTTTTTTAAATGGTACAGGAAGTATTTACGGGCCTACCAAAGCACTTAATATTGATGTTTCGGGAACAACAGCAGCTGGAACTGCATTGAAAATTCCCCTCAAAGACGTTGTGAGTCTGGGCGATTACACTTTTATTAATTTTGAAGAACAGCAGCCTATAGACCTTCCAGAAGCCAGTAAAAAAGCAGCAGAGGATTACCGTGGTTTGGAACTCAATTTTGATTTAGCAGTTACTCCAGAGGCAGAGGTAGAGATTGTAGTAGACCCCAAATCTGGGTCTTCTTTAAAAGGAACAGGAGGGGGTATTTTACTCATGGAGATAAACACCAATGGCAAGTTTGCTATGTTTGGAGATTTTGTTGTGGTGAGTGGGGCTTATAATTATAAGTTTGGAGGTTTTATAGATAAGACCTTTAAAGTAAAACCAGGTGGCAATATCGTTTGGGATGGAGATCCAATGGGTGCCCAACTCAATATGGAAGCCTCCTATTCTCTTTTTGCCAATCCCGCACCATTACTAGAAAGCACAGGCTATACCCAGCGCATTCCTACAGAGGTGTTGGTGCGTTTAGATGGAGCCATTGAAAACCCCAACATAGATTTTGATATTGAATTTCCAGGCACCAATTCCGTGGTTAAATCTGAGTTGCAATACGCCTTGCAAGACCCAACCGTTCAGGATAGAAATGCTTTTTTTCTGCTAGCTCAAGGTACTTTTGTCAATGACGCCACTGGGATAAACCAACAAGCAGTTACAGGGAATTTGTTGCAGTCTGCTTCTGGATTATTTAGCAGTATTTTAGAGGGTAGTAATGACAAACTTAATTTTGGACTGTCCTACGAACAGGGTATTTTAGACAATGCCTCTAACCTTCAAACAGACTCTAGAATAGGAGTGAGCGTGAGCACCCAACTTAGTGATAGGGTTCTGTTTAATGGACGTTTAGGGGTGCCAGTGGGCGGTGTTACAGAAAATGTGGTAGCAGGTAATGCAGAAATTCAAATTATATTAAACGATCAAGGCAGTTTAAGTGCCAAGATATTTAATAGAGAAAATGAAATTCAACAGTTCTTAGCAGACAGGCAGGGGTACACTCAGGGTGTGGGACTCTCGTATCAGGTAGATTTTAACACCTTTAAGGAGCTTTTAGAGAAAATTACAAACCGTTCAAAATCAGTCACAAAATAATTATTTGATAATTTTAAGCACTTTTTGTTAACGAAAACGTTTGAAGTTTTAGTAGCTTTTAAATAATCTATAAAATCCCATTCTCATATGTATAAGTTTGTTAATTTTACCTTTTTAACAGCATATGAGTTCAAAAATTAAAAAAATAGGGGTTTTTACTTCAGGTGGTGATTCTCCTGGAATGAATGCCGCCATAAGATCTGTAGTGAGGACCTGTGCCTACATGCAGATAGAATGTGTAGGAATTTACAGGGGATATGAAGGCATGATTGAGGGAGATTTTAAACCCATGGACGCCCGTTCTGTAAACAATATAATTAACAAAGGAGGTACCATTTTAAAATCTGCTAGGTCTCTAGAATTTAGAACTCCAGAGGGCAGGGCAAAAGCCCATGAAAATCTGGTAAAAGAAGGTATAGACGCCTTTGTAGTAATAGGTGGAGACGGCAGTTTTACAGGGGCCATGATTTTCAATCAGGAGTACAACTTTCCAGTGATTGGTATCCCCGGCACCATAGACAACGACATATATGGCACTACTTATACCCTAGGCTTTGACACCGCTTTGAATACCGTGGTAGAAGTCATAGATAAAATTAGAGATACAGCCAGCTCCCATAACAGACTCTTTTTTGTAGAGGTCATGGGTAGAGATGTAGGTCATATTGCTCTAAATGCCGGAGTAGGTGCTGGTGCAGAAGAAATTCTGATACCAGAGGAAAACTTAGGATTAGATCGTTTGTTGGAATCCTTAAAGAGATCTAAGCAATCTGGAAAATCTTCCAGCATTGTGGTGGTTGCAGAAGGGGACAAAACAGGTAAGAATGTCTTTGAACTAAAAGAGTATGTAGAAGAACATATTCCTATGTATGATGTACGTGTTTCTGTGCTCGGACACATGCAAAGAGGCGGTTCCCCTTCCTGTTTTGACAGGGTGCTCGCCAGCAGAATGGGTGTAAAAGCCGTAGAGGCTTTATTGGAAGGCAAGAGCAGCCTCATGGTAGGTATCCAAGATAACAAATTAACGCTTACCCCTTTAATTAAAGCGATAAAGGGCCATACTAAAATAGACAAGGAACTCATTAGAGTGTCCGATATTATGTCTACATAATTATTTAAAAAAGAAGAAAAATGTCTGAATTAAAAATTGGAATTAACGGTTTTGGAAGAATTGGTAGAATGGTGTTTAGAGCCGCTGCCGGAAGATCTGATGTGCAAATTGTAGCCATTAACGATTTACTAGAAGTAGATCACCTCGCTTATTTGCTAAAATATGACTCTGTTCATGGAAACTTTGACGGCAGTGTAGAAGTTGTAGATGGTCAGTTAATAGTGAACGGTAAAAAAATAAGAATAACTGCAGAGAGAGACCCAAAGCAATTGCAATGGGACGCAGTAGGAGCAGAGGTTGTAGCAGAGTGTACAGGTATTTTCACCACCTTAGAAATGGCACAATCTCATATAGATGGCGGAGCTAAAAAGGTAGTTATTTCTGCGCCTTCTGCAGACGCTCCTATGTTTGTGATGGGCGTAAACCACACAGAGGCCAAAGCTTCAGACGCTATTGTTTCTAATGCATCTTGTACTACCAACTGTTTAGCGCCATTGGCTAAGGTATTGAATGACAATTTCGGTATTGAGGAAGCCCTTATGACTACAGTTCACGCCACAACAGCTACTCAAATGACTGTAGATGGTCCATCTAAAAAAGACTGGAGAGGTGGACGTTCTGCCTTGTTAAATATTATCCCTGCTTCTACTGGAGCAGCGAAAGCTGTAACCAAAGTAATTCCATCTTTAGTAGGTAAACTTACTGGTATGGCTTTCCGTGTGCCTACGGCCGATGTGTCTGTGGTAGACCTTACCGTTAAATTATCTAAAGAGACCTCCTATGCAGAAATTAAAGCAGCTTTTAAGGCAGCTTCTGAGGGAACCATGGCTGGTGTATTAGGTTATACAGAAGAGGCAGTAGTGTCTCAAGATTTTATCGGAGACGCCAGAACCAGTATTTTTGACGCAGAGGCTGGGATGGAATTGAACCCTACTTTCTTTAAAGTAGTTTCTTGGTACGACAATGAAGCAGGTTACTCAAACAAATTGATAGACCTAGCAAAACACGTATCTAGCTTATCTTAATAACAAACCCTTCAAAGCCCCATTTACTTTTGTTTTTGGGGCTTTTTATTCCTTAATTTCTTATGATTTTAATTGCAGATAGTGGTGCTACTAAATCTGATTGGATTGCCTTAGACAAGCAAGGAAAACAGATGTTTTTCACCCAAACTCTGGGACTTTCTCCAGAGGTACTCACCAGAGATGTTATAGAAGACAGATTGGCAAACAATTTTGAACTATCTAAGAATGCAGCAGAGGTAACTCAAGTGTATTTTTACGGTGCTGGTTGTGGTACAGATAGGATGAAAAGTTTTTTATCTGAGATTTTTGTAGGTGTTTTTCCCAACGCCCAAATAGACGTTAGAGAAGACACTTATGCGGCGGTATATGCCACAACAAAACTCGGAGACCCCGGTATTGTCTGTATTTTGGGAACGGGCTCTAATTGTAGTTACTATGACGGCCACCAGTTGTTTCAAAAGGTACAGTCTCTTGGGTATATCCTAATGGACGACGGGAGTGGAAATTTCTTTGGCAGAAAATTAATTCGCGATTATTACTTTCACAAAATGCCCCAAGACCTAGGAATTCAGTTTGCCAAAGAGTTTAACTTGGAAGCAGATGTGATTAAAGAAAACCTGTATAAGCAGCCCAATCCAAACACCTATTTGGCCAAATTTGCCAAATTTGTGGTGGCCCACAAAAAGCATCCATATTGCAATGGAGTGATTAAAAAAGGCTTGCAGCAGTTTGTGAATAACTATATTATGCAATTTGAATTGGCCACCAAGGTGCCCGTACATTTTGTAGGTAGTATTGCCTTTTATTTACAAGATGAACTCAGAGAGGTCATGGACAGAAACGACCTCATTGTAGGTGAGATTAGACAGCGCCCCATAGACGGCCTGGTTATTTTTCACAAAGAAAATATTTAGACTTTGATCTTTTATATAAAAAAGGCCCTGCATAGGGCCTTTTTTTATCCTTATTTATATCCTTTTTTGGAGCCTTATAAAACAGCTATCATAGAGATTTCTACATTCACAAACATGGGAAGGTTGGCCACCTCAATGGTCTCTCTGGCTGGAGCGGTCTCTGCAGAGAAATAGCTGGCGTACACCTCGTTAATGGCTTTGAATTGGTGCATGTCTTTTACAAAGATACTTGCTTTTACTACTTGTTCAAAAGTAGCACCTGCAGCCTCTAGAATTGCTTTTAGGTTTTTCATCACCTGATGGGTTTCTTCTTCAATGGTCCCAGAAACCAATTCTCCGTTCGCAGGGTTAATAGGAGTTTGACCAGAAATATAGAGCGTTTGACCACTTAAAACAGCTTGATTATAGGGTCCAATAGGAGCTGGAGCTAGGGGTGTTTTAATAATTTTTTTCATAATATATTTTTTAATTATCTAGGAGGCTGGCTTCTTTTCTCCCATTTTAGATCGGAGAGTAGGGAGCTTTTTATACCAATAAAGAAGTACCATCGTTCGTAATCTCCAAAGGGGGTCCAGTCAAAATTTAACCTAAAGTCATTTAGATCTCGCTCTACTGTAAACTGAGTGAGTGTAAACCCTTTGTTTTTAAAATCGTATCCGGAAGAGACACCCACTTTCCACATGGGGGTGAGGTCTACATTGCCGTTAAACATGAGGGAGTTGTTACTAAATTCTTGCTGTCTGTTAGAATTGTTATAGGTTATGGCGTAGGCTAGGTTCAGACTCCATGGAATTTTAGTCCCGTATATAGGGTTCTCTACATTCTCGCTGCCGCCGTTGTCTTTCGCAAAGTTTCTACTGTCACTAAATTCTCCAGCCCTTCCAAAAAGCCCATCTGTTCTTCCACCAGAGGCTGCCATATAGAAGTTTTGTTGCTCCTCCTCCTTTCTTTTTTCCTCTTCAGATTTCTCTTTCTCAGGACCTTTATTTTTCTTAAAGCTGTCATTATTGAGGGAATAACTCAGGTTGGCGCTTCCTCTGGTTAATCTAAATAGACCTCCGCCATTTTTGAGGTTTAGCGTATTAATACGCGTTCCATTATTATCAATAGCATAGGGGTCTAAGCTACCAGAAAAGTTCACAGAGAGTTTAGAATTAAACAGGCTGGTACCGCCAGAAAAACTAACAGGCGCTAATCTAAGTGAGTCTGCTTCAAAATTATAACTAGAGGAGAAGTTTAAGTTGTTTAAAAGACTCACTTTTCTAGGTTCTGTGGAAGTAGAATCTTTGGGGGCTAATTTTGCTTCTAGAGTGTTTTGCAGAGAGAAACCAACAGACCTTGATTTTTGTAGGCCCGGGGCCCCGTACATAGATCCTTGAAAGCGGGTATATTGTACTACCTCTCCTTTAGCGTTTAGATAAGAGTCGTAAAACTGCTCAAAAGAAGGTAAGTATCCAATACTTACAGAGGGTCTAATGACGTGCCTTAGTGCTTGTATTTTTGAGCCCTCCTTGAAGGCAAAGGTTCCATAAACAGTAGTACCAATACTGGCGCTTAGGTTGTATTTGTTAAAGCGATCAAAACCTTTTACGGTATCTCTAACCACCTTACCGTCTTCCCCTAAACTTTGTCCGTAGGTTTCAAATACCCAAGAATCTTCGTAATTCCCACCAATGGAAACAGAAAAGTATTTAGCTACTTTAAAGTTGGTGTTAAAGGGTATGCTGTGGGTCATTCCCAATTTTGCGTCTCTAAACATTTCCTTTTTAAAAAAGAGGGAGTCCGTAGTCTGAATTCTATTTTCTCCCCTGGTAGCATAGGTGAAATTGATGTTTTGTAGAATTCCTTTTTTAATCCCATCTCTTTTGGCAAATGGATAAATACGCTCCATACTGGCCTGGAAAGTAGGTAGAGTAAGGTTTATAGCTTGGGTATTGGTATTTTGGTTGTGAGAAGCTGTCACAGACATATTTACTGCCGGATAGTCTGGGAAATTTTTAGAATAAGATATAGAAGAAGAGAGGTTGTTATTTTGTGTATTGGGTAGGTTCATTTGGTTTAATGAGTTCCTAAAATACTGGCTACTTCCTAAATTCACAGAGGCAGAAAGTCTAGACGTTGGATTGGCTTTTGCGTCTTGTGAATGAGATATCTGAATGTTGTAAATGGTGTTTCTACCGTAGTCATCAAAACCCTTTTGGGAGGTTACGAGGTTTTCATATCTAAAGTTAATATTCCCGCGGTATTTATACTTTTTAGTATACACAGACTGGGTCCTAAACCCATAGCTTCCATTGGAGTAAACGTCTCCGGTAAGGTTGAGGTCAAAATAATCGTTTATTGGTAAATAATATCCCCCATTTTGTAAGAAATATCCCCTACCTGGGTCATTACCAAAAGTAGGCATGATAAGTCCAGCAGAGCGGCCTGAGGTCATGGGAAAATAACCAAAGGGAAGGGCAATAGGTGTTGGCACATCTGAAATGTACAGGTTGGCCAAACCTGAAACTATTTTTTTCTTGGGTACAAACTTTGCTTTTCTAATTCTAATGTAATAATCCGGATTTTCTGGAGTTTGAGAAGAGGTAAGCCTCATGTCTTTAAGAAAGTATACGGAGTCATTTTCTTTTTTAGTAAGCGAGGCAAGCACGTTCATACTCTCACTTCCAAAAGAGCCTAATCCGGCTTGTTGCTCAGATCTGGAGTTCCAGATGAGGGCTTTTTTACTGTCAAAATTAAATCGGATAGAGTCTGGATTAACAGTGCTGTTGGCTTGAACAAAGTTGGGTAGTTGGGTATATTGATCTTTGTCATTTTTAATTCTTCCTGCATATACCTCATTGCTCAGGTAGTCCATGTCTATTTTTCCGGAGGTGAGTTCTGTGTCTTGGTAATAGAGTTCTGCTTCGTCATAAAGATAAATACGGTGATCCATCCTGCTCATTTTAGCATAAGCCTTAGCTTTATAACGAATAATATCTACTAAAATACCAGGCTTTTCTGTGATTGAATCTGAGGAGACACTATCTAAGCCCTTGGCTTTTCTTTGCTGTAGGCGTTTTTTTTCTAATTTCTCTATGCTGTCTTTTCTCACTTGAGCAAAAGATAAGCTACTTCCCTCTTGCGCTTGTAAAGAAGCTCCAAATAGAAGACACCCTAAAATTAAAAATATGGGACTTTTTAAAAGCAAAAGCAGTGGTCAGTTTCAGTGCTCAAAGGCACTATTTTAGGGCTCAAACTTACGCATATTTTTTATTTTCTTGTGGGCTCTTAACAATATATTTAGGGTTTGTAGCGTCTTCCTTTTTTGTATTTTTACGACATTAGATACTACAAATAAATTCTCATATGAAAACCACAGTCTTGTATTTCTGTCTTTTTAGCTGCTGCATTGGCCTTTTTAGCATGGTCCACGCTTCTAATAAGTCTACACCAGACCCTGTGAAACCTTTCGTGGTAGTCTTAGACGCAGGGCATGGAGGAAAAGATCCCGGAAACCTTGGGAATGGCTATATGGAAAAAATTATAGCCCTAAAAATCGCACTTAAAGCAGGAGACCTCTTAGAAGCAAACCAAGACATTAAGGTTATATACACTAGAGATAGCGACCATTTTGTAGATCTTTTTAAACGTGGAGAGATTGCCAATAAGGCCAAAGCAGATTTATTTATTTCTATCCATTGCGATTCCCATACCTCCAATGCCCATGGCGCAGGCACTTTTGTGTTGGGTTTACACGCCAACAAGCGTAATTTTGAGGTGGCCAAAAAGGAAAACTCAGCCATTTATTTAGAAGACAACTTTGAGCAGCGCTATGCCCAATATGACATAAACTCTCCGGAATCTGTGATTGGCTTTACCATCATGCAAGAAGAGTTCTTAGACCAGAGTATTCAATTGGCAAAAAGTATGCAAGACCGATTTGCCAATCAATTAAAACGAAATGACAGAAAGGTAAAGCAGGCAGGTTTTATTGTGTTGCATCAAACTTTTATGCCCTCTGTTTTGGTAGAAGCAGGTTTTTTAACCAATCCTAGTGAAGGGGCTTATCTGAATTCAAAAAAGGGACAGGAGCAAATAGCCAAGGCCATAGCAGAAGCTGTTTTGGAGTATAAAAACAGTGTTCGCTCCAGCTCTGTAGTGTCTAATCCTTTAGGAGTTTCTCAGGCCCTGCCTCCAAACCAACAAAAGGAAACTTCTATGGAAGTTAAAAAAGAACCAGCCACTAAAGAAATGGAAGAGCAGCTTCCCAAAGCCAAAGAGGCGACTCAGAAGCAAAACATTCCAAAGCAAGTGACACCAGATGAAGTTACTAAGGCTCCAATTGCCGGAAAAGAACTGGCACAGAAAGAAATCGCTCCAAAGCAAGCTTCTTCAGATGAAGTTCCCAAAGAGCAAATTCTTTCAAAGCAATTGCTTTCCAAGGGAGGGGATAACAAGGAGATTTCAGAAAAATTGAACGTAGGAATTGAGTTTAAAGTACAGCTTATGGCAGTGGCCAAAAAAATGGAACTATCTCCTGAGAATTTTAATGGTTTGAAACCGCTCTCTATGGAGGCTGTAGGGAGCTTAAATAGATATCTTTACGGCGGGGTGTCTAATTACGCAGACGCCAAAAATTTACTCCTTAAAGCGGTTGAAGCAGGCTATAGCACGGCATTTATTGTGGCTTATCAAAATGGAGAAAAGCTGCCTTTATCTCAAGCTTTAAAAAGCCTAGAGCTTCCTTAGCCAGTTTGATTTAATAATTCATAAATTTGTTACAGAACCAAAACACAAAGCGTGCGAATATCCAGAGAAATTAAAACAGCTGTTATAGGCATTGGAGGCATATTACTATTTATTTTAGGGTATAGCTATTTAAAGTCATCCTCCCTTTTTGAAAATAACAAAACCCTATATGTGGTGTATTCCCACGTTGGGGGCTTACAGCCTGGAACCGCGGTTTCTATTAACGGTTTTACGGTAGGTAAAGTAAATTCAGTAGGTTTTCATGACGCATCTGGTAATCTGTTAGTTACTTTTTCTGTAGACGATAGTTTTGAGTTTTCAAAGAATTCTACAGCAGAGTTGTATGACACTGGAATTATAGGAGGAAAGGGCATACAGATTTTGCCCGCCTTTGATCAGGGCCCTATTGCTAAGGCTGGAGACACCTTAGTGTCCTCTATTAAACCGGGTGTGACAGAATTGGTACAACAGCAATTAAGTCCTTTGCAAAATAAGGTAGAAAATGTAATAAGCCATGCAGACTCTCTACTGGTCAATATTAACACAGTAATGGATGGGCGTACTAAAAAAGATCTCAAGCAAAGTATAGAACGTCTTCACCAACTAATTGCCAACACAGAAAAAACAACAGAGGTGCTCAGTGAGCTTATTGTGACCAATAAAACGGCTTTAGAAGGGAGCATTCAAAACGTACACCGTATTACAGAAGATTTGGCAATGCTTACAGACTCTATTAGTCAGATGGGTTTGACTACTACTTTTCAAAAATTGTCCAATACCGCAGCTTCTTTAGATCAGATTATTGCTGGTATACAGGCAGGAGAAGGTAGTTTGGGAAAATTGACTAAAGACGCAGAAATGTATGAGTATTTGACCAAGACTTCCAGAGAGCTCAGTTTGTTACTTCAAGATTTAAGGCTTAACCCAAAGCGGTATATTAATGTCTCTGTTTTTGGGAAAAAGTCTAAACCCTATACGCTTCCAGAGCAAGATCCAGCGGCAGAAGACAAGATAAAGCAATAAAAATATGGCCTATTTACCTCAAATTATTTTTTTACTGGTTCTCCTAGCGGGGATTGGTTTTTTTACTTTAAATATTAGGCAACTCATAAAAAACATTAAGTTGGGCCGCTCTGTGACTTTAGAAGGCTCTAAAAGAGAGCGTTATAAAAATGTAGCTCTTATTGCATTTGGTCAAAGCAAAATGCTGAGCAAGCCCGTTTCTGGGATCCTGCATTTAGTAGTGTATTTGGGTTTTTTGATCATCAATATAGAGGTATTAGAAATTATCATTGATGGACTGTTTGGGACCCACAGAATTTTTGCTTTCTTAGGGACTACATACAACGTACTCATTGCCACCTTTGAAATTCTCGCTGCACTTGTGGTAGTTGCAGTGGCTGTATTTTGGTTGCGAAGAAACGTATTAAAGTTATCCCGTTTTTGGAAACCAGAAATGAAAGGCTGGCCCAAAAAAGACGCCAACCTTATTTTGTATATAGAATGGGTGCTTATGGGTCTTTTTCTGATTATGAACGCAGCAGATCTTCAATTACAGCAACTTGGGGCAGATCACTACGTTTCTGCTGGTGCTTTTCCAGTGAGTAGTTTCATTAGCCCGTTACTAGATGGTATGTCTGTAGATAATCTTACTATGCTAGAGCGTGGCGCTTGGTGGCTTCATATCATTGGTATTTTATGTTTTTTAAATTACCTGTACTACTCCAAGCATTTACATATTATGTTGGCTTTTCCCAATACCTATTTAGGAAAACTCACCCCATCTGGCCAGTTTGCTCATAATGAGACAGTGGCTAAAGAGGTGGCTTTAATGATGGACCCCAATGCAGACCCTTTTGCCGCCCCAGCGGCAGATGCTCCAATTCCTGAGCGTTTTGGTGCTGCAGACGTCATGGACCTGAACCAAATACAGCTCTTAAATGCCTATACCTGTACGGAATGTGGCCGTTGTACCTCAGAATGTCCAGCCAACCAAACTGGTAAAAAATTATCGCCTAGAAAAATCATGATGGACACCCGCGACCGCTTGCAGGAGGTAGGTGAAAATACCAAGCTAAACAAAGGAGAGTTTAAGCCAGACGGAAAGCAGCTGTTAGGAGATTATATTAGTGCAGAGGAACTTTGGGCTTGTACCTCTTGTAATGCTTGTGTAGAAGCCTGCCCAGTAAGTATAGATCCATTGTCTATTATCATGGACATGAGGCAATACTTGGTTATGGAGCAATCTGCTGCCCCAGCGGCCTTAAATAATATGATGGGGAATATAGAGAACAATGGGGCTCCTTGGCCATATAACCAACAAGACAGGCTCCAATGGGCTCAAGAAAATTAAATCTATGTCAGAAAATCAACTTATAGTTCCTACCATGGCTTCTGTTGCCGCGAAGGGAAAAGAAGCAGAAATCTTATTTTGGGTGGGCTGCGCTGGAAGCTTTGACGACCGCGCTAAAAAAATCACTAAGGCCTTTGTCAAGATTTTAAACAAAGCCTCCGTATCCTTCGCAGTTTTAGGTGCAGAGGAGAGCTGTAGTGGAGACCCTGCCAAACGATCTGGGAATGAATTTTTATTTCAAATGCAGGCTGCAGGCAATATTGCTACGCTTAATTCCTATGGGGTTAAGAAAGTAGTGACTGCTTGTCCCCATTGTTTTAATACCCTAAAAAATGAATATCCAGCCTTGGGCGGTAATTATGAGGTGGTTCACCATACCCAATTGCTAAAAGACCTTTTAGAAGAAGGAAGACTCAGTTTGCAAGGTGGGGTATACAAAGGAAAGAAAATTACTTTTCACGACCCATGTTACCTAGGAAGGGCCAATGGCGTGTATGAAGCCCCGAGGGAACTCATTAAAAAATTAGACGCCCAACTGGTAGAAATGAAAAACTGCAAGCAAAAGGGATTGTGCTGTGGTGCAGGTGGGGCGCAGATGTTTAAAGACGCAGAGCCTGGAGATAAAGAAATTAATATAGCCAGAACAGAAGAGGCTTTGGAAGTAGCACCAGACGTAATTGCAGCTGGCTGTCCCTTTTGTAATACCATGCTTTCAGATGGTATAAAAAACAAAGAAAAAGAAGCAGAAATTCCTGTTTTGGACATCGCAGAACTCATTGCCCAGGCGGCAGATTTATAATTTTTTTGCTGTGAAGCATTGGCTTTACAGTGTTTAACTCCTATTTATTGCCCTATGTTAGTGCCCTTTGAAGATTTACCTGAATATTCTAGAATCTGGATTTATCAGTGCAACAGACCTTTTACAGAGGCAGAAAGTGCAGCCGTTAAAGCGGCTTGCGAGAATTTCTTAGCGAACTGGACGGCCCATGGGTCTGCTTTACACGCAGGGGTAACTATGCCCTATAACCGCTTTATAATCTTCGGATTAGACGCGCAGCAAGGCAGCGCGTCCGGCTGCTCCATAGACGCATCTGTGCATTTTATTCAAGGCCTTGAAGCCCAATACGGGGTAGATCTTTTAGATAAAATGAATGTCACTTATAAGCAAGGCCCACATGTGGCCCATAAAACCTTAAAGGACTTTAAGCAGATGGCCAAAGACCGAGCGGTAAATAAGAATACCATTGTGTTTAACAATTTGGTAAACACCAAAGCGGAATTTGAGCAGGCATGGGAAGTACCCGCCTCAGATAGCTGGCATGGACAATTTATGAAATAAAAAATGAGCAGATATAAGTTATTACTTCCTTGTTTTATTTTGATGTTTTTAGGCATTGAGTCTCTAAGTGCCCAGAGTTCTGCCAAAGCACAATGGGTAGAAAATACTTATGAGCAATTGAGTTTAGAAGAGAAAATAGGCCAGCTTTTCGTGATTATGGTTCAAAGCCAAGCTTCTGAAGAGGTACTTGTTGCTTTTGAAAATGAAGTGCGGGATTTTCAACCTGGTGGAGTTATTTTTTCTTTGGGTACGCCCTATAAACAAGCGCAATTAACCAACCATTATCAGACGCTTACTAAGGTTCCCCTAATGATTTCTATGGACGCAGAGTGGGGGGTAGCCATGCGTTTAGACTCTGTGCCACAGTACCCCTGGAACATGACTTTGGGTGCTATTCAAGATCTGGATCTCATTCGAACTCTCGGGAACCATATGGGCATGCAAGCCAAGCGTTTGGGGGTGCATATGAATTTTGCGCCGGTGGCAGATGTGAATATCAATCCTATGAATCCTATTATTGGTAACCGTTCTTTTGGGTCGGAAGTCAAAAATGTATCGGCCAGGGCCCTGGCCCTGAGCCAAGGAATGAATGCTGCAGGGGTCCTGACTACCGCTAAGCACTTTCCGGGTCATGGAGACACTGAAGTAGACTCTCATAAGGCTTTGCCTGTGCTTCCTTTTAGTAGGGCCCGTCTTAATGAGGTGGAGTTATATCCTTATAAAACACCGCTTTTACAGGGGGTGCAAGGCGTGATGGTGGCGCATTTAGATGTTCCTGTTTTAACTGAGGATCCTGGTTTACCGGTCTCCCTGTCTAAAAAAGTGGTGACAGATGTATTACAAACAGAATTGGGATTTGAGGGGCTTATTTTTACAGACGCCTTAAATATGAAGGGGGCTTCTGATTTTTCTCCTGACGGTGACGTGGCCCTGAAAGCTTTTTTAGCTGGAAATGATGTGCTGGTCATTCCCAGTAATTTGGAGCTTTCTGTAGCACATTTGAAACAAGCCATAGAGAATGGGGAACTTTCAGAATTGCGATTGGCACATTCTGTAAAAAAGATATTGGCCGCAAAATACGATTTGGGACTACAGGAGTACCAACCCATACCTATGGAGGGTCTTACAGAAGACTTAAATGCTCCCATATACCAGCAAACTATAGATGAAGCCTACCGAGCAGCTGCTACTTACGTGGTTCAGACCAGCAGCGCTACTTTGAATATTCCTAGAGATGCTAAAATTGCTTATTTGAAATTTGGAGACGACAGTGGTCAGGCTTTTGAAAAGGGACTTATATCTCGTGGGGCTCATAAGATAGACCTCGCGAATTTGTCTGCAGACCTGAGGGCACTAGAGGCTTATGATTATATTGTGGTGGGACACCACCGTTCTATGGCCACGGCATATAAAGGACATAAAATGACTGCTGGAGAAATAGACTTATTAAAGCGTTTAAGCCGTCTGGAAACCTCCCTTATTTTGGCAGTCTTTACGAAGCCTTATGCGGTATTAGAATTGCCTTTTTTTAATGAAATTCCCGCGGTGTTTTTTGGTTATCAGAATGCACCTCAAATGGGTGAATATGCCGTTCAGGTATTGTTTGGAGAGGCTAGTGCCTTAGGACAGCTTCCTGTAACGCTCACAAAATTAGAAGAATAAGATATGAAGATTGCCATTGTTTGTTATCCCACTTTTGGTGGGAGTGGGGTAGTAGCCACGGAATTAGGAATTGCGCTGGCCAACAGGGGTCATGAAATTCATTTTGTGACCTACAAGCAACCGGTTCGCTTAGATCTTCTAAATGCCAACATACATTTTCATGAGGTGCATGTGCCAGAATACGCTTTGTTTCAGTATCAGCCTTATGAATTGGCCTTGTCTAGTAAATTGGTAGACACCGTAAAAATGTATGGAATAGAAGTGCTACATGTGCACTATGCCATACCCCATGCCTATGCGGGTTATATGGCCAAGCAAATGCTAGCAGCGCAAGGTATTCATATTCCTATGATTACCACCCTGCACGGGACAGATATTACCCTGGTGGGGAAACACCCTTTTTACAAAACAGCGGTCACCTTTAGTATTAACCAGTCTGACGTAGTTACTGCAGTTTCGGAAAGTTTGAGAAAAGACACCCTCTCTTTGTTTGAGATTGAAAAAGAAATTGAGGTCATTCCAAATTTCATAGACACCACCAAGTACAAACCTTCTTTTACAGACTGCCAGAGAAGCCTTATGGCAGCTGATGGAGAACTCATTGTGACGCATATCTCTAATTTCAGAAAGGTAAAACGCATTCCAGACGTCATAGCTGTGTTTTATAAAATACAACAGCAGCTGCCGGCTAAATTGCTTATGGTAGGAGAGGGACCTGAGCGAGAAAAAGCAGAGATACAATGTGAACAATTAGGTATTACAGACAAGGTTATATTCTTGGGAAATAGCAATGAAATAAATAAGATTCTCTGTTTTTCAGATTTGTTTCTCTTACCCTCAGAGTCTGAGAGTTTTGGTTTGGCCGCCTTGGAAGCCATGGTAAATGAGGTGCCTGTAATTTCTTCCAACACCGGAGGTATACCAGAGGTTAATATTCATGGAGAAACTGGCTATCTGAGCCCCGTAGGTGCGGTAGAAGAAATGGCTAATAATGCCATTAGCATACTGAAAGACCCCCATGTTTTATCTCAGTTTAAAAAACGCGCTGCCCTTATGGCACAAGATTTTGATCTATTAAAAATTCTTCCTCTTTACGAGGAGGTCTATGAGAAAGCTTACGCCTCTAGGGATAGTTTAAGTACCTCATAGGTCCTTTAATTTTTAAAGCTGCTTACAAACTAGCTGCAGCAGCACAGCTAAAATTAGACTTTACTTTATACACCAGGCCGTTTGTGCTAGTGTAGGCATTCCAGTCTATATCTTTGAGTTCCCGGTGAGCTACGCAGAGTAGTACGGCTTGGTAGCCCGATAATTTTGGTTCTTGAATAAAAGAGAGGCCGTAATGGGCTTTAGCTGCTCTGGCGTCTGCAACAGGGTCATAAATACTTATAGAAGCTCCGTAAGCTGCTAAGCTTTTGTAAACAGACATAACACCGGTATTGCGAACATCTGGACAATTTTCCTTAAAAGAAAAGCCAACTAGGAGTACGGGCGCTTGGTCCATAGTTATTTTTTTAAGGCCCATGAGGTGTAATACCTGAGAAGCAACAAATGCGCCCATTTCACTGTTGAGTTTTCTGCCAGCTAAAATGACTTCTGGGTGGTGCCCAACAGACTTTGCTTTATGGGCTAGATAATAAGGGTCCACCCCAATACAGTGCCCACCTACCAATCCCGGGCTAAAGGGCAGGAAATTCCATTTTGTAGCTGCTGCTTGGAGTACCTGTTGGGTGTCTAAGCCCATTTTTGAAAAAATCATAGCCAACTCATTTACAAAGGCAATATTGAGGTCTCTTTGTGCATTTTCAATGACTTTAGCTGCCTCTGCAACAGCCATACTTGGAGCAGCATAGGTGCCTGCAGTAATAATAGAGCGGTATAATGCGTCTATTTTTTGGGCGGCCTCTGGCGTACTGCCTGAGGTTATTTTTAGAATGTCTTTCAATTTCCTACTGGAATCTCCAGGGTTTATTCGCTCTGGCGAATAGCCTAAAAAGAAATCCTTTTGATAGTTCAGTCCGGACTGTTTTTCCAAAATAGGCATACAAATTTCTTCGGTAGCTCCGGGGTAAACGGTAGACTCAAAAACTACAATGCTTCCAGATTCCATCTGCCTACCCACGGTTTCTGCAGCAGAAGTAAGCAAGCTAAAATCTGGCTCATTCTGAAAGTCTACTGGAGTAGGTACACAGACAATATAGAAGTCATTCCCTTTAATATCTCCATCATTTGCGCTACAAAATAAACCAATTTCGGAGTTGTTTTTTATCTTTAAAACGCTTTGAAGCTCTTCGCTTTCTACCTCTAAATTGGGGTCTTGGCCCGCGCAAATATGCGCTACCCGCTCTGGGTTTATGTCAAAACCAGTTACGCTGTATTTTTGCGCTAAAAGGCTGGCCAATGGCAAGCCTACGTAACCCAATCCTATGACCGCTATTTTATAAGAAGGTGTTTCCGGCATAGGATAGGCTTATTTCTTGCCAATTTGATAATACTCAAAGCCTCGTTTTTGCATCTCGATGTCGTTGTATTGGTTTCTACCATCAAATACAATAGGCAGCTCTAACTCCTCTTTAATCGCTTCAAAATCTGGGGCTCTAAAGGTTTTCCATTCTGTGAGTAAAATGAGGGCTGCAGCGCCGTGTAAAGCCTTGTATTTGTTGTCTACATAAGAGACCCCTGCCACATCTTTGAGATAAAAATGCTTGGCTTCTTCCATAGCCTTAGGATCAAATGCTTGTACCTTCGCGCCTCTAGCTACTAGATCTTTAATAATATAAATGGCAGGTGCCTCTCGCATGTCGTCTGTTTCTGGCTTAAAAGCCAATCCCCAGACCGCAAAGGTTTTTCCACTGAGGTCAGATCCAAAACGGTCTACTACCTTTCTAGCAATCACCATTTTCTGACTTTCATTCACCGCCTCTACTGCGCCAATAAGTCTGGCGTCATAGCCTTGCTCTGCAGCGGTTTTTCTGAGGGCTTTTACATCTTTTGGAAAACAAGAGCCTCCGTAACCACTTCCAGGATATATGAAACTATATCCAATACGGCTGTCAGAGCCTATTCCAATTCTAACCTTGTTCACGTCTGCTCCTACCAATTCACAAATATTGGCCACCTCATTCATGAATGAAATTTTAGTGGCTAGCATGGCATTGGCCACGTACTTGGTCATTTCTGCAGAACGTACATCCATGGTAATTAACCTGTCCATACTACTTCTGAAAAAAGGAATATAGAGCTTTCTCATGACTTCAAAGGCCTCTGGATGGTCTGCCCCAATCACAACGCGATCTGGTTTCATAAAGTCTGCAATAGCGTCTCCCTCTTTTAAAAACTCTGGATTAGACACTACAGAGAAATCTATTTGAACCCCTCTTTCTTTTTGCGCTGCTGTTATGGCTTCTCTCACTTTGTCTGCCGTGCCAACGGGAACAGTAGACTTGTCTACCACAATTAGTGGCTTGCTCATATGGGTTCCAATACTTTTGGCTACCTGCAAAACATATTGCAAGTCTGCTGCTCCGTCTTCTCCCATAGGGGTACCAACGGCTATAAACGCTACGTCTGTATGGGGAAGCTGAGCCGCTAAATCTGTAGTAAAATGGAGGGAATTGTTTTCTACATTTCTTTTTACCATCGCTTCTAAGCCCGGTTCATAAATGGGAATAATTCCTTCTTTTAAACGCTCTATTTTTTGGGTGTCTACGTCTACACAGTGCACTTTGTTTCCCATTTCTGCAAAACAAGTCCCACTTACCAATCCAACGTATCCGGTGCCAATAACTGTTAATTTCATCTGTGGTATAAATAATAAGGCCCAAATTTAGGGCTTTTCAATTGCTTTTTACCCTCTTTTAAGGGGCTTTTAACTTAGGAAACCTGGTAGTAGTCTTTATACCAGGCAATAAACTTTTCAATCCCCTCTTTTACGGGCGTATTGGGAGTATAGTGATAGTCCTTTTGGAGTCCACTGACGTCTGCCCATGTACTGGCTACATCGCCCGCTTGCATAGGTTTCATTTCTTGTATGGCTTTTACCCCTAAAGATTGTTCTATAGCAGCAATGAATTCTTTAAGGGCTACTGGGCTGCTGTTACCAATATTGTATAGTTTGTACCATTCTTTGGCGGTAGCCCTAGCATGTGTGTCCTCATGAATAATGTTGTTCACCCCCTTGCTAATGTCTTCTATATAGGTGAAGTCTCTAGACATATTTCCATGGTTAAACACTTGTATGGGTTTTTTCTCAAGGATGGCTTTGGTGAAGAGAAATAGAGCCATATCTGGCCTGCCCCAGGGACCATATACCGTAAAGAAGCGCAGGCCAGTAGTACAAAAGCCATATAAATGGCTGTAGGTGTGCGCCATAAGTTCATTACTTTTCTTAGAGGCGGCATACAGGCTTATGGGGGTGTCTGTTTTATGGCTCGTACTAAAAGGAATTTCTTCGTTAAGCCCGTATACAGAGGAGGAGCTTGCGTATACCAGATGTTTTACACCAAAGTGTCTACAGCTTTCTAAAATATTTAGAAACCCTACTACATTACTGTCTATGTAGGTTTCTGGATTTTCAATACTATAGCGAACCCCAGCCTGTGCCGCTAGGTTACAAACTACCTCGAAGGCTTCCTTTTTAAACACCTCAGGCAATAGCTCTCTGTCTTCTATATGGAGTTTGATAAAGCTAAAATGGTTTAGGCTGTTACTTTGGGTGGTGCTTCCGTATTCTAGTTGCCCAGCTTCCGCTATTCCTAACTCAGAGAGTCGCGCATATTTTAAGCCCACCTCATAATAGTCATTTAAATTATCTATGCCTACCACTCTGTGCCCTTGTGAGAGCAGTTCTTTGCACACGTGATAACCAATAAACCCTGCTGCTCCTGTCACTAGGATGTTCATACACTCCATTTTTTGTTTGTCAAAAGTACGGAAAATTAGTGTTTTTACAGCTTTTGAATTTTTGTAGACCTATCTGATTTTGTATTAATTTTGTCCCTATATTATGAATTGTGATCTGTGAATTATTTTAATTTATTAGTAGGCTTCTGTTGAGTTATGGAGCCTAAAAATTCTCAAAAGTTGGCTAAAAAACCACTTTTGAATACCCTAGCAAAAAACATTCTCTTTGTGTCTCGTTGGGGAGAAACTTTGGACCTAGCCTATGCCATGCAACAGGAGGGCCACAAAATTAAGTTCTACATTGAGGATAAAGCTTCTAAAGAAATTGGCTATGGATTTGTTCCTAAAGTAAGCGATTGGAACAAGCACCAAGATTGGGCAGACCTCCTTATTTTTGACTATACAGGTTATGGCGCTATTTGTCAGTCGCTTAGGGCCAAGGGCAAACTTGTTTTTGGCGGAACACCTTATACAGACAAACTAGAGCTAGACAGGGACTTTGGACAGGAAGAGCTAAAGAAGCACAAGGTAAAAACCCTGCCTTATAAAGACTTTGATAGCTTTCAAGACGCCATAAACTATGTGAGAAAACATCCGAACGCATATGTGATAAAACCCTCAGGAGCCACCCAAGAGTATAAGCAATTGTTGTTTGTAGGTAGTGATGACGAAGGTTTAGACGTCATTAGGGTGCTGCAAGCCTATGAGAAATCTTGGGGAAATTCATTTGGAAATTTTCAATTACAACGCAAGGTAAAGGGGGTAGAAATTTCTGTGTCTGCCTATTTTAATGGGCATGAATTTATCTATCCCATTAATGTAACTTTTGAGCACAAAAAATTGTTTCCCAAAGAGTTGGGTGTTTCTACCGGAGAAATGGGGTCTAGCATGTTTTGGACCAAAGACTCTCCTATTTTTGACGCTACTCTCAAAAAATTCGAGACCACACTGGCGGCAGAATCATTTGTAGGTCAATTAGACATTAACTGCATTGTCAATGGTTCTGGTATTTATCCATTGGAGTTTACGGCCCGTTTTGGATACCCTCAAATCTACATTCAAAAAGCAGGTATTGTGGAGCCCTTGGGCGCACTTTTTTTTAAGCTCGCAAGCGGTCAATCTTTTAAAATTCAGGTAAAAAAGGGGTTTCAAGTAGGGGCATATATGGCGGTGCCACCCTTTCCTTTTGACGACAAAAAAACCTTTAAGCTTTTTTCAAAGGACTCTGTCATTGTATTTAAAAGACCCCAGAAAGAAGGCATTCACCCCATTCACCTCAAGAAAATAAATGAGGAGTGGCTTATCACAGGAAACACCGGGATTGCAATTTTGGTTACTGGAACTGGACTGAGTATGAAAGACGCACAAAAGCTCATGTACCATCGCATTCAAAATGTAATTATTAACAATGCCTATTACAGGACAGACATTGGAGACCGCTGGGCTGAGGATTTTGATAAGTTATGGGCTTGGGAACTCTTATAAAGCCAAAGATGGAAAACCCCTTATTTTGCTTGAAGCAAGTCCCTCATCGTTTGGATTTTATGCATCTGTTGCCTCTAGATTGGCAAGAACCTCTAAAAGCAGAGGGGATTGGACTAGACCAAAAGAGCCAAATATTAGGTCTGTATATTGGAACGGAACTGATAGGGGGCGGCATGGTTTTCAAAGGCTTGCCAACGGCTGCTACCGATTTTGAAAAATCACATGCAGCCCATCTTTTCAAAACCATAGGAAACTATATAGGATTTGTTTGGGTACGCCCGGAGTACAGAGGCATGAGACTGGGAAGTGCCTGGTTTTTAGAGCTTTTTAAACGCCACCCAACCAAAGGGTTTTGGTTGGCCATAGAAGACCAAAACTTAGTTTCTTTTTACACCCAATTGGGTTTTAAAAGCCACGCGCTTCACAGTCTCCATGGGGTCTTTCAAGAGCATATTTTGGTCTACCAGCCCTAATTCATTTATTTAGTCCGGGTGGTATTTCTCTTTGTAATTTTCATACCAAAAGGCTTTGCTCAAGGGCATTTCTTTGGTTTTTCCTGCCATATATAAATCTAATTGGTCTGCGTAGTGCGGGCTATTGGGTCTGTTTGAGCTTCCAAAGGGAACTACGGAGTAAATACGTGCTCCTTCCCTAGAGAAATGGGCCAATTGTATATAAGATTCTCCTGCGGTAACCCTTAGCATACCTTCCTTATAAGGCACCCCATGCATGGCTGCCAAGACGTCTGGCAAACCAAAGCTAGGTCTTTCCTCAGAGCCTCGCACCACTTTAACAAAACGGCCTAAAGGCACAAAATCTTCCTTGAAGTGTTCCTGGCTGTAGGCCTGTGCCTCTGCAAGAATTACAGCTAATTGCTTTCTACTAAAAGTTTTTCTTGCGTCTAGGTGGCTCAGATGTTTTCTGGCTTGAAAATAAAATAGCGCATAGGCACCAGCGCCATAAGAGTCTGGGTCTGCTTTCTTATCCCACTGCTGTACCGCCTTGAGAATACCAGAAACGGCGGGCGTCTTACTAGGTTCCATAAGCCAAAGACTGTCAAGATTCATAAACGTATACGACAATTGCTCAGGTAGCTGGCGATCGTATTTAATGCGTTTAAAGTCTTCAAAATTTAAAGACTCACGACCTTTCATGAGTTCTGCAAAGCGAACACTTCTGTTGTTGTCAAAAGTTTCAAAACCCATGTCTTTATTAAAGTCCTTTGGGTTGGGCTGGTCTGCAAGGGCACTAGAGATAAATGGGCTGTGATTGGTATTGTAAAAATACCCAGAAGCAGGCTGTAAAACCTGAGGCATTTGGTCAAAATCATAATATTGAGACCAAAGTGTTTTTTTAGTGTTCCCAGGGACTATTTTAGTCCAATCATAGCCAGGTGCTCGCTTGGGGATAAGGGCATTGGACACATAAAAAATAGTGTCATTTACGTCTGCATATCCTATATTAAAACCAGGAATGGCCAACATATCTAAGGCCTCTCTGAACTGATTGTAATTTTGAGCTTTATTCATTCGCCACCATTGCTCTAGGGCTCTAATCTCAAATAGAGATGGGGTTCTCACAGCAAATACCCCCTGCTTGTTCTTCAAAGTAGGCCCAAACATGCTTTTGTAAAACTTTTTTTTCACTCCAATTTTCAAACCTAAAAACTTCAAAAACACCTTCGCTTTGAAGCGTTCCAGTGGGTAAGAAACTCCGTCTACCATATAATGGTCTTTCTTTTTGGGGTCTAACTCTAAGACATAAATATCTGCCTTGTCTGGTTTGTTTACCGTATGGGCCCAGCCTAAATATTCATTAGACCCTAAAAGAATACTTGGAGCACCAGGAAATAGAGCTCCTACAATATTGGTACCTTCCTCTGAGTGCAAATGTGCTTCATACCATGAGGTAGGCCCCTCTAGGGGCTGATGCGGATTAATGGCCAAATAAGCACCTCCATCCTCTGTAAGTATACTATTCATCCCAAAGGTGTTAGAGCCTGTAACAGATTCTTTGGGTTTCAAAGCATCTGTCTTATTCCCCACAATGGCGCTCACAAGAGCGTCAGATTCAGACATTACAAAGAGTTGTAAATAGGTGTAGGTTAGTAGTTTTTTTGGCGTCATTGGAAACAACTTTTTAACTAAAACCTCTTTGGGATGTTTGGCTGCATAGGCATTTAAACCCTCGCAAAAACCGCTGATCACTTTTTTATAGGCGGGGCTAATGTCCTTCTCATAATGAGCGTTCACATATTCTTTACCTTGAATGAGCTGGGTCACAAAATCTGCAGATGCCCCTTGAAGTCCCAAGTGCTTGGAGAGCAAGGCATTTCCTGCCAAATATCCCAATTGCATGGTTTCAAAATCGTCTTCTGCATTGGCCCAGGCCAAGCCATAAGCTGTTTCTGCATCTGTTTTTCCAAAGATGTGTGGCACCCCATAAGCGTCTCTTAGAATGTCAATATTTTTTGGATTTACTTGTGCAATGGTTGTATTTAGAAATAATAATAATAGACTTGTAGTAACAACAATATTATTTTTTATGCGCATATGGCTATTTTTAATTTAAACATTGGAGCCAAACTTTTTATAGGCTTCATAAAAGCTGGTATAGGACTTATAGCCCACCATTAAACTCACCTCCTTAAGCATTAAATTAGAATCATTTAAGGCTAGAAGCGTTTCTGCTTCCTTTATTCTCAATACATTCTTTAATTCATTCATGGTGTATTTTGAATACACTCTAATCATATATGAAATGTGACTTGCAGGAATATTGGTTTTCTGAGAAATGACTGTTAGGTTAAAATCGCTTGTTTTATAAGTATCTGTATCTGAAAGAAATGCATCTATTTGGGTTTTGTATAGATCTATTTTAGGGTAAATAATTCTTTGTATTGAAATGTCCTTTTCACCAGAAATATCACGGGGTGTTTTTGTCCATATTTCTGCCTTTGGTTCACTTATTCTTTCTAAACCAGAAATGCCATATAGCAGTAATGGTTCATTAAACATTCTAAAAAAGCAGTATAGCCAAAATAGTGCATTGAGAAGAAGTAGAAATTCATTTGCAGCTGGCATTAATTTATAATCTCTAAACATCATTATAATTAATGAAATAAGAGAAAATCCAACTCCACCAATTATTGTAGAGGACCAAACTTTAATTATTTTAATGTCATTAGAAAATTTCAAAGCACCTCTTTGATTCTTTACAAATTCTAAATAATTTTTAAGTGTAAAAACTAAGTGCCATAAAGCGTAGGACACCATAGCAATGGGAATTAAAAAATAATTACCAAAAATTACGTTGTGATAATCTTGATTCTCATACCCTTTACTTTTTAAAATAATATAAACAAATAAAATGACTGGGGCTAATAAGAATTTATATGAAATTTCATTATTAGATACTTTTAAAATACTTTTTACATATGCATAAATAATAGGAAATGATATTAATACTAAAGGTCTACTATATAATACAATCATCTCCAAAATTTCATTTTCAAAAGATAAATTTAGACCTACTAAAAAAATTCTAATTGAAATTATCAAAATGAGTGTAACGGCATATTTATTAAAATAGCTATTTAATTTTCTTTTTGAAAACAAAATAGATGCTAATAAAAAACCAATAAAACTAATTGAGACCAACAATAAGGCATATAACATTTTAGATGGTATTATTTGGGTAAAATAAATAGCGAATTTAAATATACATTTTTCATTTGAGCTTATGAAACTCCTAAAGATTAGATTCGTAAATCAAGTAAAAACATTCTTAAAGCGAGAAAAGCGATTACACCATTTTTCACAACATTGTATTATTTATATCATTGCTAAAGAGATTTCATTGAAAGTTTAGTTAATGAAGCAAGATCTTTTCTATTCCAAATCGAACCCTCTGTAATGGAGGGTTTTTTTAAATTTTATTTCAAAATCATGAGAAATTTTATTAACATATTTATTTTATTCTTTTTTATTTCGTGTAGCTCAGACAGTGCAGATTCCGTTAGTGTTTCCGAACCAACACCGGTGGTCAAGTACACTTTAAGTATCACTGCAGGAGAAGGAGGAACTGTATCAACTAAAGGAGGCGAATATGAGGTAGGTCAGACTGTTTCTGTTACAGCTACTCCACAAGGAGAGTATTTATTTAAAGATTGGTCTGATGGCAATACAGATGCCACCAGAACAATCACAGTTAGCTCAAATACAACACTAACAGCGAACTTTGAGAAAAGGAAGTATCCTCTTACAATAAACTTTGAAGGAGAGGGTGAGGTAATAGAGGAGATAATCAATTCAGGAAGAACAACTGAATATGATTCAGGCACTACCGTTAAATTGACTGCTGTACCTGCAGAGGGATGGGTATTCGTGGGTTGGACTGGAGCAATAGAGTCCACAGAATTAGAAATTCAGTTATTAGTTAGTGGAGCTAAAACAGTGTCAGCGAGTTTTTCTCTAGTTCAATCAAATGAAATTTATTACTCAAGTGGGGATATAGTGCCAATTGAACCAATTATTTTTTATAACCGAAAATTGGATGTTAATGGAGTAAAGCTAATTGCTGCAGGCGAAATTGGAGGTCAAGAAGCTATACCAAATTTTTGGATATATAAAACTGCTAGAGTGTTTAAATTACTTATAGATAAAGATGGTGAAGATATTGATGCTAATTCTCAATTAAATATGATTAAAACTCTTAAAGGTGAAATTGGGTGGCATCAGGGAAGACAAGCTGGTCAAAGAATTGCAAGAGGAGGTGGAAATGAATATTCACCAAATTTTTTAAATGATAATCGTAATCAATCATATCCAGGTATAGAAGCCTTTGAAGATGCTTTAGTATTAGATGATATGGTCTGGTATAAAAATATAGACAGCAAAGGAACAGGTGATGATGATATTAATGAAATTTTAGAGCATATTTTACACACTTTACACCGTTTTGGGGTAAGAGGAGGAGTTGAAGGTTCAACAGAAGCACTTAATATAGAGGCAGAAGAGGAGGATATCACCAATACAGATATTTTTCTTGCAATGAAAGAAGCATATACCAACGGGGTTTTTGGTATTGAAGGCTATGGAGGCGATATAAACAACCGTGATGCTTGGCCAGTTATGCTAAAAGAATACCAGTATTTATTGACCTATGGAATGTGGGAATTTAGTGAGTTTTGGGATGGAGGCAGTTTGTCTCCAGAATGGAATGATAATGCAAGAACGCCTTCAGGCATATTAGCTAATAATCCACTTGGCTATGCATTGTACAACAAATACTTTGCACCAGTCATTTCAAAACCTAGTAAGGAAGTACTGAGAACTATATTTCAAGATAATGACCAGGGAGAATCGGGTTATATCCCAGATTAAGATTTAAACCAAAACTTAACATTATGAAAAAGTTATTATTCCTATTTATTATCTTTTCTTTAGTGCTCTCCTGTTCTTCAGATGAGACTTCAACACCTGTCCCCCCCCCACCTGTACCTATAGCTAAATACACTATTACCTTATCTGCAGGAGAGGGAGGAATTGTATCTAATACAGGAGGTGAGTATGAATTAGGTCAGACAGTAAGTGTTACAGCAACTCCACAAGGAGAATATGTGTTTAAAAATTGGTCTGATGGCAATACTAATGCCACTAGAACAATCACAGTGAGCACAAACGCAACTCTAACAGCAAATTTTGAAAAGAAGAAATATCCTCTAACAGTAAATATTGAAGGAGAAGGAGAAGTGTTAGAAGAGATAGTTAATTCAGGTAGGACAACAGATTATGATTCAGGAACTACTGTTAAACTAACTGCAGTGCCTTCTGAAGGATGGGAGTTTGTAGGCTGGACAGGAGCAATAGAGTCTGCTGAGTTAGAAATTCAAATATTAGTGAGTGAGGCTAAAACTATTTCTGCGACTTTTTCTCTAATTACAAGCGCTTCAGATTATAACCCAGTAACTCAAACAGTTACATTGAATATTTATGATGATCTTATAGGTCAAGACGAATACGGTGTTCCCATATTCTCAGAGTCTCCAACAATAATCACTGTGCCTGTTATTAGTGTTGAAGGTTCAAGACATAAGATATACAATCCTGAACCAAATAGTTATAAAATTATTGAATTAGATATAGAAAATAATGTCGTTTATCTAGATAATGGATACTATTATGTGGTTACTCACGCATCGCTTCCTGTATTTAAAACACAAGTAATTACGCCTTCGGGATTAAGTACGAGTATTATTTTAAATTATTTTGAATCATTTACAAACGGCCAACCCTTATATGAATACATAGCAGACTATTCCAAACACATTCAAGGAAAAGAATTAATAGCTGTTAAACAAAAAATTATTGGATTTGGAGATGAACCTTTATGGACTCCCTACTACGATGATATAGCTTGGAGATCTGGTAAGCTTAGACATACAATATATGGTGGTGAAGGTCTTTCAGATTTAGCGTATAGTAAAATGGATTCAATGGTTTATAATATTGAGTTAGATACGGACATTTTTAAAGATATTAAAATAAAATATGAAGTTAACTTGTATGAAAATGAGGATGAGATAATCTCACAATTAAATCCTTATAACGGTGGTGAAGGGGGATTTGATGAAATGGTAAAAGGAATGAAAGGGACAGACGCTGCTAAATATTTAGAGGAAATATACTTACTAGGAGGAAGGGAATATTTTGCCGCAGCTACAGGTGGAAATGGTGTAATTAAATTTCTTTACCCAGGAAAAAAGACAAGAGATTTAATTACACACGAAATGGGTCACGTATGGCAGTTTAGATCACAAATAGGAATTCCCTCAATAGACCAAAATGAATGGAATGCGTTATATAATAGTGGTGTTTTTGTGTCAAATTATGGAATGCAGAATACACAAGAATTCTTTGCAGAAGCATTTATGATTTATTGGGACCCAAACTTTAACAATCCGAATGTTTTGAATCCCGAAACTGGTGAGCCACTATACACGCTTCCTGCTTCCGTTGAAGCAAAATTAGATTCTTATTTTAAAAATTAATTGAAAAAATCTGATTCCCCTAGCCTAACAACTTTGTCATCCTTGGTCTTTAACATGTAGGCTAAATATTTCTTTTAAATTCAAATTTCAATGAACTTAAAGTTTTTTCTCAGCGTTTTTTCTCTTCTTGTTTTCATTCAAAGTACCTTTGCTTTACCTTAAAAAAAACAATATGGCTAATAATGTATTAGGAACTCCTCTAGAAACTTGCAGCACCCAACCAATGACAGGTGCATTCAGAGATGGTTGTTGTAACACAGACCACAGAGATATAGGTACCCATACTGTTTGCGCTATTATGACAGATGAATTTCTTGCCTATACCAAATCTGTAGGTAATGACCTCCAAACGCCAAGGCCAGAGTATCAGTTTCCAGGATTAAAAGCAGGGGATAAGTGGTGCCTGTGTGTTTCTAGATGGAAACAAGCGTATTTGGCGGGTATGGCACCCATGGTAGTCTTAGAAGCAAGCCACATAAAGTGTCTGGATTATGTGAGCTTTGAGATGTTGTTGGAATACAAACTATGAGACTACTTTCCAATACAGAAGTTTATAAATGTTGATATACAGTTACTTAAGTACTAATTGTATCAATATAGTACTACAATAGTGTTGTTTTTGTCCTATCAAGGGAAACTAAAACCTTTTTTTTAGGACATATGTAGGACATATTGCCAACGGATTGTATTAAAGGTCGCTTCTCCATGCCTATATAAAATCCCAAAAAGTCTCAGTGCATCACTTGATTTAAAGTGAGGGGTGGGTTTTATAGAAACGGTTTTCTTTTTTGACGTTGGTTGTGATATCTATATATAAGCCTGAGTCTATCTACTTAAAAGTTGTCTATTATTTTAAACAAAAAACCTCCAACTGTTAAGCTGAAGGTTTCTTGTTTTATATAACATTTCTCTTAATACGTAATATACATCCAACCAGTAATAGGTTCTTCCCCTGTGTTTAGTTCTACTACATAATAGTAAGAAGCTGCTGGAAGTGGGTTTGAACTATTCTTGTAGGTTCCTCTCCAATCGTTTCTATACCCTTGGGCTGAGAATACCTCTTGTCCGTTTTTGTTGTATACAGTCACTCTAGCGTTTGGATACTTGTCTAGGTTTATAATCTTCCAGGTGGCTTCTAATCCACTTGAATTAGGTGTAAGCACTCCAGAGACTAATAAGTCACTGTCGTTAAAGCCATCGTTATTATTATCTGTATCTGCATTGTCTCCTATACCATCTCCATCTATGTCATAAGCTTCATTTGGATCTAATGGGAAAGCGTCTAAGCTATTTGGCACTCCGTCATTATCTGAGTCAATATCCATATTATCTCCTAGTCCATCTCCGTCTGTATCTTCACATTCACTAGGGTCTCTTGGGAAGACGTCCTGGGTGTTAATGCATCCATCTCCGTCTATGTCAGTGTCCTTACAATCCGGTATACCATCCTGGTCTAAATCTCCTGGTAAGTCTTCTAAATCTAACGGATCACTATTACATTCTAGCTCGTCTAGGTCTGTGAAGCCGTCATTATCGTCGTCCTCATCAGCATTGTTTCCTATGCCGTCTGCGTCTGTGTCTGTCCATTCAGTTGGATCTAATGGGAAGGCGTCACTGATATCTAACACCCCATCATTGTCATTGTCCTGGTCTCTACAGTTGGTAATACCATCATTATCAATGTCTCCAGAGAAGCTCTTAGCATCTAATGGATTTGTGCCACAAAAAACTTCCTCTTCGTCGCTTTGACCATCATTATCATCATCCGTGTCTGCGTTGTTTCCAGTGCCGTCTGCATCTGTGTCTAACCACTCGTTAGAATCTAATGGGAAGGCATCATTCGTATCCTCATATCCATCGCCATCATCATCTGTATCGATACAATCGGCTATGCCATCTACGTCGGTGTCTAATGGCTTAGAACTAGCATCTAATGGATCAGAGCCACAAGCTATTTCATCTTGGTCACTGTATCCATCGTTATCATCATCGCTATCACAAGCGTCTCCTGCGCCGTCTGCGTCGGTGTCTAACTGATCTGTATTAGGAGTGTAAATACAATTATCCAAAGTGTTTATAACTCCGTCATTATCTATATCATTATCTGCATTGTCTCCCTGTCCATCACCATCGGTATCTGTGGTCTCGTTTGGATTGGTTGGGAAGTCATCGTTAGAATCTGTCACCCCGTCATTGTCATCATCATCATCCTCTGCATCTGGCGTCCCGTCTCCATCGGTATCTGCCTGATCTGCATTAGGCGTGTTGGGCGCATTGTCACACACATCTCCAACGCCGTCACCGTCCGTGTCCGCTTGGTCTGCATTGGCAGTGGTCACACAATTATCCACATCGTCCATAACACCATCTGAGTCACTATCTTTTTGGTAAGGCGCACAACCATTTGCGTCTACGCTAGCGCCTGCTATAGTGTTAGGACATAAATCTACTGGGTCTAATACACCGTCTCCATCAGTATCTCCTACTGCTACCACAAAATTAGTGGTGATACTAGCACTGTTGTATTTGTTTGTTATAGCCAGTTGGGTAGCGGTAATACTCGTAGTTCCAGCAGCTATAATCTCTACTGTACTTCCGTTCATATTAGCTACAGATAAATTACTAGAGCTATATGTAATAGTACCTGGCACAGTGCTTGTAGGCGCTGTAATGGTAAAGTCTGGATCAGAGTCTACCTTCATTGGAACACTAAAGTTGCTTAGTGTTACCGTACCTGGTTCTACTGTAATGAATTTAGTATCTATAGGCGCTGGATTAAAGGCAGCATTACCTACTTGGGTAGCCTCAACTTCAACCACTCCTGTTTGGCTAATGGTTAGACTATTACCTGTTAGAATGGCTGGACCACTAATTACATTATAGCTCACTGCTAAGCCTGAAGAGGCTAATGCTGTTAGTGGAACCGTGAGTCCGTCGCTATAAGTCACCTCAGTAGGTAAGACAGGGGCATAGCTTATACTCTGCGCTGTTTTTACAACATCCATTGAAAGCGATACGCTTGCCGCATTGTACCTTGAAGTGGCATCTACTGAGAAGGTTACTGTAATGATTCCAGTAGTTCCAATGGAGGTTAATTCATAATTGCCTGATTGATTCAAGCTATTTACAACTGTGATTTTTGACGCTACATCGGAGTTATAATTAGTACATGTATCTCTATCCACTTTACCAATTGTTGG
This sequence comes from Flavobacteriaceae bacterium LSUCC0859, assembly GCA_022239325.1. Taxonomy (GTDB): domain Bacteria; phylum Bacteroidota; class Bacteroidia; order Flavobacteriales; family Flavobacteriaceae; genus MAG-120531. The sequence continues at coordinate 73,496 of JAKOGP010000001.1, read as the reverse complement.
ATCGTCACCAGATTGCGCCCATCTAACACCCAAGCATGCACTTGCATCGTCTGATGTAATGTAATAAGTAGTGTTCGCTGTCACTTGAACTGGACTTGAAAATGTCCATATATTCCAGCCATCTACCATAGTAATATTATTGGATGTGCCAAGTAATGAGGGAGTACCACAAAAATCTGATTTTATAGCTAATGAAGCTGTTTCCCCAGTTCCAAATGCATTTAATTCAATTTGCGTAATGTAGCCTGAAGTAGTTGGAGTGAACCATAAAGGCCCACTAGTTAAACAAGTAGCGCCATTAGATACTGTGCTATTTCCAAAAATACTAGTCCCTGAGAGGGTGGCTGCACTTCCACTGGCCAGTGTGACGCTCACAGGGTTACCTGAACTACTCGTTGCAGTGAGTGGAATAGTAGTAAAGTCTTTTAATGGCTTAGTACTAGGTAGTGGGTCTACATTAATAGACTGAGAGGCTTTATTAATCGTAAGGGTAAGGGATATGGTTCCTGACTCATAATTAGCATTTGCTGCCTGAGTGGCTGTTATAATAACGTCTCCTGAGTGAGATATACTTACCGTATCTCCAGAAATAGTAGCCGTAGCAGTATTAGAAGAGTCGTAGGTAAACCCTCCCCCTGAGGTAGAAGTAGGTTGAACTAAACTAAAGTCTGCATCTCCATAGGTTTTGGTAATATCTACAAAGCCAGAGAGTGTTGGCGTAGCTTTATTTACTGTAACGGTAAAGCTTGTGGTAGCAGACTCATAATTGGCCGTCTCACTTAGCGTAGCCGTTACAATAGCTGTTCCTGCTCCAGTAAAGCTTAGGGTAGCTGTTTGCGTATCTGAGCCTACCTCAGTTGAAGCAATCTGAACCACAGACGGGTTAGAAGAGTTGTACTGAATGGCCGTTGTGGTACTTAAGGTATTTACCACCGTGTCGTCTGCAGCGCCATAGGTTTTGGTAATATCTGACAAGGCAGATAAATTAGGGTTCGCCTTAGTAACTGTTACCGTGTAACTCACAGTAGCTGCATTGTAATTAGCATCGGCCGCTTGGCTTACAGTAATAATACTGGTTCCTGCACCTGCTATGGTATGACTCACCGTTTTACTAGTGGTAGTAGTGGCAGTAGTACTTAATGCAATAACATCTGTGTCACTACTTGTAAAAGTAAAGGCTCCTGTGCTACTAGAAGTAGCTGTTTTAGTAAATGAAGGATCACTAAATACAAGGGTTACATCTGACAGTGCACTAGAAGAATTATTTAAAATAACCGCATTGTTCTTATCTACGCTAAGGGTAAAACTAGTGGTGCCTGATTCGTAATTGCTAGTTGCAGACTGCACTGCTGTAATCACCGTACTGCCGGCACCTTGTATGTTAAGCGTATTGGTTCCCGTAAGAGTAGCTACCGTAGTATTAGATACCGTGAAGGTAAGCGTTCCTGTAGAGGAAGATACCAGCATTGAAGAGTCAATATCAAAGGCTGGATCGTCATAGGTTTTAGTGACATCAGTTACCGTATAAGAAGGCGTGGCTTTATTGACCGTTAAGGTAATAGTAGCCGTAGCTGAATTGTAATTAGCATCCGAAGCCTGAGTAAGGGTAATAGAAGTCGTTCCTGCTCCTACAATGGTAATAGTATTTCCACTCACTGTAGCAACCGTTGTATCGGAAACAGTGTATGAAATAGCTCCTGTACTACTACTTGTTCCTGTTAAAGTAAAATCATCATCTCCAAAGGTTTTGGTAATATCGGTGAAATCTATAATGGTTGGCTCTGCTTTTATAACCGTCATAGTGGCCGTGATAGTTCCTACTGTATAATAGTCATTTTGTAAAACAGAGGCCGTAATAGAGGTGGTTCCTGCTCCAACTACAGTTACAGAGCCTGTAGAAGCATCTACCGTAGCTACTGCAGTATTAGTGGAGCTATAAATAATATCTGCCGTAGAATTTGTCGTTGGCGGTGTAAGTGCAAAAGGCTCTTGAAGCGTATTTACCGTAAAGTCTGGGAAGCCAGACATAGTCGTAGTGATTCTGCTAAAACTAAGCGTTGTGGTTACTGTATCTAAACCTGGTGCAGTAAACTTTAATTCTTGGTCTCCTGTTCCGTTTATTGTTAAATCTGTAAAAGTTGCTACTCCGTTGGCGTCGGTCTCCACTTCGAGAGTTCCTGACAAAGTAGCCGTTCCTGATTGAACCCCAGCGGTAATAGTAATACCTGCTTGAGTCACATTATTATCAGAAGCATCTTTTACTTGAATACTTATTGGTGTTGTTAAAACGGTGTTGTATTTATAAGTTGAAGAGCCTGCAGATTTAGATAGCTTTGTTGGCATACTAACTGTTGGCACATTATAAGCTATAAACGCAGGGTCTGATGCTCCAGAGAGTATATAAACTAATTTCTTAATACTTGCGCTATTTGAGCTAGTGACACCAAACTCACTTAACTCAAAAGCTTTAAATCGAATATCTCTATCTCTGTCAATTAATTTAGATTCAGACTCGCCATCGAGTGTAAATCGATCTGTTCTCCAAACGCCTAGAACTTCTTGAAGAGATAGATTGATGATTACTTTATTACCAACCTGATTGCCATTGACATCTTCAAACCAAAACTCATCTAATTTACTATTGCCAGGTACAGCAATTTGTGTCACTAAAAAGTCTGGTTCCCCGTCACCAATGTTTGTGTTTTCAATAGCATTTATATTAAACTCTAATCTAGAACCAGAAGGTATATTAGCAAATCCCGTTCCTAGATTTAACCCATTTACTCCATCAGTTAAGTATTCAGCCAATTTGGTTTTTGAAGGATAGGCTGGAAAGTTATTAGTAGGGGATTGAACGGTTTCTGCACTTCCGTCTAAGGTGTTTCCTAGGGTAACGTAATAGGATTTCTTATAAGTATTTGGCAATAAGTTTATCGGTAATGCTCTAAACTCACCAGGAGTAAATGTAACACTGTTAGTAGTTAAAACGCCATCATTTACTCCTGTGCTATAAGTAGTACCTCCAAATGTAAATCCTAAAAGATCATGATTGTTATTTGGCTTAGTAGAACTTATTGAAGAAATACCACTGCTCCAGTATCCTCCAAAATCTGTATAAATATCACTTACAAACTCATTGTCTGTTACACTAAATGATAGATCTGCCACATCACTAGCATCTAAAGCATCATATCCAGTATCTGCTGTACCCACTGTAGATGATGGGTCTCCAGTAACTAGTGTCACGCTCTGCGTACCATCTGAAAGGGAGTCATCTACGCCATAGATTATAATACTTGTGGTTGTTTGAGTATTTGTGAAGCTTATAGTGGCACTAGTCACCACACTACTATTACTAAAACTTGCCTCTGATCCATCATTTAATGTAAGTGGTAAATCTACTTGAGTATCATTTGAAGTTAATGTAGATAGCAAAGAGAAATTTGCTGTAATACTATTACCAGACTCACTTATTGTAGGGCCTGTTAATTCAACTGAAATTCCTGGTGGGTCTCCATCTAAATTCGTAAAGCCAATGGGACTTATAATAACACCGTTGTATGCTGGATCAGATGAAGTCACTGTTCCAGTTACTGTAAAGGATTGTGGACCATCTCTTAGTGAATCATTTTCAGTATCATCTATACCCGTTAAAGTTACGGTTTGTGGTGTACTATAGTTTCCAGATGTAAAGGTTAATGTACTAGGACTAATAGTAGCTTCTGTATTATCCGAAACCACAAGAGTAATAACTACATCAGATAAGGGAGCCTCAGGTAAGGATACGTTAAAGTTTCCGCTTTGGGCAGGAGCGGCACTAATAGTTCCTGTTATCTCTGCTATAGGTTCTCTAGTGGTATTGTCATTAACCACTATTATTGGATCTATTTGTTTTAAGATATCTATTTGGTAAGTATTGCTATTTACTCCATTTTCAGCTAAAACAGTAATAGTAATAGAATTGGTCCCAAACGCTAAAGCATTGGTTACACTAACACTTGAGCTTTGGACAACCCCGTCTATTGAAAGAGTGCTAGACACTGAATTTAAGGTAGCCACTAAATCAGTACTGTTAAGTGTGCTCGATGCGCTTGCAGAATAACTATAAGTCCCACTTGAAAAAGAAGGAGATAAAGTTAAATCGCTAAGGGTAAGAGCGCTTAGAGTGGCATCGTTGTCTTGAATATAAATGGTTCCTGTGGCTGTTTTAGACTCTGAGCCTCTTGTAGTGGTGGCAGATACTGTATAGCTAGTTCCTGCAGAAAGTGCAGATGGAACAGTGAGTGACCATGAATAACCATCTACACTAAGGTCAGATCCAGAAGATGTGTAAGTAACTCCATTTAAAGCAACAGTTAGAGCATCTGTACCTTCCTTATCACTTCCCCATGTTCCTGTAATTGTTGGGGTAGTAGTAGAAAAAGTTCCTGTATTTATAACTGGTGTTAATATTGCATTAGTACTAATCTCATTTAAAGAGCCATTTATAATAATTCCTAATTCTTCCCAGGTCTTTGTAAGATCTGCTGTCTTATCATTAATACCGCCAATATCTCCATTGGCTGTTTGAGAGGTGGAGGTAAAGGTATAAATAGCAAACATACTATCTCCATCAATTGAAGCACCCAGTGCATCTGACACAAAACTCTTTAGAGATTCTTCTGTGAATGCAAATTCTATCCAAGTGTCTGTCTCATCATTATCTAAGTCTGTAGAAGCGCTGTAAGCTTTTATAAAAGCATCTCTGGAGCTAAGCTCTCTTTCAATATTGTCATTGTTCGGACTATTCTCCCAGCCTGTATTAGATGGTCCTGTGCCTGCAGCATCAGGGTCAGATATATGAAAAGCTACATAAGGCGTATTATTTTTAACATTGGCTTCAACAAAAACATCGGCTATATAATCATTGTCTTTATCTAGAGCCAAGTAAAAGTACGTTCCAAGTTTACCTCTAGAATGACTCGCTCCCATTCGAGCCCTGAAGTAATACACCTCATCATTGGAAGCGCCTGAGCTAAAATTGTAAGTTGCTTTTTGGGTTTCAAGCATGGCGTTAGTAGCATCTCCAACCAAGTCAGTATCTTTCACTGCTTGCTGATCATCATTCGGATCAAAATTGGCTAGCTTGATAAGTGGTTTCCAAGGGTCAGTTGCTTGTGGAATAACACTTATTGGATTGCCTACATTTACAAGACCAGACACATTAGAGGTAATACTACAGCCACCTTTTGAGGCTTCTACATAGTAATACCATTTAGAAACAGTATCTGTAGGTGGTGTGAAAGTGGCACTGGTAGCTCCACCAATAAGTGTACCGCCCGTGTTGCTATTAGACGCATTTTTGTACCACTGATAAGTAGCTCCTGAAATATTGCTTACTGAAACACTTAAGTTTGTTGGCGAAGCACTTGGAATTAAGTTTTGATCTGTAGTGCTTGGGTGAGAAGTAATTTCAAATTTCTCTAAAGTGAGTACATTAGAATAAAGCGTTAGAGAATTAGTCGCTTTTCTTCTAAAATAGGTGGTTTGTGTTATTGTTTCAGAATTGTAGGTTAATGAAGTGGCTCCATCAATATTTGTGAAGTTTGTACCATCTGTACTTTTTTGCCACTGATATGTAAAAGTACCAGAGCCACCATTTGCAGCAGCAGTAGATGTAAAAGCATCTGGGTCTGTGCTTGAAGTACAAAAAACGGAAGATGAAGATGAAATTGTTCCGCCTGATTGTAGATTTGTATATGTCGCAGTAGGACCATTATATTCAACCTCAACTATTAGATTCTGTGAAGATGCAGAACAAGTGGCTCCACTAATCCCCCCCCAATTTGTGTTCCCTATTTGAGGTCTAATGGAATATTGAGTTGCACAAGAACAGGTGACTTGATTATAACTTAACTCAGGGCCAAAACCACAATTTCCAACATACCATAAACCACTGTTATAACTTGAATTGTTTTTCAAGGCTTTCATCAATAATTTAATCTCGCTAGAGTTTGTTAAAATTACTCCGGAAGCGTCTCTTGAACCTTTAAAAGTAAGTTTAGTATATGTATATGATTCGTCGTAATGGTTTCTAAAATTACCCCAATCTATGTATTGCATTGAACTACTACTATATGTGGTGCCCGAGCTAAAACTATAACCATAAATCAATTTATTTTGAGAGTATATAGTAATGCTTTTCAAAAGAAACAACATTAATAGTATTTTTGAAAAATAATTCATCTTAATAATTACAATTTCATAGAATTACTTTTTTGTTCTAAAGAAGCCTTTATTTGACCACCAAACTTGAATCTCATAAATATTTCATGAGTATTGGCTCTAAGGGCTGTACTGCTGGTTCTTTGTCCCATCTCATAGCCGTAGCCAAAGTCAAAGAGCTTCATGCCTTTAAAAGCTAGCATGGCACTGATATAATCATTATTACTAACGCCCACTCCCACTTGCAATTGATCCTTGAAGTTTATCTTACCAATAGCTGTGACTTGGTTTGGTGCGTCGCTAACCATTCTGTACAAAAAAGCAGGCTCTAATGAAATGGTGTTGTTTAGCTTCCATGCAAAACCACCACTGGCATACAAATGGGGTTTGTCTGTAGCAGTAGCTTGTATGCCATTGACTTCTTTAAATCTTTTGGTGTTTAAAAAATTAGGCACTGAGAGTCCTAAGAAGTAGGTCTTTGCTTTTAAATAGGCTCCTATACCTAATAGTGGGTTTAGATAGTTTTGAACATTGCCAAGTGATTCGTTACTCTCTTGGGTGATTCTATTGAGCCTGTCCAGGTCTATATTATTAAAGTTAGCCCCCGCTTTTATTCCTAGGTGTAAATTGGTATTAGTGCTTAATTGGAGTTTATAGCCATAGTCTACAGATACCATTCCTTGGTTTTCTACATAGACTTTATCTGATAAATAGCTAAAACCCCAAGAGGCCCTATTTTTTTCTTTGGTATTGTACACCAATGAAGTGGCTCTGGGTGCGTCTTCAATACCAGACCAGGCTGCTCGGTATCCTAGGCCTACAAAAGCCCCTTCACTTCCAGTAAAGGCCGGATTGTAAATGCCCATATTCTGTTCAAAAAACAGGAAATTAGGCTGCTGCTGGGCTTGCACCAATTGAAAAAGAAAAAGCATTGAAATGCTTAAGAAAGAAACATGTAGTTTCAAGATTGGGGATATTTGAAATAATTACCAAAAATAAAAGTTAATACTCAGATGCCAAAATAGTTAAAGTAATAATGAGTACTTTTTTTAAGAAATAGCACTTATTTATTCTAAAGGCTTAGATAATGAACAGTTATTTTATACTTATGCAATTAAAAAAATGGATTTAAGTTGTTGACTAATAATTGTTTGAATACTAAATAAGTCCCTGCTTTGTTAGAGCATCAAAAGTTTAGGGCAGGGGTTATCTCATCGCTCTAAGTAAGAAAACTACTTAACTTTTATATAATAACATAAGGTGTTAATTAACAGCAATATGTATGACCCTAAAAGCAGAGTGGGTAACTTTTGTTTTTTTTAAATAAAATAGCTAAAAAACGCTTGAAACCCAATGAATTCAACAAAAAGTGGGTAACTTTTGTTTTTTTAGATCCTTAGAAGAAAAGAAAAAGCACAACTAAAAAGGATACAAGTTACCGTAGAGCAAAATGTATCCTTCCATGTTTAGAATATTAGATTTATTTCATCAGGGTCTTTCATTTTTTTCTTAACCTTAAAACGTTTTGCTCTTTTGTTGTAAGTTACGTCTGTGTACTCCTTAAGAACTTTTACAGCAACATCAATACTAGGTTTATTTAGCACCACACCGTCGTCAAACGCTCTTAAGACTTCTTCTTTTGTACACGTCTCCAGATCTATTAAACAACTTATAGCTGCTTCAAGTTTTCCCTTTGCTTTATAGTCTTCCTTTGACTTGGGGTTCTCTATAACTGCCTTGGTTTCTAAAGCGAATATATCGTTATTTAGTTGCTTGATAGTAGCAAGCCTATTGTCCTTAACAATATAGCGGTCTGGATTAACCCCCAAAAGCCTTAGCTTTATTTGTATTTTAAAATACTTCTCAAATATGGAAATATTTTGATAGACAAAGCTCACGCATTCCTCATTATACCCCGTTGGTTCATAATCCTCTTCACACCTAAGGTCAGGATCCTGAGAGGAACTATTTATTACAAAAGCTATGGTAGGCCACTCATTTGTCCATACGTGGTATAGAGCTTGTAAGCGAGACTTGTCATAAGCCTTTTTGAACGCAGAATCAGAATTTATCTCGGTAAAAGAGTCATCGAATACAACGTTAAGGTTATAATTCCTTAGATACCTATCTAACATGAAAGGGGAAAACTTTCCAAACGCATTTTGAGATATATCGTACGCCAATCTTGGCTTGTTGATTGATTTATCTATTAGGTAGTAATCACTGTTACTGAGTATATGCTTTTTATACGGACCTCTAGATTCTGGTTTATTTTCCTCAAGTAATGCTAGCGCAGAGTTAAAGCTGTCAACTTCATCGTAGTATTCTCCCTTTGAGTTAGTCTTGGTATATAAAAAATACTCTACATCAGGCCCAGGATTCCGCACCCGAGCAAAGTTTTGAGCAATTGGTTCTGGTCTGGGAGTAAAGCTGTTACACTCAATAAAAACGACATGATCAAAGTGTGCATCTCTTATGCTAAGACCCTCGTCTATCAAACTGGTGGTAAGAACTATCTTTAATTTTTTGTCAATTCGTCCTTTTTCTACAAGATCTCTGAATTCTTTACCCTCTTTTATTTGCTTGGTAGACTTGAGTATTAATATTTCATCAGGCTTAAATAACTCCTCATCTACTAGTTGAGCTTTTATGGAATCTAAATCATTAGTGTTGTTTAAACGAATAATACATCTCTTGCCTTTGAACTCCCTAATGTGGTTTATGGCTGTATTGTGTCCAGATCTATTAGCAGTCCGCCTCTTAACTAATGTCATCTTTTGATCCTTCTTAATAACATTTATGATAGTGAAACCTAACACGGCTAAGCCATTTGATACTGTGCCAGAAAGACCAATTACTTTGGCAGTTGTCTTTTTTATCAAATGATAGAGAGGTCTTAGGATTTCTTGTTTGTAGCTCTGGCTGAGTGCGAGGTTATGAATTTCATCTATTACTATATAGTCAAAGTGCTGTTTGTCATCGGCTAAGTACTTTATAGCTTGCTCATACGTTGCTACAATTAACGGGGCATTCTTGGCTTCTGAATGAAGACTTGGAGAACTATTTCCAATTAACGCTGGTAGATTGTTTTCTTCTGAAACTTGCTCCACAATGACTTGTAAAGGCGCTAAGAAAATCCCTCTCTTGTCCGTTTGTTTTAATAGAAAATCAACTACTGCCGTTGTCTTGCCTATCCCTGTACCAGCTGATATCAAAACCATTTGTTCTCTAGATATAATCTCTTCTATCTCTTTAAAAGAATCCCCAAGGTAGTTTTCAATTTCAAGCCTGTGATCATATGGAATTTCAAGAGGTACAACTTCTAGATATGTGCATACAAGCAACAAAACCTCCTTTCTGATGTTCAACCTATCTAGCATCTCATACTTATCCTTCTCTGGAAGTCTTTTAAGCGGGTCACACACGCTAAAAACACTTGGAGGAGCAGAGTAACCAAAGTGAAGTCTCTCAACCGCTAAATCAATCTCAGAGGGCTCTATTGGAGTGTCTTCATACCCTTCTTGTTTGCATCGCCGAATTAATTCGTTATAACTAAGTCCTTCTGCTTTTTTAACTAAGTCAAAAGGTGAGTAAAGTCCCTCACCAAACGTGCTTGAATAGCTCCAAAAGGTATTATTATCATTAACTTGACCTGTTGAATCTGAGGTAGAGGTAAAGTGAACCCACCTGTTTCCGCTAGCATGCGTAAATCCATGCTTTGGCAGTATATCTTCTATTTTGTTTTGTTCATTGAACTTATACCTGATTGTACCCGGATGACCTGAGTAGTTTCCTGTGTAAGTGAGAGCGGGAACTCCTAAGGATGTAACTATTTTTTCCTTAGTGACAGTAACTTTAAAATTCAAGTGTCTGTCATTTATAACAACTTCATTTTCTTGAGGGGGGAAATTTCTTATGACTCTAAATACTGACTGAGTTGGGTCAAAGTCCACTAGTATTCCCGTGGCCTCAAAGCACATCTCTGACATTTTACTTGTAATAGCTTTTCCTATCTCGTGATGCAGTTTCTTTTCTCCAACTAATAAGTTTTCTATGCCTTCTACTCTCACGTATCCAAACATTCCTAATCCACTATTAGACCTAGCAGCAAATACTGATATGCCTTTTAAGTAATCAAATACGTCTGAGTTATTTTTTCCATCTAACAATGGTAGATTCTCCTTCTTCTCAGCGGTATTTTTTATATCTACATCCCATGGCAGGTAAGCTGCTGCTTTGTATAGAAAAGCCCCTCCTGTACCTCCTTTATATAAGCCTTTAAGGAGAGCGGGTGCTTGATCTTTTGTTAGGGGGCCTTCCAAATTATTAATTAAGGTAACAGCCTCATTCATGGATAGATATTCTATCACACCAAAGTCTGGATCATCCCCAGGGTTTTCGTCAGACCACCAACGGTTAATCTTAGTCAACACCTTCTCATTATAGTCTACTGCCTCCAAAAGAGGGCCTGACTCCACAACAATCTTGTTATGGAACCTGGACTTAATCTCTAAATGGTTCATCTACGCCTTGTCATTGTTTGTAAACGCATCTAGGTTAGGTTCCCAAACTCCACAACCTGAATTTGACAAAAGGCCATAAAGTATTCTCCATACACCAAAAGATATATGATCTATGGCCTCCATAGTAAGCCTTAAACGATCACTAAGTTCTTGTGGTGTTTCTAGCTTCTTTGAAGGATGAGTATGCTCCTGTATCATATGTCTAAGCACTTCTTCAATATCCGATAGACTAATTTCTGGTGGTATAGCGACCTTAATTAACTCAATAAATACGCAGTATATTGTGTCTTCACTTATGCCTATACGCTTAGAAAGACCTCCAACACTTTCGAATCCCTTTTTATACCAACCCTTCTGTGAGGAAGTAATAATCTCCAACATGTTTAGTATATGTTTCTCGCTTGACTTTCCAACTCCTAATTCTTGCATATTATCTTTTATTAAGGTTAGAAATAGTATCAAAGTATTTACTGCGATATTTTATGTAAAGGCTTAATTTATATATCATTTTGTAAGGTTTTAACTGCCCAAAGGTCAGATTCATTAATTCTAATTGATTCATTTTCGGAATTGGATGTAAGCCACCTGTCCAACTCGTTTTTGTTGAAATACAATTTTTTACCAAAAGGATTGTGATAAGGAATCTTACAAGAAGCAGTTAATTTGTACATGTAGCTTTGGGAGATGCCAGTGTATGCACATGCCTCTTTGAGAGTTAAAGTGTTTTTAGAGAACGAACTGGTTAATTTTAGTTCTTCTAAAGTTGCAAGGATTTTTTCTGTTATACTCATGAAATCTGGTTTTATAATTCCAAGCAAAATTACAAACAGATTTATATAAAACTGAATATCAGGGGTTTACATGGGTTTAGTGAACTATTTTTAAGTCACTAGTAGAAGACTACATATATTTATTTTATTAGATTAACTCTGGTAATATTTCATTTTTAAAATACTCTTCATCTTGATCAATGTTGTTGTAAATAGAAGCGATTTTATGTCTTATTTCATCAATAATTTCATAGTTACTAGGCAGTTTGGTTTTATTTCTTCTATACTTAACTTTAATTTGTGCTGCATTTTTTACACCAAAAATTTGTTCACATTTCAGATTTAGTTCTTTATTAACAATCAAATCGAAATCAGCTAAAGAATCTATTAAGTACACACATAGATTTCTTGGTCCTTTCCAATTAATTAATGACTTTTTGGTTTCTTTTTTTATGTCATTTCCTAAAAAGGCATCCCTAAATACTTTTTTAGACACTCCATCAATCAGTTTATTGTTTAAAAGCTCATGAAATATAATATCTATTACTTGAAGCCTTATTATTCTTCCACCGTACATTTTTAGCTCAAAAGGACTCAATTCTTTATTCGATGGTTTACTTAGAATTGCTAAAATTTCTTCCTTTTGATCGGCTAAAAGTTTATTGACCTCAGCTTTTGTGTAATATTCTTTACTCATGACTAAATACTTTTTCAAGTGCATAATTAAGGTCTTCTTTAGCGTACTGCGCATATGACCTTTCAGTAGTTTTAACGGAGTTGTGTGCCATCAATTTTGAGAGCGTATAAATAGGTGTTCCCTTTGATAAATGGTATACGGCAAATGAATGTCTGGCGGTGTGGCTTCCAACATTTTTTTTCTTTATTCCAGCCTCAAGAATCCATCTCCTTAATTTTTCATTCTGATATCCATCATATTTAAAACCTAAAAAAATCTTAGTCTCATCATCACCTCTAGTAGGGAGTAAATTAATAGCCTGTTTTGGTAGTTTAAACGTTAATCTAACCCCCTTTTTGCCTGTGATGAGGTCTAACTCAGTTTGCGAATTAATAACCGGTAAATGCTTCCATTTCAAGCTTTCAATGTCTCCTTTTCTAAGTCCTGTATAAAATGCAAATAGAAAGGCCTTTTTAAGCATCTCATTGTCACAGTTTGTTTTATGAAGAGTTGATATTTCTTCAAGTGTTAAGTAAGTAATATCCTTGTCTGGTATAGCGGGCGCTTTTACTTTTGAAGTGGGAGAGGAGTCTATTAGTCCTCTAGAAACCGCATCATTCATTATCACGCAAAATCTAACAAAGTAGGAGTTCTGACTAGATTCTGATAATTTATTGTAGCTGGACCTCAAAGAAAAAGTATTTTTTAAATATGTTCTAAATCCGATACAGAAATCGTAATCTATATCATTTACCATTAATTCCTCATTGTAGTTATTTGAGCAATATTTTAATAGGTGCTTTTTTGTCGCTCCATATAACTGAAAGTTTTTTATTGAAGACCCACCTCTGTTCTTAGCAACAAAATCTATGTGATTAAAAAAGTTTTCCTTTTTCTCTTGATGATTGTAGTTTTTTGAATTGACCTGTCTTTTTAAAGCTTCAATTCTATCTAGTAAGATTTCTTTATTTAGCTTGTTGGTTTTCTTTTGCTCGATCGTTTTTGGGGTGTTCCAGAATTTTAAATCATTCAGAGAAATGTATTTGGACTTAATATGTTTTCCGTAATAGATTCTTACTCTGTAGTAGTGTTCCCCATTAGTTGAACTTATTTTAGTTTTGGTGACAGTAGCCTTCATGTAATTGTATCAAATTTGATACATTAATACATTGATTGTATCAAATATGTATCATTATTATGAAATAAAGATACAATTAAAAGAAAGCAATAAAACTATAATACCCTAAAAATAAAGGGATTGTTAATAAAAGTAAATCAATAGAAACCAACTTTATTTTCCAATACAGAAGTTTGCAAATATGTTTCCTAAGAGTTCGTCTGAACTTATTTCTCCGGTGATTTCTCCAAAGTGATACAGAGCTTGGCGAATGTCTATGGCCATGAGATCTGAGGTGAGACCTGCGTGGAGTCCTTCCTGAACTTTGGCTATTTCTTCCTGGGCTCTTATTAGGGCGTCATAGTGTCTGGAATTGCTCACTATGGTGTTGTTTTGGTGTAAAGCTCCTGTGTGAACTACCTTTAGGAAGGCTTCTTTTAGAGGTTCAATGCCTTCTTTTTCTTTGGCAGAAAGAGGGGAAAGGTCTGGGATGCTTTCTTTTATTTTTGCCATCGCGGTTTCTGAGATCAGATCTGCTTTGTTTCCTAAGACTAGCAAGGGCTTTTTGGGATAGGTTTCTTTAAGTTTTTGCATGGCAGCGGCATCGGCCGTGATAACGGCCAAATCCTTTGAACACTTTTGGAGATCTACCATGTAGACTACCAGTTGGGCCTGTTCAATTTTTTCAAAAGTCTTGGCAATACCTAATTGCTCTATCTGGTCTTGGGTGTCCCGAATACCGGCAGTGTCTATGAATCTAAACCCTATGCCACCAATAGAAATTTCGTCTTCTATGGTGTCTCTGGTGGTGCCAGCAATATCTGAAACTATGGCGCGCTCTTCGTTTAAAAGGGCGTTTAATAAGGTGGATTTTCCTGCGTTTGGAGCTCCTACAATTGCCACTGGAATCCCATTCTTTATGACATTGCCAAGGGCAAATGAGTCTATAAGTTGGCGCAGTACCTTGGAGATTTTTTCTAATAGGGCTTTAAAAGCGTCTCGGTCTGCGAAGGCCACGTCTTCTTCTGCAAAATCTAATTCCAATTCTATGAGCGAGGCAAAATTCAATAATTCTTGTCTCAAGGCCTTTATTTCTGAACTAAACCCACCGCGCATTTGCTGCATGGCTATTTGGTGTGCAGCGGCATTGTCAGAAGCAATTAGATCTGCTACAGCCTCTGCTTGGCTCAGGTCTAGCTTGCCATTTAAGAAGGCCCGGAGGGTAAATTCTCCACCGTCTGCCATTTGGCAACCTTTTCTTAAAAATAGCTGGAGTATTTCTTGTTGTATGTAGGAGGAGCCGTGGCAGTTTATTTCTACTACATTCTCTCCTGTATAAGAATTAGGGCCCTTGAATACAGACAACAGCACCTGATCTATTAACCTATCTCCGTCCTTTATATGCCCCAAATGTATGCTATGGCTCTTTTGTTTTAAAAGGTCTTTCTGGTGTATGGACTCAAATTGAGCTGCTGCAAGCTCCCAGGCCTGTGGTCCAGAGATTCTGATCACGGCAACAGCTCCTGCACCTGCAGCTGTGGCTATGGCAATAATATTTTTATCTTGAGACATGCCGCAAAATTAACTAAAAAATAAGAGTGCAGGGCTATGATTTGTAACAAGCTCCATGCTTCTTAAAATTTGTATATTTACATTCTAACCAATATTTATAAGATGTTAAGAGAAGACAAAAACCTGCTTATGGTCACCCACCTGAGCCAATTGCTAGATTTAGTTACTGGTATGGGAGGCTTAATTGTTCCCTTAGTGCTTTGGCTTACACAAAAAGATCAGGTGTTAGATATGGACGCCCATGGTAAAGCCATAATGAACTTTCAGATTTCCTTATTTATTTTAGCCCTTTGTTGTATACCGGCTATTCTTTTATTGGGATTGGGTATTTTAGGCCTAATAGCTATAGGTATAATCGCTTTGGTGTACCCCATTGTAAACGCTATAAGAGTGTCTAATGGGCAGCCTATCTCGTATCCCTTTTTTAAGTTTATTAAATAAATATCCTGTGGTTCTTAAAATAAAAAACGGCTCCTTTTAGGAGCCGTTTTTATTGGAAGTTAAAGTTTTTAGTTATTAAGCATAACAGGCATTACCAGCATGGTCACGTGTTCTCCGGCGTCTAAACCGTCTGAAGGGGTGAGAATTCCCGCCCTGTTTGGTAAACTCATAGAAAGGCTAATCTCGTCTGAGTTTAAATTATTGAGCATTTCTGTTAAAAATCGCGAGTTAAATCCAATTTGCATGTCGTCTCCCAAATAGCTGCAGCTCAATCGCTCTTCTGCTTTGTTGCTGTAGTCCAGGTCCTCCGCAGAAATATTGAGTTCTGCACCCGCTACCTTTAATTTAAGTTGGTGGGTGGTTTTATTAGAGAAAATAGCAATCCTTCTCACAGAGCTCAAAAATAAGTTTCTGTTTATGGTGAGGACATTGGGGTTTTCTTTTGGAATAACCGCCTCGTAATTTGGATATTTACCATCTATGAGCCTACATACCAATTCCGTTTGGTCAAAACTAAATTTGGCGTTACTGTCGTTGTATTCTATGGTAACCTCAGACTCAGATCCTGCTAAAATCCCCTTTAATAGGTTCAAAGGTTTTTTAGGCATGATGAACTCTGCAGTCTCAGAAGCTTGAACATCTGTTCTTTGGTATTTTACAAGTTTGTGCGCATCTGTAGCCACAAAAGTGAGACTCTCAGTGCTAAACTGAAAGAACACACCGGACATCACTGGTCTGAGATCGTCATTACCAGCAGCAAAAATAGTCTTAGAAATAGCAGTGGCTAAGATGTCTCCCATAACCGATGTTTTACTCGGATTGGAGAGACTCACCGCGTTTGGAAATTCTGCGCCGTCTGCATAGGCTAAGGCATATTTCCCATTGTTGGCACTAATTTCTACGGTATGGTTGTCTTCCACTACAAATGTTAGCGGCTGCTCTGGAAAGGTTTTTAGGGTGTCTAAAAGTAATCTAGCAGGTATGGCAATATTACCGCTGTCTGAGGACTCTACTTCCAAGATAGCATGCATGGTTGTTTCTAAATCTGAGGCCGACACTTTAAGTGAATTTCCGTCTAAAGAAAAGAGGAAATTATCTAAAATGGGAAGGGTATTACTGTTATTGATCACGCCACCCAACACTTGAAGTTGCTTTAATAGGTAGGCACTAGATACTATAAATTTCATGGATATGTGTTTATTACAAATATATTTGAAATGTCCTTTGAAGTAAAACAAACTTATTAACAGTCTACAAGGCTAATCTTTATGCTAAGAAAATTCTTTAGGGGAATTTTTTATTATTTCTAGAGGTCTTATACCTTAAAAATTAAGACTTTATAGGGACTGCTGTTTTTTGATATGGCGACCCATCTTTTGATGGTAGATGTGAAAAATGTTTATAACTGATTTTGCAGCAGACAGGCTTAGTCAAATTCAATCACAATATGGTCTAAATAATCCAAGCCTAAAAGGGTAGCCGCACCCCCGCTAGAATGGTTGCTGCCCTTGTAAATAGCAAGTTCTAAATATCCAGCTTCATTGAAAATGGCCAGCAGTTCTCCCGGACCTTTTCTATTGTTTTTATCTAAGTCAAAACGTATAATATCCGAGTATTTACTGTGAATTTGATTTATTTTTTTGTGTCTGGCACTCAGGGTGAATTTTCTGCCTCTTTGGTGGGTATGGAAGAAGGATTTGTGAATATTAATGACCACATTTTCGTAGTTATCAATATACATAACGGCCCCACTTATGTTTTTTTCTCCTTCAGAAATTTTAGGTTTTAAATCTATGAGTTCTTTGAGTTGGGATAAGGGTTTTCCAATAACATCTAAACTCCCACCTCTGGCAATGTGGCAGGCAACTTTCACAAAAATCTCTAAGGTAGGAAAAGCAGTGTCTACTTCATTGGGAAGGGAGATACGAACCACCTTGTCTGGAGTGATGCTAGCACATATAAGATGCACCACACCGGTATTGGCGCAGATAAAGTAATGACCGTCTACATACACCACTATGTGGTCGTTCTCTGGTGTTTTCTCTGCGTCTACACCAACTATATGAATACTCCCTTTTGGAAAATGATGATAGGCATTCTTAAGTATGTAGGCACACTCCTGAATGTGGAAAGGTCTAATAAGGTGAGAAATATCAACAATTTTAGCGGCTTCTAATTCGCTGTATATGGCGCCCTTAACAGCGGCAACAAAGTGATCTTTTAATCCAAAATCAGTAGTTAAGGTAATAATGGCCATAGGAGCTGTTAATATAAATTTAAAGAGACAAACTGAATTTTTGCGTAAGTTTGTCTTACAAAATTACACAAATATATGGGCTTAAAAAGCAAGATATAACAACCCACTAAAACTTTTCATTTGAACGAACTTACGATAGAAATCACAGACCTAAGCCCACGAGATTTTTTTGGACAAGACCACGAGACCGTTAGCTTATTAAAAGAGCATTTTCCCAAACTAAAAATTGTGGCTAGGGGAAGTAAAATAAAAGCGTATGGAACCGAAGAAGAGCTCAACGATTTTGAGGCAAAATTTGATAAACTCACGGCTCACTTTGCCAAATACAACAAAATAGACCCAACCGCTGCAGCGAGTTTGCTTTCAGATCTTAGCAAGGAAGAAGAAGCGGTTATGGAGCAGGTGGGAGACGTTATCTTGCACGGAGTGTCTGGAAGGCTCATTAAGGCGCAAACCCCAAACCAGAGAAAGATTGTAAATGCGATTTCTAAAAATGACATGGTCTTTGCTATTGGCCCTGCAGGTACGGGAAAAACCTACACTGGTGTAGCTATGGCTGTTAAAGCGCTTAAAGAGAAGCAAGTAAAGCGCATTATCCTTACCAGGCCTGCGGTAGAGGCCGGAGAAAATTTAGGTTTTTTACCTGGTGATCTCAAAGAAAAATTAGATCCCTATATGCAGCCTTTGTACGACGCCCTTAGAGATATGATTAGCCCAGAAAAATTGTCCATGTACATTGAAAACGGGACCATACAAATTGCTCCTTTGGCCTTTATGAGAGGCCGTACTCTAGACCATGCTTTTGTGATCTTAGACGAGGCACAAAACACCACCCATGCCCAAATGAAAATGTTTCTCACTAGAATGGGTAAAAGTGCTAAGTTTATGCTCACTGGAGATCCAGGTCAAATAGATCTTCCCAGAAGGGTGACCTCTGGCTTAAAAGAGGCCATGCTTATATTAAAAGACATAGAGGGCGTTTCTATCATTCATTTGGATGACAGAGACGTCATTAGACATAAATTAGTTAAAAAGGTCATTGAGGCCTATAAGACAATTGAACATCAAAATTAAGAATAGCACATGCCAAATACCATTACAGATACCCAGTTTAATTTTCCAGGACAAAAAAGTGTATACAAAGGAAAGGTACGAGAGGTATATACCTTAGATAATAATGTGTTGGTGATGATTGCCACTGACAGACTTTCTGCTTTTGATGTTGTAATGCCTAAAGGCATTCCATACAAGGGTCAAATTTTAAACCAAATTGCCACCAAAATGATGGGAGCTACAGCAGACATTATCCCAAATTGGCTCATAGCCACTCCAGACCCCAATGTGGCTATTGGTCATGCTTGTGAGCCCTTTAAAGTAGAAATGGTAATTAGGGGCTATTTATCTGGTCATGCCGCTAGAGAGTACAAAGCTGGAAAGAGAACCCTTTGTGGGGTGTCTATGCCTGAGGGAATGAAAGAGAATGACGCCTTTCCTGAGCCCATTATTACTCCAGCTACCAAAGCAGAAATGGGAGACCACGATGAGGACATTTCAAAAGAAGACATTTTAGCTAAAGGTATTGTGAGCCTAGCAGACTATGAGGTGTTAGAGAAGTATACCCGTGCATTGTTTCAGAGAGGAACAGAGTTGGCCGCGGCTAGGGGACTCATTTTAGTAGACACCAAATATGAATTTGGTAAAACAGCTTCAGGAGAAATTGTGTTAATAGATGAGATTCACACCCCAGACTCTTCTCGTTATTTCTATACCAATGGCTATAAAGAAAGGCAAGCAAAAGGAGAAGCCCAAAAACAATTGTCTAAAGAATTTGTAAGACAGTGGTTAATTAGTCATGAATTTCAGGGCCTAGAGGGACAGACGCTTCCTGAAATGTCAGACGAATACATTGCCACTGTTTCAGAGCGCTATATAGAATTATATGAAAATATTACTGGAGAAGCTTTTGTAAAAGCGCCTTTAGAAGATATAGTTCAGCGTATTGAACAGAATGTGCTCTCATTTCTAAGTTCTTAATTTTTCCCTTATAATTTGTGTAAATCCCCATTTTATGGGGATTTTTTTTGCGTAATACTTTAAAAAAACGGTATTTTCTTGAATTTATATTGCTAATTTAATATATTTATGCTAAAATATTATATATATTATGGATTGTCCTCATTGTGGAAAAGACAACAAGGTTAAAGCTGGTATTGTGTCTGGGAAACAGCGTTATAAATGCAAGGAGTGTGCTTATTTTTTTACCGTTAACAAAGTAGGAAAAAAAATAGACGCCTATTTTGTAAATAAGGCATTGCAACTTTATTTAGAAGGGCTTACCTACAGGGAAATAGAGAGAATATTAGGCGTTTCTCATGTGTCTGTTATGAATTGGGTAAGAAAGTATAAAATTAACAGGCCTTATAAAAGCGATTACCACCCAACTTACAAAATTCTCAATGCGAGCGAGCTATCTCAATTCTTTTCAGATAGTTCCAATATAAAAGGGGCGGGGGTTTTAGTGTCTGAACTTGGAGATAAATTCATGCTTATAAAGTGGGAAAGATTTAAGTAGTATATTACAATTTAACATAAATATATATAATTTTTTTATTATTTGTTTAATTATTTGAAGTTAGCGCCACCAATAACTAAACATGAAATAATGAAAAAACAAATGTATTTATGGGGTATATTATTTTTGCTGCCCTTTTCTATGTTATTTGCCCAAGGTAATTCTGAGTATACTGGTGGGTATAAGTTTAAATTGAATGAGGACGGTTCAAAATACTTTAGAGTAATCTCTTGGGGCCAATTTTGGGCACAAAATAAGGACAACGCTCCAGAGGGGGTTGCCGCTACAAATATGAGTATTAGAAGGGCGCGTATTCTCACTTTTGCCCAACTCAATAAAAAATTTCTCATCCTTACTCATTTAGGGCTCAATTCTCTAAATGCTGCAAACCTCAGTCCAACAGGTAAAGGAGAAGCAGCTCAATTGTTCTTTCATGGTTTCTGGGGGGAATACGCTTTGGGTAGCGATCACTCCGTAGGAGCAGGGCTTCACTACTGGAACGGTATTTCTAGACTAAATAACCAAAGCACATTAAATATGCTCACTCTAGACAACAACAGACAGTCTTGGGCTACAATTGGGCTTACAGATCAGTTTGCTAGACATATTGGGGTGTATATGAAAGGTAAATTTGGTAAATTTCATTATCAAGTTTCTATTAACGACGCCCTCACCAACTCATTACAAGCTTCGGCAAATCCTTTGCCAGGTGGTCCAGCCATATACAATGGAAAAAAGCTTTTAGGATCTGAAGACGCAGGGAAAGCCTATGCAGGGTATTTTGAATACAATTTTTTAGATCAGGAGTCTAATTTCTTGCCATACAAAGTGGGTACCTACTTAGGAAGTAAAAAAGTATTCAATATAGGAGCTGGTTTTTTTAGCCATCCCAATGGTGCAGTCAGAGCGAGTACTAATGGAAGTCTGATTGGAGAAAATGTTTCCATTATGGCGGTAGACGCTTTTTATGACACCCCAATTGGAGAAAATGGAGCTGCTTTTACGGCTTACGCTACCTTGCAATCTAATGATTATGGAACAGATTATATGCTAGGAAGTACCTATGCTACTGGAAACATGTTTTATACCCATATGGGGTATCTCATACCTGGAGACCCTAGTAAAACCAGATTTCAGCCTTATATGTCTTTAAATAATAGACAAATAGATGCTTTAGAGGACAAGGCCAATAGAATTGGATTGGGTGCCAACTTATTTTTTACAGGCCACCATTCAAAACTGAGCATAGAGTTTAGTAATGAGAAATTTGCCAATCAAAAATCATTTAACACCCTAACCGTTCAGGCTATGGTATATCTGTAATGTAACCAATTAACAAACACAATTATATGAGTAATGCAACTAAAACAAAGTATTGGAAAGAGAACCTAAGGTATCTCGCTATACTTTTAACCATTTGGTTTTTAGCATCTTACGGGTGCGGAGTGCTATTTGTAGACCAGCTAAATGAAATTCATATAGGGGGCTTTCCTCTAGGTTTCTGGTTTGCCCAACAAGGATCCATTTACATTTTTGTGATTCTCATTTTTGTCTACGTTCGTCTAATGAACAAACTGGACAAAAAATATGGATTTGACGATTAATTAATAACTATTAAAAAACAACATTATGAGTGTTCAAGTTTGGACTTATATTATAGTGGGCATTACATTTGCCCTTTACATTGGAATAGCCATTTGGTCTAGAGCAGGTTCTACCAAAGATTTTTACGTGGCCGGTGGGGGTGTTTCTCCTTTGGCCAATGGTATGGCTACCGCAGCAGACTGGATGTCTGCAGCTTCTTTTATTTCTATGGCAGGAATTATTTCCTTCACAGGATACGACGGTTCTGTTTACCTCATGGGTTGGACCGGTGGCTATGTCTTATTAGCCTTATTGCTTGCCCCATATTTAAGAAAATTTGGAAAGTTTACAGTGCCAGATTTTATCGGAGACCGCTATTATTCGGACACCGCCAGAATTGTAGCTGTGATCTGCGCTTTATTGGTGTCATTTACTTATGTGGCAGGACAAATGCGTGGTGTAGGGGTCGTATTTTCTAGATTTTTAGAAGTAGACATTAATACTGGGGTAATTATCGGGATGATTATCGTACTATTTTATGCGGTGTTAGGTGGAATGAAAGGGATTACCTATACCCAAGTAGCGCAGTATTGCGTTCTTATTTTTGCATTTATGGTACCGGCCATTTTCATCTCTATTCAAATGACAGGTAATCCAATACCACAATTGGGTATGGGAGGTACTTTAAATGATGGTTCTGGGGTCTATTTATTAGAAAAATTAAATGGTCTCTCCACAGAATTAGGCTTTAACCAATATACAGATGGGTCAAAAGATATGATAGATATTTTTGCCATCACCTTAGCTTTAATGGTTGGAACCGCTGGTTTACCCCATGTTATTGTAAGGTTTTTTACGGTTAAAAAGGTAAAAGACGCCAGGAAATCTGCTGGTTTGGCCTTGCTCCTTATTGCAGTACTATATACTACTGCACCGGCAGTAGCTGTGTTTGCCAGAGTGAATTTAATTGAGACCGTAAGTGACCAGCCTTATGAGAGCATGCCTGCTTGGTTTAAAAATTGGGAAAAGACCGGTTTGCTCACTTTTGACGACAAAAATCAAGACGGTAACGTTCAATACGTTGCAGATGCTCAAATAAACGAACTAAAGGTAGACAGAGATATTATGGTATTGGCCAATCCGGAAATTGCCAATTTACCTGCCTGGGTCATTGCACTTGTAGCTGCAGGTAGTTTAGCTGCAGCCCTCTCTACTGCTGCTGGATTACTTCTTGTGATTTCTGCTTCTGTATCTCATGACCTAATTAAGAAAATTTTTATTCCTACTATTTCTGAAAAAGGAGAACTTATTGCCGCCAGATTGTCTGCAGTAGTAGCTGTTTGTGTGGCAGGATACTTTGGGATTAATCCTCCAGGATTTGTGGCTGCCGTAGTGGCTTTGGCCTTTGGATTGGCTGCAGCTTCTTTCTTCCCTGCCATTATTTTGGGAATTTTTTACAAGAGGATGAACAAAGAAGGAGCCATTTCTGGAATGATAGTCGGAATTTCTCTGATGTTATTTTATATGGCTAAATTTAAACTTGGATGGTTAGGAGAGACCCCTCCAGCTTCTGAATGGTGGTTTGGAATCTCACCTGAAGGATTTGGTACAGTGGCTATGATTGTAAACTTTATTGTATCGCTTACAGTATGCCATTTAACCTCTGCACCTCCAAAAGAGGTACAAGAAATTGTAGAGAATATAAGAATACCTAGTGGTGCTGGAGAAGCAGTGTCTCACTAGTTAATTTGGTTGAAGAGGATAGTGCCACCCTTGGGTGGCACTATTTTTTAATTATGTAAAAGTGAAAAAAAGGCATCAGCAAAAATTAGTAGGTCTGTCCCTACTTTTGTGTATTTTATGGAATATCCCATTTTTAGCTATTTTCAATATAGATGGCGCTATTTATGGGTTTCCTATTTTGTATTTATACCTCTTTATAAGTTGGCTAGTAGTCTCCATTATAGCTTATACGATTTTATCTAAACACTATGAGTAATGCACTGCTAATCATAATAATTATTGGGTATTTAGGCCTGTTATTCATGGTAGCCTATTTTGCGGAGCGCCATGAAAAAAGTGTCTGGGTAAATAATCCTTATGTGTACGTGCTATCTTTAGCGGTATACTGTTCTGCATGGACCTATTATGGAAGTGTTGGAGTGGCAGCTACCACGGGAATAGATTTCTTAACTATCTATTTAGGCCCAGTGATAGCAGCACCTTTATGGATCCTTATTTTGAGAAAAATACTCAGAATAGCCAAACACCAGAATATTTCTAGCATAGCAGATTTTATTTCTCTCAGATATGGAAACAACAGGTTTTTAGGAGCCTTAGTCACCCTAATTTGTGTGTTAGGGATAGTGCCTTACATAGCCCTACAGATTAAGGCCATTTCTGAGACCTACGAGATAATGAGCGCTTCATCTCAAGCAAACCGTTTAGGTCTTATAGGAGATTCTACTTTCTATATGGTTGTTTTAATCGCATTATTTGTCGCTTTTTTTGGCACACGTGCAACAGACGCCACCCAAAGAAGAAAGGGGATTATGACAACCATTGCTTTAGAGTCTATTTTGAAACTTCTATTCTTTCTCATAGGAGGAGTATACATCACTTATTTTCTATTTGACGGCACCTCAGATCTATACCAGCAGGCTTCAGAGCTGTCTAATTTTGAGCAGCTTACCACCTTTCATACCAACCAGAGCGCTTTAAATTGGTTTTTTACCATAGCGCTCTCCTTCTTTGCCATCTTCTTATTGCCAAGACAATTTCATGTGACTGTGGTAGAGAACGAAAGGGAGCGTTACCTCAAAAAAGCCATATGGCTTTTTCCGCTCTACCTATTGCTTTTTAATATTTTCGTAATTTTTATTGCATGGGCTGGAAATATCAGATTGCCAGACGCTATCAATAAAGATTATTACACCCTACTGCTTCCATTGCAGGCCCAAAATATATCTATGGCCGTATTGATCTTTTTAGGTGGGCTTTCCGCAGTGATTTCTATGGTGGTGGTTTCAAGTTTGTCTTTGTCTACCATGTTGAGTAACAACTTAATTATACCCTATGGATTTTTAGAAAAATTTAGCAAAGGCTTGCCTGAAAAAAACACTATTATAATTAAATACATTAGAAGAATCGCCATTTTTAGTCTGATTGTATTGGCTTATTTCTTTTATGTCTTTCTCTCCTACGAATTGTCTTTATATTCCATTGGGCTCATCTCTTTTGTACTTATAGCCCAGTTGGCTCCTTCATTTTTTCTGGGACTTTTTTGGAATAGAGGAACTGCTAGAGCTGCTATTATAGGAATGATAGTTGGTGTTATTACTGTTTTTTTTACGCTTATTTGGCCTTTTACCTTGGGAGTTTTAGGAGGGAGAGAGACCCTCCTAGATTTTGGATACCTAGGAATTTCCAACCTAAAACCCTATGCCCTTTTTGGAATTGATTTTATGAATCCTGAAACCCATTCTTTCTTTTGGAGCATTTTCTTAAATCTGGGAACCTTTTATGGAATTTCTCTGTATTCCCAAGCGAATTATAGGGAGCGTAATTATGCAGAAATTTTCGTAAACATTTTAAATTACAATGGTTTACAAGAGCAGGCTTATGTATGGAAAGGAGAGGCCTTTGTGTCAGACATCAAAGAAATGCTTACTCGGTTTTTAGGCAAAGCTCGAACGGAGAGGGCCCTTAAGCTGTTTAATAACAAATACAATATTTCTCATGAGGCCTTACAGGCCGATGCCCGATTGATTAGTTTTTCAGAAAAATTACTAACAGGCACCATAGGGAGTGCTTCTGCTAAAATTCTAATTGCCAATGTAACAAAAGAGCAGGCGGTTGGAACTGTGGAGCTGCTTAAAATTTTAGAGGAAGCGAAGGCTACCTTAGAACGCAATAAGGCATTAAAGCTTAAATCTGATGAGCTCACGGAGCTTACCAAAGCATTAAAGGAAGCCAACAATCACTTAAAAGACGCAGACAAAAAGAAAGATGAGTTTTTAGAGACTGTGGCCCATGAGTTAAAAACACCCATCACTTCTATAAAGGCTGCTTCAGAGATTTTAGAAGAGGAACCAGACATGCCTTCTGTAGCCAGAACTCAATTTTTGGCCAATATTGTAAAAGACACTCAAAGACTTTCTACTTTAATTAACAACATTCTAGATTTAGAAAAACTATCTAGAGGCCCACAAGAACTCACTCTCAAGAAAACCAATATAACCGCCTTGTCTAGTAGAGTCATAGACAGCTTTAAAGTAATTGCAGAAAAGAATCAAATTCAATTGGACTTTATTTCTGATAAAAGCTATTATTTGTATCTTGATGAGGATAGAATTTTTCAGGTCTTAGTGAACTTAATCTCCAATTCTCTAAAGTTTATTCCTGAGGAAAATGGATGTGTTAGCCTGGCTTTATACGAAAAAGAACAAGCCATTTTCTGTTCGGTAACAGACAACGGAAGGGGAGTACCTATGGCAGACCAGCCTTTTATTTTTGAAAAGTTTTACCAGTCTAACAACCAAAACATTATTAAGCCACAAGGAAGTGGTTTTGGTTTGGCTATTTGTAAAAAAATCATAGAGAGCCACGGAGGTACCATATGGTTAGACAGTACCTTTAACCAAGGCGCTAAATTTGTTTTTAAAATTCCCTATACCAATGAGTAGTATTTTATTAGTAGACGACGAACCCAATATATTAATGTCCCTTGAATATGCATTTAAGAAGCAAGGGTATAAAGTATTTATTGCAAGAGATGGAGAAGAAGCATTAGAGATAGCTCAAAAACACTGTCCAAAAATTGTGGTTTTGGACGTCATGATGCCTAAACTAGATGGCTATGAAACCTTAAAAACCATGAAATCTTATACTTGCTTGGCGCAGACAAAATTTGTGTTTTTATCTGCTAAAACAAAAGATTCAGACATTGCTTACGGCTTATCTATTGGTGCAGACAAGTACTTTTCTAAGCCTTTTTCAGTTAAAAAATTAATAGACGAAATAAAATTATTATTAATATAAATAACCAATAACCATGAGTAATTATCACATTAAACATTTGGAAGAATACTTTAGTGTTTATAGAAAATCTGTCAGAGACCCGGAATTGTTTTGGAGTGAGGTGGCAGAGGAGCACTTTATGTGGCGTAAAAAATGGGACCAAGTATTAGAATACAACTTTGAAGAAGCACAAATATCCTGGTTTAAAGGAGCCCAGCTCAATATTACAGAGAATTGTATAGACCGCCACCTTTATACCAGAGGAGATAAAACAGCCATTTTATTTGAGCCAAACGACCCCAATGCACCTGCCGTACATATTACCTATAGACAGTTGCATGAGCGGGTGAGTAAAATGGCCAATGTGCTTAAAGATCAGGGAGTTAAAAAGGGAGATAGGGTTTGTATTTATTTGCCAATGATCCCTGAATTGGCAGTGTCTGTTTTAGCCTGTGCGAGAATTGGTGCCATACATTCTGTGGTCTTTGCAGGTTTTTCTGCAACGGCACTTTCCACCAGAATTAATGATTGTGAGGCTTCCTTGCTTATTACCTCAGACGGTTCTTTTAGAGGCGCAAAATCTATAGACCTTAAGGGGATAGTAGACGAAGCTCTAGAGAGTTGTCCGGGTATTCAATCTGTACTGGTGGCAAAGAGAACCGGCGCAGAAATTCATATGGAACCTGGGAGAGACCATTGGTTACAACCTCTATTAGACCAGGCCTACGGAGACTGTGTGCCAGAGATCATGGAGGCAGAAGATCCTTTATTTATTTTATACACCTCTGGGTCTACGGGTAAACCCAAAGGGATGATGCATACCACTGCTGGGTATATGGTGTACAGTGCCTACACCTTTAAAAATGTGTTTCAGCAGAAAGAAAATGATGTCTATTGGTGTACCGCAGACATTGGATGGATTACGGGACATTCTTATATTGTATACGGTCCTCTTGCCAATGGTGCTACTACTGTGATGTTTGAAGGGGTTCCTTCCTACCCAGACTACTCCAGGTTTTGGGATATTGTAGACAAGCATAAAATTACCCAACTATATACCGCACCAACCGCTATTAGAGCCTTGGCTAAAGAAAACTTAGATTATGTGACTTCTCATAACCTGTCTTCTTTGAGAATACTAGGTACCGTAGGGGAACCCATAAATGAAGAGGCTTGGCATTGGTATAATGATCATATAGGTAAAAAGAAGTGTCCTATTGTAGACACCTGGTGGCAAACAGAAACAGGAGGTATATTAATTTCACCCATTCCTTTTGTTACGCCAACTATTCCTACATACGCCACACTTCCTCTGCCAGGAATTCAACCGGCTCTTATGGACGAGAACGGTGCAGAAATTAAAGGCAATCAGGTAGACGGAAGATTGTGTATAAAGTTTCCATGGCCCTCTATTGCCAGAACCATTTGGGGAGACCACCAGCGCTATAAAGACACTTATTTTTCTGCCTTTAAAGGCATGTATTTTACAGGGGATGGGGCGCTTAGAGATGAGGTTGGATATTACAGAATTACCGGTAGGGTAGACGACGTGATAATTGTTTCTGGTCACAATTTGGGAACAGCTCCAATAGAAGACAGTATTAATGAACATCCAGCAGTAGCAGAGTCTGCTATTGTAGGTTTCCCCCATGAAATTAAAGGAAATGCACTATATGGGTATGTAATTCTCAAGGAGACCGGTGAGGGTAGAGATAGAGATAATCTGAGAAAAGAAATCAATCAGGTGATTACAGAGCATATTGGTCCCATAGCCAAATTAGATAAAATCCAATTTGTAAGTGGTTTACCTAAAACGAGGAGTGGTAAAATTATGAGGAGAATACTGCGTAAAATTGCGTCTCAGGACACCTCAAATTTAGGAGACACTTCTACACTTCTAAACCCTGAAATTGTATCTGAGATTATAGATGGTGCCTTGTAAGGAGTAGCTCGCTTAAAAGAAGCGTTTAAATACCAACGGCCCTGACTTTTCCTTCATTTTTTTAAGAATTTTAAGGAAAAGTAGGGCCGTAATGTATGCGTCTCCAAGGGCGGTATGCCGGTCTTTTTTTGAAATATTAAACTTGTCTGCCAATTCATCTAGGCTGTAATCTTCCTTTCTTTCTATAAGCGGGCTGCGCAGCAGACTCTTTTTATAGAGAAAAACCGTGTCTAAGCTCTTGTTTTTAAGAGAGGGAAGCCCATGCCTTTCAAGCGCTTTATTAATCATAGTGAGGTCAAATTTTGTGTGATGGGCTACAAGGACACTATTCCCCACATAGGACAAAAAGGCTTTTAATGCCTCGTATTCGCTGAGCTTTACTATAGGCTCATTTTTTAAAATACCATGAATAGTAGCGCTTTCTGCATTGTAATGACTTTGATTTACAAAAATTTCAAAACTGTTATTGATATGAATTTTTGAATCTTTTAAATGCAAGGCGCCAATACAGAGTATTCTATCTTTATTATAATCAAAACCAGTAGTTTCAGTATCTAATACTACAAAATCACTCTGCTCATTTATGGGTTTAGTTTGAGAAAATTGTGCTGCA
This sequence comes from Flavobacteriaceae bacterium LSUCC0859, assembly GCA_022239325.1. Classification (GTDB taxonomy): domain Bacteria; phylum Bacteroidota; class Bacteroidia; order Flavobacteriales; family Flavobacteriaceae; genus MAG-120531. The sequence continues at coordinate 44,206 of JAKOGP010000001.1, read as the reverse complement.
TATTCTTTCCAAAAAGGAGGGAGATCTTTTAGGGATTGCGCTTTTTTATTATTGAAAAATGAAAACATTTTATCTATTCTTTGAAGAGATTATTTACATAGGGAATCTTATAAGAGCTGTGAGACTTTAAAACGAATATTAATTAGTTCTTGAATTTCTTTGATTGTTTTAAAGGTTCTCTTGAGTTTCAACCGCTCTTCTTTACTCAAACTCTTGAGATCTATATACCTTCCGGAGTCATTGTGAAGAATTCCTTGTTTGGTTCTAAATTTAAGCAATGCCTTTATAGCATAGGAGCAGGCCATATATAATTCTTGGTTGTTGGGTTCTAGGTCTGCCAATTTTTCAAATCTTTCAGCTGTATTGTTTATACCTCTAATATGTTTTGAGAGTGTAAGTACTCTTGCAGCGTCTGTTAGGGGCATGAGGGTCCTTCTCTTCAGATCAAAATTATCTTTGTTTTGCCCATTTTGTTCAACCAAAAAACTTCTAAAAAACCCAGAAGGTGGTGGGCTTTGAAGGGCTCCTGCAGCTAAGTGGGTTGTAAAAATAGGGTGTTTTTCAAGAGATTTAAAAATGGTTTTAGTAAGCCTATCGGTTAATGAGCTGTCTCCGTAAACAGGACTGAAGTCAAAGAAAATGGACGAAAGGAGTATTTCATTTTTTCCAGGACTGCTAATCCATTGCTTTACGTGCTGCTCCCACTCTTCAATAGAGAGGCACCATTTGGGGTTAGAGGCCATCATTTCTGCAGGGCAATAATCATAGCCAATTTTAAGCAAGCCCTTATTAATCTTTTTTGCTAGAGACATAAAGTAGCTTTGGTTGTTATGGCCAAAGGCATCTTTTTGCTGCTCAAAAATAATGGCATTGTCCTGATCCGTATGGAGGAGTTGCTCATTTCTTCCTTGGCTACCAATGGCCAGCCATACAAAAGGGCAGGGGGGTGGGCTACTCATTTTCTTTAGGCTTAACGCTATAATTTGCCTGGTACAGGCGTTGTTGAGTTCTGAGATAATTTTGGTGGTTAGGGTCATTGGAATACCCTGTTGTAAGTACCCCCTTAAAAGTTTCATAATGCCCAATCGAATGCGCTTGAGATCTTTGGTCTTTTTTGCGCGTTGTATGGCTTTAATTAAAACGGAAGGGTTGTTACCCACAGAGAGCATGATGTCGTGTTTAGAGACCATACCAATAGCCTCTGTGTGTGGCGTGCCATCTTTTGTAATGCACAAATGAGAGACGCTAGAGGCCATCATACCCATTTGAGCTTGAGTTACTGAAAGCGATTCTGGGTATGTAATGACAGGAGAACTCATTATTTTAGAAGCTTCATCCTGAACAGAAAAATCACCTGTAGCTATTTTATTTCTCAAATCTTTATCAGTGATAATTCCTAAAGGCAATTTTTTGTCTAACACTAATACGGCGCCAATTTTGTGGGTTCGCATGGTCTGAGCAATGTCTTTAATAGGCGTATGAGGTTCACAACATATTATGTTTTTGGACCTTCTAACTTGTTGTACATCTAAAAGGGGTACTAAGTCTGCATCGGCCTGATCTAAGGCCTCTCCATAGAGCTTACCTCTGTGGTTTTTAGCATAGGGATTCCTGGTATTAGAGGCAAAGCTCTCCAATAAAAAAGTGCCTATGGCTTTGTTTTTAAGAACATAAGGTTTAAAAACCCCAATAGGGACGGCATATAGGATACTTTCTTCGTAAGTGATCGCAGTCATTTTGTAGTTCTCCTGTGCCATGAGCGGGCGTAGTCCAAAGATGTCTCCTTCATCACAGAGATCTACGATTTCTTTTCCGGGTGCCTTACTCAGGGCTACAGCCCCTTTGTGAACCACGTAAAAATGCGTATGAGGAAGGTCCTCTTCTTGAAAAATAAGTTGGTCCTTCTCTAAGTATTCAATATGAATTTCTAAAGAAATGTCCTCTAATACTTGTAGGGGAAGCATATTAAAAGGAGGGTAATTCTTTAAAAAATCTGCCACTCTGTGGCTGATGGTATTTTTCATAGGAACTGCATTAGCGATGCTTGATATTCAAGAAGAAAGTTACTAATTATAGCATGGAATGCTCTAAAAAAGACAAAAAAAACCCTAAGTTTCCTTAGGGTTTTGTAGCGAGAGGGGGTCACGATCCCCCGACCTCCGGGTTATGAATCCGACGCTCTAACCAACTGAGCTACCTCGCCGTGTTTAAAGGGGGCAAATATAAAATTTAATTTGTAGTTCCTCCAAAAAATGGACAAAAATATTACATCTCATTTGTTTTTTTATCCTACATAAATATATATATTGTGAGCTGTAATAGAGATAGAAAAAAAATGAGTGATTTAATAAAATATGAAATAGAGTTTGTGATACAGTCTTCCCCGCAACTCTTATTCCAGTACATAGCAACACCCTCTGGGCTTTCAGAGTGGTTTGCAGATAATGTAAATTCTAGGGGGGAGCTTTTCACTTTTATCTGGGACGAGTCTGAAGAACAGGCAAAGCTTTTAAAAAGAAAGTCAGATGAGTTTGTGAAATTCAAATGGAATTATACTGAAGATGATAGTTTTTTTGAAATGAGAATTATAGTAGACGACATAACCTCTGACGTTTCTCTTTTTATAACAGATTTTGCAGAAGAAGATGAGGTAGAAGAATCTAAAATGCTTTGGGAAAATCAAATATCTAGTTTAAAACAAGTATTGGGTTCTTCTTAGGGCTTTGCATAATATTGTAATATCTTTGGGCCTTGAATATTCAAGGCTTTTTTTATGCTTATTAACAACGGACAGATTACAGAAGAGATTAACCCTATTATTTCTCATAACAACAAAGCACTTACCCATGGGCACTCTATTGTAGAGGAAATGAGAATCATGGGTGGCCAAATTATTTTTTGGGAGGCTCATTATCTAAAAATCATGGCGTCTATGCGTATGCTTAGGATAACAATTCCCATGGATTTTACTCCTGAAAAATTATCTGATTTAATTTTAGACGCCTTGGCAAAATCTCCTGTTTTAAAGCAGGACGCCCTAGTTCGTTTTCAGGTATTCCCCAATGAAATTGCCCTTAGAGAAACTCAGTATTATATTTCATTAACTGAGCTTCGTATGCCTCAATGGCAATCCCCTGCCAAAACACCCTTTGAAATGGGTTTGTATAAAGATTACTATGTGTCTAATAACGGATTGAGTGCCCTACCTACGAGCAATCGATTAATAGCTGCTTTGGCACATATTTTTGCTTTTGAAAATGATTTTCAGGCTTGTTTTTTGCTCAACACCAACAAAGAGGTTATAGGTACCAATCGAGGAACACTTTATATGTTATTAGAAGGCGAGATACATACCCCACCACTGAGTGGTGGTGCTAAAGACAGTATTTTTAGAAAAAAAATGAACCAAGCTATTGAAAAGGACAGCAGCTATGTGTTAAAAACAGATTCAATTTCTCCTTTTTCACTGCAAAAGGCAAGTGCACTGTGTATATTAAATGTGTCTGACGGTCTTATTTCTGTGAGTAAGTACAGGAAAAAAACTTATGAGGGAGATGATTTTTATGCTTACATGACTCAGTTATTAGCAAAAGCTGCTCAGGAAGCCCTAATTTAAATTGGGGTTTTCTGGGGCATTGGACCAAATGAGGTAAGCACCCCCTAATTCTTTTAATTTATCGCTCCACAGCTGTAGTGTATTTTTACTCAGTTGCTTTTTTAAATTTTGTTCCTCAATGGGAATCCAAGATTTAGACTTAATTTCTTGAGATAGTTGTAGGGCGTTCCAACCAGAATAACCTAGAAAAAAGCGTATCTCATTTTTAGTTAAAAGTCTATTGTTTAAGGCTTCTGTTAGGGCCTCAAAATTTCCGCCCCAATAAACACCATCAGATATTTCTACACTTCCTTTAAGGAGTTCTGGACGGCTGTGAATAAAGTATAAATTATCTTGTTCTACCGGTCCCCCATTAAATATGGGAAATGGAGTGTTTATTTCATCTACAAGTTCGTTTAAAGTATAGGGAAGCGGTTTGTTTAAAATAAAACCCACACTGCCTTCTAAGTTGTGTTCTGCAAGTAGAACAACTGCCCTGCTAAAAGAAACATCACCTGTGAGGGATGGTTCTGCCAACAAAATATGTCCTTTTTTAATTTCTAAATGTGTCATAATTTATTATCAATATAGAGAATAAATCATTTGATGGTACTTTTTGGACAAAAAAAAAGCACCTTTTAAAGGTGCTTTTAAATGTTGTAGTTAGGGAATGCTTAGTTTACAGCTTTTCCTAATTCTGCTCCAGCTTTGAATTTTACTACGTTTTTAGCAGCAATTTTGATGGTAGCACCTGTCTGTGGGTTTCTTCCGTCTCTTGCGTTTCTTTTAGAAACAGACCAAGAACCAAAACCTACTAAGGAAACTCTTCCTCCTTTTTTAAGTGATCCTTCTACGTTTCCTAAGAAAGACTCTAATGCTTTTTTAGCTGCTGCTTTTGTAATACCAGCGTCTGCTGCCATTGCGTCAATTAATTCTGTTTTGTTCATGATAAATGTTTTAAAATGTTATTGGTATAACTTATTACCCTAACAAATTTATACGGATTATGCATAAACACAAGTGTTCCCGTAGGAAATGCGTCTTTTTGTTAATAACTTTGCGCTTTTGTTTATAAAGAGGGGTGTTTTTTTGGTGATTTCTACAAACCCAACGAGAATAAGCCCTTAGGAGACGTAGGCATTTTCTCTCAAAGAGAGACCGTTTAGTAGTTCTTGTACCTTCATCATTCTTTTTCCAGGAAGTTGAATTTCCGTGAGGTGCATATATCCGTCTTGTAACGCTACTTTTAATTCTTTTTTTGATTTTATTAAAGAATTAATTTTGTCATTATGGATGGTTTCTTCAAAAAAGCCATTGGCAATTTTTAAAATTAGCGGGTCTCCGTGGTTATGAAAATAACACCACGCGCCTGGGTACGGACTTAATCCTCTAATTAAATTTTGAATGCTAGAGCCAGGTTTTGACCAATCTATTTTACAATCCTCTTTAAAAATTTTTGGAGCTTCTTTTAGTGGCGCTGTAGTCTTTTGTGGTTTCGAAACTACAGAACCAGAGGCAATAGCGTCTATGGTTTTACACACCAATACACTACCAGCCTCCATTAATTTGTCGTGAAGAGAACCAGCGGTCTCTTCTTTTTCTATAGCTACTTCCTGCTGATCTATAATAGCGCCAGTGTCTATTTTTTTGTCTATAAAAAAGGTGGAGACCCCTGTTTTTTGCTCTCCATTGATAAGAGCCCAGTTAATAGGTGCAGCCCCTCTGTACTGGGGGAGTAAGGAGGCGTGTAAGTTAAAGGTACCTTGCTTAGGCATGGTCCAGACTACCTCTGGTAGCATCCTAAAGGCAACAACAACAAAAATATCTGCCTTCAATTGTTCTAATTGGCTAACAAATTCCGGGTCTTTCAGATTGGTGGGTTGCAAACAGGGAATGTGATGTGCTATGGCGAGCTGCTTTACAGCAGATTCCTTAATTTTCTTACCCCTGCCTGCTGCTTTATCCGCTACTGTTACTACTGCAGTTAGCTTGTACTGTTTGTCTATGAGTGTAGCAAGAATGTGGGCAGCAAAATGGGGAGTGCCCATAAAAACAATGGAAGGCTTATGGTTTGACATATTCATTTTGATCGTTTATAATTATTTTTCCTGACATTAGTAGCTTTTGTATGCTATTTAGAACGCGTTCTTTTTCGTAGGAAAGTTGCGCAACTATTTTTCTGGAGTCCATAGCACTTGATTCTAATAAATATAAAATTGCAGTTTCCGTTTCCTCCAGGGCTTCTTTAGATAAGTCCCCGCTACTTTTGCAAACATCACAGCTCCCACAGGAAGTAGATTTTTCATTGAAGTAATGCAGCAGTTGTTGGTTTCTACAGTCTTTGTTATTTTGAACAAAAGCAATCATAGCTTTCATCTTATGAATCTTTTCCTGGGTGTTTTTTTCAATCATTTTAGCAAAGGGAGCTAGACTTCTGTTATCCTCTCTAGGTACTAAATAAACCATAGAAAGATCTGAACTTTGGGTGTCCAAATCTATAATGTTGTCTCTCTTTAAACGTTGGAGTATAGATTCCAATTTTTTGTAGGAGCAGTTTATTTTTTTTGCTAAAAGATATGGGTTTATCTTTGTCTGATACTCAAAAAGTCCTCCATAGGTTCTTAAAAGAACCCCAATAAACAGGCCTAGATCTTCATGGGTTTCCATATAATTGTACAAGACTTCTTTTTTGCAAATAAATCTTATTTCAGTACTTTTTTCAAAGTGGTCTTGCATTTGGATAAGACGATATTGATCTAGTGTTTTTAGTGCGTTAAATGTCTTAATACTATTTAATTCGTAGCGGTGAACAAAGTGATTAAAGGAAAAATAATGACTTTTTTCGGTACCTTCTCCATAGGCAATTTGAAGATAGCTGCTCAGTTTAGTATAGGTTTTTTGTATCTCTTTTAAACTGGGTAAATTTTGAATGAATTGATTTTCTGCTTGCTCTATATCTAAAGGCCCTAGAAGTAGGAATGAATGGGCCTGATTGCCATCTCTACCTGCTCTTCCAGACTCCTGATAATAATTTTCAATACTGTCAGGAATTTGAAAATGAACCACAGCAGCCACAGTAGATTTGTCAATTCCCATTCCAAAGGCATTGGTAGCCACCATGACTTTTACTTGGTCTTTTAACCAAAGGGCCAAGGTCTTTTTTTTATATTCTTTGGAACAACCTCCATGAAAATATGCGGCACTAATTTTAGAGTTTTCTAAAAGCGCTGCAAGCTCATGGGTACGCCTTCTGCTATTTACATATACAATGACACTCCCATTTGCTTTTTTACAGATTTGAGTGAGGTAGTAGTTTTTGTCTGCTACTTTTTTTACGTGGTAGACTATATTATCTCTTTTAAAAGAGGCCTTGTGAATTTTAGGGTCCTGCATTTTTAAGGCCTTAAGAATGTCCTTCTGAACTGCTAGTGTTGCTGTAGCGGTTAATGCTATGAGTGGGGCATTGGTGAGGGTCCTAAGCAGGTCACAGGCCATATATGAGGGTCTAAAATCATGGCCCCAACTGGAAATACAATGCGCCTCATCTATAGCAATGAGATTGACATTCATCTGTGATATGCGTTCTCTCACCATGCTTTGCTGTAGCCGCTCTGGAGAGAGGTATAAAAATTTAACGCCTCCAAACTGACAATTGTCTAAGAGTTCTATGAGTCTGTTGTTCGGAATACCTGCCGTAAGGCCAACGGCTTTTATGCCTTGTTTTTTTAGTCTGTTTACCTGATCTTCTATTAAGGCCACTAAGGGAGAAACCACCACACATATACCCTTGGAACACATGGACGGAACCTGATAACACAAAGACTTGCCACCACCGGTAGGTAGGAGTGCCAGGACATCCCGGCCTGCTAAGACGTCTTCAATCACTCCTTTTTGGCTAGCTTTAAAGGAGTTAAAGCCCCAAAATTCTTTAAGAATTTGAATGGGAGTATGGGTGTTCATAAAATAAGAGTTAGCCTATATGATCCAAGACAAAAGAGATTCTGTTCTCTATGCTGTCTTTTGGTAAGATAATATTTTTGTATCCGAATTTTTCATAAGCGGCCTTTAAATAGGGATAAATTTTTACGGCCTCCTCAAAATCTTCATAGCGTTCGCTATCCTGAGTATAGATGTCTTCCCAGGGAGGGAAAATAAAAACGTGGTCATAGCGATGCGTCCGACACGCTTTTTCAAAATGTTCCGGATAGACCACCTTATTTCTGTCTAAATAGGCCACCACCTCTGGAAGACCACGATCCAAAAAAGTAAAGACTTCTTTGCACTGAGAAGCCGCAATACACTGCTCCACACGTCCCTCTAGTAATTTTTCACTAAACAGTAAAGGTTCAGTGACAAACATTTGTTCAATGCCAGCTTTTCTAGCGTCTAGAGTCACCTGTCTGGAAACTTCATGTAGACAGTTATAGCCCTTATTTTCTAAGGCTTGAATCATAGAAGTTTTGCCGGTGGCAGGCCCACCTGCAAAGACTATTTTTTTAGACATAAATCTGGATTATTAAAGGACGCAAAGTTACATATTTCAAACTAATACCCCCTCCAAAACCTATGTTTAGACTATCTTTGTCAAAAATATTTTTTATGTTGGAGAGCAAAAAATCAGCAGAATTTTATAAGAATTTAGAAGACAAACTAGCGCTAGACACCAAATGGCCCGCTCCATACCTTTACAAATTTATAGTTCCTACAGATCCAGATAAAATAGCGGCTATAGAGACAATTTTTAAAGATCAGAAGGCAGACATCTCTACCAGAGCCTCCTCTAAGGGTAGTTTTACCAGCGTCTCTGTGAAACTCATTTTAGAGAACCCCCAGGCGGTTGTTAAAAATTATAAAGCCGTAGCCAGCGTAGAGGGTGTTATCTCTCTATAATTATTTTAGAACTGAGGAATTTTTAGTATTTTGCACACCAAAGCTCAGGCTTTAATTTCTTTCCATTAACACCATACAGTTTGGACATAGTTTACAATTTAGAATACAATACAGAGCGTGAAAAATTAATCATACCTGAGTACGGAAGACATTTCCAAAAAATGGTAGACCACGCCGTCTCAGTAGAAGATAAAGAAGAACGCATTAAATTGGCGCATGCCATTATTAGCGTTATGGGAAATCTTCAGCCGCATTTAAGAGATGTTCCAGAGTTTAATCACAAATTGTGGGACCAATTATTTATTATGTCTGATTTTAAATTAGATGTACCCTCTCCCTTCCCAATTACCTCTAAGGAGTTATTAGAACAGAAACCGGACCCTTTGGATTATCCTCAAAACTTTCCAAAATATAGGTTTTATGGGAACAATATTAAGCGCATGATAGATGTGGCTATTAGCTGGGAGAAAGGGGAAAAGCGTTCTGGCCTAGAACACACCATTGCCAACCACATGAAAAAGTGTTTTTTGAATTGGAATAAAGACACAGTAGAAGACGGCATTATCTATAAGCATTTAACCGAGCTCAGTAAGGGAGAAATTAATCTAGAGGGTTCAGGAGAGCTACTAACAGATAGCGAAACCTTTCTTAAAAATAAGATTGTAAAGACGCCACCTTCTAACAATAGAAGCAAAAACAACAAACAAAGAAATAACAACAACAGGTCCAAAAAACGCTATTAATATTCTGATTTATGGGTAGCTTTATTATTGAAGGTGGGCATAGGCTCCAAGGAAGTATCAGCCCGCAGGGCGCAAAAAACGAAGCCTTACAAATCTTATGTGCTGTGCTACTTACAGCAGAAGAGGTTACCATACATAATATTCCAGATATTATAGACGTCAATAAACTCATTGCACTTTTAGAAGACTTAGGCGTTAAAATACAGAAGAAAGCAAAAGGCTCCTATTCCTTTAAGGCAGACGATGTTAATTTAGACTACCTACAATCGGATCAGTATAAAAAAGATGGGAAAGGCCTTAGAGGGTCTATTATGTTAGTTGGCCCACTTTTGGCTAGATTTGGTAAAGGATACATTCCTAAACCAGGGGGCGACAAAATTGGTCGTAGGAGGCTAGACACTCATTTTGAAGGCTTTATTAATTTGGGCGCCCAATTTAGATACAATAAAGAAGAACATTTTTACGGCGTAGAGGCAGAAAAACTGAAGGGGACTTATATGCTCTTAGACGAGGCCTCTGTAACCGGTACAGCCAATATTGTGATGGCGGCTGTGATGGCAGAGGGAACTACCACCATATACAATGCGGCTTGTGAACCTTATTTGCAACAACTTTGCACCCTTTTAAACAAAATGGGAGCTAAGATTTCTGGAGTGGGTTCTAATTTACTTACAATTGAGGGAGTAAGTGAATTACACGGTGCTACGCACAGCATGCTGCCAGACATGATTGAAATTGGCAGTTGGATAGGAATGGCAGCGATTACCCAAAGTGAGCTCACTATCAAAAATGTGAACTGGAATATGCTGGGGCAAATTCCATCCGTATTCAGAAAATTAGGTATTAGTCTGGAGCAAAAGGGAGACGATATTTATATTCCTTCTCATACAGATGGTTATGCCGTTCAAAACTATATAGACGGTTCTATCCTAACTATTTCAGACGCTCCATGGCCTGGTATGACTCCAGATTTACTCAGTATTTTACTCGTGACGGCTACCCAAGCTAGGGGAGAGGTACTAATCCATCAAAAAATGTTTGAGAGCCGCCTGTTTTTTACGGACAAACTCATAGATATGGGAGCTAAGATTATTTTATGTGACCCCCATAGAGCTACTGTAATGGGGCATGATTTTAAATCTAAACTCAAAGCTACCACCATGGTGTCTCCAGATATTAGAGCTGGAGTTTCCCTCCTCATTGCAGCACTTTCTGCCAAGGGAACTTCTACCATTCACAACATTGAGCAAATAGATAGGGGCTATGAAAACATAGAGGAGCGCCTTAAAGCCATAGGGGCCCATATCATTCGCTCATAATCTAATTTTTGATAGCATTTTTTGTTCACTTTGGCTAAGGCTGTACACCATTAAGGCCTGAGCCAATCCGTAGCTGATCATGACTAAAAAGCCTACGTCTGGAAATTGGTCTCTAAACATGGATAGGGCCAGCAAGCTGTCCGATGCCAAGAAAAAACGAGCGCCCAGCACGCCACTTCCATAGGCAACAGCAGTCATATTCCCTTTTCTCATTAAAGAGGTAAAAGCCATAGCTGTAATTACAGTTATATATACAAGGACTGGTATTTTTAAATCTCCTGTTTGCTCTAAGACCAAAAATCCCATGAGAAAAGCGTAGCATAATAAAAGACTTCCCTGAAGCCAGGGGATGGTTAGCTTCTTGTTTCGCTGCTTTACAAAGAGGAGTATATAAAAGACATGTGCCAAAAGAAAAGCCCCTAAGCCAGCAGTAAAAAAATGGGCGGACATATGAGTGAACATCAAAAAAATATCTCCAGCCAATGAAAACAGCAGGGCACATAAAACCCATTGAAACAAGGGTTTGGAAAGCTCTTTTTTATAGGTCCAAAAATATCCAATTAAGGATACCATAATCAGTGGTTTACTCATGTAACGCCAGCTATTTATCTGATAATGACTAAGTAGAGCGTCTGAAAGTAAAACACCTCCAAAGCATATAAAGAATTGGAGTTGTCTGTTTTTTAATCTGTTGTCAAACAGCATAATGAGACTAAATGATATTAGTTTAAATGCAGTACTATTTGCCTTTATTTCCCTTGATCTATAGGGGCAGGACCGTCTATCATGGGTTCGTAAACTTCAGATCCCTTTCTCTCTTTAAACTCTGCCTTTACCTCTTGCACCCATTTAGGGTTGTCAAATAAGTCTGCCATAGTCATACCCATGGCTTTTGCTGCATGGATCATTCCTTTATGACCAATACTCATACCACCACAGGCTACAACGGCCCAGGAGTGCCATGGGGTGTCTTTTGGTGCCACCGTTACCCCTAGGTTTATGTTGGCTACATTCCAGCTTACATCTCCAACGTCTGTGGAGCCCCCACCAGAATTTTCTCTAGTTTCTTCTAGTGGTCTTATTGCAGCGTCCATACCAACTTGGGGTTTTCCTGTTGCTTCCTGAATTTTTTTACCAAATGCGATTTCTTCCTCAGTGTAAGAGAGAGGGCCTAATAACTCTAGGTTTTTTTGCATGATGGCGCCTCCAGTTCTATTGACTAAGGTCTCATAAATTCCGGAGATGAGCGTGATTTTATAGTCTACATTGGCTAAAATAGCAGCACCTTCTGCCATGGCTTGAACCCTTTCGTATACAGGTTTCATACCAGAGCGTTTGGAGTCTCTTACCCGTACCCATAGTCTGGAATAATCCGGTACCACGTTTACTACCTGGCCTCCGTCTTGAATGTGGTAGTGAATTCTCACAGTAGGTTTAATATGTTCTCTGTAGTAGTTTATCCCTGAGGTGTACAGTTCCAGAGCGTCCGAGGCAGAACGTCCGTTCCAAGGATCTGCAGAAGCATGGGCGGCCTGTCCAAAGAACTCTACTTTAAAGTCTATAAGGGCCAATGAACTCTGAACGTCTGCTTTGGTGTCTGCAGAGGGGTGCCAACTTATGTTTACGTCTACGTCGTCCCATAATCCTGCTTGAACCATCCAGATTTTACCAAAGAATTTTTCTTCTGAGGGGGTTCCAAGGAATTTAACGGTACCTTTAATTTTTCCAGCCTCTATGAGCTCTTTTACAGCAATGGCTGCTCCTAAACTCCCGGCACCAAATAGATTGTGACCACAGCCGTGGCCTGCTGCACCTTCGTTTAGCGCTTCTTTTGTAGGCTGTGCTTTTTGTGAAATTCCGGGTAAGGCGTCAAACTCTCCCAAAACACTTATTACCGGGCTTCCAGACCCATAAGTGGCTGTAAAAGCGGTGGGTATACCAGCAACACCTCTAGTTACTTGTAAACCATTTTTCTCTGCATAATTGGCAAGTATTTCTGCGGATTGATCTTCTTGGAAAGCGGTTTCTGCCAAGGCCCAAATAGAATCACTGATGGCAATAAGTGCCTCTTGGTGTTTTTCTACAGAGGCTATTATCGCTTTTTTATGGGCATTCATTTTTTGAGCTTGGAGGCTACTAAAGCTAAACCCAATGAGGGCTAATAGACATAATTTTTTCATAAAGTGTACAGTTGGTTATTTTTCAATCAGAAATATACAAATTTATGACCAAAGAGACCTAGGTACTCTTTCTCTAAATAGAACGCGATATTTGGAAGGTGTAGGTTAGCTTTCTACTCCCGTTGCACGTCCATTTTCATTAGCTACTACTTCTTTTTTTTTCTTGGCACTACATGGGTAGCCAATATTCTCTGCCCTTCTTTTTTAACCAGACTGTTGTTTCTCATGCCCCAGAGGGTGTCTGCGGCAAATTTTCGTTGGACCTCTAAATTGATAATGGGATTGGGGTAATCTATTCCCTGATTAAATCCAAGAAAGGAAGCTTCCAGTGGGGGAATTTTCCAGGGTTCATGAAGGTAGGCAGTTGGAAGTGGGGCCAACTCAGGCACCCATTTTTTAATAAACACCCCTTCTGGATCGTGGTCTTTCCCGTTTTTTACAGGATTGTAAATTCGGATGGTATTCACTCCGGTTTCCCCTGCCTGCATTTGAAGTTGTGGAAAGTGAATACCAGGTTCAAAATCTAGGAAATGCTGGGCAAGGTGGGGAGAAGCGTCCTGCCAGGGTTGCCATAGTAGGTGGGTAAAAAAGGAGGCCAGCATGGCTCTCAGCCTGAAGTTTACAAAACCAGTCTTTACTAAGCATCTCATAGCAGCGTCTACCATAGGAACTCCAGTTTTTCCTTCTCTCCATGCTTGTTGGTATTCTAGATTTCTTTCTTTTTGAATGCTTTTATAGGCCTTGTTTACCGCGTCAAACTCTATGCGAGGTTCCATCTCAAACTTTTGAATAAAATGGGCTTGCCAGCTTAACCTAGACATAAAACTATTCAAATTTCTTTTGTTGCTTATTTCTGGCGCTACTTTTGCCATATGTTGGGCTACCTGCCTTGTAGAGATCATGCCCCAAGCCAAATAGGGAGACAAGCGACCACTGTGTAATCTAGATGTTTCAGGTTTAGAGTAATACCGATTGTAGCCTGATATTCTTTTTTTGACAAAGCTATGGAGGTATTTCCATGCCATATCTGAACCACCCCTTTGAATATAATCAAGATCTTCTGTTTTAATGGAGGCTATTTTAATGGAGGGGGTGTTTTGGTCCAGTTTTGTTGTTATTTCCTCTGTCTGTATACAGCTCATAAAACGAGCTTCTTTTAGATTTGGATAGCAAAGGGGCGCTTTCATAGCGTTTTTCCAATGGCTGCTCCAGCTTTTTCTATTTTTGAGACCTCTTAAAATACCGTTGTGTTGGTACTCTTTCCATGTTACCCCTTTTTGCTGGGTCCATTTTTTAAAAGCCTTATCTCTGGAAAAGGTCATATCCATTCCAGTTTCTCTGTGAGAGAATACCGTTTGAATGGGCTGGTAGTTGTGTAGCTGCTCAAAAATAGATAGTACGTCTCCTTCCAAGACACAAACCTGGGTGTCATAAGGAGCCAAAGACTTTTGCAAGTACTGTAGCCCTTGTTTTATAAAGCGAAGGTGCATGTTGCTATAGTGGGGATCCTGTACCCAAATAGCTTCAAAAACATACAGTAATAATACAGGGTAGCCAGAGGCTATAGCCGCACATAAGGGTTCATGGTCTTCGAGTCTGAGATCTCTTTTTAACCATACCACTACCATAGTAATCTAAGTCAATGCTTTTTTATAGGTTGTTAAACAGCGCTCTCTTGCCATTTTATGATCTACCATAGGGGTAGGATAGCTAAGCTCTGAGAGGTCGGTCACCCATTTTTTAATATAGCGGTGGTCTTTGTCAAACTTGTCAATCTGTGTGCTAGGATTAAATATTCTAAAATAAGGAGCAGCGTCTACGCCAGAACCAGCAGCCCACTGCCAGTTCCCCACATTAGATGCCAGTTCAAAATCTAATAACTTTTCTGCAAAATAGGCTTCTCCCCATCGCCAGTCTATGAGCAGGTGCTTGCACAGAAAGCTAGCCACCAGCATTCGCACCCTGTTGTGTATGGTGCCAGTAGTGTTAAGTTCTCTCATGCCTGCGTCTACAAGTGGGTAGCCTGTTTGTCCCGCCTTCCATTTTTCAAATTCTTCTTTGTTGTTGCGCCACTCAATACGGTCATAAGCAGGTTTGAAAGCTTTGGTGGGGGTCTCAGGGAAATGCCATAAAATTTGCATAAAAAATTCTCTCCAGATAAGCTCACTTAGAAAGACTTGATTGTTTTGGGCTTTGGCCTTTTTAACCATATCTCTCACAGATACGGTTCCAAATCTTAAATGCGGTCCAAGTTTAGATGTACCATTTTCTATCCAAGGGAAGTTTCTTTTGTCTTCATAGGATTCTATAAGACTAGGGGAAACTAAGTGGTCTGGAGTTTTAATAGGAGAGGGTTCAAAACCTAAGGCCTCTAAGGCATGTAAGTCTTGGTCAAAAGGATGTAAATTTTCAAGACTTGGAGTGTAAGTTGTTAGGCCATTAGAAAATTGATCATGAAATGATTGCAGCCATTTATTTTTGTAGGGCGTGTACACTACATAAGGTTCCATGTTGTCCTTAACTACTTCATTTTCTTCAAAAATTACCTGGTCTTTAAAGCTGTAAAAATTAATTTGCTGCTGCTTGGCCCATGCCGCTATATGCTTATCTCTATTTATAGCATAGGGTTCATAATCTCTATTGGTAAATATAGCTTGTATGTCAAAGGTTTTGGCTAAGTCTTCAAAGGCTTCTTCAGGACGGCCATGGTAGCTGTAAATACTACTTTTAAACTCTGATTTAAAGCGCTGGTGTATCTTAGTAAGCTCTCTGTGAATAAATGAAAGTCTAGGGTCTTGTGCATCTAATCCCTCGAGAATTTGAGAGTCAAAAACAAATAAGGGAACTACCTTATACCCACTGGACAGTGCCATAGATAAACCGTGGTTGTCATGAACTCTCAGGTCTCTTCTAAACCAGAAAACGACTATTTTTTCAAGACTCATTTTAGTGTACATTTAAGCTGCCCATACCGCCGTCTACACCCATTACCTGACCACTTATCCAACTGCTTTTATCTGATAATAAGAAAACAGCCATATGAGCAATATCTTGGGCAGTTCCTACTCTTTTTAATGGGTGTCTGGCGTCCATCATCTCTTTTTTCTTGTCGTTGTTTAACAGTCTTCCAGCCAAAGGAGTATCTGTTAAAGATGGGGCAATAGCATTTACCCTTATTTTCGGAGCATTTTCCGCTGCTATAGACTTTACAAAACCTTCTACAGCCCCCTTAGCAGCCGCTATACTGGCATGAAAAGGCATGCCCATTTGAGCTGCAACAGTGCTAAAAAAGACCATACTAGCCCCAACATTCATTTTTGGTAATATGGCTTGTACTACAGGAACCATAGCAAAAAAGTTTATTTCCATGTCTGCTCTAAAAGCCTCATTGGAAAGCATTTTTAAGGGTTTTAAATTAATAGAACCCGGGCAATACACAAAACCGTCCAATTGATCCGGAAGGGCGCTAAGATCTAAAGTATCTGTAAGTACGTCAAAATGTAGCGTATGTATATTGGGATGGTTAAAATCCGGCGCTGTTCTAGACGCCACATAAAGTTGTGTGCTGTCTGACAATTCTTTGATAATTTCTAGCCCTATGCCGTGAGAGCCTCCAATAAGTAAGATGTTTTTCATAATTATATTTTTTTAATGCTAAGAGTGGTAGGTACATCGAGATTTCCAAACAGTGCTGCCAAGGCTTTTTCTCTATGAGCAAAAATTTTCTGAAGTTGGGGTTTAACAAGTAAAGGGTGTGCTATTTGGCCTAGAATTCCCAATGGAATTTTATAATCTATAACGTCTTCCATTTCTACGCCACCAGGAACCTCTTTTATAAAATGCTTGTGGTGCCATAGTGCATAAGGACCATATCTTTGCTCGTCTACAAAATAAGACCCTTTTTCTACATGGGTAATCTCTGTGACCCATTTGGTGGTAAAACCTTTAAAAGGACTTACTGTATAATGAATGATTTGTCCCGGAAACATGTCGCGTTCTGCTCCAGCCAAAATTTGAAATCCCATTTCTGCAGGAGTAATTTTTTGAAGATTTTTTGGACTAGATAAAAAAGACCAGGCGGTAGCCATGTCTGTCTTCACATACTGCTTGGCTTGTAATTGGTATAGTTGCATAAATTTAGCTTACTAATCAAAGGTACAATATTGTTTACTATTTACGCAAAAACTTTAAACAAAATAACATTTAATATAGCTCATTTAATGACTATATTTGAGTTGTAAAAATATTAATGTTATGAAAAAAATTCTTTTTTGTTTGTCTGTAATGAGCTTGTCCTTTGTGCAAGCCCAAATAGTTTCACCACAGCCTAGTCCAGCTGCCACTGTGATACAAACTGTTGGTTTGTCTGAAGTTACTCTGAGTTATTCACGTCCCGCTATGCGTGGCAGAAAAATAATGGGAGATTTAGTTCCTTATAACGCCATTTGGAGAACTGGGGCTAACGCGAACTCCACTATGTCTGTGAGTACAGATTTTGAATTTGCTGGAACTCCTGTTGCTGCTGGTACCTATGCGGTTTACACCAAACCGTCTGCTAATAATTGGGAGGTGTACCTTTATGCCAAAAATGACAATTGGGGGGCTCCTGCCCAATGGGATGAAAGCCAAATAGTAGCCACAGCAACCGTTACACCCATACAAACCAATAGAGTGATGAGCTCCTTTAATATGGCCATACATGAGATTACTGACGACAGTGCCCATTTAGAAATTTCCTGGGAACAGACCAGACTTGCTATTCCATTTTCGGTACCTACAGATGGGACGGTTATGGCTTCTATTGAAAAGACTTTGGCAGGGCCATCTGCAGCAGATTATTACAACGCAGCTGTATATTATTTAAATGCTGATAAAGACATAGATCAGTCTCTAGAATGGATGGAAAAAGCTATGAGTGAGATGGAGAAGCCAGCATTTTGGCAACTGAGACAGCAATCTTTAGTATATGCTAAAGCGGGAAAAACAAAGAAGGCTATAGCCGCTGCAAAAGCTTCCCTGGAGGGAGCCAAACAAGCCAACAATCTAGATTATGTTAAAATGAATGAAGATTCTTTAAAAGAATGGGGTGCTTGGTAGTTACTAGTCTTAACCATACCATGAAACCCGCTTACACAGCGGGTTTTTTATTATTAAGCAATAGTTCAAGAAGGTGTGCTATCGCAATGACCACCACACAACCAAATACATTGAGCCATAAATAAGACATCCAATCTTGGGAAAAACTGAATATCACAATAGCTTGGGTGAGCAGAGCTCCGTAAAATACAGCCCTACCACCAATATATTTGAAAAAGAAGGCCAAGAGGAAAATTCCTAAAACATTTCCGTAAAAGATAGAGCCTATGATATTGACCAGCTGTATGAGGTTTTCAAACAAATTTGCGACAGAGGCTATACCAATGGCTATGAGGCCCCAGCTCAGGGTAAACCATTTAGAGGCCTTTAGGTAGTGTTTGGGTGCTTTTATATTGGGTCTGTACCTCTGATATAGATCTAAGGTGGTAATGGTACCTAACGCATTTAGCTCAGAAGCAGTGGAGGACATGGCTGCAGATAAAATTACTGCCAAGAGCAAACCTATAAGACCTCTTGGAAGGTTTTCCAATATATAATGAATAAACACATAGTCTTTGTCATTGGTAGCGATTTCTGGTGCAGCTTTGGCCAGTAGAATTTTAGCGTCTTCTCGAAGCTTCATTTCTTGCTGGTTTAAGCTTTTAATTTTTAAAGATAGCGCTCCGTCGGGTTTTGTATTTTTTAGATAGGCCAATTGAAGCTCTTGTTTTTCTGTTTGTAAGTCCAGCAAACTACTACTTAAACGGTCAAATGCTCCTTTTTGGGAAGAGACTTCCATGGCTTCTCTTGCCGCTGGATTAAAGTGAATGGGGCTTGCATTAAATTGATAAAACACAAAGACCATGACGCCAACAAATAAGATAAAAAATTGCATGGGAATTTTAAAAATGGCATTGAAGGCTAGCCCCATTTGGCTTTCTTTTTTATTTTTTCCAGACAAATAGCGCTGTACTTGGCTTTGGTCTGTGCCAAAATAGGAGAGGGCCAGGAAAAAACCACCTGTAATACCGCTCCAAAAGGTGTAGCGGTTGTTGGGGTCTAAACTAAAATCTAGCACCTCTAATTTTCCTGATACCTCTGCAATGTCTATGGCTTTGCTAAAAGTAACATCGGCCGGAAGGCCAGAGACAATCATATAAAAAGCCACAAACATACCACCCATAATCACAAACATCTGCTGTTTTTGGGTCACATTAACAGCCTTGGTTCCGCCGCTTACGGTGTAGAGTATGACCAAACCTCCAATGATAACTACCAGCAACCTAAGTGGCCAGCCCAAGACGGCAGAAAGTATGATGGCAGGTGCAAAAATGGTAATACCAGCAGAGAGACCTCTTTGAATAAGAAATAAAAGAGCGGCTAGAGTTCTGGTCTTGGCGTTAAACCTTTTTTCTAAGAATTCATAGGCTGTTTGTACTTTAAGCCTATCGTATAGTGGGATAAATACCAAGATAATTACCACCATAGCCAGTGGCAGTCCAAAATAAAATTGTACAAATCCCATGCCGTCGTGATAGGCTTGTCCTGGGGTAGATAAAAAAGTGATGGCAGAGGCCTGAGTGGCCATGACAGATAGCCCAATGGTTGTCCAATTGGCTTCTTTTCCACCCAATACATAGTCGGTTACGTTTTGAGTACCGCGGGTTTTCCAAATGCCATAGCCTACTATAAAAAGTAGGGTACTCCCTAAAATAATCCAATCTATAAGGCTCATATTTAGTTTTTAATAGGGTTGGTCTTTATGTTGGCTGGAATGGAAATAAGATTGCTAAATAGTTTGTAGGCTCCTGGTACGCCTGCTGGGAGCTCTCTAAAAAAGCTAAGCCCAGTGTAAATAAAGTGTCCTCTGCCATAAGGCGCTACGAGTAAGCTTCCTTGTTTTGGAGATTCTCCAGGGTCATTCATTTCTAGGAGTGGGGTATAAGCGGCGTCCCATTGGTCTGGAAAATAGAGTCCCCGTTCTTGTACCCACCCTTCAAAATCCGAAGAGGTAATGAGATTGGGACTTTGTAAAATCGGATGCTTAGGATCTATTAGTTTCACTTCTGCGCTTTCTTTGGTAACCCGATCTCTAGAAATTTTTAGGGGATATGGCGCTATAGCTACCTCATTGTTACTATTTCTAGAGACGGTATTGTATTGAGATATGAGAACACCTCCTCTTTGGACGTAGTTCAGTAATTTATCTTTTTGTAAGGAAATTTCTGGGTGTACATTTAAGGCTCTAATACCCAATATGACTGCTTTGTAAGGACTTAAATCTGTAGTGCCTATTTGATCTGCTTCTAGGAGCTCTACCTCGTACCCAATGGCTTCTAAACTCTCAGGGACCTTGTCTCCAGCTCCCATAATATATCCAACTTTAGCTTGCTGTTTTTCAATATTTAAGCGCACCCATTTTGCTGTAGCAGGACGCAGTACCCTTTGGGTGGGAATGTGATCATAGGCTATGCTTATTAACTCTTTGTCGTGCACCTCCTTTGTAGTGGTAGCCAGGGCGCTTACAACAGCTTCCTGATCTTCTGTTCCTGCGCTTACTTGAAAATGAAAAATTTGGGTACTCCCTTTCTTTTCAAGGAAAAATTTCTGTCGTGCTGGGCTTATGGTCCAGCCTTTGGGAATGTTTACAGACACATTACCTTTTTGTCCTGGGCTTTGTGCTGTAACAGAAACAGAAATTTCTTTAGCTTCTTGGTCTGGAAAAAGAACAACGTCTTCACTTAAGCGCACAGATATTCTGGGAACAATTGTAAAGGGCTCCCAAAGTTCTCCCTTATCTGGTCTGGCGAACCTGTGTACTAGCGGTCTTTCGTATTCTAAAATCTGACCTTGTATGCTTAATTTTATATTAGCAGTGATGGCAGCTGGAGACTCCGGCCTTCCAATGAGTGTAGGGTCTGTAACCTGGTACATTCCTAGGCTAGGTGATTGGTTAAGCCAGTATGGATTGGAAGGAGCGGCATTCTCTGGAAGCACCATCTCAAATGAGGTTTCACTCGTTTTATTTGGTTGTAATACAATGGTCCTATTATTTTTTATTTGTTGTTCTCCCTGGCTAATAGTAATACCTGTAAGAGAGACTTCGGAGCTGTTTCTGGCCAGTACACCTACAACTGCTAGCAGACTGTCTCCTGGAGCTGCAGTAGCTTGTTGGCTTTCAAAACTGAGGTGTAATCCTGCTACCTGCTCTATGATGTGGCTTATTTGCCTTGTTTTTTGTTGTTTCCAAAAAGGGTCCTTAATGTTCTTGATGAGTCTGTAGGCCTCCAGAAGCTTTGTTAGGTGGGCTGCTGGGTTTTTAAAATTAAATTCCTGACTTACGGGCTCCAAAATGGCACTTATGGCTGCTCCCTCTGGAATTCTATTCCAAGAGGTATCTATCCCACTAAAGATAGAACCGTCTACAGTTGGTTCTCCTTGGAGTAGTTCCAGATATTCCATTTCACTGCCTCTGCTGTTGCGCCTGCCAAAGCCTTGGCAAAGGTGCTGGCTACTAGCGAGAGAAGCTATTTCGTTATTTGATTTTCCCAATAATGGGTAATAGGTGCCAACATCTAGAGAGATAAGGTCTTTTTTCTGTGCCTTTTCAAAGGCCGATGCAGATCCGTAAAACCACCAAGAAGTATTAAAAAATTGGCGTGTAGCTTGCCATGGTTCCAGATCGCTAACTGATTTTTTGTCAGATGGCGCAGCCGCTGTATGAAAGGCCTGGGTACTTAAAATGGCACTACTAGTGTGGTGGCCGTGTGTGCTACCTGGGGTACGGTGGTCAAATCTGTTTATGATAACGTCTGGTCTAAGCTGTCTAATGACTTTTACCAAGTCTGAAAGCACTGCTTTTTCATCCCAGATTTCGAGTGTTTCTGCTGGGTTTTTTGAAAAACCAAAGTCATTGGCCCTACTAAAATATTGTGATCCCCCATCTATGTTTCTGGCAGCAAGGAGTTCCTGGGTTCTCAGTACGCCTAGAAGTTCTCTGATTTCTGTACCGATTAGATTTTGGCCTCCGTCTCCTCTAGTGAGGGACATATAGGAGGTTTGGGCATGAAGCTCATGGTTTAAATAAGAAATTAAACGGGTATTTTCATCATCTGGATGAGCGGCCACGTACAACACATTTCCTAAAAAATTTAATTTTTGTAGATCGTGGTATATTTCTGCACTGGTTTTAGGTCTAAAATCTTGAGCTTCCAAGGTCCCAAAGATTACAAAACCCACTAGAAAAAAAAGTAGAAACTTATATTTTGTCATTACAGTTCTTGTTTGTTTATCAGAGCCACTCCTTTTTGTAAAAATAGGTTGTTTGGATAGGTTAATAGGGTTCCCTGGTCTGTTTTTAATTCTACATAAAAAGCTCTAATATCTGTGATTAATAACTCTTCTGGAAATTCATCATCATGAATTTTAATGCGGTCTCCTATTTTAAATGGAAAAGAAAAAAACAAGATAATCCCAGCGGTAACATTACTTAAAATAGACCATGTAGCAAAAAGAGCCACTCCAATTACCGCAAAGACGGAGGAGAGCAAAAGACTGAGATTTTCTAAATTTACCCCCCATATGATCAGTATACCTGCCACCCCAATAAAGCTCATACCAACACTGCTGTATTTGATAATAAGCTTGGTTCTAGACATATTGAGGTCGCTGAGTTTTCCAACCTTTTTAATGGCCTTGGTGCTTATAAACTTTACGAGTAATAGACCTACTAAAAACACCAGGCTATAGAGGATTTCGTTGAGATAAAATTTAAAAAAATACTCCATAATTATTTAAATTTTGGGGTTCCTAATAATCTTTTGAGTTCCGAATAAACCAAATGAGTAGGTAGGCCAACGACATTGTTATAGCTACCTTCTATGTGAGAGATTCCTACAAGGCCTATCCACTCTTGTATGCCATAGGCTCCTGCTTTGTCATAGGGTTGGTACTGTTCTACATAGTAGTTTATTTCTGCTTCACTGAGTTCCTTAAAGTACACAGACGTCTTCTGTTCACAAAAACTCTGTTGGCCTTTATAACTAAAACAGACCGCTGTAATCACTTCGTGATTCCCACCAGACATACTCACTAACATACTTATGGCCTCTGATTTGTCCTTGGGTTTACCCAGCGCTTTTCCTTTATTCCAAACTATTGTGTCTGAGGTAATGAGCAGTTCGTCCTCTGCTAAATCATTCATTAGTGCCTTTGCTTTTAAAGCAGATAAGTATAAGGGAATCTCTGCGCCCTTCATATGTGGCGGATAGACCTCCTCAATTTCTTTGAGCCTAATGAGCACCTCAAACCCCATATCTTTAAAAAATTGTTGGCGTCGGGGAGAGCCCGAAGCAAGTACCAGTTTGATGTTTTTAAAAGAAAGGGACATATTAATCTGTTTGGGCGTCTAAACTAGGCAACCATTTGCCCTGCACTTTTAATACCTGCTCTATAACATCTCTTACGCAGCCTTGTCCGCCCTCTTTGTGGGAAATGTACTCTGCCATGGCCTTTACTTCTGCCACTGCATTTTGAGGGCAACTCGGAAGCCCAACATAAGACATAGGAGGGAGGTCTGGAATGTCGTCGCCCATATAAAGTACCTCCTTGGGGTCTATGGCATAGCCGTCTAAAAATTCGTGTAGTGGCTCCATTTTCTCATGGGCACCCATATAAATATCTGTGACTCCTAGTGCTTTAAAGCGAGACCTTACTCCTTCATTGGTTCCTCCGGAAATCAGACAGACTCTAAAGCCCTGGCGGAGGGCTTCTTTTACGGCAAATCCGTCTTTGACGCTCACCCTTCTGAGGAGTTCGCCATTGCTGCTCACCAGAACACTGCCATCTGTAAACACGCCGTCTATGTCAAATACAAAGCTGGTAATATTAGATAATTTGGTTTTATAACTCATGGGCATATTTTTGTATAATGGCCTTACTTAAGGTGGTGTATATTTCTTTTTCTAAGTCTTTGTCAAGCAATTCTATATGGGCTTGGAGCGTGCTATGGTCCCCCCGTCTAGCGGGCCCTGTTTGTGCTTCTGCTGAGCCTTTAGTAATAATATTTTCTATAGTTTGTACCATTAAAGGTTGCAACAACTTAAAGTCTAGTTGGTGGTTGTTACAAAAATCTTCTGCCATGCCCATTAAATAATTGGTAAAGTTATTTACCATAATGGCAGCCAAATGAAGTTTTTTTCTGGGTTCAGAACTTAAAACTTGTACCTGATTACTTATGCTTTGCGCCATAGAGCTAAGTTTGGCTTCATTTTCCGGGGAATTGGCTTCTACGAGTACAGGGATATTTTTAAAATCCATAGGTTCTTCTGAGCCAAAAGTTTGCAAAGGATAAAAAACACCTCTGTTTTGGTGGCTAGACAAAGCGCTCAAGGGCACACTACCAGACACATGACATACCAAAGCTTCTGGAGCCTGGATAAGATTTGAAACAGTTTCAACAGCTGCATCTGACACCGCTAAAAAAACATACTGAGCCTGCAAAGGAATATTAAAATCTGTTTGGTAGACGCTGCTATTAAAACTGGCACGGGCATGGGCAGACCTGCCAAGGACGGCAGTAACTTGGGTATTGTCCTTATGATGAAACAAATGGAAAAGCTGCTTGGCTAGCCTACCGGTTCCTACAATTGCAATAGAATTCATACTCAAAAATAAGACAATTAAGCGGGGAAATCTCATTTTGAAAGCATATTTATAGCTTCTTTTTAATAGTTTCTAGGGTGCAAAAAACAGAAAAAGAGCGTACTTTTATACACCAAAAAAAAAGACGCCTTTTGTTATGATAGACACCCTTAAAAAAATCCTTTTTTCTACCCGCCTCATGTCTGTGTTGTTTATAGCTTTTGCAACCGCAATGGCTTTTGGAACCTTTATAGAAAGCTGGTACTCTACAGAAACGGCTAGAATTTATATTTACAATGCCACTTGGTTTGAGGTGATGATGGTGTTTTTTGTTATTAATTTTGCGGGGAACATAAAGCGATATGGCCTCCTTCAATGGAAAAAATGGCCGGTTTTACTTCTGCATATTTCCTGGATACTCATTATTTTAGGTGCCTTTGTTACCAGATACATTAGTTATGAAGGCATGATGCCTATTAGAGAAGGGGAATCTGAAAAAATATTCTACTCCGATAAAACTTATATTTCTCTTTTTGTAGACGGAGAAAAAGACGGGGGAGTCATGAGAAAAAGCCTAGAAGACCCAGCCCTATTTACACCAGAGGGACAGATGAGTTCTCTACCTTGGAGCAATGATTTTAATGGGCAGCCTTTTAGTGTGTCCTTTGTCTCTTTCCAACAAGGTGCTAAAGAAGGCCTCATAGAAGACCCAGAGGGGAATGAATTTTTAAAAATTGTAGAAGCTGGAGACGGAAACCGTCACGATCACTTTTTAGAAAGCGGAGAAATCACCAGTATTCACAATATTCTATTTGCCCTAAATAATCCTACCCCTGGGGCCATAAACATCAATACCCAGCAAGATCCTTACACCATAGAAACCCCTTTTGAGGGAGATTTTATGCGCATGGCAGATCAGTTTAAGGGGACAGTACTCAAAGACAGTGTACAAACCCTTCAGTTGCGCTCCTTATACAATGTGGGAGGCATGCAATTTGTGATACCAGAACTCCCAATAAAAGGGAAAAACGGTTTAGTCTCTGTTCCAGAGTCGGAACAGACCCCAGAAACCAAAGATGCCCTAACCCTGGCTGTGAGTAGTGGGGGAGAAACCAAAAACATAAGCATCTTAGGAGCCAAAGGGATGGCCTCCTATTCTGAGAAAGTATCTATTGGAGGTTTGGATTTTACGCTAGGTTACGGATCTAAGGTATACGAACTCCCTTTTTCAGTAGCTCTTAATGATTTTATCGCAGAGAAATATCCAGGTACAGAGAAAGGTTACGCTTCATTTATGAGCAAGGTTACAGTAGAAGACACTAGGCCCTTTGACTATGATATTTATATGAATCATGTATTAGACCATAAAGGATACCGATTTTTCCAATCTAGTTTTCACCCAGACGAAAAGGGAACTGTTCTTTCCGTAAGTCATGATTTTTGGGGCACCTGGATTACCTACATTGGTTATTTCTTGTTGTATATTGGCTTATTGGGAATTTTATTCTTCGGAAAAACCCGCTTTAAAGATTTAGCGGCTGCTCTAGAAAAATTAAAAGCCAAAAAGGCGGCCCTAAGTGTGGTGCTTTTACTAGGATTTGGAACAGCTTCTTTTGGCCAACAGGCCGATGCCGCTCTAGACTCCCTCGCCCCCCCAACAGCTAATCACGCTCATAGCGAACCTGCAGCGCAGGTGTCTGACTCAGATTTAATGGCGGCTTTAAAAAATACCACCGTAGCTAAGGCGCATGCAGAAAAATTTGGTTCGCTAGTTATACAAGATGACGGAGGCAGAATGAAGCCTATAAATACCTTTGCTTCAGAGTTGTTGAGAAAGCTAAGTTTTAAAACCACTTATGAAGGCTTAAACCCAGACCAGGTATTACTTTCCATGATGCTTAACCCAGCTCTCTGGTACAATACCCCATTTATCGCTCTAGATAAGAAGGCGCAAAACGATAGTTTAAGACATATTTTAGAGGTACCTGAGGGGCAAAAATATGTAAGAGCTACAGATTTTTTTAACAAGGAGATGAATTATAAGTTAGCGCCTTACCTTCAAGACGCATACGCCACTACAAATCCAAATAAGTTCCAAAAAGATTTTCAGGACATAGATCTTAGATTGGGTCTGTTAAACCGTGCTTTAGGGGGTGAAATTGTAAAGATTTTTCCACTTCTTAACGACGAGAACAACAAATGGATTTCTGCGGTAGAGTACCGGTCTGGAGCCTATGTGATAGGGGATAGTCTGTACGCCAATTTTGTAAAAAATTCTGTACCTTTTTACTTAATGACTCTTGAAAAAGCAGTTCAGACAGGAGACTACACCCAAGCAGACAAACTACTGGAAGCTTTTACCCAAAACCAGAGAAATCACGGCAGTGAGATCATGCCCACCCCAGAGAAAGTTCAAGCAGAAATCCAGTACAACAAATTAGATATTTTTAACAAGCTATATAGGTACTACGCACTTATAGGATTGTTGATGTTCTTCTTTTTAGTGTTCCAAATTTTCAAAGATCGAAAATTTCTCAGAGG
Source organism: Flavobacteriaceae bacterium LSUCC0859 (assembly GCA_022239325.1). Lineage (GTDB taxonomy): Bacteria > Bacteroidota > Bacteroidia > Flavobacteriales > Flavobacteriaceae > MAG-120531. The sequence continues at coordinate 17,220 of JAKOGP010000001.1, read as the reverse complement.
GGCTATTTCAGGCTTTAAGTTTGTAATCTGGTCGCTTTTTGCACTGCATACTGCTGGTTTGGTTATGCGCTGGTATATATCTGGCCATGCCCCTTGGAGTGACGCTTATGAGAGTATTTTATATGTCTCCTGGGCTACCTTGGGTATGGGTATCGCTTTTGGAAGAAAAAGTAATTTAACCCTTGCAGCTACTACTTTTGTGACTTCTATGTTGCTTTGGATTGCGCATCAAAGTTGGGTAGACCCAGCCGTAGCTAATTTAGTTCCTGTTCTAGATAGCTATTGGCTTATGATTCACGTAGCAGTAATTGTGGGAAGTTATGGCCCGCTTACAGTAGGTATGATATTGGGTGTGGTGTCTCTTATTCTGATGGTCATAACCAATGAAAAGAATAAAAAAAGGATGGACATAAACCTAAAGGAGCTTACCATCATAAATGAGCTATCTCTAACCGTAGGATTAATAATGCTTACCATAGGAAACTTTTTAGGAGGCCAATGGGCCAATGAAAGTTGGGGTAGGTACTGGGGTTGGGACCCAAAAGAAACCTGGGCACTTATTTCCATATTAATTTACGCTTTTGTGATACATACTAGGCTGGTTCCTGGCCTCAGGGGCAGGTGGACGTTTAATTTTTTAAGCGTAGTGGCCTACGCCAGTATTATGATGACCTATTTTGGAGTAAACTTCTATTTGGTTGGTTTACACTCTTATGCAAGTGGTTCTCAGGTAATTACACCTAGCTTTATTTGGTATTGCGTTTTAGGTGTTGCCATTTTAGGAGGTCTAAGTTTTTGGAGAAATAAAATATTCGCCAAAAAATAGTATTTTAGAAATTATTAATAATTGTTATATAATATTTACCACAAAGCCATATGGACCACAAAGACCTTTCCTTTAACGCCAGCTGTGTACATCTTGGAGAACTTGAAGACCCTATATACAAGGGGGCGGTTTCCCCGCTGTATATGAGCAGTTCCTATGCCTATGAAGACGTAGACATCAAAAGATATCCACGCTATTTTAATACCCCAAATCAGGAGGCTTTGGCCAAGAAAATAGCTGGTTTGGAACACTGTGAAGCGGGACTTATTTTTGGTAGTGGGATGGCTGCTATAAGTACCTCCATGCTTGCTTTTTTAAGCGCAGGAGATCATGTAGTGCTCCAAAACACTCTATATGGTGGGACTTACAATTTTATAAAGGAAGAATTTGAACGTTTTGGTATTCAATACACTTTTACGAATGGCTTAGGCATAGCAGATTTTAAAGCCGCTATACAGAAGAATACCAAACTTATCTATATAGAAACACCTTCCAATCCTTTGCTTACTATCACAGACCTAGCAGGAATAGCTAGCTTAAGTAAAGAGGCTGGTGTGGTGAGCATGATAGACAATACCTTTGCTAGCCCGGTAAACCAAAATCCTGCAGACTTTGGAATAGATATTATCCTACATTCTGCTACAAAATATATGGGGGGGCATTCAGACATTTGTGCTGGTGCTGTAGCAGCCTCTCAGACCCATATAGATCAAATATTTAGATTGGCTAAAAATTTAGGAGGCTCTCTGAGCGACTACACCGTATGGTTGTTGGAGCGCTCCATAAAAACCATGGGTATTCGTGTGGCAGCTCACAATCAAAATGCCTTGGATATGGCACTTTATCTGCAAGACCACCCCAGGGTGTCTAAAGTGTATTACCCTGGATTGGAGTCTCACCCAGATCACGCTTTAGCAGCAAGCCAAATGAAAGGTTTTGGTGGCATGCTTTCCTTTGAGTTAGAGGAAGGCTTAGACGCAGCTGCCTTTCAGAAAGCCTTGCAGCTTATTAAACCTTCCATGAGTTTGGCTGGTGTAGAGAGTACCCTTTTATCTCCTACGCTCACTTCTCATGCTTTATTGGGTGCAGAAGAAAGAGCGAAACAAGGCATTGCAGACGGACTCATTCGTTTTTCTGTTGGTATAGAAGAGAGCATTCATTTAAAGCAAGATATAGACCAGGCCATAGCAGCCATAAGCTAAACCACATATGAAATTAGATCTTTTGGCTTTTGGAGCCCACCCAGATGACGTAGAATTAGGCGCAGGCGCTACCATAGCCAAGGAAATTAGTTTAGGAAAAAAAGTGGGAATTATAGATCTCACTAGGGGAGAATTAGGAAGTAGGGGATCTGCAGCCATCAGAGACCAGGAGGCGGCTACTGCAGCAAACATTTTAGGAGTTTCTGTAAGAGAAAATATGAATTTTCCAGATGGTTTCTTCCAAAACACGCCCGCCTTACAATTAGAAATAATAGCAAAGATAAGACAGTACCAACCAGAGGTGGTCTTTTGCAATGCAATTAGAGATCGCCATATAGACCATGGAAAGGGGAGTGCTTTGGTGAGCGACGCATGCTTTTTAAGTGGCCTTGTAAAAATAGAGACTCAAGGCCCAGCGGGAGAAACCCAGCAGCCTTGGCGCCCGAAACAGGTATATCACTACATACAATGGGAAAATATCACTCCAGACTTTGTTATCAATGTATCTGATTATATGGACAAAAAACAAGAGGCCATTTTAGCCTACAGTTCTCAGTTTTATGATCCCAATAGTGACGCCCCTCAAACGCCCATCTCTTCCAAAAACTTTTTGGACAGTGTGCGTTACCGAGCTCAAGATTTAGGAAGACTTATAGGCGTTGCCGCTGCTGAGGGCTTCACAGCAGAACGTCCTGTGGCTGTAGAGAGATTAGATAGTTTAATTTAGTTAGAAAGGGATTGGAGCTTGGTTGTGGTCTTCATTTTGGTCCTGACATATCCAATGTTTATTCCATTTATTTTTTTGTAAAATACCAAGCAATTATTTGGTTTGGGTGTATTAATTAATTTATATTTGCATCCGCTTACAAATGGTGGTTGTAGCTCAGCTGGTTAGAGCGCTGGTTTGTGGTACCAGAAGTCGCCGGTTCGAACCCGGTCTTCCACCCAGAATTAAAGCCTTACTTTTATAGTAAGGCTTTTTTTGTGGACTGTATTCCAGCAAACTGCTCCAAAAAAAACCCTTGAGTGTAACTCAAGGGTTTTAAAAAGTTCTTGTAGGATTATTTAGAAGCTTTGTCTACACTAATCCTGTTGGCTCGGTTGGCCAATTCCCAAGCGGTGTGAAATACCAAACGACTTCTATTTTCTAATAAATCATAGTTAATTTTATCTGGGGTGTCAGAGGGTCTGTGGTAGTCGTCATGCGTCCCATTAAAGTAAAAAATGATTGGAATATTATTTTTTGCAAAGTTATAGTGGTCACTTCTGTAATAAAAACGGTTGGGATCATTCTCGTCGTTGTACGTATAATCTAGTTCTATTCCAGTGAATTTTTTGTTTACTTCTTCAGACAGTTCATGAAGCTCTGTACTCAATTTATCAGACCCAATAAGGTACACATAATTTCTGTCTCCCTCTCTTTTAGGGTCTATACGCCCTACCATGTCTATATTGAGGTTAGCTACCGTATTGGCTAAAGGCAATAATGGGTCTACATCTGTATAGTACTGAGATCCCAAAAGGCCTTTTTCTTCTCCAGTTACATGTAAAAAGACAATAGATCTCTTAGGGCCTTTTCCCTCAAGTGCAGCCTGTTTAAATGCCTCTGCAATTTCTAATAGAGCCACTGTTCCAGAGCCATCGTCATCTGCACCATTATTTATTTCTCCCTCGCTGGTCACACCAACGTGATCTAAGTGAGAAGAAATAACAATGTACTCCTCAGGAAGTTCAGATCCTTTGAGTAGCGCCACAACGTTTTCTGACTGAACCTCTTTATTGGCACTTTGTATAGAAAAAGAAATGGGGGTTTCTATGGTTCTTGGTTTCATATCTTCAGAGATATTTTCCACCAATTCATTGGCCAAATCAGTATTCAAAATAAATGTGGGTAAGGACTCTTTAGAAAGAGCTTTAATGCCCATGCTACCACTGTCATTGGATTTCATATAGTTAAATCTTCTTTGGTAGCGATCAAAATTAGCTTGGTCAAAAACTAAAATAGCTAGGGCTCCTTTTTCCTTGGCTAGGGCTGCTCTTTTAGACATAGCCTCCGAAATATTACTCCATTTAGAGGCTTCTTTATTTCCAGACAATACAAAGTTTCCGTTAGCGTCTGTAGGTTCTCCAGACTTTACTAAAACTACTTTACCGCTAACCTCTATACCATCATAATCTGAATAGTCCCCTTCTTCTATACCAAAACCAGCATAAACAAAAGAATCTACCTCACTTTCAAATGAATTAAAGGTCATAAATCCTGCACCGTTTTCTAGACTTTTACCAGCAAAATCTATGTTTCCAGTAGGTATTTTCTTCACTTCTAAGGCTATGGGCTGGAAGTAGTGATCCCCACCTTTAGCAGCAGGAATTCCAAGGGCTACATATTGCTTTTTTATGTAATCCACAGCCATTTTCTGACCTGGCTCTCCTGTCTCTCGTCCCTCAAACTCATCTGAAGCATAAATGTAAAGATGCTCTTTTAATTCTCCTTCGGTAATGGTTTTTGCATAAGGGATAGGGTCTGCTACCTGGTCTTTTTTTTGAGCTTGTAGACTGGCTCCAGCCAGTAACAAAGCCAATAAACTTATTTTTCTCATGAAATTATGTTTAATTATTTAAGAGCCCCTAAAATAATAAAATAAGGATAAGGAAGACTTTTTTTAAGGAATTATTAATACCCACATATTTATCTGAGTCAATTCCTAAATTTATATCTTGTGTTTTGTATTTTTAGAAATCAAACAAAGACCAAACCAATGACTTTAGAATGGAAGGGCGTTATGCCAGCAGTAACCACTAAGTTCACCCCGGAGGACCAACTAGACCTTCATTTATTTTCCAAAAATATAGAAGCTCAGCTAGCCGCTGGGGTGCACGGTATTATTTTAGGAGGCACTTTAGGAGAGGCCAGTACCTTGAGTGTAGAGGAAAAGGATATTTTAGTTAGGCATACCGTAAAACTCAGTGCGGGAAAAGTGCCTGTAATTATCAATATTGCAGAACAAACTACCAAGGGCGCAGTTGCGGCTGCTCATGCAGCACAGCAAGCAGGTGCTCAAGGTCTCATGATGTTGCCACCTATGAGATACAAAGCTACCGCGGCAGAAACTATGGCCTATTTTTTAGCTGTAGCTGGAGCTACAGACCTTCCAATTATGGTATATAATAACCCGGTAGACTATGGAATTGAGGTAAACTTAGATATGTTTGAGACCTTATTAAAATCTCCCCAGATACAAGCTGTAAAAGAGTCTACTAGAGACACCACTAATATCATAAGATTGCAAAATGCCTTTGGAGACCGTTTAAAAATTCTCTCAGGGGTAGACACCCTAGCCCTAGAGAGTCTTTTATTAGGCGCTCAAGGCTGGGTGGCAGGCTTGGTTTGCGCTTTTCCCCAAGAAACAGTAGCTATATATGCCTTGGCTAAGGCTGGGCGTTTGGCAGAGGCCACCAAATTATATCAGTGGTTTATGCCGCTCTTGGAGTTGGACATAAACCCTCAGTTGGTGCAAAATATTAAAATGGCAGAGGTGGCCACCGGAATTGGGTCTGAATATGTGAGACTTCCTAGAATGCCTTTGTCTGGTGCGGAGAGAGAAAGGGTGTCACAGATTATTACGCATGCGCTTTCTAATAGACCTTCTTTGCCAGAATATAAATCTTTATTGTAATCTCCCTACCATGCTACATACGGATCATTTAATAGGTACTACCTACAGCAGAAAAGGAACTACTGAATTTAGGACTTTTAACCCAATTACTAACCAGCCAACGCCTTGGAGCTTTGCCAACGCTACTCCCGAAGAAGCCTCTTTGGCTACCCAAAAGGCAGCAGCTGCCTTTGCCCCTTTTCAGTCGTTATCCTTAAAAAAACGCGCTACATTTTTAAGAGCTATTGCTTCTGAAATATTAGCACTAGGAGACCCACTTTTAGAGGTATATTGCGAAGAGACAGGTTTAGCCAGGGGAAGGGCAGAGGGAGAACGCGCTAGAACCTTGTTCCAGCTAGAGACTTTTGCTCAGGCTTTAGATAAAGGTCAGTACCTAGAAGCTGTCATAGATCTAGGAGATCCAAACAGAACACCGCAACCCAAGGTAGATTTAAGAAAAATGAATATTCCCATTGGGCCCATTGTGGTTTTTGGAGCTAGTAATTTCCCTTTGGCATATTCTACAGCTGGGGGAGACACCGCTAGTGCACTAGCCTGTGGCTGTCCGGTAGTTGTTAAGGGTCATCCCATGCATGCTGCAACAGGAGCTCTTGTAGCCTCTGCTATACTTAAAGCGGCTCAAAATACAGAGATGCCCGAAGGTGTCTTTTCTAATTTAAATAGTAATACCTATGAGCTAGGCAAGCAGTTGGTTCTGGACCCAGCTATTAAAGGGGTAGGTTTCACAGGCAGTATTGCAGGAGGGACCGCTTTGTACCAACTGGCACAGTCTAGAAAAGTACCCATTCCTGTTTTTGCAGAAATGGGATCTGTAAACCCAGTAGTGGTATTGCCAGAAGCCATAGAAAACATAGAGAGTCGCAGCCAATGGGCAAAAACCTATGCGGGTTCTATCACATTGGGATCTGGACAGTTTTGCACCAATCCCGGACTTATTTTTTGCTTGGAGGGACCTCATACGCAAGATTTTATAGACCAATTGGTTATGGCGTTCACTGAGATATCCCCAACAAGCATGTTGCATCCCAAAATCCATGAGGCTTATACCAGTGGTGTTACAAAAATTGCTGCGCATGCCAAGCTATTGGCACAGACAGCTCCTACAGCAGGCAAGCATGCCAATGTTGGGATAGGGGCTATTTATGAAATAGATGGGGCTACTTTTCAAAAGTACCCCCGTGTACACGAGGAGGTGTTTGGTCCTTTATCTGTAGTGGTTCGGGTAGAGAGTGAAGCAGAACTGCATACCCTTATCCGTGAAATAGACGGACAACTCACTGCTTCTGTGTTAGGTACAGAAACCACTATCGGAAAGTACACAGGAATTTTTAAAGCCTTAGAGCAAAGGGTAGGACGTCTTATTTTTAATGGGGTTCCAACTGGTGTAGAAGTTAGTGCTGCTATGCAGCACGGTGGGCCTTTTCCAGCCAGTACAGACGCCAGATTTACAGCGGTAGGGGAAAGCGCTATGCGCAGATGGCTCAGACCCATTTCTTATCAGAATTATGCCAATGAGATGTTACCCCAGGCTTTGCAGGACGGAAACCCATTAAAACTTTGGCGCAGCCTAAACGGTGCATTGTCTAAAGATTAGTAGGATAATAGCAACATTTAAAACCATTTGTACCCATGCCTACATCCTATAAAGAATTACCCCCTCATACCCAAACGATAGATTCATACAAAAAGGAGTCTTCCCATATGTTTCACTGCATAGACGCACACTGCTGTGGGAACCCCGTAAGGGTGGTGGCTCAAGGTGGGCCACGTTTGGAAGGTGAAAATATGTCTGAAAAGCGTCTGCATTTTTTAAAAGATTTTGACTGGATTAGAAAAGGGCTGATGTTTGAGCCAAGAGGGCATGACATGATGAGCGGTAGTTTATTGTACCCCCCTTCAGATCCTGCCAACGACTTGGCCATTTTATTTATAGAAACCAGTGGTTGCCTCCCTATGTGTGGTCACGGTACCATTGGAAGCATGACCATTGCCATTGAAGAGGGACTTGTGCACCCTAAAATACCAGGACAAATTCGCTTAGAAACTCCAGCAGGTTTGGTGCGCATTACATATAAGCAAACCAATGGCAAAGTAGATTGGGTGCAACTAACCAATGTGCCATCTTATCTGGCTGCACCAGGTTTACAAATAGACCATCCCCAACTTGGATCTCTAGACATAGATGTAGCCTATGGAGGTAATTTTTATGCCATAGTAGACCCCCAACCCAATTTTAGTGGCTTAGAAAAATATTCCGCAAGGGAACTGATCTCTTTCTCTGGAAGCCTTCGGTCTCTCATCAATGAGAAATACCCTGGCGCATTTGTACATCCGGAAAATTCAAATATTCATGGGTTAACCCATATTCTATGGACAGGAGAAACTATAGATCCCAATGCCAGCGCCCGCAATGCGGTTTTTTATGGAGATAAGGCCATAGATCGTTCTCCTTGTGGTACAGGCACATCGGCCAGAATGGCCCAATGGCATGCTAAAGGGCGTTTAAAACAGGGACAAACCTTTATACACGAAAGCTATATTGGTTCCCAGTTTACTGGTGTTATTGAAGAATTAACCCAGATTGGGGACACGCCCGCTATTGTTCCCAGTATTAAGGGCTGGGCAAAAATCTATGGACACAACCAAATTATTATGGATCAAAGCGATCCTTATTGCCAGGGGTTTCAGGTACTCTAAAACTATGAAACTTTTGTTGTCGTGTAACAAATGTTACTTAGTAGTTAGTTATGCTCTAGTACCTTTAGGCTTTTAAAAATTATTATGGAAGTATTTGAAATATTTGGATTTTTAGGTGCCTTACTTATTGGGGTGGTTTTAGGACTCATTGGTGGGGGAGGTTCTATTCTCACTGTTCCCATACTGGTGTACCTGCTTTCTGTTAATCCGGTAACAGCCACTGCATATTCTTTGTTTGTGGTAGGTGCTTCTTCTTTATTTGGTGCTTATCAAAATTTCAAAAAAGGGCTGGTAGACGTTAAAACGGCTTTGGTGTTTGCAGCTCCAGCTTTTCTTTCCGTATACCTTACCAGAAGGTACCTCATGCCTGCTTTGCCCTCAGAACTTTTCACCATTGGGACTTTTGTAGTAACTAAAGATTTAGCCATTATGGTCTTTTTTGCATGCATTATGCTTGTGGCTGCCATAGCTATGATTAGAGACCAAAAAGGCAATCCAGCTGTGGAAGAGGATGAAAAGCCACAATATAACTATCCCATGATTATATTGGAGGGTGCTGTTGTTGGTGCACTTACTGGAATAGTTGGCGCCGGTGGCGGATTCCTTATTATTCCAGCTTTGGTGTTGTTTGCCAAACTGCCTATGAAAAAAGCGGTGGCTAGCTCACTTCTAATTATCGCTATTAAGTCTCTTTTCGGTTTTATTGGAGACGTTCAAACCATAGCCATAGACTGGATATTTTTGGGCAGCTTTACCGCCTTGTCTATCTTGGGAATTTTCTTGGGTGTGTATCTTTCTAAATACATTCCCGGTCACAAACTCAAAAAATCATTTGGATGGTTTGTGCTTCTGATGGCCTTTTATATTCTTTATAAAGAATTGGTTTAGTAAGTAATATACAACCAACCGTTGTAGGTAGGTTGCCTTCCATCATTTACCTGTATTACATAATAGTAAGAACCGGCGGGAACATATGCCCCTGTTTTTTTATGGGTACCACTCCAGTCATTGGTGTACCTTTTTTTATGAAAGATTACATTTTTATGACGGTCGTATACCCAAACTTCACTAGCTGGAAAGTACTCAATATATTTAATTTCCCAGACAGACTCACGGCCAAACTCTTTAGGTGTTAATAGTTCAGAAATTTCAATATCAAAAGGTTTTAAACAGTCTGGTATACCGTCTTCATTTAGGTCTTCTGAAAGACTAAGCTCATTTAATGGATCTGACCCACAGCTTATCTCCTGTGCATCTGTTTGGCCGTCTCCGTCGTCATCTAAATCCTTATTATTGCCCTGGCCGTCTGAGTCTGTGTCTACACATTCTGTAGGGTCCAATGGAAAGGCGTCTTGCTCGTTAAAACAGCCGTCTCCATCTATATCTGGGTCAAAGCAGTCTGTTACACCATCGCCATCTGTGTCTGCCGTAAAGCTACTAGAGTCTAAAGGATTGGTGCCACAGGCCAGTTCCTCTGTATCTGATTGGCCGTCCCCGTCGTCGTCCAAATCGTTACAGTCTAAAATGCCATCTGAGTCTGTGTCTAAAGGCCTACTATTAGCGTCTAATGTGTTGGTGCCACATGCCTCTTCTACAAGGTCTTTGTAGCCGTCATTGTCGTCATCCTCATCTACGCAGTCTGGAACCATATCTCCATCTGTGTCTAAGGACATACTCTGGTAATTCAATGGGTCAGAGCCACACTGGTTTTCATGGACATCCATCTGTCCGTCTCCGTCGTCGTCTTCATCTTTATTATTACCAATCCCATCTTTATCTGTGTCCCAGCACTCAGAAGCGTCCAAAGGAAATTCATCTTCCTCATTTAGACATCCGTCCCCGTCTATATCTGGGTCCAAACAATCAACAATACCGTCTAGATCTATATCTGCAGATCTGCTACTGGCCAATAGGGGATTTGAACCACAGGCTATCTCATCTTCGTCAGTTTGGCCGTCATTGTCGTCGTCGGGATCTTCGCAATCTGCCAAGCCGTCTCCATCTGTGTCTATGGGAAAATCGTTAAAATCTAAAGGATTGGTGCCACAAGCAATTTCTGTTTCATTGGAAAAGCCGTCGCCGTCCATGTCGCTATCACAAAGATCTCCAAGACCGTCAGAATCATAGTCTGCCTGGTCTGTATTAGGGGTAGACACGCAGTTGTCGTTCACATCTAAAATACCGTCTCCGTCTCTATCTGGGTCTACACAGTCTGGGCTACCGTCACCGTCAAGGTCTGATGGAAAATCTGTAACGTCTCTGGGGTCTGTACCACAAGCCTCTTCATCTGTATTGGTAAATCCATCTCCGTCTATATCTGAGTCACAAAGGTCTCCTAAACCGTCTGCATCTAGATCTGCCTGATCTGGGTTAGCCACCGTGGGGCAGTTGTCATTCACATCTAAAATGCCATCTCCGTCTGAGTCTCCTGCCCTTATGGTGAGGGTACCATTCATATAACTAATACTGTAATTAGAAACACTGTAACCAGAGGGTGCAATTTCATAAGTTCCCACTGCAGTTGCTCCCTGACTAGACCCGCCATAGGTTAAACTACCTCCCAAAACACCTTCATCTTCCGTGGCTACAAAACCGCTAAACAACACCCCATTACCACCGCTGTATGCTACACTATTGGCAATTTTACTAAAGTCATTGGCCGTAATAACAAGGGGTGCCCTACTTATAACACCATTGGTTTTGGATAGCGTACCTGTTCCGCTTAGGATATAGTTAGAAGCATCGGTTCCACCTAAGTTCAAGGAGTTTAGGCTATATCTAAGTCCAGTTCCTACATTGGATTGCTCATAGCTTCCAATTCCTGTAACACTCAAGGCATCGCCCGTAAGGGCACCATCTAAAATAGGGGAGAGCCCTACTGTTGCAGCTGTACCGTCATACACCTTAGAGGCGGTTCCTATGCTTGGGGTCACCGTTTTGGCAACCACGGCTAGGGTACCTCTAATGGTAATTATGTTTGAAAAGTTCTCAGAAGTCTCCGTGATATCTATGGCGGTGTAGGGATAGCTACCCACTTCTAAATACCCTGCTGAACTATAGCTCGCTCCGCTCGCCGATACCTTAAAGATGGCTTGCCCACCTACACCGTCGTTAAAGGTTACCACCCCAGCAGAAATGCTGGGACTGGCTAGTGTAATCACCGTAGAAGAGCTGCTGCTGTAATACTTTCCACTTAAAATAGTATATGCAAAATCTGTCCCGTAGGTCTGTGTGAGGTCTTGGATGTCTACCAGTAATTGATCTGCAGCTACAATGGTGTAGTCTCCAGCCACATAATTTATTTGGTAATTCGTAGCCGTATAGCCTGTAGGGCTTAAAACATTGGTGTAAATACCTGGCGATTCTTCCGCTGAATTTGTGCGGGAAATACTCAGACTGCCACTGAGGTCGTCTGTGATGTTGTCATCACTTATAAAGCCTATGATAGTCACTCCTTTAAAGCCAGTTACATCTGATTGAGTTACAAATTTAGCGTCATTTTTTGCGGTGACGCTAAGTGTTCTACTCCAAATGTTTCCAGATCCATTAATCCAGTTAAAACTGTAATTAGAAGCGTCTCTTCCGCTGATATTTAATGACCCCTGGACAATATTTCTACTTCCAGCATTTTCATTATCAAATTCTGGAGCTCCTGTTACAATGACATGATCCCCACTGGCAACACCACTAAGTGCTCCATAGGCAGTAACTCCAAAAGGTAGTTGAAGGTTGTCGTCATAGACCTTGTTAATATCGGTATTTCCATTGAGTGTTATAGAGTTCCCACTGATAACCCCATAGTTAAGGCTAAGGCTTTGGGTGGGTGCATAGTTGCTCATTAGTGTTCCTGAGGCTGGGTTATATGCCTCACTAAGGTCTATACTCACTGTTTTTCCAGTGCCCACACTTTTCGTGTCATAAGTTCCCAATGTCTGGGTAATGGTAGCAGATTCTCCAGTGATAAAACCACTTATGGAGTAATCACTTAGGTCTATGCTGGCATTGGTGTTACCGTCGTATATTTTAGAAATGGTTCCGCTGTGGGTTACCGTGACTGTCTTGGCGGTAATACTGGCAGTAGTAGTGGTTTGGTCTACGATGGTGTAATTACTCAGATCAGATCCTGCGTAGGTGTTGGTAAGACTTACCGTTTTACTAGTACCCACATTTTTGTTGTCAAACACCCCAGAGCTGCTGGCTATAGTTACATTTTCTCCAGTCACCAAGCCCTCGTAATCTATTCCTGTTGTGTTTATGGTGGCCGTGGAGTTCCCGTCGTATACTTTGTCTTGGGCTATTATACCGGTGATGGTAAGGATCTTGGAGCTAATGACCCCTAAGGTGTAAGTGGCTGTACTGGCCAGCGAATAGTTACTCAAATCTGTTCCAGAGGCTGGGCTGTATGCGCCAGATAAAGAAGCAGTTACTTCTTTTCCTGTTCTTACAGCAGCAGTGTCATAAGTTCCCGCTGTCTGGGTAATAGTAGCAGATTCTCCAGAAACAAATCCATACAAAAGATAGTTTGCCGTAGTGAGCGTAGCGCTAGTGTCCCCATCGTAAGGCTTGCTAATGGTGCCTGTTAAAGTAGCTGTTATTGTCTTGGCAGTAATACTGGCAGTAGTAGTGGTCTGGTCTACGATGGTGTAATTACTCAGATCAGATCCTGCGTAGGTGTTGGTAAGACTTACCGTTTTGCTAGTACCCACATTTTTGTTGTCAAACTCTCCGGAACTGCTTGCTATAGTTACATTTTCTCCAGCTACCAAGCCATCGTAATCTATTCCTGATGTGTCTATGGTAGCCGTGGTGTTGCCATCGTATACTTTGTCTTGGGCTATTATACCGGTAATAGTGAGTGTCTTTATTCCTATAACTAAACTTCCATTTACATAGGTAAAGGTGTAATTGTTTGAGCTGTATCCGGATGGGATAATGACATAGGCACCTGCATTGGTAGCTGTAATCGCTGTTCCAGAATAACTCAAACTTCCAGTAAGGTTGGCCAGAGACTCACCAGATCTAAATCCTGAACTGCTTACAGTGTAACCAGAGCTATAAATATTTCCATCATAAGTTTTACTCTTGTTTTGAGCGCTGATGGTTAAAGGGGCTTTATTTACTGTTAGTGTTGCAGTTATAGTGCCAGATTTGTAAGTGCCATCTGAAACCTGACTGGCTGTAACTATGGTACTACCAACACCTTTAATTTCTACTACTCCTGTACTAGAATTTATAACAGCTATACTGCTATCTTCAATACTGTAGGTCATGGTTCCCGAACTACTGGTGCTCGGTGTGTCGTAAGTAAAATCAGGGTCAGAGTATATTTTAGTAATGTCATCAAAATCACTTAAATCAGAGTCTGACAGGCTAGAAATTTTTGCTACCGTAAAATAGGGTCTGGAACTGCTAAAGCGAACTCCAGAAATAATTTTGTCCGTACCTAAAACTCCTTCGTTTACGGTACCTCCATTTGAAAAGTCTCCGTCGTCGTCTGTTAGCAAGTACCTTTGATTGGCTGTAACTGAAGAACCAAAAGCGTCAAATCTCAGGGCTACATCTTGGTTAAAGCCCCCTGATAAATTCACTTTCCATACCCTTCTAAACCTATTTTCAAACTCATCTAAGTCTACATTTGTATTGTCTGAAGAATTGGCCTGTCCATTATTGGAAATGATTAAAAATTGGTCATTATTACTGTGTGTAATAGATCTAGAGGCATGATTGTTGGCTAGATTAAAGTTGTTTTGTATGGAAACCAACAGGTCCGATCCACCGTTTTTAGAAATTCGTTGATCCAAAGAAGAATCGTCGTCTCTTCCCAAACCAAAAACCCCAGTGGTATAACCAGAATTGGCAGAGGCGTCAAAGATAATACTGTCATCACTGGCTATGTAATCGGTTGTAGTTGCGTTATCTAAGGGAATTCCATATTTGAGGGATAAATAACTTTGTACTTTATTTTTATTTGTAGTACTAAGATTTTGATCATAAATGATTACCTCTGCCAATTGGTTTGAAAAGCTTCCCGCGTTTCCTGCATTTCCTATGTATAATTTATTGTAGCCACCATCAGAGTTTCGCTCAGTAAAAGTCTTAAGTAGTTTCCCATTGATATAAACATAGCTGGTTGCAGCAGAATTAGAGGTAGCACCAAAAGCATAATGAAAAATTTTAAGTTCACCATTGTATTTTGTATCTGAAGCACTAAAAAAATAATCTTTGATGTCTTCCCCATTAGACACTCTGTTGGGGGCAATAGAACGATCTACACCACCATTTTCATTCCCTAAAATAGCGTTATTCCCCTTAGCAATCACAAAAACATCCATGGTTCCTATGGCAGTGGGATTAATATTGAGGTTTACCTCTAGTTGCTCAAAATTGAAGTCTAAATTAGGATTGTAGTTTATGAGGTTAGAACTATTGTTGATAGAAATATTTGGTGTACCACTTCCGTCATCACTTAGATTGGTAGCTGTATTGGTTGCATCTCTATTGTTCCCACTCTGATCTTCCCAAATTCCTCCAGTACTTCCTATACTAGAACTTACCCCTTCGTCTGCTTTTAACCACAATTCAAGGCCTGAGCTCACACCACCAGGATCTGAGAATAGCAAAAGGGGTTTATCTGGAAAAGCTAGGTGGGAGGTAGGTTTGAGTGTCAAAGGTTTTATAGGCAGTGTTCTACTGATAGAATCTTTGAGTTTAACATTATATGAAGCTTTAGCTCCCACAGAGAACAAACTCAAGCAAAAAATATATATATAAATGAATTTTTTGCTGTTGAGTAGCTTCATTGAATAGATTTATTATTAATCAGAACTTATTTTGACAAGGTACTCTTAATAAAATCTATTTTGTTATAAAATTCGTTTTAATTGTGAATAAATAGTTAAACGGTACTAAAAAATCTATTAAATACACTTTAGTTCTAAAATCAATATTGTATATACAACCAACCTTCTTTTGCGGGACTACCATCTCCAAGGTTTAGCCTATACAAATATGAACCAGCTGGAAGGGTATTGTTTTTATAAGTACCTCTCCAGTTATTTCTATAATTTTGGGCCTTAAACACCTCCATACCGTTTTTGTCAAACACCGCTACTCTCGCATTAGGGTACTGCTCTATGTTTATAATCTTCCAAGTGCTTTCCATTCCAGAGCTATTGGGTGTGAGCAATCCTGAGATCACTACCTTTTCATCATCAAAGCCATCGTTATTATCATCTGTGTCTGCATTGTCTCCTATGCCGTCTCCATCTGCGTCTGCCCATTCACTTGGGTCTAATGGGAAAGCGTCGTTGGTGTCTATTACACCATCTCCGTCGTCGTCTACATCTACATTATCTCCCAGGCCGTCTCCGTCTGTGTCTAGACACTCGCTGGGGTCTCTTGGGAATACATCTTCTGTATTAATGCAACCATCTCCGTCTATATCTGTGTCTTTACAATCTGGTACGCCGTCTGCGTCTAAATCTGCTGGGAGCTCATTTGCATCTAATGGGTTGCTGTTACATTCCAGCTCGTCTAGGTCTGAGTAGCCGTCATTGTCGTCGTCTGTGTCTGCATTGTTTCCTATGCCGTCTGCGTCTGTGTCTGTCCATTCTGCAGGGTCTAGTGGGAAGGCGTCGCTCACATCATTCACCCCGTCGTTGTCATTGTCTGTGTCTCTGCAGTCTGTAATACCGTCTGCGTCTACATCTCCAGAGAAGCTGCTAGCGTCTAGGGGGTCTGTACCACAGAAGATTTCTTCTTCGTCACTCTGGCCATCGTTGTCGTCATCTGTGTCTGCGTTGTTTCCTGTACCGTCTGCATCGCTGTCTAGCCATTCGCTAGGGTCTAATGGGAAGGCGTCGTTTGTGTCTAAATAACCGTCATTGTCGTCATCTGGGTCGGAGCAGTCTGGAAGGCCATCTCGGTCAAAGTCTGTGAGCGTGTCTGTGGTGTTTGTTGGGTCTGAGCCGCAGGCCTGTTCTTGCTCATTTGTCCAACCATCTCCATCTATGTCTGTATCGCACACATCTCCTATGCCGTCTGCGTCTATGTCTGACTGATCTGCGTTAGAAGTGAAGGCACAGTTGTCTACTGTGTCTAGTACTCCGTCATTGTCGTCGTCTGTGTCTGCGTTGTCTCCTATGCCGTCTCCATCATTGTCTGAGCATTCGCTTGGGTCTAGTGGGAAGGCGTCTGAGGTATCTGGGCAGCCGTCGTTGTCGTCGTCTGGGTCTGCTACATCTCCTATACCATCTGCGTCCGTATCTCTCTGGTCTGGATTGGATATACCTGGAGCATTATCACAGACATCACCTATTCCGTCCCCGTCTGCGTCTGCCTGGTCTGCATTTGGGGTAGTGGGGCAGTTGTCAGATGGGTCTCTGACTCCATCTCCGTCGGAGTCTCCTACTATAATAGTAAGCGTGCCTGCTACAAAAGTAATGGAGTAGTTAGAAGAGGTGAGCCCTCCTGGAACAATGGTGTAGGTACCTGCAGAGGTGGCCCCTTGGCTGCTACCCGTATAGCTCAGGGTGCCACCTAAATCTGAAACTCCATCTAAGCCTTTAAAGCCTGTGTAGGCTACGCCATTACCACCGCTATACGCTGGGTCTGTGTCTACACCATTGTCATTGTTGGCCGTTACAGTGAGTGGTGCTTTGGTAATAACTCCATTTGTACCCGAGAAACTAGCTCCAGCAGAGAGGTAGTAGTTGTCTGCATCGGCGCCAGCCAAAGAAAGACCTGCTATGGTATAACTAAGGTCTGTGCCAGCATTGGGGCTACTAAAGGAACCAGTTCCATTAACGGTTACTACGTC
>JAKOGP010000012.1 GCA_022239325.1 Flavobacteriaceae bacterium LSUCC0859 | reverse complement strand
CAGGCACCCAGGTGGGTAGTATTTATGTTGAGGATGATCTACTTGCTTATAGTAAAAGTAGTACGTCCAAGTATTTACATTTAAAGGCCCAGGGTATTATAGAGGTAAATGACTATATACTACTAACAACTACAAGTGGCAGTGGTTCTTATTACTATGAGACCCATGATTTAATATTGGAGTCAGAGGGAGATATACGTATTAATGCTTATATAAGTACTAAGGGAGCGAACGCGAATACGGGAGGTAGTTTAAAGAAGTCTGGAGACATACGTTTGGACTCTGACGGTATTGTTAGCATAGATAATTATATAGAGTCATCGGGCGCTAATAATACTTATAATAGTAGTAATGCCTATGCTTCTGAGGCTGGAGACATATATATCAGGGGCGTATTAGGGATGAATATAGGATCTAATGTGAGTGCTATAGGCGGTGACGCTAGATATGACAGTAGTAGGGATGGTGCTTATGGAGACATAGAGATTCATACGGCTTATAGTAGTTTAACTACGGATGGGACTAATGATGGACAGACGGGTGGCGTGATTA
>JAKOGP010000011.1 GCA_022239325.1 Flavobacteriaceae bacterium LSUCC0859 | reverse complement strand
CTGTGCCAGCATTGGGGCTACTAAAGGAACCAGTTCCATTAACGGTTACTACGTCTGCTGTTTCAAGACCATTTAATCCTAGGCTTACGCCGTTCATAGCCGTGGTGGCGTCATATACCTTACTCACTCCACTAGCGGTGGCTGTGAGGGATTTCTTAGCCACGCTGTGGCTACCGATTACTTCTATATTGTTACTAAAGTTGCCTGAGCTTCCAGAGACCACAGTGGCTCTTAGGCCATAGGTGCCCACTGCCAGTTTTCCTGCTGTGCTGTTTACTGGGCTGGCTGGCTGCACTTGTATGTTTATCGTGCTGGCTCCATCGTTTATAGGATAAACACCAGCGCTTGGGGTGGGAACGGTAAGGTTTACAAGACCAGTGCCTGTTTTGTAATATTGGGCAGATGTTATGGTGTAAGTAGCAGAAGTGCCATAAGTGGTTGTCTGATTCGTTACTTTAAGCAGCAGCTTGTCTGCTGGTATAATGGTGTAGTCTCCATTTACATAACTAATATCATAATTACTAGCTGTTACGCCAGAGGGCACAAGGGTTCCTGGGTAACTGCCTGCGTCGTTTTGGCTGCTATTGCTCCTTGTAATGGCAAGGCCACTCACATTAATATCAGATACACTATCTGATCCTTCAAAGCCACTATAGCTTACCCCATTGTAAGCAGGAGTGTCTGACTCACCTACAAACTTAGCGTCGTTATTAGCTGTAACGGTAAGTGTCTTTTTAGAAATAGTTCCTGAGCCATTGGTCCAGTTCAGGCTATAGTTGCCTTTATCTGCCCCGGTAAGGGTCACGGTACCTATGGCTATAGTTCTAGATCCTACGCTGGCTGCGTCGTAGACGCCTACGCCAGAGAGGGTCACGTCTTCTGAGCCTATGACGCCTGTAAGGCTACCGTAACCTATTACTCCTAGTGGTAAATTCGTGTTGCCGTCATAGGTTTTGTTTATACCAGTGCTTCCTGTTACAGAGACTGTCTTGGCGGTAATGCTAGCTGTGGTACTGCTTTGGTCTACAATGGTGTAGTTAT
>JAKOGP010000010.1 GCA_022239325.1 Flavobacteriaceae bacterium LSUCC0859 | reverse complement strand
ATCCAGAACTACCATCCCCACTCCAAACCCCATTCACCGTAGCGGCGTCTGAGATCCTTACATTACTATATCCCGTGGCCGTACCTAAACGATCATCTCCAGAGACTACCTCCTGGCTCTCTAACTGCAATGCATAATAATCCTTACCGTCCCCACTGTTGTAAAAACTTATCTGGTCTAGCTTCTCCCTATCCATGCCTGCCGTTACATACACCTTACCTGCACTACCACTCGCACCACTACCACCATAAGTGCCCGACCAATCCTTTATCCTGAGCTTTCTAAAGTTAAACGCTCCAGCCTCTGTAAACCTAAGCGTATGGCTACCCGTACCCAATACCAAGTCACTGTCCTCTGTCAGTATCAATTGGTCCAACTCATTGTTATACCCCTGGGTGTAAAAACTACCCCCATTAAATTCTAAGTCTATTGTACTGCTCAGTACATCGCTAGCGCCCATCTTTAAATGAGTGCCACTATCTAAAACAATCCTACCATTGTTTGGAATAGATACACTACCCTCTACAATTAAATCACCCGCTCCCGTTACCGTTAAATACCTACCAGAACTCGCACTAATAGCAGCACTGCCGTCTAAGGTGAGCGTGTCACTACTCGTGTGAATACTCGCATTACTAGACAGTGTGATTAAACCTCCATAACTATTATCTCCACTCAAACTCGTTAGTGCTCCCGTATCTGAGTCGTGACCCGAACCTGTTATCGTTATGGGCTCTACACCTACAGCTATACCTCCTTCTAATGCCAAACTCGCACCACTACTCACTGTGGTAGCACCACTCACATCTCCTAAAGCATTGTCGTGACTTATCTTTACAATCCCATTGGTAATACTCGTGGCCCCTGTGTATGTGTTATTACCCTCTAAACTCAGGGTGCCGTCGTCTCTCTTACTTAAATACCCACTCCCATTAGCTATCACACCGGCTATACGCATATCTCCCCTAGTAAATAAAAACAGATTCCTATTATTGGAAGAAACTATACTGCTCGCTCCCAATAAAGACAAATCACTACCACTGTCTACCTCTATATAAGTGTCCGACGTATCTAAATCTATAGTCCCAGACCAGGTGTTGCTACCGCTTACATTATATAAAGCACCCTGACTACTATACCCCACACCAGATAAAGTTAAGTACTCATCACCCACCGATATATCTCCTGTGAGCTGTAAACTAGAACTGCTCTCTACAACTGTACCACTAACCGTAGCACCCAATGCACTGCTATTACTTATAAGTAAACGACCACTTCCCCTAACCGTAGTTAAACCACTATAGGTGTTTGCACCTGTTAAACTCAATATATTAGAACTGTATTTTACTATAGACAAACGACCAATGCCGTCTTCCAACAACCCGCTAAAGATTCCTGAATTACTCACACTAAGAGTCGCGTCTCCCAAAATACTGCTCGTCACACGACCAACTCCATTAAAAGTGTTAGTCGTATAATTTTGACCCTTTAAGTCCAATACCCCATCTACTTTTAAATTCTTACCACTAGGGATAGATCCTGAACTACCCATCACTAACGTACCCGCACTAACGTCCGTATAACCCGTCCATG